>JAPPAV010000013.1 GCA_026705345.1 Gammaproteobacteria bacterium
CCTGCAGCATCGGAGTGGGCCCGGCACTGTGCGGCGATGGCGCGGGAATTCGGGGTGGTGTTCGACTCGCGTTCCGTGATCGTCGATTCGTACGACAACCGGGAACAGGCTGCGCGTACGGCGCGTTATGCGGCCTTTTGCGAAGTGCTTGGCCCGGGTGACCTACTTGCGCTCGGTCATCACGCCGGCGACCAGGCGGAAACCCGCGTATGGCAACTGCTCACTGGGCGCGAACCGGGTGGCATGCCCACCGAACGCCGTCTAGGTGCGGGGCGGCTGGTTCGACCGCTGATGGGCGTGAAGCGAGAGCAAATCCTCGACTACGCGCATCGGCACAACCTTCGCTGGATCGAGGATCCCGCCAACGCCGATCTCGGATTCGATCGCAACGCCATTCGACACCGCGTTTTGCGGCGACTCGAAGAACGCCATCCCGGGGCTCTGGATCGACTGTCGGCACCGCGCCGCGCTGCGGTCGAGTGCCTGCGACCGCTATCGGTTGACGAAGCCATTGGCCGGCGCATCGAGGCCTGGCTCGTCGCGGCGGGGCTGCCAACGCCCGCGAAAGCCCTTGCCGAGATCGCGCGTCAAAGCGGTGCCGCCGAGGATCGCAATCCGCGTGTCCGAGTTGCCCCCGGGACGTGGGCGTGTCGTCACGGCGACGCATGGCACATCGTCGCCCAGCGCGACGAGTCCGCTCCGAATCCGGACACTGTGGTGGCGGGCGATGACATCGCGATGGCCGATGGGATGCTGCGCTGGCAGCCGGCGGAGCCGGGATTGCGCGTGGGGCGGTCGCTCTCGGTTCGTCGACGTCGGGGCGGCGAACGCATTCGGCCCCTGGGTCGGGAGTGCACCAAGACGGTCAAGGCGTTGTTCCAGGAAGCGCACGTGCCGCCTTGGCAGCGCCCGGCTTGGCCGCTCCTGTACGACCGGGCAAACCTGCTCGCCGTTCCTTCTCTGGCGCTCGCCGCGACGGCCGTCGTGCCTAACGGGTGCGAACCGTTCTGGTCGCCACGGCCTGGGGGCTAGGCGAACAACGCGCCGACGCTTTCCCCGGTGTGAATCCGCCGGATGGCCTCGGCCATCAGCGGTGCCACCGACAGCACGGTCATCTTGTCGAGTCTCTTCTCGGGGGCGACGTCGACCGTATTGGTGACGGTCAGGGCCTCGATGGGCGAGTCGCGCAGATTGTCGATGGCGTTGCCGACCAAAACGCCGTGCGTGGCGGCCGCCAATACCCGTCGGACGCCGGCGGTCTCCAGCGTGCGTGCCGTCTCCACGAGGGTGCCGCCGGTGGAGATTTCGTCCTCGAACACGATCGCGTCCTTGTCGACGACATCGCCTACCACATGGCCCTGGCGGACCTCCGTGTCGCTCACTCGCCGCTTGTCGATGATGGCGAGTGGCAGATCCAAGCGTGTCGCGAACTTGCCCGCCCGCTTGGCGCCGCCGGCATCGGTGGCCACGATCACCGCGTTGTCCATGTCGCAGGACTCGCGAACGTGGGCGGCAGCGATGGGTATCGCGGTCAGGTGATCGACCGGGATGTTGAAGAATCCATGCACCTGCTCGGCGTGCAGATCCATGGTCAGCACGCGGTGGGCACCTGCCGTCCTCAGCAGGTCGGCGATCAGGCGCCCGGCGATGGAGATGCGCGGTGCGTCCTTCTTGTCGGAGCGGGCATAGGAGAAGTAGGGAATCACGGCGGTGATGCGCCGGGCCGACGCGCTGCGCAGGGCATCCAAGGTGATCAGCAGTTCGAGTATCCGGTCGCTGGCCGGTTCGGTGAAGGCCTGGACTACGAACGTATCGCGCTCGCGCACGTTCTCGTCGATCTGGACCGACAGGTTGTCGTTGGAGAACCGCGAAATGGTGAGGCTGCTGCGCTCGATACCGAGGCACTGGCAGATTTCGTCGGTGAGGCCCGGGTTGGATCGTCCCGCGAAGATTCTCAGTTCGTCGTTCATTCCACTACCTCTGCAGGAAGCAAGTGCTTGGTCGCGTCATTGCCCGTCCAGGCGTGACAGTTGGTCCTTCAGCGCACCGAGTTCGCGCCGCAAGCGGTCGTGTTTGTTCCGCTCCTTGGCGACCACCGCCGGCGGCGCCTTGGCGACGAAGTTGTCGTTGGCGAGCTTTGCCTCGACGCGTCTCAAGTCCCTTTCCCCCGCGTCGATCGCCTTGGCGAGACGTGCGCGCTCTGCACCGACATCGATCAGGTCGGCCATGGGCACCATCACCTTCAAAGCCGAATTCGTGGTCTCGCCGACGTTCCTGCCACCGATGACCTGGACGGCGACCGGCGGCGGCTCGGCGTCGTCGTCTAGCCAGCGCACGGCCTCGACTCGGGCCAACCGGCCCAGCAACGACTCGCATTCGCCGAACCGGTGGCGGTCTTCCGCTCCGCCGCCCTGCAGCAGCAGATCGACCGTTCTGCCGGGCGAGACGTTCAACTCGCCTCGCACGTTGCGAATGGCGGTGACCACCGCCTTCAGCCACTCGATGCTGGATTCGGCGTCGCCATCCATCGGTTGTTCGTCGGCCCGTGGAAACGACTGATGCATGATCGTGTGGCCCGTCGAGCCCAGGAACGGCGCGATGCGCAGCCAGAGCGTCTCGGTAATGAACGGCACGATGGGATGCGCCGCCCGCAACAGGAGTTCGAGCACGTCGAGCAACGTCTTCTTGGCGGCCCGCGCCTGCTCCGGATGGTTGGCAGCCTCGAAGAGGACCGGCTTGGTCAACTCGACATACCAGTCGCAGTACTCGTGCCAAGCGAATTCGTAGACGGCGTTGGCGTATAGGTCGAATCGGTAGTTCGCGATGGATCGGTGGGCCGTGTCGACGAGGTGTCGCGACCTGGAGCGAATCCATCGGTCCGCGGGAGCCTCCCGGACTGCTCCGTCGAGTTCGCCCGGATCCTCGATGTGTCCGAGTACGAACCGTGTTGCGTTCCAGAGCTTGTTGCAGAAGTTCCGGTAGCCCTCGATGCGTTTGAGATCGAAGGCGAGATCCCGGCCCTGGGACGCCATCGCACAGAACGCAAAGCGTAGCGCATCGGTCCCGTAGGCCGGAATACCGTTCGGATATTCCCGCCGGGTGCGTGCTTCGATCGTCTCGGCCATTCGCGGCTGGGGCATGTTGGCCGTACGTTTTGCGACGAGGCCATCGGTCGTGATGCCGTCGATGATGTCCATCGGGTCAAGGCCGTTTCCCCGGGTCTTGGACATCTTGGCCCCCTCGGCATCCCGCACCATGCCGTGAATGTGGACCTTCCTAAACGGCACTTCGCCGGTGAACTTCAGGGTCATCATGACCATCCGAGCGACCCAGAAGAAAATGATGTCGTAGCCGGTCACGAGCACATCGGTGGGGTGGTAGGTCGCGAGCTCCGGCGTCCGCTCCGGCCAGCCGAGCGTACCGAACGTCCATAGCGCCGAGGAGAACCACGTGTCGAGAACGTCTCCGTCCTGCTTGAGGGGCACGTGGTCGGCAAGCCCGCCCCGGATCCGGGCTTCGGCTTCGGTTCGGCCGACGTGGATGTTGCCCGACTCGTCGTAGTAGGCGGGAATCCGGTGACCCCACCACTGTTGGCGGCTGATGCACCAGTCCTCGATCTCGCGCATCCACGAGAAGTACATGTTCTCGTATTGCTTGGGCACGAACTCCACGTCGCCGTCTTCCACCGCCTTGATGGCGGGCTCGGCGAGCGGCTTGATCTTGACGAACCACTGATCCGTGAGCCAAGGCTCGATGATCGCCTCCGAGCGGTCGCCCCGGGGCACGGTCAAGGTGTGTTCCTCGACGTCTGCTAGGAGCCCGGCTGATCGCATGTCGTCGACGACGCGCCGACGAGCCTCGAACCGGTCGAGGCCGCGATAGCTTGGGGGCGCGTTGTCGTTGACCGTGGCATCGGCTTCGAAGATGTTGACCATCTCGAGGCCGTGCCGGGTGCCGATGGCGTGGTCGTCGAAATCGTGGGCGGGCGTGATCTTGACGCAGCCCGAGCCGAACTCGGGATCCACGTGGTCGTCCGCGATGACCGGAATACGCCGCCCCACCAGCGGCAGTGTCACCGCCTTGCCCACAAGGGATCGATAGCGTTCGTCGTCGGGATGCACCGCCACCGCCGTGTCCCCGAGCATGGTCTCGGGACGGGTGGTGGCGACGACCACGTGATCGAGCCCGCCGGCGGTCGTGGCGCCGTCCGCCAAGGGGTAGCGGAAGTGCCACAGTTGGCCACGTTCCTCGTTGTTGTCCACTTCGAGGTCGGAGATCGAGGTCTTCAGGACCGGATCCCAGTTGACCAGCCGCTTGCCCCGGTAGATCAATCCTTCATCCCAGAGTCGGACGAATACTTCGATCACGGCCCTGGAGAAGCCCTCGTCCATCGTGAAACGCTCGCGGCTCCAGTCCACCGACGAGCCCATCCGGCGAATCTGCCGGGAAATGTTGCCGCCGGTGGTCCGCTTCCAGTCCCAGACCTTGTCGATGAACGCTTGGCGCCCGATGTCTTCGAGCTTGATGCCTTTCTCGAGCAGCTGACGCTCGACGACCATTTGCGTGGCGATCTGCGCATGGTCGGTGCCGGTTTGCCACAACGCGCGTCGGCCGTTCATCCGATGGTAGCGCATGAGCGCGTCCATCAGCGTGTGCTGGAAGGCATGACCGATGTGCAGCCGGTCGGTGATATTCGGCGGCGGGATGACGATGCAATAGGGAGTCCCGTTGCCGCGGGGCGCGAAGTGTCCGTCGCGTTCCCACCCCTCGTAGAGGCCGGCCTCGATCGCCGACGGATCGAAGCTGCCCTTAATGTCCATCGTGGGTGGTCACGTTGTTGACTGACGTCCTAGGCCCAGCATCGTAGGGGCGACCCTTGCGGTCGCCCGCATCAGGCATACGCGCAACGCCCATGTAACGGGACGGGACAAGCCCGTCGCCGACGGTTCGTTGTTCCGACCTGCTTTCGACGCGCACGGGAAGGACGCTATTCCCAATTGTCCAGTTCGTGGTGGAAGAGGGGATAGCCGCCTTCCCGGTAGCGCCGGTATTGCTCTCTTCCCGTCGCGCGTTGGTTGGCGAGTACGATTTCGGATACCCGTTCGAATCGATTGAAGAATCCCGGAATGCCGGCGCCGAGGTTGATCAGGACTTCGTCGTGGGTCGGCTCTTCGTCTTCCGTGCCGATGGTCACCGGTTCCAGCCCAGCATCGGCAAGCCGAGCATGGGGCAGGAAGTGCTGCGTGGGGTACTCCCAGAGCAGACCGTCGAGGTCGTCTACGGCGCTGTCCGTCGTGCGGATATGCACGCGCTTGCCGCTCGTCGCGGCCTTGTGCGCGAGGCGGCAGGTGAACCTGCGCCGGGCGATCTCGTCGACGTCCGGAAGGATGTAGAAGTCGATTCGCGTCATGTGAGATTGCTAGGAGGCCGCGTTGACCAAGTAGTCGAAGAGTGCCGGCAGCGGTCGACCTGTGGAGCCCTTGCCCGAGACGTAGGCACTGCCGGCGATGTCGAGATGGGCCCACGGGAAATCCTTGGCGAAACGGGACAGGAAGCAGGCGGCGACGATCGAACCGGCGGCCCGTCCACCGCCGACGTTTTTCATGTCCGCGAACGCGCTGTCTAGGGCACCCTGGTAGTCGTCCCAGAGCGGCATCCGCCACATGCGGTCGCCGGCCCCGTCGCCGGCGGACGCGAGGGCATCGGCGAGGGCGTCGTCGTTTGCATACAAGGCGCTGGCGTGGGTACCCAATGCCACGACCTGCGCACCGGTCAACGTGGCGATGTCGACCACGGCGGCGGGCTTGAAGCGTTTCACGTAGGTGAGCGCATCGCAAAGCACAAGCCGGCCTTCGGCGTCGGTGTTCATGATCTCGACCGTCTGGCCTGACATCGTCGTGACGATGTCGCTTGGCCGGGAAGCCCTGCTTCCCGGCATGTTCTCCGCCGCGGCGGCAACGACGATCAGGTTGATCGGCAGTTCCGCGGCAATCGCGGCCTTCATCGCGCCGAGAACGCTGGCGGCACCGCACATATCCCATTTCATCTCGTCCATGCCTGCCGAGGACTTGATGTTGATCCCTCCGGTGTCGAAGGTGATCCCCTTGCCGACGAGGACCACGGGGTTGTCGCCGCGATTGCCGCCCTTGTAGTTGACGATGATCATCTTGCCGGGCGTGGCACTACCCCGGGTCACGGACAGGAACGCTCCCATGCCGAGTTCGGCCATCTTCTTCTCGTCTAGCACGGTGGTTGTCACGTTTGCAGCGCCCCGCGAAAGCGCGCGCGCTGCGCGGGCGAGGAACGTCGGATGGCAGACATTCGGTGGCTGGTTGCCCAGATCCTTGGCTAGGCCGAGACCGTCGTCGAGTGCCTGGGCGTGGCCGACGGCGCGGCGCGTCTTGGCGCGCTGGCGGGACAGCACGCCGAGGCGCCGAAGCGTGGCGGCTTTCGGCTTGCTGGATTTGTAGGGGGTGAACCGGTACGCGGCGTGCGACACCGCGGCGAGCATCGTACGCGTCTTCCAGTAGGCGTCCGCACTACCGGCGTCGAAGTCGTCGATGCATAGCGTCGCGTCGGCCACGTCGAGGCCCGCAACCGCGTTGGCGGCCGCCTTCGCATCGCGTTGGAAGTCCGCCAACTTGGTCGCGTCGTCGGCGTCCTTGTCGTCGGCGCCGACCATCAGCAAGCGCGAAGGGCGGTCCTTGAGGAACACCCTGGCAACGCCGCCCGCCCTGCCTTTCGTGCCATTGAGCGCCAGCTCGACCTGCTCGGCGACACCCATCGCCGTGCCGGTTTCCCGGGCCGTCCTCCGAGGTACGACGAGGCAGTCCGTCGCCACCGACGCTGCGTTCCCCGTTCTCGATGCATACCGCATAATCGGCTCCCCCCGTTCGCCCGCGGCATCTTAGCTCAAATGAACGCGTTGAAACGCCGGTGAATGAGACCGCATCGGATGACATATTCGGACTTTGGATTGTCGTACGGTGTCGCCACCGCTAGCGGAACAGTCATGTGGTCGTAGCAATCGCGCAGTCGAGGTCACCTTCGCGACATGTCGCCGCCCGCTACGTGGCGCGCGAACTCATTCTGGTGTTCATCGGCGTGTTCGCGCTGCTGTTGATCATCGGTTTGAGCGCCCGCTTCATCGGATTCCTGCAAGGCGCGGCGGACGGACGGTTCACGGCCGAGGCACTGTGGTTGCTGCTCGCCCTGCGGATTCCCGAGTTCGTGCAGGTGACGGCGCCTTTCGCGTTGTTTCTCGCCTTGCTGCTGACATTTGGACGCCTGCACGCAGAGCGCGAATACGCCGTGTTGGCGACCGCGGGCGCGAGCCCAAGCCGTTTCGTGTGCTGGGTCTTGGCGGTCGTGGTGCCCGTCGCCGTCCTGGTGGCCGCGATGTCATTGGCGGTCACGCCCCAAGCGCGCAAGCTCTACGCCGAACTGTCCCTCGAGCAACTCGTGGACAGCGAACTAGATGCCCTGGTTCCGGGCGCTTTCCACACCCACGATGGGGGTCGCCGGGTCAGCTACGCCCAGTCGGTGGACCGCGCGACGAATCGCCTGGAAGGGGTGTTTCTCGCAGAACGCCAAGGTTCGGTGGACGTCACGATCTGGGCCGAGAGCGGTCGCCAGCACCGCCATCCCGTCACCGGAAGCCGGTTCCTCGAGTTGCACAACGGTGTGCGCTACGAGGGTCGCCCGGGAGAGGCGGGCTACCGGGTGGTCGAGTTCGAGAGGTTGGGACAACGCTTGGAACGGGACGCCCCGATACCGCTGGTCGATGTCCGCAGTTTCCGATTCGGGAATCTCGACATCGAGGATCCGAAGCAGGCGGCCGAGCTGCACGGCCGGATTGCCTGGCCGCTGATGACGGTAATCGCCGCGCTCGCCGCGTTCGGTCTGGCCCGCCCGCAGCCGCGCGCCGGCCGGTTCGCCCGAACGGTGCCCGGGGTCGCGCTTTTCGTCGCCTACTATCTCGCCCTGGTGTTCGCCCAGGATGGCGTTGCCGAAGGTGTCGTGCCCCGTCTTCTCGGCCTGTGGTTCGTGCACGCGGTCATGCTCGCCGTCGCCGTGTGGTTGACCCTCACCGGGACGCGTCCCGCGGGTCGCCTCTGGCCGGGTCGGCGATGATCGGCGGACAGATGGACCGCTACATCGCGGTCACGGTGTTGAAGTCGGCCGCGGTGGTGGTTGCCTGCCTGCTCACGCTCCTGGTCATGTTCACGCTGCTCGACGAGTTCCGCGATATCACGCCCGGCTATACCAAGAGCCATGCCTTGCAGTACGTCCTGCTCAGCACGCCGCGGCAACTCTACGACCTCGTGCCGTACGGCGTATTCATCGGCACTCTCGTGGGACTCGGCGTGCTGGCGAGTCGTAGCGAACTCACCGTGCTGCGCGGTGCGGGAACGTCGATGGCCCGGCTGTTCGCGAGCGCGAGCGTTCCGGTAGTCATCCTGATCGGCCTAAACCAGGTACTCGGCGAGTTCGTCGCGCCCGCGGGCGAAACGGCCGCCGGTTCACTGAAGCTCACCGTGCAGCGGGGCGACGGCGACGGCCGGATCGTCTCCTCGGCCTGGTACCGGGACGGCGCATTGATCACCAACGTCGGGGGCTTCGACGACAACGGCGAACTGATCGGAATCCGGCAATACGAACTCCAGGACGGCCGGATGATCCGGAGCCGCCGGGCGGAACGCGCGGGTTACATCGAGGGTGGTGGATACTGGTTGCTTGAGAACGTGGCTGAGACGCGGTTCGACGTCGACGGCTCGAGTGTGCGCCACTACCCCGAGATGCCCTGGCGCATCACCGCGAACCCCGAACTCCTGAGTGCGAAAGCCCTGTTCGACCCCAGCAAGCTCTCGTTCGCCGACCTTCGTTTCCAGATCGACTACATGGCTCGCGAAGGGCTCGACCCGACCCGCTACCAAGTGGCGTTCTGGAGCAAGGCACTGCAACCGCTGGCCGTCCTCGGCCTGGTGCTGGTGGCGTTGGCGTTCGTGACGGGACCCCTGCGCGAGGCGGGCCTGGGTGCCCGGCTCGGCGCGGGCATTGCCGTGGGCCTGGCGTTCAAGTACCTGGTGGACGTGTTCGGACCGATGAGCGTGGTGTTCTCCATCCCGCCCTGGCTCGCGATGTCGGTCCCGGTCGCCGTCACCTGGATTGTGGGGATCGTGCTGGTGCGCCGCGTGGCGTCGTAGGGGCGACCCTATCGCGCCCGCCAGGGCGCGCGGTCGCCCGCGCCAGGGTGCCTTCGGCGTGGCTGGGCCGGAGGCGGAGTCGGCGCACAGCGAATGGCGAAGGCGCGTCCTTCGGACGCGGCCGACCCGGCTATGGGGCGCTACGGTATTCGAACGACGATGCTGTGCGACAGCCGGTCCGACCAGGTCATGCCGTCACGGTCGAACCACATCCAGATGAATCCAAAGCCTAACGTTGCGAAGCTGGCCATGCCGCCCACGAAACGACCCAGCGCCTGTGTCGGCGTGAAAGGGCCATCCGAGCGAATCCTAAGGTGCCACGCGAGCATGCCCAGCGTTTGACCACGCCAACACCAGAAGAACGCGAGGAATGCATACATCTCGAGGAACAGCAGCGTTTGGACCCAAGCACCCAGCACTGCGTCGCCGATCAGGGTCACCAGCGCGACGATGGTGAATACCCAGATCGCCAGGATGATCAGGGTGTCGTACAGGATGGCCGCCAGCCGGTAGCGCAGGGGAGCAACCGACTCGCCGGCTTGGGCGTCCTCGGACTTGGGCGGTTCCGGACGGAAGTGGGTGTGCTTCTTGGGTTTCATCCATCACCCTGGCAGGCGTTCCCAATGATCGATGCAGCGTGTCCATTTGATCTCCGTCAAGCGTATCCACCATCGGCGACTCGCCTCAGGTAGGCGCTCAGTGCAGCTGCGCGTCCGGCCTTCAGCAGATCCTCGGCGATGAGGCCGCCAGCTCCTCTCCGTCGTCGGATCGGGACAAATGGGGCGATCACCGTCCCCAGCCATAGGCTTGGCGGTGGCGTGTCGGAAACGGTGCGCGATGCCATGAACCAGGCTCGGCGCCCGTCCAACGCCTCGCCATCTCGGTCGGCGAAACCTGCCGAGAGACGTTCGAAGTTACGTTCCCAGAACCGAGCGCTATCGGTCGCGCCGAGACCGTCCGTGAAACGAAGGACACGCCACGTCGACCTGCGCCGACCTTGTCGGTGGGCTGTCGGGACTCGTCGAGAACCCAGTGCCGAGCGGGCACTTCATAGGGGGAGTTCAGAATGGGGTTGCGGTGGAAGGTCGTCATTTCGTGCGTTGATGACGACCGACGAAACCCACGACGACCCGTGCAAGTTCGTCGTCCCAGGCGAAACCGATTCGAATCGTGCTCTTCGGGTCGAACGACGCCCCCTTGCCGATGTGATTCGACACCTCGAAGTTCCGTCCGCGAAACGAGGTCTTGTACCATTGCCGGAAACGGCCCATGGTGGCGGCGGTCTGATCGGGCTTGTGGAACCAGCCGGGACAGGACTCGCCAATGGGCGGCGAGCCCGGCCGGCGGTAGCAGGTTGCGAGCCAGGCCAGCGCGTCGAACACCTCCGCCGGTTTGGCGAACGGAATGCCGAGGTCCGACTTGCCGTTCAAGGCAACGACGAGTTCGTCGGCGAAGGCGTGCTCGGCGAGTTCCACCGCATCCTTGACCGTCGCGATCTCCGGTGCGGCTTCCGCATGTGCATCCTGCCCGAGCTTGCATGCGTCGATGTAGGCCAAACGCCAGCGTTCTTCGGCTTGCCGCCGGCGGTCGAGTTCCGCGCGCAACTCCCCGAGCTCACCGTTGAGCTGTTCCCGGGACAGCCGCAGTCCCCGGTTGGCCTCGCTGACCTCCTCGTGCATACCGCTCAATTCGGAATGGGCGATCGTCACGCGCAGGAGTTCGGCTCGGGCCTCGGCAAGCTCCTTGGCCAGACGACCGGCATCAACCGGCGGCTCGGCCTCGTCTTCCTCCTCGTCCGGCTCGAACGCGTTCTTGGGCAGCGCGTTCCAGTCGGCAGCGAACTTCAACACGGCCTCCTCGCAGCGGGTGCGCTCGACGGCGCGTTTGATCTCCTCGCCGCGCGAAGCCGCCTGAGGTCGTACGGGTCTGTAGGCGGCAAGCACCTTCGCGAGAGACTCGGCAACTTGCGTTTCCGACATGGGGTCGCGACCGTGGGGTTCCTTCCAGGGGGCAGAGTCGATGCCCAGGTAGGCGAGTTCGTCGGCATAGCCTTCGACCACCGTGTCGACGGCCGCTTGGCGGCGCTCGAATACGAGGATCAGCAGTTCGGCACACTTGGTCTGGGCGAGCCGGGTCACCGCCTCGCCGAACTCCTCGGCGTCGCTCCACTCTTGCGCTGTTGGCGGCAGCGATTCCAGTTCGTCCAGCCAGCGCTGGAACCGCGGGGACACGACCTGCGGCACATCCCCATCCGGTGCCGGGTGCTTGCCGGTCAGCAGAATCAGCATCAGGCCGACCGCGTCGAACGAGAGGTCGCCGTTTGCTTCGAACACGTTGCGGCGATGCGTTTTCCACTCCGCTTCCGGCCAGGTGGCAGCGAAACGATCGGAATGGCGCTCGGTACACACGTCGATGTACTCGTCGGCCAGATACGCCGCGACCGCCTCGCGCAACCTCGCATTGGCTTCCTCCCAGCAGCGCAGCACGGCGCCCGCCAGCCGGTCGTCGTCATCGAGAATCCGACCAAGCACGGGGAGTTCGAGCTGCGCAGGTTTGGCGCGGCTGCTGTCGCGGAAGCCCGGCACCTTCAGCCGTCGCAGCCGCCCGTTCAGGCGGTCGCGCGCGCCAGCACTCGCTTGGGGTCGGTGTTGCAGGGCGGTGCGCACGACTTCCAGTGAGAATTCCTCCGGCATCACGTGGAAGACCGTGCCGAAAGGCGCGTGCACGCTGGTCTCGGAGTCCTCGGTGCCCATGGCCTACATTCGCCGCCTGTATAGATTCGTGAGGATGCGATTGTCGCATAGACGGTGTGGTCAAGCCTTCGCGAGGGGAGGGTGATGGAAGGTGATGCATAGGTCTTTAGTGAGGGGAGGCGAACCGAACTGCCGCGTCTTGGTGCGCGGAGGCCGGAACCGTGCAACCCCGCAACGTAACCGAAAAGGCAACTTCGGCCCGCTGGAATTGCGTCCCCAAGCAGTTACCATTCCCCGGCTGCACAGGGAGGCAACATGACCGACAGAGTCGACCGTCACGGACTCAAGGTGGCGAGCGTATTGGACGACTTCATCTCCGCGGAGGCATTGCCCGGCACGGGCATCGACAGCGAGGCGTTCTGGTCCGGTTTCAGCGCCCTCGTTCGGGATCTGACGCCCAAGAACCGCGCCCTGCTCGCCAAGCGCGACGAACTCCAGGCGCAGATCGACGCTTGGCACCTCGAACGGCGGGGCCAGCGCCACGACCCGGAGGCGTACAAGGCGTTCCTTGCCAAGATCGGCTACCTAGTGCCCGAAGGCGACGATTTCGATATCACGACGGCGAACGTCGATACCGAGATCGCCAATACCGCCGGGCCGCAGCTCGTGGTGCCGGTCATGAACGCCCGTTTCGCGCTGAATGCCGCCAACGCGCGTTGGGGCAGCCTCTACGACGCGTTCTACGGCACGGACATCATTCCCGAATCCCCGGGGCGGGAGAAAGGGACCGCCTACAACCCGGCGCGGGGCGAGTTGGTGATCGAGCGGGCCGCGCGGGAACTCGATGCGGTGGTGCCCCTCGTCGGCGCGAGCCATGCCGAGGTCACGGGTTACGAGATTGTCGGCGACGGCGGTGGCTACGCCCTGCGCGCCAACACGAACGCCGGCACCGCGACCTTGGCGGATGCCGGACAGTTCGTCGGCTTCGTCGGAGAAGGACCCGGCGAGCCCGCGGCCGTGCTGCTGCGCCACAACGGCTTGCATGTCGAGATCCAGATCGACCGGTCGCACGATGTCGGCGCCGCGCACCTGGCCGGGGTCAAGGACGTGGTGCTCGAGTCCGCCATTACGACCATCCAGGACTGCGAAGACTCCGTGGCTGCCGTGGATGCGGAGGACAAGACCCTCGTCTATCGCAATTGGCTGGGCCTGATGACCGGCGGGCTCGAGGAGACGTTCGAAAAGGGCGGCGAGACCGTCCACCGCACGCTACTAGGCGACCGAACGTACACGGATGCCAACGGCGCCGAACTGACCCTGCCGGGGCGCAGCCTGCTCCTGGTGCGCAATGTCGGCCACCTCATGACCAACGACGCCATTCTCGATGCCGACGGCAACGAGATCTTCGAAGGCATCCTCGACGCCGTCGTCACGAGTCTTTGCGCCGTGCATGACTTAAAGGACTTAAGCAAGGTACGCAACAGCCGCGCCGGCAGCGTCTACATCGTCAAGCCCAAGATGCACGGGCCCGAGGAGACGGCGTTCACCTGCGAACTGTTCGACCGTGTCGAGGACGTCCTCGGGCTTGCCCGCAACACGGTGAAGGTCGGCGTCATGGACGAGGAACGCCGGACCAGTCTCAACCTGCGCGAGTGCATCCGCGCGGCTCGGGAGCGCATCGTATTCATCAACACGGGATTCCTGGATCGCACTGGCGACGAGATACACACCAGCATGAAAGCCGGCGCCATGGTGCGGAAGGAGCCGATGAAACAGGAGACCTGGATCCTCGCCTACGAGGACGCCAACGTCGACGCGGGACTTGCCACGGGCTTTCCGGGACGCGCGCAGATCGGCAAGGGCATGTGGCCGAAACCCGACGAAATGCTGGAGATGCTCGAGACCAAGGCCAACCATCCCACGGCAGGCGCCGACTGCGCCTGGGTGCCGTCGCCCACGGCGGCGACGCTTCACGCGCTGCACTATCACCGCGTCGATGTCGGAGCCCGGCAGGACGAGTTGGCAACCCGCGCGAGGGCAAGCGTCGACGACATATTGACCATTCCGCTGCTCGCCGGCGAGAACCTCGCCCCTTCGGACATCCAACGCGAACTCGACAACAACGCGCAGGGCATCCTGGGCTACGTCGTGCGCTGGATCGATCAGGGTATCGGCTGCTCGAAGGTTCCCGACATCAACGACGTGGGCCTGATGGAGGACCGTGCGACCTGCCGGATCTCCAGCCAGCACATCGCCAACTGGCTGCACCACGGCATCGTCGAAGAAGGCGTGGTCCGTGCCACCATGGAACGCATGGCCGCGGTCGTCGACCGCCAGAACGCGGACGATCCGGACTACCGGAACATGGCCCCCGACTTCGATTCGAGCATCGCCTTCCAGGCGGCGTGCGATCTCGTGTTCAAGGGGCGCGAGTTGCCGAACGGCTATACGGAGCCGGTGCTGCACGCGCGGCGGCGGGAGGCCAAGGCCCGGTAATGGACATCGAAGTCAGGGACTACGACCACGAGCGCGACTTCGAGGCGGTGGACCGCATCTACCGCGAAGTCGGCTGGCTCGAGTCGGAAGACGACTCCAAGACCCACGAGGAGCTCGCGCGGGCAGTCTACGAGGGGGTTGTGTTTTGCCTCGACGGCGAGGCCGAGTGCGCGGCGACGACCTCGCTCGGGGCCATGCGGCACCTTGACACCGATCTCGATCTCGCCGTCGTCACCGGCGTCACGACCAGTCGCGTAGCCCGCAAGCTCGGGGCCGCCAAACGGGTCACCGCCGCTGCCATTGCCCAACGGGCGGAATCGGGCAGCGAGATCGCTACGCTCGGCATGTTCGAGCAGGGCTTCTACAACCGGCTGGGATTCGGCAGCGGCGCCTACTCCCGCATCGTGAAGTTCGATCCGGCGACCCTGACGGTCGATCGCCGATTCCGGCCGCCGAAGCGTCTCACCAAGGACAACTGGCGCGATGTCCACCACGCCATGCACGAGCGGCTGCGGGGCCACGGGGGTTGTGTGCTGCACACGCCCGAGATCATCCGCGGCGAACTGGGGTTCACCCGCAATCCCATCGGGCTCGGCTACTACGATGGCGGCACGCTATCCCACTTCATCTGGGGCGGCACCGAGGGCGAGCACGGACCGTACCTGATCTGGTGGTACGCATATCGAACGCCGGAGCAACTGCTTGAGCTTCTTGCATTGATCCGTTCGCTGGGCGACCAGGTGGCGGTGGTGGGCATGGAAGAGCCGGCGGAAATCCAGTTCCAGGACATCCTCGAGGCACCGTTCCGCAACCGGCGCGTGAGTGACGGTTCGAAATACGCGGGTTCCCACCGCACCCACGCATGGTGGCAGGCCCGCATGCTCGATGTTCCGAAGTGCCTCGCCAAGACCCACCTCGAAACCGAGGACGTCGCGTTCAACCTGGAGCTTAGCGATCCCATCGCCGAACACGTCGAAGCGGGGTGCAACTGGCGTGGCGTCGCGGGGGACTACGTGGTCTCCTTGGGCGAGCAGTCCTCTGCCCGCGGCGGTAGGGAAGCGTCGTTGCCGACCCTGCGCGCATCGGTGGGTGCCTTCACCCGCGTTTGGCTGGGCGTAAGGAGCCCCTCCGTCCTGGCGCGTACCGATGACCTCAATGGGGAACCGAGCCTTCTCGCTGATCTCGACCGTGCCCTCCGGTTGCCGCAGCCCCATATCGGATGGGACTACTGACCGCGGGATCGACCGGCGATGGGCTTGAGTGGCGAGTGGGAGAACCAGAACGGTTCCGTGCTGAGAATCGGTCCGGTCGAGAACGGCGCGTTCGAGGGAACCTTCCTATCCACCAAAGGCCGCGCGGTCCGGAACCGCGGCTACCCGGTTCGCGGCACCGTCAACGGCGAATTGCTGGCCTTCGCCGTCGACTTTGCGGACGACGTCGACAATCTGCACTCGATCTCCAACTTCACTGGTCGTTTGCATGACGGCGTATTGCACACGGTTTGGGTACTCGCCCGGGAGTTCGAGGATGCGGAGCGCACCAAACCGACCCAGCCCTGGAACACGTTCATCGTCAATGCCGATCGGTTCGTGAAACGCGCCGGCTGAGGCCGGCGTGGTATGTTCCGGGACTTCGATGTAAGGCGGGAGGACCGGCCATGGCCGATGAAATGGGCGTCTTCGAGACGATTTACAACTGCCGGGCGATGCGCCGGCTGAAGCCCGACCCCGTCCCGGAAGAACTCCTCCTCAAACTCATCGACGCCGCCAACCAGGCACCCACCGGATCCAATGCCCAGGGAGCGCGCTGGATCGTGGTACGCGATCCGCAGCAGCGCAGCAAGCTGGCGGCATTGAACAAGACCGCCGTCGAGGCCTACGTCGCGCCCGGCGGCCGGCGCGCGGCCGCGCTGCCGCACCAGAGCGCCGACAAGCGACAGCGAATGCTGGCTGCGGTGTTGTGGCAGGCGGAGCACATGCAGGACATCCCCGCGCTCGTGATCGCCTGCTACCAATTCGGTCAGCCCGTACGCCAGGGTCAGGCCATGGGCGGCGGATCGATCTGGCCCGCCGTGCAGAACCTGCTGTTGGCGGCACGGGCCCTGGGGCTGGGCGCGGCACCGACCACCCTTGGGTTGGCGAACCGCGCGGCAGCCCGCGAGATCCTAGGTCTACCGGATGACATGGAGGCGTTCTGTCTAGTTCCCGTGGGCTATCCCATGGGCAATTTCGGTCCCCTCACGCGAATGCCCGTTGAGGAAACCATGCGCTGGGATCGTTGGGAGTAGCCAACTGCGCTAAGCCGTCCCGCCCACTATCGGATCCTGATCGTTCGTGCGCGTCTGGGACATCCACCCCGGCTACCTGAACCGCCAAAGCCTGCTTGGCGAGCATCGGGAGTTGCACGGCTTGGTGTCGGTCCTGGGCCGCGGCAAGCAGGGCTACTCCAACCATCCCGAGACGAAGCGCTGGAAACGGCGGGGCTGGGCGCTTCGCCAGCGCCACCGCCTGTTGGCGGCGGAGATGGCGTTTCGTGGCTACCGCGATCGAACGCCGGTGCGAACCCGGTCTGCGGCGGGCGAGTGGCCCGATACGTTCGTCGACAGCCCCGGCCGGCAGTTCGCCCTGTTGGCGGAGAAGTACCGGGACAAACAATCCGGACGAATCCCCTTGCCCCGCACGTCCCATGAACTCTGGAGCCATCACAAGTATTCGGTGATGGCCCGGAGCCAAACGGCCTACCGGGAACTCGGGAGGCGCGTCAGCGGCTTGCGCGGCCGGGACTACTTCGACGAACTCGCCTTGGAGTTGGTGTCTTGGCTTCGGCGGCCTCCAAGACCCGGAGACTTGAGAAACGTGGTCGAACACATGCGAGGCTACCTGCAGTCCAACGCCAGCCAAATCGACAGTGGTGGCTGGGTGTGCGAGTTCACCGGCATTCAGGACCGGGTGCGGGTGGAGAACGAGGCGTTCCTCGTCACCCAGACGGCGCTCACGGATCTGGCCGCGTGGCCCGGCGCGGGATGCGTTGTGTCAGTTCCTCGTGGGTCCCGATGACCGAACGCGGCCCGGCGGGCCCCAGGAACCGATGGATCATCAACCGCTCCCACTCCCGTCGTTCGCGTTCGTTGAGTTCGTCGTAGACCTCGCTCTCGACGAGTGCGCGGTAGTCGGGTGTCGTGTCCGAATAGGGCACGATGTACGCTGGCGTTAAGTCCGTGAGGATTGCGGCGCGTTTTTCATCGCTGCGATTGACGCCGGCGCGGTGCCACGTCCGGGTGTCGAAGAGGATCATGCTTCCGGCCGGCGCCTCGATCACATCGGCGTCGGGCCCGTTGTAGGGCAGGCCGTTTTCGGCGCGGTAGTTGGGTTGGTATGCCGTAGCGGCTACGCCCCAATCCTCGGGCGGCCCCCGGTCGAGGGCATGGGAGCCGAGTTTGAACGCCGTCGCGCCCCGGTACTTGGTGAACTCGGAAACGCAGGTGATTCGCTGTACGCCCATCACCGTCTCGCCGCTTGCCGTCGGCACCTTGCCGCCGGCATTGATTCCCCAGTGATAGGGATAGTCGGAGTGCCAGCCCTGCACCGTGCGTTGGCCGTCGTCCGGCGTCATCACACCGATGCCGGGCGCGTGGGCCAGACGGATGTCGTCGGTTCGCATGTACTGCCGCGCCAGCCACACGGAGATCGGTTCCACGGCCGTCTTGGCCAACGCGCTGCCTTGACTGATCTGCCGTCGGGAACGGTCGGGCGTCCGGTCCGAGTAGGCGTCGGTGCAGGCAATGCGCTGCAATGAGTCGGTGATGTCCGGCGGCAGGATCGCCGCGAGGCACGCCCAACCGTGGGCTTTGAGGTGCGCTAGGTAGGCCGACGGCAACTGTTCGGGCCCGCGGACAATGGCGAACGGGTCGCCGGTGGAAGCGGGTTGGCCATTCGCATCGAACGGCGTTCCATCACGCGTTAATGTGAAACGGCCTGGGTCTGCTGTCCCGCATTCCAATGCCACCGACGACCTCTCGTGTTCGAGGCGCGTGCCGCGTCGACGCCACATCAAGTCGTCCGATATCGTCTCGGTGACATGGGTCGCGCCGTCCTCGTCGGCACCGAGAAAGCGGCCATCGGGTGCGACGACCATGGCGTAGTGGGCGGCCGGTTGCGCAAAGCGAACGGCCCGCTCTTCGAATGTATCCCCACCCTTCATCGCATGATCATACCCAAGTCGGCGAAGACTCCGTGGGCCGCGCATTGCGCCTCGCCGAGGCGTGACATAATGCCGGGCGATCCCCGCAACGGAATGGCTACATGCGACGACTCTTCTTTGCCCTGACGACCATGGCGCTCTGCGGGCCGATGACGGCCCAGGCAGACGTGTTGACCCTTTCCCGGTCGGAATACTCTGAAAAGCTGCACGGCTTCTGGCTAGGCCAATGCATCGCCAATTGGACGGGCATCCTCACGGAAATGGACAAGATAGGTGGCGAAGGCGACCGAGGCGTTTTCTACACGCGCGAGGATTGGGGAACGACGGTTCAATCGAAACGCTGGGGCGGCAGAACCTGGGAAAAGACCATTGACTGGGTTCGCCAAGGGCCCGATGAAATCTGGGGCGCCGATGACGACACGGACATCGAATACATGTACCAGCATCTGCTCACGAACAACGCCACGACGCGGTTGACCGGCGAGCAGATCCGCGACGGCTGGACTACGCACATCTATGACGAGAAGAACGCTCCCAGGGGAGAGAATTTCCTGTGGGTTTCCAACCAGCGCGCGCACGATTTGATGCTTGGGGGCATGGTCCCGCCGGCGACGAGCGATCCGGCCAACAACGAGCACTACGAGATGATCGACGCGCAGCTCACGACCGAGATATTCGGCCTGTATGCCCCGGGTCGACCGGATGTCGCGCTAGAGATCGCGCACCTGCCGATCCGTACGACCGCCAGCGCCGAAGCGGCGCTCGCGTCGGAGTTCTACGTGATCATGCACGCGCTGGCCGCCGCCGCGGATCCGGCCGCCCCAAGAAAGGCGCAGGTCCAAGCGTTGGCCGCGCACGCGAGATCCTACCTGCCCGACGAGTCAACCACCGCGAAGATGTACGACTTCGTCAAAAGCCGCTATGAAGCGGGCGTGCCTTGGGAGGAGGCTCGGGACGATGTGTACAGGCGTTACCAGGTGGAACAGAAAGACGGCTACGACAAGGCGCCGCGCAATCCCGTCGCGTCGGGGATCAATTTCGCCGCCAGCATGGTCAGCCTGTTCTTCGGCGAGGGCGACTACCTAGAAACCGTCAAGATCGCTGTGCTTGCCGGATGGGATTCCGATAACCCGGCGGCAACCTGGGGCGGCTTGCTGGGATTCATGATTGGCAAGCAGGGAGTCGAAGCGGCACTCGGCCAAGAGTTTTCGGATCGCTACCACATTCATCGAACCCGGACGGGATTCCCGGTGCCGGATGGCGTCGACAACTTCCCGGACATGGCTGCCGCTGGCGTCGAAATCGTCGATCGCGTCGTCGTGGACGAGATCAAGGGCGAGGTCCGTGACGATCAGTGGGTGATACCCCTGGTTGCTCTACCCGAATAACCGTCTAAAGGGGAATCACATGAAGCGCATGTTTCGGCGACGTTTTATTGGGCGTTTTGGGTTGCTCGCGCTAGCGACGTCCCTGCTTGCTGTCGTCGGCTGCAGACCGGAAGACGGTGGCGAAGATGGTGCCGACGCCGCGAAACCCAAGGTCGCACTCATCATGAAGTCGCTGGCCAACGAGTTCTTCGTGACCATGGCCGCAGCCGCCGAAGATCATCAGGAGCAACATCAAGCCGACTACGAACTGATCGTGAACGGCATAAAGAACGAGAGCGATTTGGCACAACAGGTCGCGCTCGTGGATCAGATGATCGGGGTCGGCGTCGATGCGATCGTGATCGCTCCCGCGGACTCGAAGGCGCTGGTGCCAGCACTTGCACGCGCACGTGATGGCGGGGTTCACGTCGTAAATATCGACAACCGGCTCGATGCCGATGTGCTGGGCGAGTACGACCTGGTGGTTCCGTTCATCGGGCCCAACAATCGCAAGGGTGCCAGGGAGGCCGCTCTGTTCGCGTTCGAGCAACTCCCCGACGGCGCGAACGTCGTCATCCTGGAAGGTGTAACCACCGCCCAAAACGCAATCGATCGGCGCATGGGGTTCGAAGATGCGGTCGCGGCCAGCGGCGCCAACCTGGTAACGAAGCAAAGCGCGGCATGGGACCAGACCAAGGCGGCCGAGGTGACCGCCGCGATTCTCGTTAGTCACCCGGAGACGCAGTTGATTCTCGCGGCCAACGACAACATGGCCTTGGGCGCTGCGTCGGCAGTGTCCTTCGCCGATCTGGACCACGACGTCGCGATCGTTGGCTTCGACAATATCTCCGCGGTTCATCCACTACTCAAGGACGGTCGGATCCTGGCCACCGTGGAGCAGTACGGTGACCAGTTCGCCGTCAACGGCATCGAGTTGGCTCTCGATATGATCAAAGGCCAGTCGGAACTCGTAGACCGCGAGACCCCCCTTGTTGTCATTTCGCAGGCTGACCTCGAGGATCAGAACGAACAGTCGACGACGCAGTGACTGGCCGTTGTCCGAGACAGCATGGACGGCTTGAGAACTTGCGGATTGTCACCAACGGAATCTGCAAGTCGTTCGCCGCTCCCGTGCTGCGGGATGTGGACTTGGAGATTCCGCCCGGCTGCATTCACGGACTGGTAGGCGAGAACGGGGCCGGCAAGACCACGCTGGCCAGGATCATCGTCGGTCTCGAAAGTGCGGACGCCGGTTCGCTGCTTCTCGACGGCGAGCCCTACCGGCCAACCAACACGGCCGACTCGCTTGGCGCCGGCATTGCCATTTGCGCCCAGGAACTGAGCCTCGTCGACGATTTGTCCATCGCCGAGAACATCCTGCTGCACACGTCGACCTCGTCCTTGGCACGGATCAGGCGCAAGTCCGCACACGAGACAGCCGCGGCATTGCTTGGCCTGGTCGGACTCGAACAAACAACGCCGCGTACCCGGGTCGGTAGGTTGAGCCTTGCCGAGAAACAGCTTGTCGAGATCGCGAAGACTATGGCAACCGACGCGAAGCTCTTGGTACTGGACGAACCGACCTCCGCCTTGACGGCTCCGCAAGCCGACAGACTGCATGGGATCCTGCGTGACAAGGCGAGGGAGGGCGTGTCGGTGATCTACATCTCCCACCGCTTGGGTGATGTTCTCAGCGTCTGCGACCGGGTGTCGGTGCTGCGCGACGGCAGGGTCAGACTGACCGAGGACTGCGGCACGTTGTCCGAGAAGGCGCTGATCCTTGAAATGGCGGGCGCGGACGCCGATTTCGATGCGCCCGGGCGTGCCGCCGAGAGACCCGCCCCGCTACACCTCGCCGTGGAAAGTTTGCGAACGTCCAAGCTCCCACACCCCATCAGCTTCAACTGCCGGCGCGGCGAGATACTGGGAGTCGCCGGGCTCGCCGGATCCGGTCGAACGGAACTCTTGAGCGCGTTGTTCGGACTGGACAAGCGGCTTGCCGGGTCCGTCAAGATCCACGAGGACGGCCGGACTGTTGAAGTGCGAAATCCCCGCCAGGCCATCAAGCACGGGATCGGCTTGGTCGCCGAAGACCGATCCAGGGACGGCGTTTTTCGAGATCAAACCCTTGCGTTCAATGTGACCGTCGCGGGACTCGGGCGGATCTCGGATCGAACCGGAAGGTTGATTCGCTCGAAGGAAGCCGGCGCGGTGGAGAAGCTGATCGGCGCACTACGGGTGGGGAGCAACGGTGTCCACCAGAAAATGCGCGAACTCAGCGGCGGGAACCAGCAGAAGTCGATGTTGGCCCGATGGCTGCACTGCGGGTCTCGGCTGTTGCTGCTCGACGAACCCACCCGGGGCGTCGATGTTGCCGCGAAACTCGCGATCCACGAGGAGCTTGTCCGCCTGCGCGACTCCGGCATCACGGTCATCGCCGTGTCCAGTGAACTGGAGGAGTTGCAGAGCCTCTGCGACAGAATCCTCGTCCTGTCGAAGCGAAGGCTCGTCGCCGAGTTCCACCGGAGCGATTGGAGCCAGCAGCGAATCCTCGCTGCGGCTTTCAGTGAATTTGCCCGGGAAGACACATCCGTCACCGTGACATAAATGACGCTCGAACGGAGGCAGTTCGTGACGCAGTCCGGTAGCCGCGTATTTCGAGTTCTCGAAGAAAACCTCATTTTCGTGTCGTTGCTGGCGATCGTGGCTTTCTTTGGCCTGATCTCCGACAGCTTCCTCTCTCTCACGACGCTCGCGACACTGTTCAACCAATTGCCGGCGCTCACTGTCGTATCGATCGGCATGACGCTCGTGCTGATCAGTGGCGGAATCGACTTGTCGGTCGGGTCCGTCGTTGCGTTAAGCGCCGGCGTAATCGGCGCGGGAATCTCATTGTTCGGACTGCCGCTTCCGCTGGCGGCCTGCCTCGGCATCTTGGCTGGCGCCCTGGCCGGCCTCGCCAATGGCGGCCTCGGTGCCTACCTGCGCTTGCCGATTTTCATCGTCACTTTGGGGATGCTGGAGGTGGCGAGGGGTCTCGCGTATCTCGTCACCGATTCCCAGACGGTTTATATCGGCGCGAAAATCCAGGCGTTCGCAATCCCCTGGGGAGGAAGTGGTGTTTCGGCGTCAATCCTGGTGGCGTTGACGCTGGTCGTCGCATTCGAATTCGTGCTCCGATCGACGGTTTTCGGACGCCAGATCGTCGCCGTCGGCAGCAACGAAAGCGCAGCCGAAGTTTCCGGAATCGATCCGAGACGAGTCCGGTGCACGGTATTGGTCATATCGGGTCTGCTCGCGGGACTCGGCGGCCTGATGAACGCCGCCTACTTGGGTTCCGCGGACCCCAACGCGGGCATTGGCCTCGAACTTTCCGCGATCGCGGCGGCGGTGATCGGCGGCACCAGCCTCATGGGCGGGCGGGGATCGGTCATCGGCGCTTTCGTTGGCGTATTGATCGTGTCGGTGCTCCAGATTGGCCTAGCGCAAATCGGAATCACGGAACCGACGAAACGGGTCATCACGGGTGCCGTGATAATCCTGGCCGTCATCCTTGATCGCTGGCGAGCGTAGGGGACGGGCTTGTCCCGTCCCGGCTTGCCCGGGCTACCAAGCGATCTTCGCCGGGAAATACCTACTGATCAGCTCCTCGTAGAACGGACGCAACGCGGCGACGTCCGGCGGCGAGTCGTGCTTTGTATAGAGATCGTACCGGTTGAACTGCCGTACCCATTCCAGCCGTTCCTCGTCGCCGGGCCCCAATAATTCGCGGTAGGCATCCGTGGAATGACCCGGGTAGAAGCTGTGGTAGCGGATCATTGCGAGCGCCGGCTCCGGCAGGTAGTCGCGGGCGACGAGATACATGTATTCGTCGTGTCCCCAGGACAGGGTGACCTTGTCGAGGCCGCAGCCGGGCTCGTAGATTCCAAGCGGCGTGTTGTAGCGGGAATCCCGAGCGTCGGGGTTCTCGGCGAAGTACTCGGGATAGACGATGGCGTCGCGGAACGCACAGCCTACGACGAACGTGTCGCCGGTAGCGGCCCACTGCGGCTCGCCGAATGCGCACAGGATCTTGCCGAGGTCGTGCGCCAGCCCGGCGAGGACGAACCAGTCCGGATGACCGTCTCGGCGGATGCCCTCGGCGGTCTGCAGACAGTGTTCGATCTGGGACAGACCGGTGTCCGGATCGCTCTCGTCGACCAGGCTGTTGAGCGTTTCGCAGGCTTCCCAGATTCCCATCCGCGTGGTGTTCAAGGCCCCGTAGTGCGCTCGTTTCGCGCGGGCGAATTCAAGTGTCTGGTGCTCGTGGTTCAGCCGGTAGAACCGGCGTACTTGCACGTCCGCGTTGGCATAGTCCCGATACATGTCGGCCACCGCCTCTGGACTATCGGTGACCATCGACGTTACGCGGTTGCGCCATGCGAATCCAGAAGATCGCATATGGCGTCACTCCGCTCGGTCCCGGGACGGCAAAACGCTCGGGGCGTGTTCCCGTGCTGGTCCGTTGCGTTCACCTTCGCACCCCGTTCGATCAGGCACTCGGCCGCCTCCAGTGCCCGGTACCGCGCGGCTTCGTGCAATGCCGTACCCCAGCCACCCTCTTTCGCGTTGATATCGGCGCCTGCATCGAGCAGGTACTTCATCGCTTGCACGTTGTTGAACTTGGCCGCCGTATGGAGACCCTGCCGGAGCATCTCGGGCCGGTTCGCCAGTCGTTCGATCTCCTCGACGCGGTCGCAGGCGACCGCACTGTGAATCGTCCACGGCACCCCGTGTTTCACCAGCACGTCCACCGCGGCAAGCAAGGGTCTCAAGTCCGGCTTGCCTTGGAGGTTCCCCGTGGCGTGGTGGAACAGTTCATTGCGAACGAGGTCGCGGTCGACCAACGCGGGGTGCCTGGCGATCAGCGTATCGAGCGCCTCGCCGTCGTCGCTCATCAACGCGTTCAGGAACTCCGCGCGGAGCCTAAGGATGTCGTCCCGCCTTCCCTTGGGCAGTTGGTGGATCTTGTCTAACTCGACGAGGAGTTCGAGGGCTTCGGGATGCTTTGTCGCCCGCGCACGATGCATCGCATTGCCGCCGGGGTGCGCATGGTGCAGGTCCGTGTCGAGGATCCCGAGCAACTCGATGATCGACAAACGCCCATGGTGTGCAGCCCCGATCAGCGCGTGGCTTCGTGCCGCCCTGTCCGCGCCCGCGTCGACGAGCATCTTGGCGCAGCGGAGATCCCCGACGTAGGCGGTCCAGCCGAGCGGATTGCCGATCCCTCCCGAGTCGCTGACGATGCTCGGATCGGCACCGGCCGCGAGCAGCATCTCTACGCCCGCGTAGTTCCCCCAGCGCACCGCAGCGGTCAACGGGATGTTCCACTTGAACGCCTTCGGCGGGTTGACGTCCGCGCCGTATTCCAAGAGGAGCGGTACCAGGTGTTCGTGGCGATGCGACACGGCCGTGACTAGCGGCGAGTCCTGCATCCATCTGTGTTGCGCCTCGTTCGGGTCCGCGTCGGCCTTGAGGAGGCTCTCGACGATCGCCGCCTCGCCGGAGGTCGCCGCTAGGATCACCGGGGTCACCGCCTCGGATTTGTGGCAGTCCGGGTCGGCCGCGAGCATCCTATCGACCGCCTCCCGATCCCGCGAGGCGATGGCGAAGAAGATGTCCGGCTCGGCGCCGTCCCCGAGCAGCGCCTCGACGACATCCTTGGCGCCTGCCTGCGACGCTTCCATTAGCGCCGTCACGCCCCGGGAGTCCTGCCCGTTGGGGTCGGCGCCGAATTGCAGCAGGAGCCGCGTCATCTTCACATCCTGCGCGGCCTGGACGATCGGCAAGGTGCCGTCGTCGGTCTCGTTGATCCCTTGTGCGTCCTCCGTGAGCAGCTCCCGCGTCAGCTTCAGGAATCCGAGCGCAACGGTTTCGTACAAGGTGTAGTCGGCACCGGCCTTCAGCAGCATCCTGAAGATGGCCTTGCCCTTGTGGTTCGCCGCCGTCCGGACGGGCTTCCCCATGGTCCAATAGGCGCGATTGGGGTCTGCGCCGTTCTCTAGCAGCAAGGCGGCCATGCGCTGATTGCCGATCCAGGACGACGCGTCGATGGGCGGCGTGAAGCAGGAGTCGCCGCACCCGCCCATGGCGTCGATGTCGACGCCGCTGTCGATGAGCACTTGGGCAACCTCCAGGTGGCCCTTCGTCATCCTTGCCCCGTTGGTCGCCCGGGGATCGGCACGATGCAGCACAGTGTCGCCGCAGGTGATGTCGCTCGCGACCCGGGCGTGAACCAGCGACGGATTGGCCTCGATGAGCGGCTTGAGCCTCTCGACATCCCCGGCATCAACCGCGTCGACTATCG
>JAPPAV010000029.1 GCA_026705345.1 Gammaproteobacteria bacterium
CACAGGCGGGCGCGCAGGAGATGGGAAATGCGCGTTGGCTATCCTCCTGCCACTGGGGCACGGGCGGACACGGGAGTTCGGAATAGGGAACGGCTGTCCAGGCTGGCCCGCCGTGTCGGGTGCTGCGCGAAGTGGACGCTCGTGGAGCCGCCTTCGGAAAGGCAGCTGTTCAGGGAACATCGAGCAGAATCGTCGGCCCGTCGTCCGCCAACGACACGAGCGTCCTTTTCCCAGGCTGGGCGGGGTGGCCGAAGGGTTCGGCGCCCCGCGACAACGGGGCTAGCCGCGCCCCGGCGTCAGGCGGGCAGGGGCGTCTCCCGGAACTGCATGGTCCGGTCGGCAGGTCGGCAAGCCATCGTCGCGGCGCCGGCCCGTCGCCGAAGGCGCGCTGCCGCTTGCGGAGCACCGTCGTCCGGGCCAGCCACCAGCTCAGCCCGTCCGGACTGTCCGCAGGTAGGCACCTTGGATACGCTCAGTGGAGGCCGCGTACGGCTCGGCATCGGCGTCGGTTGGCAGGAATCCGAATACGACGCCCTGGAAGAGGACTTCCGCACCCGTGGCCGCCGCATGGACGAGGCCATCGAACTCATGCGCGCCTACTGGGCCGACGAGAACGTCGACTACCAAGGCCGGTTCTACACCTCGACCGCGATGGCGATGGAGCCGAAGCCGCCTCAGGGTCGCCGGTTGCCCATCTGGATCGGCGGCAATTCGGACCGCGCATTGAGACGCGGGGCCGAGTACGGCGACGGCTGGCTGGCCACCGCGATTACCGATCCCGACATCGCGGTACGCTGCAAGGCCAAGATCGCTTCCTATGCCGAAGAGTCCGGACGCGACCCGGACGAGATCGGCTACCAGATGATGCTCGACGTGCCGCCGCGGGACGAGGCGGGCAAGCGCTTCTACGCGGAGTTGGACCGTGTCCGCGCCCGTGCCGCCGAGGTGAGGGCGATGGGATTCGGTTGGGGAGCTCTGAACGCCACGGCGATCTTCCAGGCCGGGGCGCGCAGCGTGGATGCGATGGTCGACGTCCTCGGGCGAGCGCACGACGCGATCCGAAGCGAGGTCGGCTAACGCCGACGGGAGCGTCAGAACAACACGACCACCGCCGCCAACGCACCCACGATCACGGCGGCGAGCAATAGCGAGTAGAGCCACGACAGGAACGCGAAACTCACGATGGCCACGAACACGCCTGTCGCGTAGAAGCGCTTGAGCGCCATGAAGTAGTAAGCCGTCAGCGCGAGTAGAAGGATTCCGTCCACGGCCGGCCAACTCTCCGGCGTCACCAGCCCAACGCCAAACACCACAAACGCCATCGTGTGAATGTGCATGCTGAAAACCAAGTGCTCGGCGTAGAACCGGTGACGTCGTACGAATAACACCTTCAGCATCAGCGCATACAGCGGCAGCACGAAGAACATGGCGACCGGCAGGTAGCCGACAAACCGATCGCGGACCACCGACCCAGGCGCGTGCAATACGTCCACGAGTTGACCCACGACAAACAAGCCAAGTGGTTCGTCGAGGCCATCGTCTCCGCCGGCGAGCCATTCCGCGTTGTTCACGAGCAGCATCCGCGCAAACGTCGACTCGGACGGCGCCAGGATCTCCTCGATCTTGCCGGCTCGCTCTTCGCCCAAGCTGCGCTTCAAGGTCTCGATGGCTTCGGAATTCGCCTCGAGCTGGTCGAAACCAAGATTCGCGATGGCGCCGTCCTTGTCCGCCTCCGAGTCGCCCGCCTTGACCTGGATCAGGCCCGGGCCATCGCCTTGTTTACGGTCGTCGACGGTCAAGGACAACACCAGGAAGAACAGCAGGCTCGTGAACAGGTACAGCCGAAACGGCGACAGATAGTGGGCGCGACGGTTGCGCGAAAACTCCAGCGACAGGAACCCGGGGCGGAAGAATAACGCGCCCAGCGTCCGCCACACCCTCGAGTCGGCCTCGAAGGTCTCCGCCAAGACCTGGTAGAGAACCGGAAACAACGACCTCAGGTAATCGCGGTCGTTCTGGCCGCAAACCGCGCAGAACCTGCCCTGCTTCAGAGCACCGCAGTTGGGGCAGGCGATCGGTGCGGACGTCGTTTCCGGGTCCGCAACCGGTTCCTCTTGGCTACCACCCGGCTCGTTCATAAGCACATCTTACCCGCCGACGCCCCAAACAGCGGGTTACACTCGTTGGCGTGACCGCGCCAAACCACATCCAGGCAACCGAGAGCCTTGCGCCCTTGATTCGCCGTCACGCCGACGAAGCCGAACGGATCCGACACCTGCCTCAACCGGTCGCCAAAGCCTTTGCCGGGCACGGTCTGTACCGCCTTGCCGGCACCAGCGACATCCACGGTGCCGACGCCGATCCCATGACCCAGATCGGCGTCATCGAGGCCGCGTCCCGGGCCGACGGCAGCGCCGGCTGGAACCTGATGATCGGCATCGAGACGTTCGCCCTGATCGGCCCCGGTTTCAAGGGTCGCTGTCCCGAGTTGATCGCCGACCCGATGACCATCATGGCGAGTTCCACGGCAGCCGTTCATCCAGCGCAGCGGGAGGGTGACGGTTGGCGCGTGTCCGGCCAGTGGCAGTTCGCGAGCGGCATCCACAACGCCCAGATCTTCGGCGCAACGGTGCGCCTCTACGATGGGGATGAACTGCTCGACGAGGGCAATCGCTACGCGGTCGTGCCGGAAGGGGAATTCGAGATCGTCGACACTTGGCATGTGGCCGGCCTTCGAGGCTCGGGTTCCCACGACGTTCGCCTCGATGACGTCTACGTTCCGGATTCCCGGATCATCGCTCCCATCGGCGGCAACGAGGCGACGACGCCCCAACTGCGCCTGCCACTCGGCAACCGTCTGGCCTACAACAAGGCAGCCGTGGCGATCGGCATAGCAAGGGCGGCTATCGACGCATTCGTTGAACTCGCAACCTCCAAGCAACCGCGGTTCACGACGAGGACGGTACGCGACAGGCCGTTCGCGCAGCGTGCCATCGCGCTGGCCGAAGCCCGTCTCACGGGGGCGCGGGCAGCCTTGATGGAACTGACCGAGGCAAGCTGGGACACCGTCGTTCGCGGCGACGAGGTGTCCCCCAAGGACAGAGCGCTGTTCCACATCGTTGCGTCCGATACCGCCCGCGCCGCCGTGGAAACCGTGGACATCCTCTGCGAAGCCGCCGGGACGTCGGCCAACCGGATCGGCGACCCCTTGGAACGGTTAAGCCGGGACGTGCGGGTCGTCCGCCAGCACGCCACCGTGGCGCCACACCTGATGGAGGATGCTGGGCGAACCCTGCTTGGCCTGGAATCGGAGTCGTTCGTCGTCCGGTCGCGTTGACCCGGGCGGACATGCCCCTTCCCACAACCATGGTGTAGTGTTCCGGCATGGCCATCCATGCATTCGGTGCCGTCGCGATCGCAGAGATGCGTACGGCGGTTCGGCTGGTGCGGACGCAGTTTTTCGTGGCCGCCGCCATCGTTGCGGGACTGGGAATCTATGCAGCCCAGGCGGTGTTCCACCGGATCCTTTGGGCCTCTGCCCACCTGGTAACCCCGCCCCGGTTCCTGATCGACACCATCGGGACGGTCGTCCTCGCGATCCTGGCCGCCGGGACGGTCGCCCTGGCATTCGACCATCGCGTTCGCGATCGCAACGAACGCATCGCCGAGGCTCTTGATACCCGTCCCCACTCGAACCTCGCTCTCGTGGCCGGCCGCCTCGTCGGCATCGTGGGCGTGGTTTGGCTGACGGCGGTTTTCCTTGCCTTGGTTCTCCAATGCTGGGGAGTCGTTGCTTCGGTGTTCCAATGGCCGATCGGCGATGGAATGGAACCGATGTCGCTGGTGATGTTCCTGTTCCTGGACGCGCTCCCGACGCTGGTCTTCTGGTGTGCGTTGACGCTGATGCTCGCCGCCGCCCTGCGGTTCCGGCTCGCGGTACTGGTCGTCACCGTGTCTCTGATCGGCACGCATCTCTGGGTCGCAACGAACGTACCGGTGTTCCTGCACGATGCTTTCGTTGCGAATCTTGCCGGGACCCACCTGCCATCCGATGCGGCCCCGGTGCTTCCCAACGGCGCGGACCTCTTGCAGCGCGCCGCCCTGCTCGCGCTAGCCGTCGGATTGCTCATCGTGGCGGCCCAACTCCATCCCCGTCTCGACGGCCGCGCGACCACCCCTCGCGTCCTGGGCGGCATCGGGTTCCTCGCCATCGGCGTTCTGCTGATTGCGGAACTGGTCATCCAGAACTTCGCCGGGCAGGAGCAGAAGGCCGCATGGGTCGCCGCCCACGAATCACACCGTGACGCCCCGCGGGTGGATCTCGAGACCGTCTCCGGCGTCGTCCGCATCGAACCGGGCCGCCGCCTGACCATCGATGTCGAACTCGACCTTGCGAATTCCCGAGATCAGGCGATGCACCACCTCGTGTTCAGCCTGAACCCCGGCCTCGCGGTCGAAATGATCAGCGTGGACGGCGTGTCGGCGAACTTCCGGCACGATATGGGCGTCCTCACCATCGAACCGCCCGTTCCGCTCGCGGCCGGCGGGACCATCGGCATCGGCATCCGGGCGAACGGCGTTCCCGACCCGCGCTTCGCATACCTCGACAGCGCGATCGACAATGCCACGGCACCCGTTCGGGAAGCCCGGATCAATACTCTGGGCACGGTGGGGTCGATCTTCCAGCACGATTATGTGGCCCTGATGCCGGGCGTCCGATGGTTGCCGTCACCCGGCTCGATCCTCGGCGACGGGAACCCCGACCACCGTCCGCGAGACTTCTTCTCTCTGGACATCGATGTCGAAGTACCGGAAGGCTGGCTCGTAGCCGGTCCCGGTCGCCGGGAGGCGGTAACCGCTCGACGGTTTCGTTTCCACCCGCAGGCCGTCGTGGACGAGGTCGGCTTGTTTGCCTCGCGATTCGAACGTCGCGCAATGCTCGTCAACGGGATCGAGTTCGAGTTGCTCGTCCGTCCGAGGCATCTCGACAACGTTCGCCTGTTCGCGGACGCGGGCGATGCGCTGAAAACCCGCGTCAAGTCGTTCCTGGACTGGGCCGAGCAACTTGGACTCGGCTATCCATACAGAGGCCTGAGCCTGGTGGAGGTTCCCGGTCGCCTGCGTACGTTCGGCGGCGGATGGCGCATGGATTCTCTCGAAGTTCTGCCGGGGGTCGCTTTGCTACGCGAGGTCGGGTTCCCCGTCGCCCGCCTCGATGCGCCCCTGCACTCCGGCGAAACCAGGGGCTACACCGACGAACCCAAGGTCAACGTTCTGGAGCGGTTCTTCCGCGGCGACACCGGCGGCGGCGACTTGCGTCTCAACTTGGCTCGGGAGCTCTTGTTCGCACAGACCGGGGCCGAAGGCGAAGGTGCGACGGCGCTGGAGTTCGTCTGCCAGGATGTGGTTGCACGCCTGGTGACCGGTGCCGGCGGCTACTTCACTCCCCACCTGGTCACGACCGGGGGATTCGCCGACGTGCCAAAGCTTCTGGCGATCTTGTCTCGCAACGGCAGTTCCATGGCAATCGGCTACACGCTCCGCAAGAACGCCCGGGACAGCGCGTCCACCTGGCGGTGGGCGCGGCGGACATCGCTGGCCGACCTGAACGCGAACGAGGATGCGGAGATGGCGTTCCACGCCCTGGCCTTGAAGGGGCAGGCCATCGGGCGGGCGCTGATCGAGGAGATGGACCGGGGCAAAGGTGAGTTGATCTCGGCGTTGCGAACGCGCTTCGCCGGTCGGACCTTCTCGGCTGCCGACTTCAACGCCGTAGCGGCATCGGTAGGGACACCGGTCGGCCCGTTGCTCGGCGATTGGATCCAGGAGAGATCTTTGCCGGGATTCGTTGCATCGCCCCTCTCGATCATTCGGCTGACCGACACCCGAGAAGGCGCGCCGCGCTACCAGACGCGTGTGCATGTGCACAACGGCGAACCAGTCGGCGGCTTGCTGCGCGTACGCTACATGGTCCGTGACGGCACGACGTCCACCGGCATTCGAAACCACTGGTCGCGGCCGATCCGGGTCGAGGCCCACGCATCCGTGGAAGTCGGCATGGTCGTGCCCGGCCCACCGCAGGCTGGCTGGGTCGAACCCTACTTGTCGTTGAACCAAGGCTACCTGGCCCTGCCGCCGCCTAGCTTCGACGCCCAAACGCAGTCACCGGCAGAGGCTTTCGACGGCACGCGGGCAAGCGATTGGCGACCGTTCCCGGACGGCGAGATCGTGGTAGACGATCTAGACCCGGGCTTCGCGGTCGCGACGGATCATAGTGCTCCTGCGACCGCCGTGGAGCAGGACGAGGGTTTGCCGGAATACACGATGTTCGCCGACCTGCCCCAGGACTGGACGCGGCTTCCGGTTGCCAGCGCGTGGGGACGGTATCGCCACACGGTTGCGGTGACGAGGACCAAAGGCAGACCAAGCAAAGCGGTCTTCGCAGCGGAACTCCCCAGTGGCGGACGCTGGCGCGTCGACTACCACCTCCCACTCCAGGGCGAACACCGCGCCGCCACCCAACGGAACAACGAGGCGGTTTCGGGAAGGGAAATGGCCGTTCGGTCCGGTGCGCCGCGCTTCCTGACGCGCCCGAGAGGACTCTATCCGATCAAGGTGATCACGACCGATCAAGGCATCCCGGTCGCCTTCGATGCATCGAACGGCGTCGAAGGGTGGAATCCGATCAGCGCAATCGAACTGGCTGCACCCGGGGAGGTACACGTCGTCGTTTCCTTGGCCGAGATCAACAGCCTGTCAACGCCCGTCGTGATCGCGGATGCCGTCCGATGGGTGAAGTTGCCGGATCCGTAGCGACCGGTACGACTGACGACCGTCAGTCGACGACTTCGCCGACCAGGCGCGCCGCAGCATTCAACAGGGCGAAGTCGAAACCGGCGGGACTCATCAGCGTGACGCCGAACGGGAGCCCCGCCGGGGTCCGTCCTGCGGGAACGGCGACCGCGCAGAAATCGAGCAGATTGACGAAGTTGGTGAACGTACCGAGCCGGGCATTCGGTCCGAAGGGCTCCGCCTCGACCTCGGTCAGTGTGTAGATTCTCGGGGCAGTGGGCAATGCCAGAACATCGATACCGCGAAACGCCCGTTCGGTTTCACGCTTCAGCGCGGCCAATCGGTACTGCGCACGAAAACAGTCCACCGCGCTCAAACCGTTTCCGCCGACGATGATCCGCCGCGTGACCGGATGCAGCGCCTCGGGATGCTGTTCGAGGAAACACCCGACGGCGGCATACCGTTCGGCGAGCCACGGCCCGTCATACAGAAGCGCCGCGGCTTCCAGGAACGGCGCAGGGTCGAGGCGAATCGGTTCACCGGGAAGTCCGTCGACGAAGTCCGCATAGCATGCCCGGTAGCATTCATCGACGTGCGGCAATTCGTCGGGATCGAGAACCCCGTACCGGGCGGCATATACATTGAAATCCCGGAACTCGATGCGACGCGCATAGGGCTCCGCTTCATCGAAGCCGCCCGCGATCCGTGCCACCGTGCGGGCGTCGCCGATGCTGTGCGTAAACACCGACACGCAGTCGAGTGTCCGGCAGGCCGGGACCACACCCCGCGTCGACCACCAGCCTCGGGTAGGCTTGAAACCGACGAGTTCGTTGAAGGCGGCCGGAACACGCCCCGACCCGGCGGTATCCGTGCCGAGCGCGAACGGGACGACGCCGAGTTTCACCGCGACAGCCGATCCGCTGCTACTGCCGCCGGAGATGTAGTCAGGGTGGAGTGCGTTGACGACGGCACCGTAGGGCGACCGTGTGCCCACCAGTCCCGTCGCAAACTGGTCCATATTGGTCTTGCCGACCGGAATCGCGCCGGCAGCGATCAGGCGCTCCACCACGGTCGCGGATCGAATCGGCGTGGAGGCGTAGTCCGGACACCCGGCGGTCGTCGGCACCCCGGCGAGGTCGATGTTGTCCTTGATGGCGAACGGCACCCCCCGAAGAGGCGACACGGTGTCGGTCTCCGCCAGGCGTTCGAGGTACGGGGCGATCTCGCGCGGTCCGAGGCGGCGAATCCATACCCGGTGGTCGTCCGGTTCCCGTTGGCCGGCGAGTTCCGCGAACTCGGCCGCCAGATCAGGCCGACGTGCCTCGTAGGCCTCGCGGAATTCGGCGATGGTCGACGGCAAAGTCATGCCCCCGAGGCAAGTGGCTGCCCCGCCCGCACGTTCTGCCCCGGTCGCACCAGCACGTCGCCGATCACTCCGCCCCTTCGAGCCTTTACCTCGAACTCGGCCTTCATGGACTCCACGACGAAGAGCACGTCGCCCGCCTCGACCTGCTGGCCGGAGCGAACCGCGACCGACCAGATCGACCCGGTAAGGGGACTCTCGACGAACGGCACGGTGTCGCCATCCGCATCGGCACCGTCACGGCCTGCAGGATCGTCTTGGGCCTGTTCAAAGGTCATCACCCCCCGTTCCCGCCAGTCGTCGAGTTCCCGGGCGAATGCCTGGGTGCGTTGCAACGCGAAGGCATCGATCTCGGTTTGGTGTTCCCCGAGGAATGCCTGGTACGCGCGGTGGTCGAAGACCCCCGGTTCGATGTCGATGTCCAACGCCCCTCGCGGAAACGCCTCGCGCATCTGGGTCAACTGCTTTGCGTCGACCTCGTAGAAACGGATTCGGTCGAACGGGCGCAGTAGCCAGTGTTCATTGAATGCCGGACCTCGTCGCTGTCGGTTCCACACCTGCAACGTACGGCCAACGAACTGGTAGCCGCCCGGCCCTTCCATGCCGTAGATGCAGAGATAGGAACCCCCGATGCCCACCGAGTTTTCCGCCGTCCACGTGCGCGCGGGGTTGTATTTGGTGGTCACCAGGCGGTGCCGGGGATCGATGGGTGTCGCCACCGGCGCACCGAGGTAGACATCGCCCAACCCCATGACCAGGTAGTCCGCCCCGAACACGATGTCCTTCACCGCACCGCGGTTGGACAGTCCGTTGATTCGGCGGATGAACTCGATGTTGTCCGGACACCAGGGGGCATCGGATCGCACGGACCGCGTATAGCGGTCTACCGCCTTCCGGCAGGCCGGGTCGTCCCAGGAGAGCGGCAAACGCACGATGCGGGACGCCACCCGGGATTCCGTCACATCCAGCACGGTTCGCAACAGTGGCTCTAGGCGTGCGACGACATCCGCCGCCGAGAAACGCCGCCAGTCGAAACGAAGGAGCAACGAACGGATCCCCGGTGTCATTTCCAGGATGCCGTCGAGGCGCGCTTCGGCCACACCGGCTTCGAGCGCGTGTACGCGAAGCCGTAGCTCGATGTCGAGGACGTTGGGGCCGAACTCGACGAGTAGCGTGTCCTGGGCGGCGCGGCGAACACGGATGTCGTCGACCTCGGCGACGATCGCGGACTCGAACCGGTGATTCACCGACAGGCGCTTTCCAAGCGGCGAGGCGTCCCCCCTCGCAATGGCGTCGTTTTGCACCTGGCCAACGCGTCGGGCTTCGGTTTCGGTCACGGCGCACAGGCGCACTTTCTCGCCGGCCGCAAGCTGGCCGAGTTTCCATCGGTCCGCTTCGATGACGGTCGCAGGACACACGAATCCGCCGAGGCTCGGGCCGTCGGGCCCCAGGATGACGGGCATGTCGCCCGTCAAATCGATGGTGCCGAAGGCGTAGGCGTTGTCGTGGATGTTGGACGGATGCAGACCGGCATCGCCGCCATCGGCCCTGGCCCAGTCCGGACGGGGACCGACGAGGCGCACACCGGTTCGATTCGAGTGGTAGTGAACGGTCCATTCGGCATCCAGAAACTCCCGGATACCCGTTGGCGAAATGAAGTCCTCGGTGCAGTGCGGACCCATGGTGACCCGCAGCACGTGGCGGGCCACCGGTTTCGGCTTGCCCGCCGGGGCGCACCCGGCGACCGAGGGCGAGCGCGCCGAGGCGATCCGCAGCACGTCACCCCGTGCAAGCTGTCGTCCGTTCAGGCCGCCGATGCCGCCCAAGGTGAATGTCGCCGCGGAACCCATGACGTCCGGCACGTCGAGGCCACCGGCGATAAGCAGGTAGGCACGGAGCCCGTCCGTGACCCGTCCGAGGCGCAGCACGTCCCCTGCCGTCACCGCGATGCGCTGCCACGGTGCGACCGGCGTGGTAGCGCCACGCCGATCCAGCGACACCTCGCACGCGCCGGCGAGGAGCACCTCGGTCTCGATGCCGAATTCCAGGGTCGGGCCATGCACCGTGATCTCGAGACCGGCCGCGCCCTCGCCGTTGCCGAGCAATCGATTGCCGAGGCGAAACGAGAGATCGTCCATGGGTCCCGACGGCGGCACCCCCACGGACCAGTACCCCCGGCGGCCCGGATACGCCTGCACCGTCGTGTGTGCGCCGCCGTTGACGACCTCCACCGTCGCTGGCCGGTATCGCAACGCGTCAAGCGTGGTCGTGTCCTGTTGCGCCGCGACGAACGCGTCGCTCTCCACGGCGTCGGCAAGGTATTGACGGTTCGTTTCCACCCCGTGCACGACGGTCTCGGAAAGCGCATCCACCAAGGCGCGACGGGCGGCCTCTCGAGTCGGCGCCGCAGCGATCACCTTGGCGAGGAGCGAATCGTAGAAGGGCGGAATCTCGGTTCCGCCACGGAGCCAGGTGTCGATACGCGTTCCATCCCGTTCGGGGAATCGGACCACGGAGACCGTTCCCGGGGTCGGACGAAACCCGTGCTTGGGATCTTCCGCGCACAGTCGCGCTTCGATCGCACACCCCGCGGGGTCCAGGTCAGCCACCAATGCGTCGAGCGGCGGCAGTTCACCAGCGGCCAACTCGATCATCCAGCGAACCAGGTCGATCCCGTAGACCAACTCGGTGACGCCGTGTTCGACCTGCAGTCGGGTGTTCACCTCGAGGAACGCCGCCGCCTTGCGGTCCGGGTCGTAGAGGAACTCCACCGTCCCGGCGCTCAAGTAGCCCACCGAAGCCAACAACACTCTCGCCTCGGCGTGCAGGCGCGCCCGCACGGCGTCCGGTAGATTGGGTGCGGGACATTCCTCCACGACTTTCTGGTGGCGGCGCTGCAGCGAACAGTCCCGATCGCCGAGAATCGCGACGTTGCCCGCGCCGTCTCCGAACGCCTGCACTTCGACGTGGCGTGGCCTGGTGAGACAGCGTTCCACAAAAAGCCGCGTATCCCCGAACTGCGACTTCGCGAGCCGCTCGACCGCCTCGAAGCGCTCCTCGAGTTCGCCGGGGTCGTCGCAACGTTGCATGCCGATGCCGCCGCCCCCCGCGGAGCTCTTCAACATGACCGGATAGCCGATCGTCTCGGCCGCCACTAGCGCGTCGGCCGCGTTCCGGAGCACGCCACTTCCCGGGAGCAACGAAACCCCGGCCGCCTCGGCAATCGAGCGTGCCTCGTGTTTCAGTCCAAAGCACTTTAGATGCTCGGGGCCGGGGCCAACAAAGGCGACTCCCTGGGCCCCGAGCGCGGTTGCGAAACGCGGGTTCTCGCTTAGGAAACCGTAGCCCGGGTGAACGGCCTCCGCCCCGCTGTCGGCCACGATCCCAATCAGTTTGTCGATGTCGAGGTATGTCTCGGAAACGCCTCCGGGGCCGAGGGAATACGCCTCGCCAGCCGCCTCGACATGCAGCGAGTCCCGGTCGGCTTCCGCGTAGACCGCGACGCTGACGATACCCATCGCATCGAGGGTTCGAGCGATGCGTACCGCGATCTCGCCGCGGTTGGCGATGAGGACCTTGCGGAACACAACCGGCTCTATCCGGATGAAACGTCGGGAGACGTCTTCACTCGAGCCAACTGTCGGATGCCGTCGGAGGGCCTCTCGCTTGTCCGTCGGGGTGCAACTCGCTGGCCGACGCCTCGCCACGCCGACAACCGGATCGGCGTGGGGTTGTAGCCATTGCACGGATTGTTGAGCTGCGGGCAATTGGATATCAGAACCAGGATGTCCATCCTCGCCAGTAGTTCGACGTACTTCCCCGGTGCGCTGATACCGTCCTCGAAGGTCAGGCCGCCCTGGGGCGTGACGGGCACGTTCATGAAGAAATTGATGTTGTGCGTAATGTCCCGCTTGGTCAGCCCCCACTCCTCGTGGGTGTTTAGGGCCAAGAGCCAGCTGTCGCGACAGGAGTGCATGGTTTTCTTCTCCAACGCGTAGCGCACCGTGTTGCTCTCCCCGGCGCAGGCGCCACCCAAGGTGTCGTGGCGACCGCAGGTATCGGCGATGATCTCGAGCATCTCGTTGCCGTCGTCGGACAGGAGCGTCGTGCCGGTCGAGAGGTAGAGGTTTCCCTGTTCGCGGATCGTGTCGACGGCGCTATAGCGTTCGTGCGGATTCCTGGCGTTGAAGAACAGGGTGTCGACCGCCTGGTTGCCCTTCAAGTCCGTGATACGGAACGCATCGCCAGCGTCCACCGTTCCGATCCAGTAGTCGCCGGCGGCCACGGTCTCGGTCCACGCCGCCTCATCCATCGCCAGGGTGCTGTCCTTCTGCATCGTCATCCTCCGAGTGCGTAGAGATGGTTGTTCATGAAGCCGCGTCCGTTCTCCTCCCGGGAAATGCGACACGGGTCGTCCTCGGCAACGGGATCGGCTAGGCTCAGTTGGTAGCCGATCGCCCGGCGCGGGTACGCCGACCCCGGGTTCAGCGGATGCGGACAGGTGTGCAACACCACGAGGGTCGGCATCTCGAAGCGCAGCGTGACACCGGCTTCCGGCCTGGAGTGGTCGGCAACAAACGTCATCGTGCCGTCGGCCGCCGCGTCCACCCGGGAAAACCAGTTCACGTTGGCGGCGAAATCCCGTCGGCCGAGGCCGTATTTGCCGAGTTCCACCAGGAAGCAGTCACGGCCGTTGCGGCGATAGTCGTTGCGGGCTTCCTGGTAGGAGAGCGCGCCCCACTTGCGGCGTACCAACTCCGCGTTGCACGTCCCGCTCGCGGCATCGTGCCAGCCGAGATCGTCCTCAACGATGGAGCAGAAGATCCGGCCCATGTCCGAATACAGGCAGTGCCCTCGGGTCAACCGAAAGGTGTGCTGACACTTCAGCGAGTCCGGCAGATTCAGGCGTTCCAGCGGATTGGCCGGGTTGTAGGCCAGCATGGCGGCATTGCCGCCCCCTTCGGTGTCGATCAACCGCAGTTGCACGCCGCGATTGACGGTGAACGACCAGTGACTGCCCCCGGGCAGCACGTCCTCGTAGAGAACCTGGGATGTGGGTGTTCCCTTCACGGTCGGCTCCTTAGGTCACGTTGAGGTTTTCCACCACGGAGTCGAGGTCCGGGCGATTGCCCACGGGCAGATCGAAAGTAATGGTGGCGCCGTACAGATCGGGCTCGTGCGGGTCCAGGCGCGGCTTGTCGAAAACGAGCAGGCGCGAACCCAAGCTGAATCCCTCGGAGATGTCGTGGGTGATCATGAACACCGTGAGGCCCAGCTCTCGGTGCAGTTCGCGCACCAGGCTGTGCATATCCGTCCGGATACCCGGGTCCAAGGCGCCGAACGGCTCGTCGAGCAGCAGGATGCTGGGTTCGGTGATCAGGGTCTGGGCCAGCGCCAGGCGTTGCTGCATCCCGCCGGAGAGTTGGGATGGGTAGTTTGATGCCGACGACAACAGGCCCACGCGGTCGAGCATCGCCTCGGCGCGGTCAACGGCGAGGCGCCGGCGACGACCGAAGGTCCGCCCAAGCACCCTGGAGTCCGCGAACTCCAGGCCGAGCAGCACGTTGCCGAGCACCGTCAGGTGCGGAAACACGGAATAGCGCTGAAATACGACGCCGCGGTCCGCGCGGGGTTCCGGAACGAGTCGCTCCCCGGCGATCTCGATTACGCCCTGGCAAGGCTCGACCTCGCCGAGCAGCATGCGCAGGAAGGTGGTCTTGCCGCAGCCGGAGGCGCCGACGATGGTCACGAACTCGTGCTCGTCCACCTCGAGACGAACATTCTCCAGCACGGTCTTTCCGGGATACCGCTTCCACACGTTCCGGACGTCGACGAGGCTCACCTCACACTCCGTACCAGGGGAAGCAGCGCCGGTTCACCCTGCGCAATGCGAAGTCGAGCAGAAAGGCAAGCAAGGTGATCCACACCACGTACGGCAGGATCACATCCATCGACAGATACCGGCGTACTAGGAAGATCCGGTAACCCAGGCCGTCCGTCGACGCGATGGCCTCCGCCGCGATCAGGAAAAGCCAGGCGCTGCCCAACGACAACCGCACGCCGTCGACCAATCGCGGCAGTACCTGCGGCAATACGACGCGAAGGGTGATCTGCCATGTCGTCCCGTCCAGCGTCTGCGCCTTGACGAGTTGCTCCCGCGGTAGTTCGCGAACCCGTTGCTCGATGTCGCGCATCAGGAACGGCGCCGTGCCGAGCACGATCAGCATCACCTTCGCGAGTTCGCCGATCCCGAACACGATGAAGAGTATCGGCAGGATCGCCAGCGGCGGGATCATCGACATGGCCCGTACCCATGGCGAGAAGAAGGCACCGAACCACGGCAGCAGTCCGTTGGGGACACCCACCGCGAGTCCGACCGCCGCAGCCAACCCAACGCCGATGAAAAGCCGCTTGAGGCTGGCCGCGGTGTCGGTCCAGAGGATGTAGTCGCCGGTTCGCCGATCCGGAGTCAGGGCAACGCGCTCGATGGCCTCGCCAACGGTGACGAGGCTGGGCAAGAGCTTGTCGTCGGGGTTCTCCGCGAGCCGCACGCCGGATGCGGCGACGTAGACCACGAGCGCCAGTACGAAAGGCGTCGCGGCGCTCGCGACCACGCCGATGTTGCCCGGCCGCCGATTGAGAAGACGCATGCCCCTTGGCCTCTCGGGTGCGCCGCCTTACAGGTTAGGTCTCGCCGTTGGCCGCAAGCGTCATGTAGCGGTCGCTGAAGCGGAGCTTGACGTTGGTCTTGGAACCGAGGATCTCGCCGCCGGGAAGTTCGATGCCGATGAACCCGGCGTCCGGAGCACCTTCGCCAAGCAGTCCGTGTTCGAAAGAAAACGCGGCGACGTTCGCCATGGTTTCGCGCAGCGCCTCTGACCGTACGAACTCGACCGCGGGTTCGGCGGTGTAGAACATCTGCGTCGCGGCCAACTGGGCGTTGTAGCCCGCGAGGTCGGTTCCCGAAGCCACGGCCATGTGGGTTTTAGCGGCGTCCGCCTCGGCGCCTTCGGCGGACATCCTCGCCATGGTTTCGTACCAGGCGCCCACCAGTGCCTTGCCGAGGCGTTCGTCCTCGGCGGCCTCGGTGCTGACCACCAGCATGTCGATGATCTCGCCCGGGATCATCGACGAGTCGAACACCGGGCTCACCGCCGGCATGCCGGTGATCTCGGCAAGCAATGGATTCCAAGTGACCGCCGAAGTCACGTCATCCGTCGAGAAAGCCGCCACGATGTCGGCATCCGACGTGTTGACGACCGTCAGATCACGCTCCGTCATGTCCGCCGAGGCGAGTGCCCGGGCGAGCAGGTAGTGGGACACGGAAAGCTCGACCAGGTTGACGTTCTGGCCCCGGATGTCGGCCAGCGTCTTGCCGGCACCCTTCAAGACGATGCCGTCGTTGCCGTTCGAGAAGTCGCCCACAATCAGCGCCGTCGAGTCGACGCCGCCGGCGGCCGGTATCGTCAACGCGTCCATGTTGGTCATGGTGCAGCCGTCGAACGCGCCCGCCGTGTACTGGTTGATGGACTCGATGTAGTCGTTGAACTGCACCACCTCGATGGTGATGCCGTACTTCTCGGCCCACTTGTCCACAATGCCCGACTCCTGGGCGTAGCCCCAGGGCATCCAGCCGACGTAGATGCTCCACGCGATGCGGTAGTCGTCCTTGGCGGACGCCGTCAGGGAGAAGATGCAAAGTGCGGCGGCGATGAGAGCGCCGGCGCAACGGTTCGTGATGTTTGCCATTCTGGCCTCCACGTTCTGGTCACACGGGGAGGCAATCGGCTCTCCCGGGCTTTTGTCCCTCCGTGTAACCTGACCCGTGGCGTAGAGGCCCTGGACAGGTCGAAAGCTCTCGGACCAGGCACCCGCTCTCGCGGGCCGGAACCCTAGCCTTCCATTTGGTTTGAGCGGTTGCTCTCCCTTGTCGTTGACTAAGCAAGTGCCATGCCAAACATGGCAAATCCCCGGTTGTGGGTTGGATGGGGTTTTGCGGTACTGCCGTGCACCGTATTGGGGCGCTACCGCACCACCACCGGTTCGCGTTGGTTTGCTTGCACATTTGGCTTGCTTGCACATATCGCAAGCGCTACGATCAGTACAGATGAACAGCAAGCAGCGCAGAACCCTTGCTGCCGTCTTTTCCGACCCGGTGTCCGGAAGTGTCGCATGGGCCGACGTCGAGAGCTTGTTGGTCGCCGCAGGCGCCCGGGTTATCGAAGGACGCGGATCGCGGGTGCGATTCGTTAAGGATCGCGAAGTCGAGACGTTCCATCGGCCGCACCCCGCCAAGGATACCAAGCGCTATCAAGTTCGCGCGGTCAGGCAATTTCTGGAACGCATCGGAGTCAAGCCATGAGCAACACCATGAACTTCAAAGGCTATTCCGCGCGAGTCGAGTACGACGATGACGACGGGATCTTCATCGGCCGGATCGCAGGGATTCGCGACGGTGTCGGATTTCACGCGGATACCGTTGCCAACCTGCGCGAAGCGTTTCACGAGGCCGTTGAAGACTACATCGAGACCTGTGCGAAGATCGGAAAGCGACCCCAGAAGGCGTTCTCCGGCCAGGTGATGTTTCGCGTCAAGCCCGAAGTGCATCGTAAAGCCGCGCTAGCGGCTGAACTGTCCGGCATGAGCCTGAACCAATGGGCCGAAGATGTCCTAGACCGCGCGGCAGAAGACCTCACGAGTGCACCGGGGAGCGCATAGCGCCGCCACCCCGGCACGACCCGTCAGGTCAGCGCTTCCAGCGCCGATTGACCGCCGGGAGAATCGCGGTCAGAGCCGTTGTGATCGTCGACGCCGCCCCCTGCCGGACTGGCTGTTGACCCGCACCGTCTCCTGGTAGCTGCCAGACATGCGCAGCGCGCAGCGACCGCCCAACTAAACGAGAGGATGTCTCCAATCGAGACCCACGAACCGGCTGTAGTCCCGATCGGTCGTGATCCATTGGCAGTCAGGAAGAATCAAGCGGTCGCTCCATGGCATCCAGCACGGACGCCGAGTCGTCCATATCGACTCCCGGATGCAGACCGCCTTCGCCCGTCGTGAGCAACTGAACTCGTTCCCGCCGTACAGGCCGGGCTGTCGCCAGCCGTTGACGCAAGGACTCTTCGACGAGCGCGGTCAACGTGAGACCGATCTGGGCAGCGTATCTCTTCGCGTCGGAAAGAAGGGCGTCGTTCAAACGAATAGTCGTGCGCATGCATCAATACCTATGCTTGATGCATCAATATGTCAACACTGTATCGGAGACAAGCCGGCGGCGAAACTCCGCATTGCTATCTCTGCTTCCACCTCCGATTGACTGCGGACACGATGGCGACCAACGACGCCGTGATCGTGTTCTGGCTGATCCCGATCCCGTAGCAGTTCGCGCCGACCACTTCCGCGTCGCCGATTGCCACGATGCAGATCGCGCTGGCGTCCTTGCCCGCTCCCATCGCCCGCTCGTGGTAGTCGATGATGTTCAAGGGCTCGTTGAGCGTCGTCACCATGCCGTTCACGAAGGCCTCGATGGGACCGGAGCCTTCACCGACGATGGCGACCTCGCCGTCCGGCACCTCGAGCTTGGCCGTGCAGTGCTGAGCGTCTCCTTCGGCGCGGCTCAGGTAGTAGTCGATGAGCCGGTACGGTCCCGTTTCGACCAGGTATTCGTCCTTCAGCGCCTCATAGATCTCGTCGGGCCGCACCTCCCGGTCGAGGCTCTCGGTCAGCGCCTGAACGATCTTCGAGAACTCGACCAGCATTTCCCGCGGCAACACCACGCCGAAGTGTTCCTCCAGGATGAACCCGACCCCGCCCTTGCCGGACTGGCTGTTGACGCGCACCGTCTCCTTGTAGGAGGAACCCACGTCCGACGGATCGATGGGCAGATACGGGACCTCCCAATGCTCGCGGTCGACCCGGGCCATGCCTTTCTTGATGGCGTCCTGGTGGGAGCCCGAAAACGCCGTGAACACGAGGTCGCCGGCATAGGGATGGCGTTCGTGGACCGGTAGCTTGTTGATGGTCTCCACGGTTTGGCGGATACGCGGCATGTCGCGGAAGTCGAGCTCGGGGTCGACTCCCTGGGAGAAGAGGTTCATCGCCACCGTGACCAGGTCGCAATTGCCGGTGCGCTCGCCGTTGCCGAACAAGGTTCCCTCCACGCGTTCCGCGCCGGCCATGAGGGCGAGTTCGGTCGCGGCTACCCCCGTGCCCCGGTCATTGTGCGTATGCAGGCTGATGACGATGCGGTCGCGGTCGGCGAACTGCCGTCCGAACCACTCGATCTGGTCCGCGTAGACGTTGGGGGTCGCCATCTCCACCGTGGACGGCAGGTTGACGATGATCGGCTGTTCCGCCCTCGCCTCCCATTCGTCGGCGACGGCCGTGCAGATGTCCACCGCGAAGTCGAGTTCGGTGCCCGTGAAACTCTCCGGCGAGTATTCGAAGTGGATGTCCGTGCCGGTGAGATGCCTGACGCCATCCTTGACCATCGCCGTGCCCTGCACCGCGAGATCGACGATGCCGCTCCGGTCCATGTTGAAGACCACGCGCCGCTGCAGCTCCGAGGTGGAGTTGTAGAGGTGGAAGATCGCGCTTGGGGCGCCGTCGAGGGCCTCCACCGTCCGTTCGATCAGTTCCGGCCTGGCTTGGCAAAGCACCTGGACCGTGACCCCATCCGGCACCATGCCGTTGTCGATGATGCGGCGGATGAAGTCGAAGTCCGGCTGCGATGCCGCCGGGAAACCCACCTCGATCTCCACGAACCCCACGTCCAGGAGGAGTTCGTACATGCGTAGTTTCTCGTCCACGTTCATGGGATCGATCAGCGCCTGGTTGCCGTCCCGGAGATCCACGCTGCACCAGCGCGGCGGCTCCGTCAGCACGGCGCCGGGCCACCGGCGATCTGGAAGATCCACCGGCTTGAAAGGGGTGTATTTTTCGAATGGCATGGCACCCTTGCGGCTGCCGGATACGGTCTGTCGATGCTGCGGATTCATCGCGCAACCTCCGTGGAACGGTGATCGGGGTTTGGACGGTGGGCGGACATTGCCCTTTCGATGAGGTATAGCCGGCTAAGCCGGCAGGAGCAGCAGAATGAGGCTCGCGCGGGTGGCGAGTTGCGTTGCGTCGTTGTCGATTCGGTTATTAATCATCGCGATGGTGCCCCGTGGGCGGAGCGGACTATAGCGAAATCGGTGCGGATTGGCCACCGAATGACGCGACCCTGGGGCGACCCTATCGCGCCCGCCAAGGGCGCGCCACTGCCTCCAACCACAACCTCGGATTGAGTGACCCGAGAATGCGGCAGCATTCTCGATCGCGCCCGCAGGGCGCGCCGGGACAAGCCAGTCCCTACGTGTCGACATCGACCGCCGTCGCCACTGCGGTAGCCTTCGCCCGGGCGGCATCGATGGAGTCCGCTAGCGCCAGTCCGACGCCCATGCGGCGCTCGCCATGAACTTCGGGCTTGCCGAACAACCGTATCTGGGTGTCCGGCGCGGCGAGCGCGTGGTCGAGGTTGCCGAACGACACCCGGTCCGAATCGCCGTGCGCCAGGATCACCGCCGAGGCCGCCGGGCCGAACTGGCGGATGACCGGGACCGGCAGACCGAGGATGGCCCGTGCGTGCAGGGCGAATTCCGACAAGTCCTGGCTGACGAGGGTCACCATGCCGGTGTCGTGGGGTCTCGGGCTCACCTCGCTGAACCAGACCGCGTCGTCCTTGATGAAGAACTCGACACCGAATAGCCCGCTTCCGCCCAGTTCGCCGGTCACCCGTTCGGCAATGCGCTGGCATTCGGCGAGCGCTGCGTCAGTCATCGGCTGGGGCTGCCAGGACTCCTGGTAGTCGCCGCCTTCCTGGCGGTGGCCGATGGGCGCACAGAACGTGACGCCGTCGCGATGTCGGACGGTAAGCAGCGTGATCTCGTAGTCGAAGTCGATGAAGCCCTCGACGATGACCTTGTCGGCACCGCCCCGGGCACCTTCCCGGGCCGCGTGCCACGACGCCATGGCATCGGTAAGCGAGCGCACGGTGGTCTGGCCCTTGCCCGACGAACTCATCACCGGTTTGACGACGCAGGGCGTGCCAATGGCGTCCACCGCGGCCCGGTACTCCTCCTCCGTCGCGGCGAACCGGTACGCGGAGGTGGCCACGCCCAAATCCTCCGCGGCCAGGCGGCGAATGCCCTCCCGGTTCATGGTCAGCCTCGCCGCCCGGGCCGTCGGGATGATGCGCCAGCCTTCGGCTTCCATTTCCACGAGTGTCGGCGTGGCGATGGCTTCGATCTCGGGGACCACAAGGTCCGGCTTTTCGCCCTCGATCACGCGACGGAGTTCGCCGCCGTCGAGCATGTTGATGACGTGGCTGCGGTGGGCGACCTGCATGCCCGGGGCATTCGCATAGCGGTCCACGGCGATCACCTCGACGCCGAGGCGCTGCAGTTCGATGATGACTTCCTTGCCGAGTTCGCCCGCCCCGAGGGTCATCACCCGGGTGGCGCTAGCCGACAGTGGCGTACCGATCCTGATCATGCCGTGTCCCGCTTCAAGCCTGCTTGATAGCGCCGGAAGTTGTTGACGTAGAGGTCCGAGAAGCCGGTGATCTCGTCCACCTCTTCGTCGGTGAGTTCGCGGATGATCTTGCCCGGGGAACCGAGCACAAGGCTCCGGTCCGGGATCACCTTGCCTTCCGTGATCACCGCGTTGGAGCCGATCAGGCAGTCGTTGCCGATGATCACGTCGTTCAGCACCACCGAACCGATGCCGATCAGGCTGTTGTCGCCCACGGTGCAGCCGTGCAGCACGGCCTTGTGGCCGACGGTGACCTGATCACCCAAAGTAACCGGATAGCCGTCGTCCATGTGCACCACGGCGTTGTCCTGGACATTGGTGCGCGCACCCACGGTGATCGTGTCGAAGTCGCCCCGCAATACGGCACCCCACCACACCGAGGCCTCGTGCCTCAAGCGCACCGAGCCGATGACGACGGCCGTGTCGGCGATGAAGTAGTCGCCGTCGGTTTGCAGGCTCGCGTCATCCAGGCTGTAGATCATCGGGTACTGGGTTCAGTGACCCCATTCATTGTGTCCGAGAGCGCCGAACAAAGCCATCAGCCGAGCGCCGCCCGCGCGTTCCGGAACAGCCGGAGCCACGGCCCATCTTCAACCCAGGAGGGGTGGACCCAGGAGTTCTGCACGGCGCGGAACACCCGTTCCGGGTGCGGCATCATCACCAGTGTTCTTCCCGCTGCCGCGGTGATGCCCGCGAGTCCAAGTTCGGATCCGTTGGGGTTGATCGGATAACGGATCGCCGGCTCACCGTTCCCATCGACGAACTGCACGGCGAGTTGTCCGGCGAGTTCCAAGTCCATCGCCGAGACGCCCTCGTCGAACTCCGCCCTCCCCTCGCCGTGTGCCACGGGAATCGGTAGCAACGCGTCCGCCATTCCGTCGAGCCACGGCGAGTCCACGCCGTTGACGCGCACCTGCACCGTGCGTGCCTCGAAGCGCTCCGAGCGGTTGCCGACGAAACGGGGCCAGTGATCGGCATCGGGGATCAGCTCCTTTAGTTCGGCCATCATCTGGCAACCGTTGCAGACCCCGAGGGCGAGTGTGTCACGGTCGAAGAAGGCGGCGAAGGCATCGCGGACCCGGGGTTCGAACAGGATGGACTTCGCCCAGCCGCCACCGCCGCCGAGCACGTCCCCGTAGGAGAAACCGCCACAAGCAACCAGTGCCTGGAACTCGTCGAGATAGCCGGTCCGGCCGAACAGGTCGGACATGTGTACATCCACGGCTTCGAAGCCCGCCCGGTCGAAGGCGGCAGCCATCTCGATCTGGCCGTTGACGCCCTGCTCCCGAAGGATCGCCACTCTCGGTCGACGGCTGGTGGCGACTAACGGTGCGACGATGTCGTGTTCCGGGTCGAAGGCCGCATTGAAGACCAGACCGGACTCCGCCTCATCGATCAACCCGAACTCCTCGTCCGCGCACTCGGCATCGTCCCGCAAGCGCTGCATCGCATGGCTGGTGGATGCCCAGGTTCGTTCCAGGTCGGCCCGGGTGGACGCGAACAGTTCGATGTCCCCCCGGCGAATGACGATGCGCTCGTCGTCACGAAGCATGGCGACCTGAGAGCACTCGAGCCCGGCAAGCCTGGCGCGTGCCCCTACCCGGGCCACCTGGCGTTCAGCGACCCCCACCACGACGCCCACCTCTTCCGCGAAGAGTTCCGCTACCGGATCGTCCCCCACCTCGATGTCGAGCCCGCGAGTGCGCCCGGCGAAGGACATCTCCAGCAGCGTCGCGATCACCCCACCGTCCGATCGGTCGTGGTAGGCGGTGATCAGGTCGGCGTCGACGAGCTCACCGACGAGTTCGATCAAGCATTTCAGCGCCCCGGCGTCGTCCACGTCCGCCGGTTCGTCGCCGAGGGATCCGAAGCATTGGGCCAGGACGCTCGCGCCCAGTCGTCGCTGCCGGGCGAAAGGCGGCTCGATGAGAAGCAGGCAGTGGGTGTCCACACCCGGTACCGGCGTTCGCGTTTGCCGGACGTCCGCAACGGGTGCGAAGGCGCTGACATTCAAGGTCACCGGCGAGACAACCGCCTTGTCGTCCCAGGTCGTCCTCATGGAGAGGCTGTCCTTGCCGACCGGGATCGCGATGCCGAGCGCCGGACAAAGTTCCTCGCCGACAGCGCGGACCGACTCGAACAAGGCTTGATCCTCGCCGTCGTGGCCCGCGGCGGCCATCCAGTTGGCCGAAAGGACGACGCGGGACAGGCTCTCGATTCGCGCCGCGGCCAAATTGGTGAGCGCCTCGGCGACGGCCAATCGCGCCGCTGCAGCCGGATCGATCACGGCGACCGGACTCCGCTCCCCCATCGCCATCGCTTCCCCACGATACCCGTCGAAGTCCGCCAGCGTGACCGCCACATCCGCCACCGGCAGCTGGTGGGGCCCGACCATCTGGTCCCGGGCGACAAGACCCGTGATGCTCCGATCGCCGATCGTGATGAGGAACTTCTTGCTCGCGACGGCAGGAAACCGCAAAACGCGCCGGATGGCATCGGCGAGACCGATCTGTCGATGATCGAAGGGTTCGGTTGCCCGCGGCTGCGGAACGAACGCCCGGCTCATCCGCGGCGGCTTGCCGAGCAGCGTGGTGAGCGGCATGTCCACCGGCGTTGCTTCGAGTTCCGAATCGTCGACGACCAACCGTTTCTCGGCCGTCGCCTCCCCGACGACCGCGTAGGGGCAGCGCTCTCGGGTCGCGATGGCCTCGAAAACAGGGAGATCCTCCGCTGCCACCGCCAGCACGTAGCGTTCCTGGGCCTCGTTGCACCAGATCTCCATCGGCGACATGCCGGGATCGGCATTCGGGACGGCACGGATGTCGAAGCGCCCGCCCACGTTCGCGTCGTTGACCAGTTCCGGCAGCGCGTTGGACAGACCGCCAGCACCGACATCGTGGATGAGCCGGATCGGATTGGCGTCGCCCAGGGCGCAGCAACGGTCGATCACCTCTTGGCAACGACGCTGCATCTCGGCGTTGTCGCGCTGCACCGACGCGAAGTCGAGCTCCGAATCGCTCTCGCCGGAAGCCATGCTCGATGCCGCCCCGCCGCCCAGACCGATCAGCATGGCCGGACCGCCGAGCACGAGGAGTCTCGATCCGATGGGCACGTCGGCCGCCGTCACGTGCTGCTCGGCGACGGCGCCGACGCCGCCGGCAATCATCACCGGCTTGTGGTAGCCCCAGTCCGCCCCGTCGCCCCGCGCTTCGAAGGTCCGGAAATAACCGGCAAGACACGGTCGCCCGTATTCGTTGTTGAAGGCGGCCGCGCCCAAGGGCGCGTCGAGCATGATCTCCCGTGCGGACGCGATCCGGCGGGGTTTCCCGACACCGAGTTCCCAAGGTTCCGGCGAGGATCCGATTTCCAAGTGGCTGGTGGTGAAACCGACCAGGCCCGCCTTGGGCTTGGAGCCGCGCCCCACGGCGCCTTCGTCGCGGATCTCGCCGCCGGAACCCGTGGCTGCTCCGGGGTAGGGGGCGATGGCCGTGGGGTGGTTGTGGGTCTCCACCTTCATCAGCACGTGGCTCGGGGCCGTGGATGCCCGGTACACGTGGTCGGCACCCGGAAAGAAGCGCGTCGTCTCGGCACCTTCCATCACGGCGGCGTTGTCCGAATAGGCCGACAGGATTCCTGCTCCGTTGATGCGCTGATAGGTGTTCTTGATCATCGCGAACAGCGACTTCGTCTGACGTTCGCCGCCGATCTCCCAGGTCGCGTTGAATATCTTGTGTCGACAGTGCTCCGAGTTGGCCTGCGCGAACATCATGAGTTCCGCATCCGTCGGGTCGCGACCGAATTCGGCGTAGGCCGCCGCCAGGTAGTCGATCTCATCGTCCGAGAGCGCGAGGCCGAGACCTTCGTTGGCGACGGCCAGTGCATCGACCGGGTCGGCGGCCAGGGGAATCCGGCTCAACGACCGGGGCACCGTCGCCTCGGTCAAGGACGAGAAGTCGTCGTCGAACACGACTGTCTCGGTCATCCGGTCGTGAAGTAGATCCGCCAGGGCTCTCTCGCGGCTCAGAAAACGCGTCCGGGCACGCGCGACATCGCCTGCCACATACCACCGGACCCCCCGCTCGACCCGAACCA
>JAPPAV010000007.1 GCA_026705345.1 Gammaproteobacteria bacterium
CCTGCGACCTACGGCTTGTAAGGCCGTCGCTCTCCCAACTGAGCTAAACACCCCGTATCAAGGGGACGCGTATCTTAGCGTGGCCCCTTGGGGTGTCAATGGCGGGAGGTCGGAAAGCGGCCGTTTCAGCCTGGCCCCGGGTGCGTGGGTTCCACAATGCGGGCCGCCACAAGGGCGGCCCCTACGACCCACGTAGTGGCGGGGACACGTTCGGATGGGACCGACCGTTTCCGAGGCGAGATTCGTTAGCTGCGCAACGTTCGACCCGCCAACGCCCCCGTGTGTTCGCCGTGCTCCATGAACACCTGACCGTTCACGATCACCTGCTCGTAGCCGCGTCCGCGTTGCACGAATCGACCGGCACCGGCAGGGAAGTCGTGCGTGTACTCCGGCAGTTCCATCGCCAGGTTGTCGAGGTCGATGACGTTGATGTCGGCATAGGCACCCTCGCGCAGCACGCCCCGGTCCACGATGCCGAAGATGGCGGCCGTGTCCCTGGTCCAGCCGCGGATCGCCTCCTCCAAGGTCATCACGCCGCGGGTCTTGACCCAGTAGGACAGCAGCCAGGTGGGCGAACTGGCGTCCATGATCTGCCCAACGTGGGCACCGGAGTCGCCAAGGCCCATGGCGACGGTAGGGTTGGTGATCATCTCCTCAATGGCGTCCATGGACTGGTTGAGGCCTGGATGCCAGATCTGCACACGGCCCCGGTGCTTGCGGTTCAGTTCGACGAACGCGGCGACCTCGGTCTGGCCGGAGCGCTCGGCGTACGCGGCGAGCGTCCGGGAGCGGTCGTGGACGTAGTCGAGGTCGTAGTCGGTCAGGATGTAGGCGTTTTCCAAGTCGATTGCAGGCGGCGCTTGGAGTTCGAGCAGGCGGGCGCGGAACGACTCGTCCTCCAAGGCCGCGACGCGTTGGTCGAACGGGAGCGCGGCGAGTTCGCGCCAGGCCGGGGTGCCGTGGAACGGCGTGCGGTGGTCGAGGCCGAACAGGCCGCCGATGCCTCGGGAACTGGTCTGCGGGCGTAGTTGGGCGCCTTTGGCGTTTTCTTCTTCCGCAAAGCCGATGACTCGCCGGTAGAGATCCGGCCGCCGATAGCTCTGGGCGAGGCCGAAGGTGACGCGGACGTTGTTCTCCCGGGACAGCTGACCCACCCAGCCGATCTCGGCGCGGGTCTTCGGGAGGTGTTCCTCGCGGTCCCGCTCGCCGATCCGGAGCGCGCCTTCGAAGACGCCCTTGCCGCGGCGGCCCAAGACGCGGCCGATGGCCAATAGTTCGCTGGGGTCGGCGTGGGTGCCGGGCACGTATCGGCCGTCCGGCACCTTGTGCAGGAACGTTCGTGAGGTCGAGAAACCCAACGCGCCGGCGCCGATGGCCTCGTCCACCAGTTCGCACATCCTGGCCACGTCGTCGTCGGTCGCCGGGGCTTCGTCCAGGCTGCGCTCGCCCATGGCGTGGATGCGTACCGCGCAGTGGCCGACCATGCCGCCGACGTTGACGCCTTTGTCCATCCGGTCGATGGATTCGAGGTACTCGCCGTAGGTCTCCCAGTCCCAGGGCAGGCCGGCGTTGATGGACTCCTTCGGGATGTCCTCGACGGACTCCATCATCTCCGCCAGGTAGCCGCGGTCCTCGGGCTTGCAGGGCGCGAAGGTGACGCCGCAGTTGCCGATGACCACGGAGGTGACGCCGTGGTAGCAGGACGACGAGGCGATGGGATCCCAGGCGATCTGGGCGTCCAAGTGCGTGTGGATGTCCACGAATCCGGGCGTGACGACCTTGCCGGCGGCGTCGATCTCTCGCCTGCTTTTGCCGCTCACGTCCCCCACGGCGACGATCCGGTCGCCCTGCACGGCGACGTCGCCGTGGCGGCGGGGTGCGCCGGTACCGTCCACCAAGGTGCCGTTGCGGATGACTAGGTCGTATGCCATGTCGAGATCCCTGTTAGTCGTTGAGGAAATAGACGCCGATCCGGTACTCGCAACTCTGGCGTTCGCTCGGGTGCTCGGGCGGGTCGGGTTCGTCGAAGGCCGAGTGGAAGCAGGTTCGAAGCGTCGGCGGCTCGTCCTTCCAGCACTGGAAGTTCTTGAAGGCGAGTACTTCGTTCGTGGTCATTTCCGGGTAGTAGTACCAGCGCTGTTCCGGGTTGTAGCGCATCCCGAGCTGGTTCGACGGCCGGCCGGTCGGGGTGAAGTTGAGTAGACCGGTCGAGAGCACGTCGTCTGGTTCGACCGAGTACGGATCGCAGATCGTCAGCGGCTGGTGGCGGAGCGGTTCGTCCATGTAGACGGTCCGCCAGAAGTTGATGACGAGGAAACCCGCCACCTCGTCCCGGTCGTACTGCTTGCGCCAGGCGCGGGCCGCCTCGTCCGTGCCGTAAGCGGCGACGTTCTCTTCGTAGTCGTCGGCGCTCAAGCCGTAGTCCTGGTGGACGACGGTGCCGTAGAACGGGTTGGGCGTTTCCGGACCCCGGCGTAGCAGGTACGGTACTTGCGGAATCTCTAGGCGGTACGCCGGCAACAGCCGCTCGCGGATGATCGTCGCGATTTCCGGGTAGTAGATGCGGGCGATGTCCGTGTCCTGAGGCGATACCGCCGGATCGCTGTCCCAGTCCTGAACGTTAGACACGTGATCGAGGAGCACGAAGCTGTGTTCCTCCAAGAAGCCCGCCTCGGTGAACGATGCGTCGGTCTGCGCCCGCCCCTGCAGTTCGCGACCGTTGAGGATCTTCACCCCTGGCGCTTCGGGGAGCACGCCGGCCGTGGGCGTCAATCCTTTGGCGTCCATCAAGACGCGTTCCTCGGGCGTGAATCCCGGGGCGAACAAGCTGTTCAGCCGTGCGTCGACGTGCGCAACGTCGGTCATGCAGTCTCTCCGGGTGACGCAACCGCAGAACTATACGCGAAACACCGAACGCCGCAGCCGCGGTCAAGGAGCGAACGTTGTGCTAGGAGACAGTAAACGCGGGCAGCCGCTGGGGTCGCCCCTACGGGATGTTTCCGCGACAATGCGCCGCAGCCTCGGAGAGCGCCATGGACAACCCGAAAGCGGACAGTCTGGGATTCGCCTACGACCCGGTCACGTTCCGGACCGATCAAGCTCGTGATGTGCGCCGGGCCTGCTTTCGTGTGCGCAAGGTACTCGAGGGCGTTGTCCATGACACCGTGGCACTGGAGGGCAACCCGTTCACCCTCCCCGAGGTCAAGACGCTGCTCGATGGCGTGACGGTGGGCGGGCACCGGCTAGAGGACGAGCGCCAGGTCTTGAACCAGGCCGCGAGCTGGAAGGAGCTGCTCGCCCACGCGCAGCAAGGAACGTTCAAGCTCGACCGCAAGACGTTCTGCGACCTGCACGCCCTGGTCGCCCGCGAGGAAGCCGCCGAATGGGGTGTATTTCGCACCGGTTCTGTCACGATTGCCGGGACTGACTACAAGCCCCCAGGCTGGGAGTCGCTGGAGTCGATCTTCGGAAACGGATTGGAGACACTGCAGAGGATCGCTGGTCTCCATGAACGCGCCATCGCGATGTTCCTGTTCGGGGCGCTCAACCAGTTCTTCTACGACGGCAACAAACGCACGTCCCGGCTCATGATGAACGGCATCCTGCTCGGTGCAGGTGAAGACGCGATTTCGATCCCGGCGCGTCGTCGGCTCGAGTTCAACGAGGCGATGATCCGCTTCTACGACAGTCGCGACGGAACCGAGATGATGCGGTTCATGGCCAGCTGCTCGCTCGATTCGCGGTTGCGGGTCGATAGCTAGCCCGTCAAGCGCTCCTTACGACCGGCCTAGCAAGCGCCCCGGTCGGCATCGGGGGGGAAGAATCTCACCGGCTCGTTCAGGAGAATCATCTCGATGTCCAGGTGGATGGTCTCATCCCAGAACCTGCAGGTCAGCGCATGCATGTAGCTGCCCGTCTTGGGAGACAAGTCGCAACTGACCCGGTGCAGCCTGGATGCGTACTTGCTGCGGTACTCCTCGACTACCCGCTCGTAGTTTGGTCGATGCTGATCGGGGATTCGCCCCCAGACCTCCCGGAAGCTGTTGCGGATCGCCGGATGGGTCTCGCCGACGGCGGCGACGGACAGCCAACCAACGGCCGCCTCGGCATCCGGGTCCGTGCCGAGGCCTTGCTGGTAGAGAAAGCTCACCCGCGCCTGCGCGAATTTGAAGCCACGTTTCGCGGCGGCGAGCAGGTACGGGAACGACTCGCCGTAGTGTCCCTGGCGATAGAGGCAACTGCCCTTGCCCCGGGCGTCGTAGGTGTTCTGCATGTATTCGTACTCGTGAGCCTTGAACGGATCCCCGGGCTCCCCGATGGCGAGCACTTCCTCAGGCACAGAGGAATCGTCCTGGACGACCCGCACCCCACCGGTGTCGTCTGGACGAGACTCGGTCAAGTTCGCATCCGCACCGCCTGCGAACAATAACCACGCCACGGACACGAAGAACGAAACATATGGCGGCTTGGACATGGCTCTGACCTCACGAACACATCGATATCGATCCCGAGCCGCTGATATTACGCCGCGAACCGCTGGGTGTCTCGACTCCCGCAGTCGGTTTACACTGAGTACTTTTCGTCCAGGCCCTTAAGGATTCCAAATGTCCGATCACCCCGCCGAGTTGCTCGAGCAGCTCGCCACCATCGATACGCCCACCGTCTGCAACGCATTGGAGGTGGTCGCGCCGCAACGCCGGGGCTTCGGCTACACCGTCGAGCCGCTGGTGTGTACGCGCCCCGAACTCGGGGTCATGGTCGGCTATGCCCGCACCGCCACGATCCGCGCGCAGCATCCGGCCGATCGCCGGAATTCACCCGGCGACTACTACGACTACATCGACAACGGCGGGCCGAAGCCGGCGATCTCGGTGATCCAGGATTTCGACGGCGACTCCCGCGGCTACGGCTCGTTCTGGGGCGAAGTGAACAGCAACATCCACAAGGGGCTCGGGTGCCTCGGCGTCATCACCGACGGCAGCGTCCGGGATCTTCCCGACGTGGCGGACGGCTTCCAGATGCTAGCCGACCGGGTGGGTCCGTCCCACGCCTTCGTACACGTGGTTTCGTTCGGGGCCCAGATCAACGTCTGCGGCATGACTGTCATGGACGGCGACCTGGTACATGCCGACCAACACGGGGCTGTGGTGATTCCCCACGACGTCGCCGACAAGGTGATGGATGCGGCCGCCGCAATCGCCCGGCGGGAAGGCGTCGTCATCAACGCCGCGAAGCAGCCCGGCTTCAACATCGAGAAGCTGCGCGAGGCGCAGGGCAAGTCCGCCGAGATCCACTGACCAACGCCCCGCCATGGCAAGTGCCCTGCCCCCGTTCTCGCTCGCCGACATGGCGGGCGAGGACCGGGCGTTCCCCACCGGTTCGCTTAGCGTCGTCTGCTTCGTCAAGGAGGACTGTCCGACCTGCAACCTGGTCATGCCGATCCTGCAGGCCGCCCATGATGGGGGCGTGGTACCCCTGCTGGCGGCTGGACAGACTGCCGACGGCAATCGAACGCTGATCGACCGGCATGGGCTCACCATGCCGCTCCTCGACGACTCCACCCTGAAGGTCTCGTTCGCCTACGACGTCGAGACCGTGCCGCTTGTGCTCGCCGCGACCGCGGACGGCGAAGAGGTCGACCGTCTGGTCGGCTTCGACCGGGCCGAGTGGCGAACGTTCTTCGAGCGCCATCTTCCCGATGCGCAGGTCGACTGGGAGTCGCTGCCCAAGTGGCGACCGGGCTGCGGCTCGCTGACCCAGGATCCGGTTATCGCCGAACGTCTTCGGGCGGAGTCGGAGAACAGTCCGCTGCGCGCCCGGAGGATCGAGATCGCGCCGGCGGACGATGTTCACGAGTTCCTGTTCGACCAAGGCTTCACCGACGGCCTGCCGGTCGTACCGCCAACGCCCGAGCGGGTCTTGAGGATGCTCGGCGGCACCCGTCGAGACAGCCAGGAGGTGGTCGCGGAGATTCCACCGAACTACGCGCCCGCCACCGTCGAGAAGATCGCCGTCAACGCCGTGCTCGCTGGCTGCAAACCCGAGTACCTGCCGGTGGTCATCGCCACCATCGAGGCGGTCTGCAACAAGACGTTCAACATTCACGGCGTGAACGCCACCACCATGGGCGCGTCGCCGGTGATGATCGTCAACGGCCCCATCCGGGAGCGGATCGGGATGAACATGGGCCTTGGCGTGCTTGGCCAGGGAACCCGTGCGAACGCCGCCATCGGGCGTGCCGTTCGCCTGGCGGTACGCAATATCGGCGGTGCCAGGCCGGGGGGAACCGAGCGCTCCACCTTGGGCAATCCCATGAAATTCACGATGTGCTTCCCCGAGTGGGAGGAGCGCAGTCCCTGGGAACCGCTACACGTCGAACGGGGCTTCGCGCCGGAGGACTCCGTGGTCACGGTGTTCGCAATGACAAGCGGACCGGCCTTGTGCGTCGATCAATCGTCGCGGACGGCAAAGCAGCTAGCGGGTAGTTTCGGCCTGTCCATGGAAGCCGCACACCACGTCCGCGCGCACAACGCGGGCGACGCGCTGCTGGTGGTCTCGCCGGAGCATGTCGACACCCTGCAGCGCGACGGTTTCACGAAGGACGACATCCGCGATCAGATCCAGAAAGTGACCGCCCGCCCGCTCGCCGATCTGGCATCCTCCGAGGACGCGGGCGGCGGATTGTCGCCGGAACGCCTTGCGGCCATGCCCGAAGAACGCCGCAACCGACCGACGCCGAAGTTCGCCTCCAAGGCCAATATCCACATCGTCGTCGCGGGCGCCGAAGCCGGAAAGTTCTCCGGGGTCTTCCACGGCTGGGCGGGAGGCGAGATCGGCTCGATGCCGGTATCCCAGAAGATCGAGCCGTAGCGGCCACCCTTGTGGCGGCCCGGATCCCGTCGGACTTGCCCCCACTGCTGCTATTCCGACAAACTCGAACCGAAGAAGCTGGAGGAGGAACCATGACCACCATCCTTGATCCCACGGACGAACGGGTGCCGGTGGCGCGTACGGTGACGCCGCGCACGGGCGCCGTGTGCGGCAACGTCGCCCTGCTCGACATCTCGAAGCCACGCGGCAACATCCTGCTCGACCGGCTCGAGACAAGGCTTGCCGAGCGTTTGCCGGACGTATCGATCCGCCGCTATGCGAAGCCGACGTTCACCAAACCGGCGCCGGACGCATTGCGGCGGGACATCCGCGACGCCAACGACTTCGTGATCGAGGCGCTAGCCGACTGAGGCTCCTGTACCACGTGCAGTTTGCATGACACGGTATGGTTCGAGATCCAGGGAATTCCCTCGGTCAGCATCGCTTCCTCGGAGTTTATCGACGCGGCCACGGCCCAAGCCGAGGCGCTCGGCATGAACGACGCACGGCGGGTGTTTGTCGCGCATCCGATCCAGGATGCGACGGACGACGAGATGCGCGCGAAGGCGGACGAGTGCGTTGACGCGGTGGTGGATGCGTTGACCTCGTAGGGGCCGGGCTTGTCCCGGCCCGCGCCGTGCGACCGGAGCCATGAACAACCGGCGCGGGCGACGACAAGCGTCGCCCCTACGGGGAACGGTTCCCCAATCAGCGGTGGGTCAGCGAGGCAAAAGGGTTCTCCACCACGACAGACCCGTAGCGTTGACCCGGGTTCAGATCCTCTGTCAGCAGCACCTCCGCACTTGCCGCGTTGGCGGCATTGACGATGAGCGCGTCCCAGAAGGAGATTCGGTACCGACTCTCGTAGTCGAATGCACCGACGATGGCATCAGCGTCGTTGACGACACACTCCCAGGCGAGATAGTCCTTGACAATCTGCCGCGCTCCGGCGACGGGGATGGGAACCGCCGTTTTGCGCGTCACCACGGCATAGAGTTCCTGGAGCACTTGCGTGCTCACGACACCGGATCGCGTCTCCCACAGTTGCTCGAGGCGTGATCGGGCGGCGTCGTGACGATCCCCAGCCTGCCGATCATGGGCATAGACCAGCACATTGGTGTCAACGAAGGTCTTCGCGACCATACAACTCGCCTCGGTCTGTGGGCGGTGTCCAATGCAGGTCGTATCCCCGACGCAAGCGTTTCAACGCACGGCTCTTAGCCTTGTCGAATCGAAGGTCGGCCTTCAGCATGTCTTGGAGTTGCTTCGCGACGAGTTGGCTCAGCGAGGTGCCCCGCCTAGCCGCCAGAACCTTGGCTTCGCGAGCGGTCTCCTCGTCAATGCGAATGGTAATGTTCGTCATCATGGCTGTGCACCACATAGACTGTGCGGCACGATACTACCCGAACCGCATCCGCCGTCAATCGCCGAACCCTTTCCTGCGCCGTGGCTAACCAGCTCGCCGGGCGCCATTCCGTCATGTGACCGCTCTCAAGAACCAGCTCGAGACACCGGTGTTCTTCGGCGACGGACGACGAGATGCGCGCCAAGGCGGACGAGTGCGTTGACGCGGTGGTGGCGGCGTGACTGCCTAGACCGGTCGCGATCCCGTTCGTGGCGGCACGCGGTTGCGCAGTGTCCTAGTCGGGCAGGACGTCCAGAGGCTTTGCCACGCAATACCCTGTGTCGTCTATGACCACTCGGAACAGCGCACTCCCGTTGGCAACCCTGTAGTTTGTGTTCGACGCCTTCCACCTGTCCTCGGCTGGATACGCGAAATCGCAAACCCCGAGCGGCACCTCGACCGTTAGCACGACCTCACCGTTCTCCGTGAAAACCAGCAGGTTGATGTCGTCTCTGAGGTGCAACGATCTGCTGTAGATCCTCTTACCGATTGCCTCGTTGACGGCCTTTTCCGACGTGTACGGCCGGAACACATGCGCGGTGCTCCAATCGAAAGACGTTGTCTCTGCGAGATCGAACTGCGAGATGTCGCTCTGTCCACGTATGACAGTGCGCAGTGAGTCGACGAATGCAGCCTCGGCCTCGGGATTCCCAAGCCAGCCGCAAGAACACAACGTCGTGCAGATAGCCGCGATCCCCACCGCGGGACAAACCCTCATAGTGCCCTAGCAATCAATTCCGCGAACGAGCTAATGGACCGCTCCTCTGGTCCGTAGCTCCTCGATCTCGTGCGGCGCAATGCCGAATTCGACCAGCACGCGGTCGCTGTCGGCTCCCGGATCCGGGGCGGCGTGGTCGAAACGCTCGGGGTGCGGGAAGCGCGACAGGTTGATCGGCGAGCGGATGAGGTTCACCTCGCCGAGTTCGGCGTGCGCGGCGGACTTGGCCATTTCAAGATGTTTGGCCTGTGGATTTTCGAACCCGCCTTGAACGTCGCCGATGGGGCCGCAAGGGACACCCACGGCATTCAATTTCGCGACGACCTCCTCCACCGAATGGTCGGCGATGACCTTCTCGATCTCCCCGTTCAACTCGGCCTTCGCGGCGCGGCGTTTGCGCACGGAGTCGTAGCGTTCGTCGGCGAACAGGGCGTCGGCCCCGACGGCTTCGCAGAAGCTCTTCCACATCCGATCCGACGGCGCGGCGATGTTCACGTAGCCGTTCTTGCACCGGAAAGCGCCCATGGGCGTCGCGGTGGGGTGGTCGTTGCCCTGCTGGCCGGGCACGTCTCCCAGCATGGTGTAGCGGGCACCCTGGAAGTCGAGCTTGTTCAGCATGGCTTCGAGAAGCGACGTGTGCACCCACTGCCCTTCCCCCGTTTTTTCCCGGTGCAGAAGTGCGAGCAGGATGCCCTGGCCCAGGAACATGCCGGCGGCGGTGTCGCTGATCGCGATCCCGACCCGCATCGGCCCCCGGCCCGGCTCGCCCGTGATGGACATGAGCCCGCTCATGCCCTGGACGATCTGGTCGACCCCCGGCCGCTTGCTGTACGGCCCGTCCTGGCCGAACCCGGAAATGCTCGCGTAGACGATCGACTTGCTCACCGTCCTGACCGACTCGTAGTCGACCTTGAGCCGGTGCTTCACCTCGGCGCGAAAGTTCTCGACGATCACATCGGCCTTCGCCGCCAAGGTCATGAACAGCGCGTGCCCCTCCGGATCCTTGAGATTGATGCACAGGCTCCGCTTGTTTCGGTGCAGGTTCTGTTCGTCGGGACCCCGGCGCGCACCCGTCATGGCACCGCCCACGGCCGGTGGCGCTTCGATCTTGATCACGTCCGCGCCCCAGTCGGCGAGAAGCCGTACCGCCGTCGGGCCAGCACGAGCGATGGTGAGATCCAGGACGGTGTACCCGGCAAGGGGGCCGTTCATGGCAGGCTCCGTGGAATCGAAAGCGCTAGCCTACCTTTTTTGGGTGTCGCTTCGACGCGGCCCGTAGGGGCGACCCTTGCGGTCGCCCGTATCAACCGAACCCAAGGCAGATCTTCATGCCAACACGGGCGAGGACAAGCCTCGCCCCTACGCCCGGAATGTTGCACTACCAGCGCCTTCTACGACGATTCCAACGGTAGAGCAGGACGGCAAAGGCGTTGTACGCGAAACGCGCGGATTGCCGGACCACCGGAAGCCGAACCAGGCGGGCGACCCAACGCCGTCGAGGTGTTGCCGCCATCAACTCGGTGATCGCGTCGGCACCCACGTGCAGCTCGCCTTGGGCGTCGACAACATGCAGCCGCTCGCGAACGAATTCGAGATCCGCGCCGACCTCCGCCGCTGCCCGGTTCTGTGCGTGTACGTCGATCCACTCCACCGACGCACCGCAGGCGTCGAGCTTGACGCGCTGGCACCGGATTCCCGCATCGCAGACCGGACAGGCGCTGTTGTAGTAAACCTTCGTGACCATTGGTGGCGACTATCAGGACAGCGCCTTGGCGAGGGCGGCATCGATCTCGGGAAGTCGAAACTCGAAACCGTTGGCGAGCGCTTTGGCCGGAACGGCCCGTTGGCTCGCCAGCATGAGTTCCCGTGCCATGTCACCCAAGGCACCCACTAGCAGGACTCGAGGCAGCGCGAACCAGGCAGGCCGACGTAGGGCCCGGGCCAGTGCCTTGGTGAACACCTTATTGGTGACTGCGTGGGGCGCAACGGCGTTCACGGGACCTCGAATTGCCTCCTGGGTCGAGGCGAAGGCGATCAGCCGTACGAGGTCGTCCCGTTCGATCCAGGACATCCACTGCCTGCCCGAGCCGAGCCTTGCACCAAACCCTAGGTCGAAGGGCGTCAGCAGCTGTGCCAGGAGCCCGTCCTCGCGTCCGAGCACGAGACCGATCCGCAACATGACGACGCGGACTCCGTGGCGTTCGGCTTGTGCCGACGCGAGTTCGGCCGCCTCGCAACTGCGATGGGCAAAGCAGTCCTGGTAGTCGGCACCCTCGTCGAGCACCGCTTCTCCACGGTCGCCGTACCAGCCCACGGCCGAGGCGCCGATCAAGACCTTCGGCTTCGTTTCGAGGCGGCGGATGAGTCCGATCAACCGCCCCGCGATTTCGGGTCGGGAACGCTCGATGCGTTGCCGTCGCGCCGGGGTCCACGGTCCTCGCGCCACGGGTTCTCCAGCCAAGTGAACGACCGCGTCGAACCGTTCGGTGGAATCTATCTGATCGAGACTCGTCACCACGCGAAACGGGGCGGCAAGGCGCGACGCCCGGTTGATGTCCCGGGTGAGGACCGCGACCTCGTGTCCATCGCCCGCCAGTGCCTCGGTCAATCGTCGGCCCACGAAGCCGGTGCCGCCGGTCACGAGCCAGCGTTGGCGATCCGGCAAATCCAAGGCGATCGGCCTCGCCTGGAATCGGTCCACGCGTCGGGATGCGGCGAAGTCCCGGATCGCCATGCCGACCAACCCGGCGGCGGCCGCCGTTGCCAACCACGACCAGACACCGCGCACGACGAACTCGAGGGAAGTCGGCTCGCGCAACCATTGCCAGACGATGGGTGCCAACAACGCCAGCAGTACGCCGAAGTTGATGGCCAACAGGCCGTGGAGAGCCCGCTCCGATGCCGGCAGCCCTCGAGAAGAGTCCTCGACGATCCAGTCGACGAAGGTGATGGTGGCTTCGGTCAGGAGGAGTCCTGCCAGTATCCAAGCGGTCCATCCCAGCGGCACGACCCAGGCGAGCGTCAGGAAGATCACCGCGTAGACGAGGTTGCGCGCGCTGTGCAGCCGGAGCTCCCGTGCGGCACCGGACCGCCAGGGCAGACGGGCGATCAGCTCGTGGTGCACGGCCACATCGGCGAAGCCGAGCACCACCTGGACGGAGACCACCAACCAGACTTCCAGCGGAATCATGACGGATCCTCGAACACGGCTTCCTGGCGAAGTACCTCGCCGAAACGGGGGTGGTTGAGAGTGAGGCAGAACCGGAAGCAGGGTGCCGCGAGTTCGGTACTGCGAACGAGCAATCTGCCGGGCGTCAGCCAGTTCGGGAACGGAATCCGTAGGTTTCCGACGGCCCAGGAGTAGCCGGCGCTCTCGAATAGGAGCGAGGTGTTTTCCACACGCACCCGCAACGCCATGCAGAGCCCGGCACCGAGATACTCCTCGAGTCCCGTGGGACCAGCGAACCGCTTCACCGAGCGGATCGCCTGCGTACGGCCGGCGTTACGACGGTAAACCCGTGTCCATGACGAACCGCCCCGACCGGTCGCCATGACAACGACGGTGGCGGGACCGATGGTGTCGTCGAACGGCAGCGGGCTGCCGACAAGGCGTGCGAGCTGCCGAAAGAAGCGACCGAACAGCGTGCAATCGGACGCGACGACGCGCCCGTGGTAGCAGACCATCTCACGCTCCACGCCGAAACGCGCCCGCGTCCGCACCGGCAGTTCGCTCCAGGACCGACCCAACATCGACGCGTAGCTCGGCGAAGTCGTCGGGACGGCGCCTGCACCGAGGGGAACGGGATCCGCGTAGGCCATGCCGATCACCGTTGCGACCTACCGAGGACGCGGATCACCCTGGCGCCCATTCGAATCAACGCGAGGAGGGTGGCATTGGACAACGCGAGCATCTGGTCGTACCAGGTGTCCAACGACTCGACGAAGGACGCCATGTCGGCGAGCCGCCGACGCGCGACCTCACTGACCGCGGGGTCGTCCCGGGCTGCTGCCGCACATGCTTGGAGCGCGTCGAGGGCCGGATCGACCTCGCGGGCCTTGCGGCCCTCGGCGATGCGCCTGGCGATTTCCCAGGGATCCGTCTCCGCCTCGTAGTGGTCCCGCCGGTCGCCGCGCACCGGTACCCGGCGGACGAGTTTCCACCCTAGGAGTTCCTTCAGCGAGTTGCTGACGTTGGAGCGGGCAATCCCCAGCTCGGCCGCGATCGCTTCGGCGGTCATGGGACGCTCCGCCAAGTACAGCAATGCATGCATCTGGGCAATCGATCGATTGACGCCCCAGTGATTGCCGAGATCGCCCCAATGCAGGATGAAACTCTCGACGACGGCCGGAAGCGTTGTTTCTTGTATTTCTGTCATAACAGAAATAATAGACTATACAGAATTTTCGTCAAGCGGTTTCGTTGGATAGAAGCGGGCACCGTAGGGGACGGGCTTGTCCCGCCCCGCGGCCCCCGCCGCCCGTCTGGCGCGGGCGACCACAAGGGTCGCCCCTACGGGGACGCTGTCTTACGCGGTTCCATTTGCTGCCAACCGTAGACTGTTTCGTTCCCCTCCCGGGGCCGGCGCGGGACGTTCTGGGCCATCACCAGCGACAGCAGCGCAAAGCCCGCGCCGATGAGGAACACCAAAGCGCGGGACTCAAGCCAGACCAGGCCGAGCAGCGCCGGAATCACCACGGCGGCGATGTGGTTGATGGTGAACGACACCCCCGCCGTGGAGGCGATGTCCGCCGGGTCGGCGATCTTCTGGAAGTACGTCTTGATGGCGATGGACAGCGCGAAGAACATGTGGTCGAGGATGTAGAGGCCCGCCGCCAGGTAGGCGTTCTCCACGAAGGCGTAGGCGGTGAACACCAGGATCAGACCGCAGTATTCGAAGGTCAGTGCGTGGCGTTCGCCGATGCGGCCGATCCAGGCGCCGATCCGTTCCGCGAACAGCCAGTTGAACAGGTGGTTGGCGAGCATCAGCGCGACGATGTTCTCCGCCGAGTAGCCGAACTTCTCGACCATCAGGAAGCCGGCGAAGACCACGAAGATCTGCCGTCGGGCGCCGGACAGGAAGGTGAGTCCGTAGTACAGCCAGTAGCGGCCTCGCAGCACGATCTCCTTGCGTTGGGCCGTCGCACCCTGGAAATGCGGAAAGCCCATGAGCGCGATGGCGATCAGCAGCGAACCCCCGCCGGCCGCCAGGTAGATCCAGCGGTACTCCAGTTCGAACACCTTGAGGGCGACGAACATCGCCCCGAAGGCGACTAGCGAGGTCGCCGAGCCGACGCCGATCAGCCGACCGAGGATTCGCGGCGCTTCTTCCTTCGAGAGCCATTGCAGGGAAAGCGACTGGCGGATGGTCTCGAAGTAGTGGAAGCCGATGGACATCACCACGGCGGTGAAGTAGAGGCCGTATTCGCTCGGGAAGAAGCCGGTCAACGCCACGCCGATGCCGAATACGGCAACGGAGACCACCGCAAACGTCTGCTCGCGCAGCACGAGGATGACGAACACCGCGGTGAAGGCGAGGAAGCCGGGGACCTCCCGGAGACTCTGCAGGAAGCCGATCTCCTTCCCGGTGAAGGCGGCTTCCTCGATGGCGAAGTTGTCGAGCAGCGCCCGCCAAGCGGCGAACCCCAGAGGCATCGCGATGCTTGCGAGCACCAGGAAGGCGACGGGCGTGCGCCATCGTTGTGGGATCACGGCCGTGTCAGCCGTCGTAGAAGCCGGGCGGATGCAGCCCCAGCAGACGTCGTTCCCGCTTCGAGCGGATGCGTTCAAGAGCGGCGAGGTCGACGTGGTTGACGGTGGCGGTGCGCTTGATGCGTTGGGCGATGTCCCGGCGCCCGTAATGCACCTGCAGGAAGAACCGGCCCTTGTCGCCCTCGAGCGCCGGTAGCCGGCGGTGCCAGACGTCGGAGGCGAAAAAGGCAACATCCCCGGCCGCCGCCGTCAACGGGAGGGCACCACGCCCCTGGCAGGTCAACGTCTCGTCCATGCGCCGGTCCAAGGGCGGTGGCTGTCCCGAGGTGTGGCTGCCCGGAATGACGGCCGTGGGACCGCATTCGATGGGACAGTCTTCCAGAAAGATGTGCGCGCCGATGGCGAAAACCGGGTAGGGGACGTCCGCGGGCCACGGCGTACCCGGCGGGCGTGGTATGTGCGGCCCCGCGTCGATATGCCAGCCGCCGCCACCGTGACGGTGCTCGGTGCCCGCCGGGTTGCGCCAACAGGTATTGGCGAGGATGTGGCAGTCCTCGCCCAGAAGCGGTTCGATCACGTCGAGGAGTTCCCGCCGACCCGCGAGTTTCTGGGCACGCGGGCTCTTGTTGAACATCTCGTAGCGGAAGTCCTCGTCCTGAACGCCGGCCCGGCCGTCCCGGGGCCGGTGGGCGTAGATGCCGGCGATTTCGTTGCGGATCGGCCCGAGTTGACGCGGGGACAGCACGCTTCGCAGCACCGCGTAGCCTTCCCGCTCCAACTGCCGGCTAGCTTCTGGCGCTTCGTCCTCCCGGGGGAACAGGTAGCCGCCGACGCGCCTAAGCATGGGCGGTCCCCCTTTCGATCGCCCACGAGTTCTCGCCGTCCCCGGCCACCGTGGTCCGCCGCATGACCCTCGGCTGGTCGAATGGCCAGGGGTGTCCCCGGTGCAGTACGCAGCGGTTGTCCCAGGCGACGATGTCGCCGGCGTGCCATCGGTGACGGAAGATCCGCGGCGGCTGGCAGGCTGCCTCGGTGAGCCTGGCCAACAGCGCCCTGCCCTCCTCTTCGTCCATACCGACGATGTGGGACGCGTGTCGTCCGACATAGAGACTCTTTCGGCCCGTCGCCGGATGCGTTCTGACGACAGGATGGTGCACCGGCGGCAGGGCCTCGCGCTCCTTCTGGGTGAGCAGCGCGATGCCACCGACCTTGCCCTGGGAGTAGGCGTAGGAATGGACCGCCACCAATCCTTCGAGACGCGCCTGGGTCACATCATCCAGCGCATCCCACGCGGCCCGCATGTCCGCCCACTCGGTGTCGCCACCGATGTCCGGGACCTCCAACGCACGCAATAGCGACGCTTTGGCGGCGACCTTCTTGAACGAGGAGTCTGTATGCCAGTCGCGGTTGCCCTTGAGGAAGAGCCCAAGGGCGCCGTCCGGTTCGGCGACGCGACCATCCTTGGCGACGTTGGACAGCAGCGAGATCTCCGGGCGTTCCGTGCGCTTCGAGAGCGTCCGTTCCAGCGGCCCAAAGCGACGGCTGAAGGCGATGTGCGCCTCCTCTGTCAGGTTCGCTTGCGGGAACACCAGCACGGCGTGCCGATGGAAGGCATCTTCGATGCCGCGCGATTGGTCGTCGGAGAGCGCGCCTAAGTCGACTTCGCTGACCGTGGCCCCAAGCGTTAGATCGCTGGGCGTGACCTTCACCGTGACTCGGCGTCCCGCTTGAGACTGGTGTAGACCCGGTCGACAAAGCCGAGAGAGTTCATTTCCGGGCCATAGGTCTCATCGAAATCGGCGGTCGGCCGTGCCGCAACGATCTCCACCAGGCTCTTCCCTTCTTCCATCATCGCCAAAACCCGTTCCCGAACGGACTTCAACATGTCAATGTAGGCCTTCAAGGCAGCGGCATCCGTGACGGGACCATGCCCCGGGATCACGATGCCGTCGTCGCCAATTTCCCCAAGAATCGTCTCGCAGAAGCGGATCATGCCGTTCACGCCGCCGCCGCTGTCGACGTCGATGAACGGGTAGCCGGCGTTGTTGAAAACGTCCCCGAAGTGAACGGCGTTGTGCTCGCGGAAGATCACCGCGGTGTCGCCGGCGGTGTGCGCCGGGCCGGCATGGATCAGGTCGATCGGGGCACCGTTGAAGTGGAACCGCATGCGGTCCTCGTAGGTGATCACGGGTCGGGCATCGGGCGGGTAGGCCTGCTGCCGGTACGTGGTGATGACGAGGTTGATCGGATTCGACGACGCCATCATCTGCGCCGACTGCTCGTGCGCGACGATCCAGGTGCCCGCCGGACCCACCGCCAAGTTGCCCTCCGCGTGATCGAAGTGCCAGTGCGTGTTGACGGCGAAGTCGATGCCGTCGCCGCCGACGGCTTTGATCGCCGCCTCCACCTTGGGAATCATCTCCGGGAACATGTTGTCGACGATGAGAACCCCCTGCTCGCCCACCGACGCCGCGATGTTGCCGCCGACACCAAACAGCACGTAAAGGCCCTCGCCGACCTCCTCCGTGATGATCTCAGTGGCATCGAAGTCCCAGTTGAAACGGGCCATGAGTTCGCTGAGCGTCAGTTCTTCCGCTTCTTCCGCGCCCGCCGACGCGGCGGCCAGGACCGCGAGAGCCAGTAGTTTTTTCATGTGCCCCTCCGTTTCCGCGGATTTCGGTCAATCCGGCAGCCCGAGAATGCGTTTCGCGATGATGTTCAACTGGATCTCCGACGTCCCGCCCTCGATGGAATTGGCCAGCGACCGGAGCCACTCCCGGGTCGCGGACAGTTCGCGGCCGTCGAAGCCGTCGCCCTCCCAGCCGAGCATCTGGCTGCCCATCATGTCGAGCATCAGGTCGTAGCGGGCCTTGTTCTGCTCGGTGCCGTAGAGCTTGAACATGGACGACAGGAAGGTCGGCGCGCCACCGGATCGCAACTCTTCGCCGTTGCGGCGAACCGTCAGGCCGAACGACCTGTCGGTGATGCGGTGCGCGATCAGCCGTTTGCGCAATTCCGGATCGGCGACCTGGCCGCCATCCTGGCCGACGTACCGCCTGGCGAGATCGGCCATGGGGTTGCCGCCGCCTCCGCCGCCTCCGCCGCCGATGGACGTGCGTTCGTACTGGAGCAGTCGCTTGCCGACGGTCCAGCCCTTGCCGCGTTCACCCACTAGGTTGCGCTTCGGCACACGGACGTTGTCGAGAAAGGTCTGGCAGAAAGGTGACGCGCCACTGATCAGTTGGATCGGCTTGACGGTGACGCCTGGCGTCTCCATGTCGAAGAGAACGAACGAGATGCCTTCGTGCTTGGGTGCGTCCGGTTCGGTGCGCACCAGGCAGAACATCCAGTCCGCAAAATTGGCGCTGGAGGTCCAGATCTTCGAGCCGTTGACGATGAAGTCGTCGCCGTCGTCCACGGCCTTGGTCTGCAGACTCGCGAGATCCGAACCGGAACCGGGTTCGCTGTAGCCCTGGCACCACCAGATGTCGCCGCGGACGATCTTCGGCAAATGCTCCTGCTTCTGCTCTTCCGAGCCGAACTCCAGGAGCGCGGGACCGATCATGGAAAGCCCCATGCCGGTGTGAGCGGGACGAGCGCGGATGCGGCGCATCTCTTCGCCAAGCACACCGGCCTCTTCCTTGGTGAGCCCGCCGCCGCCGTATTCCTTGGGCCAGGTCGGCGCCGTCCAGCCTTTTTCCGCCATGCGGTCGAGCCAGAGCTTGACCTCCGGGTTCGGATACGTGGCCCGGCGACCGCCGCCCGTGCCTTCGCCGGGTCCCGCCGGCTGACGGATCGTCGGCGGACAGTTGTCCTCCAGCCAGTCCCGGACTTCCTCTCGAAAACTCATGCCTGCTGCCTCTCCTCTGTCTTAAGCGGGTTCGACCTCCCGGCCCCGGACGACAACCTTGACGGGCTGTTGCAAGGTCTGCAAGTCCGCCAAGGGATCCCCGCGCACGAATAGTAGATCGGCGGACAGGCCTTCGCGCAAGGTTCCGGTGACGTCCGCGAGATCAAGCGCCGCCGCACACTCGCTGGTGGCGCACTTCAGGACTTCGATCGGCGTCAGTTCGGCCAGCCGCGCAAATACCGGCAACGCGCGGGCGAGATCCTGATGACGAACATTGGGAATCCCCGCATCCGTGGAGGCGACCAGCCGGCACCCAGCCGCCTTCATCCCGCGCATGTTTTCCCGTACGCGAACGGCGAACGCTTCCAGGTAGCGCCCCCAACCGGCGTTGATGGTCGGGGACACCCACACGCCCCGACGGGCGATCTCGGCAGCGACTGCTGGATCATAAGGCTCGCGTTTACCGTCACCGCCGATCCACGAACAATGCTCGATGCTTCGCACCCCGGCATTCGCCGCGTGACCGATACCCGACGTGCCGTGGCAATGGGCGGCGACGTCGTAACCTAAGTCCCTCGCCGCAGCGACGATGGCCGTCATCGTCGCCTGGTCGAACTGGGCGTCCTTGGGTTGGCTGTCGGGCGTCTGCATGCCGCCGGTGGCCATCAGCTTGATGAGATCGACGCCGTGGGCGTGCTGGCGTTCGATGACCGCCCTCGCCGCCTCCAAATCTGCCGATTCGCCGCCCCAGAAGTGACAATGGCCTTTGACCGAGGTAACTGGCTGACCAGCACACAAGAGGCGTGGGCCGAGGATCTCGCCGGCGTTGATGCGATCGCGAAGTTCGAGCTCCAGCCAGTTGCCGCCGCCGAGGTCGCGGGCGGTGGTGATGCCGTGGCGGACCATGGCCTCCGCTCGCTTCTTCATCTTCTTGCGGATCACGCGGGGCTTCTGCGCCAACTGATCCTTGAGCGATGCGATGGCCGGATCGAGGACCATATGCACGTGGGCGTCGATGAGCCCGGGAATCACGGTCAGGCCAGCACAGTCCTCGCCCTGCCAGCCGTTGCCCAGTCCAGCGATGGAATCGCCCTCAACCGCGATGGAGTCGATCGTTGCGTACCCGTCCGTGACCCCGTCCCAGATGCGCAGGTTCGTATATGCCGTCATCTAGCGCCCCAGCCGCCAACCGCGCCACATGTCTTCGCCCACCGGCTCGTCCTCGGCGAAGCGTTTGGCGTCCTTGAACCACTCGAACTGCCCGATACGCTTATGTTCTTCGGGCGACAGGACTTCCCGGTCCACCGTGAAGTCGGCGAAGACGGCCCACCGGATGGATTCGCCGAGATGAACACCCGAGGAGTGGACCGTCCGACCGTGCCAAAAAATGACGTCACCCTTGTCACCCGCGAACTCGACGGGTTCGATTTCCGCGACAACCTTTCTAACGGCGTTTCGGAAGTCGGGAAGCGGCGACCAGTTCGCCTCGAAGCGATGTGCTCGGAACATGATCTTGTGGCTGCCCGGATAGACCGTGAAGCCGCCGCTGCGGGGCGGGACATCGTCGAGATAGGCGCAGGCGTTGAGCTGCTGGCAGACCTGGTCGGTGTGCGGGCCGAGGGGTCGGGTCAGCCGCTCGGGATCGTCCGGATCGACTTCGCCGGCGTTGGGGAACATCGCATAGACGCCCCGGGTCCGTTCGCTCGGTCTGAGATCATCGCCGAGAATCGCCTGGGCGACCGCCCGGACCCGGGGGTGGTTCGGAACCAGGTCCATTAGAAAGTCGGCATCGCCCAGATCGTGCAGCTTGACGGTGTGGCCCCCGTAGACGATGCGTTGCCGGCCCTGGAACAGGCCGGACTCATCCGGCTGCGGCATCGGTGCCCACCGGGGGCTCAACCAGGTCGCCGAATCGTCGGGCGACGGCGCAGTCGCTCCGTCGGCCATCGGCACCTGATCTCTCAGATACGCCCAGGTCTTTCCAAGCGCTTCCTCAACCGCCGTTTTGTCGAGCAACCGTTTCTTGACGAGGAATCCGTGGTCCAGGAAGAAGCAGATTTCCGCTTCGGAGACCGACTCCCCGGGACGCGCCAAGTCCGGCGCCTTGAAGACGACGCTCGGCTTCTTCTCGATGGGTCGTGGCTTCGACGCATCCGAGGGCGGACTTACGAGAGTCTGTTCCATCGGTACCAAGCCAAATCCCTTCGCCTACGTACACCGGATATTAGATCGTAGGGGCGACGCTTGTCGTCGCCCGCGCGCACGCGCCGAGTCCTCAGCGGGACGGGACAAGCCCGTCCCCCACAGAACCGCTGTGGCCCTTTGTCCCTCAAGCCGTCAAACTAGCCTGTTTTCGCCACGGAGACGCCCATGCCCGTCAACCTGCCAGCCGACTACGAGGAGCGCGTCTACGCCGGCGTGCTCGGCAAGATCATCGGCGTCTATCTCGGCCGCCCGTTCGAGGGCTGGCCCAACGAGCGCATCGAGGAACGGCTCGGCGAGATCGACTACTACGTCCACGACAAGCTCAACCAGCGTCTGATCGTCACCGACGACGACATCAGCGGCACGTTCACCTTCATCCGCGCCATGGAGGACTACGACTGCGACCCGGACCTCACCCCTAAGCAGATCGGCCAGTCGTGGCTCAACTACCTGATCGAGAACCGCACGATCCTGTGGTGGGGGGGCTTGGGCAACTCCACCGAGCACACCGCGTTCATGCGCCTGGCGTCCGGCATCGACGCGCCGGAGAGCGGGTCCATCGAGATGAACGGCAAGGTCGTCGCCGAACAGATCGGGGCGCAGATATTCATCGACGGCTGGGCCATGGTGTCGCCGGGCGATCCCGAACGGGCAGCCGACTTCGCCCGGCGCGCGGCGAGCGTCTCCCACGACGGCGAGGCCATCTACGGCGCCCAGGTCCTGGCCGCCATGGAGGCCGCGGCCTTCGTCGAATCGGATACCAACAAACTGATCGACATGGGTGTGGCCCAGATTCCGAACGACAGCATCCTGTACCGGATGATCGGCGACATCCGCGACTGGCGCGCCAAGCACGGCGACGACTGGCGCAAGACCTTCGCCGAGATCAAGGCCAACTACGGCTACGACAAGTACGGCGGCAACTGCCACATGGTGCCGAACCACGGCCTCATCGTGCATGGGCTATTGCACGGCAACGACGACTTCCAGCGTGCCCTGATGATCGTCAACACCTCCGGGTGGGACACCGACTGCAACTCGGGGAACCTGGGCTGCCTATTGGGTATTCAGCACGGCCTCGCCGGCATCGACGCGGGGCCCGACTGGCGCGGTCCTTTCGCCGACATCTGCTACATGCCGAGCGCCGACAGCGGTAGCGGCGTCACCGATGCGGTGACGCAAGCTAGCCGAATCGCCTCGATCGGTCGGCGTCTTGGCGGATCGGCGTTCGAGCCGCCGAAGGGCGGCGCCCGTTACCACTTCGCCTATCCCGGGTCGGTGCAGGGATTCACCGGCCACCAATGCGTCGTCAACAACCGCGAGGGTCCCGCCGGCGAACGCTGCCTGGCAGTCCATTTCGATCCGCTGGCGTCAGGGGAGACGGCGCGTGCAACCACCAGCACCTTCGTGGACTCGCTGGAGACTGCCCGTCACTTCGAGGGCCGTGGCTACGGCCTGATGACAAGCCCGACACTGTCGCCCGGGCAGACCGTCACCGCCAACCTGGAACTCGCCGGCAACGTCGACGACGCGGCGGAGGTCTCGATCTGTATCCGGGTGTTCGATGCCGACGACAAGCTCATGACGCTACGCAATACGCCGACCACCTTGGACCCCGGTGCCCGCGCCGAATTGACCTGGACGATTCCCGACCTCGGTGGCTACCCCATCGCGGCCGTGGGCGTACAGCTTGTTACCGCGCCATCCGGAGGTACGCTGTACCTCGACCGCCTGCATTGGACCGGCGCCCCCGAGGTGAAGCTCTCGCAGGTTCCGGGCAGCATGTGGAACCGCGCCTGGGTCAACGGCGTCGATCAGTACCTGCCGAAGTGGGGCGAATCGTTTCGGCTTGTACACAACCGGGGAACCGGCCTGCTCCTGCATGGTGCGCGGGATTGGCAGGACTACCAGGTGAGCGCCGATGTGACGCCGCACCTGATACGCCGCGCCGGGGTCGCGGCGCGGGTCCAAGGCATGCGTCGCTACTACGCGATGGTGCTGAACGCGGAGGGTTCGGTCCAGATCGTTCGCGAACTCGACGGCACGACCGTATTGGCCGAGGTGCCGTTCGACGTGGAGTTCTACCGCACCTTCCAGCTGGAGATCGCCGTGTCGGGCTCGACGATCACCGGCTCAGTGGACGGCAAGACGTTGCTCACGACCCAAGACGACGCCCTCGCCACCGGCGGCATCGCCCTCGTGATCGACGAAGGCCGAACGGCGACCCAAGCAGTCTCCATCGCACCCGTCAACGCACACGGTTGACGGGCGAACGGTGCGACCGTAGGGGACGGGCTTGTCCCGTCCCGTTCCGGGGCTTGTCCCGTCCCGTTCCCTTGTACCTCAGTGCATTTCGTACCCGCCGGCAACGTTTAGCGCGATGCCGGTGACGTTTGGCGCCGAAGCGAGGTAGACGGCTGCCTGGCCCATGTCCTCCACGGTTTGCGGGCGACCCAAGGGCATGATGTCCGAGGTGCGCTTCCGAAACGCGGGATCACCCTGGTTGGCCATCAGGTGGTCGTGCCACATGGCGGTGCCCACCATGCCGGGGCACAGCGCGTTGACACGGATGCCGTCCGGCGCCAGTTCCTGCGCGAAGGACTGGGTGATGCCGATCACCGCCCACTTCGAGCCGCAATAGGCGGCAAGCCGGGCCGAACCGCGCTTGCCGGCGATGGATGCCGTGTTGACGATGGCGGCGTCATCGGATGCCCGCAGACTCGCCACGGCGGCACGGGTCATCAGGAATACGCCCTTGACGTTCACCGCGAAGATCCCGTCCCACTGGGCTTCGCCGAACTCCTCGATGGGGCCGCTGTCGATGACCCCGGCGTTGTTGAGCAGCACGTCCACGCCGCCGAAGGCATCGACGGTCGATTGAACAGCCTGTTCGCAGGACGCCGCGTCGGTGACGTCGACGGCCGTGCAACTCACCTCGCCGATCACGGACAACTCATCGACCGTGCTTGTCATCTCGCTGTCCGAACCCAGCGGGTAGCGCCAATCACCGCCTGCCGGCAGATCGGCGATCATCACCCGGTGGCCCGCTTCAAGGAAGCTCTTCGCCATGCCCTTGCCAATGCCGCGGGCACCGCCGGTAACGAGTACGGTTCGAGTGGCCATTTCCCCTCCGTCAACAGTCAGCGCGCCCAGTTGTTGTAGACTCGCCCCGAACGCGGTCGAGGCCGAGCAATGGACGCGAATTGGCTAAAGAGTATGCGGTTCGGGGTCGCCCTGCGAGCCCTGCGCGAGTTGATTGACAACCCCGAGGACACGCCCCGGGTCTTCGAAATCGTCCGGGCCTTGGGCCGGCCCGCGCTCAAGCGGGGACTGCGACGGTTCCGAACCACCGAGGTCGGACAGCACGTGCTGCGTGATCGCGTCGACCTGATCGACGCCCTGCGCGACCGGGAATCTCTCGCTGCCATGCCCGTCGGCACCCTCGGACGCACCTACTACGACTTCATCTACGGCGAGTCGCTGTCCGCCGACGGACTCGTTGCCGCGAGCATGGAACAGGGCGTCGAGGCGTACAACTTCAAGGACCCGGATCTGAAGCGGTTCGGAGAGCGCATGCGCGACCAGCACGACCTGTGGCACACGGTTACACAGTACGGCCGGGACCCGTTCGGCGAGCTTTGCCTGCTGGCATTCTCCTACGCCCAGACGAAGAACCGCGGCATCGGTCTAATCGTCGTCGTGGGGGCTTTTCGCGCAGTACGGCATTTGGGGCCGCGGGCGCTGAACGCGGTGTGGCACGCCTATCGGGCGGGTCGGCACGCCAGTTGGCTGCCTGGAGAAGACTGGGCACGGAACTTGAGCTTGCCCGTCGACGAAGTCCGCCGGCAGTTGGCGATCAAACCGCCAACGGAATACCGGGAGGTGTTGGCGACAGCACTGGCCACCGCATCGTAGGGGCGACCCTTGTGGTCGCCCGCCCGACGTACCGGCTCCCTCGGCAACGGGACCGGACAAGCCCGTCCCCTTCCATGGAACTTCACGTAAGTGATTGAACTAAAGGGGT
>JAPPAV010000024.1 GCA_026705345.1 Gammaproteobacteria bacterium
GCCTGTGCAGCGAGGATGAATTCGAAGCTCGTCCCGCGTATACCGATCCCGAACTCACTCGCACCAATCTCGCCGCCGTGGTTCTTTCCATGCGGGCGTTTCGGCTGGGAGACATCGAGTCCTTCCCCTTCATCGATCCGCCGAACCCCCGCGCGGTCCGTGACGCCATCGGTCTGCTGCACGAACTCCAGGCTCTCCAAGGCGACCGACTGACGGAACTCGGTCGCACCATGGCGAGACTGCCCGTGGATCCCCGGCTCGCGAGAATGCTCGTCGAGGGCCATCGGCGGGGGAGCTTGGCGGAGGTGGTCGTGATCGTTTCGGCGCTGGCATCCCAGGATCCGCGGCTTCGACCTCTCGACCGGCGCGATGCCGCGGATCAGGCCCACGCCGCATTTGCCGACAAGACCTCGGACTTCCTGGGATACGTGAATCTCTGGCGATGGCTCGAACAGACTCGGCAGGAAAACACCCGGGCGGCGTTCAACCGACTGCTGCAGAAACGACTCTTAAGCCTGAGCCGGGTTCGGGAATGGCGGTCCCTGCATCGGCAGTTGGTGCTGGGATGTCGGGCGCTCGGCATGCGCGCCAACGACAAACCGGCAAAACCGGCTGCCATCCACCGTGCGTTGCTAACCGGGTCGCTCGGCTTCGTCGGCGTCAAGAGTGAACCTGCAGGGCACACCAATCGCGGCGCGAAGCGACGGCCCGACCAATACGAGGGTGCGAGGGGCCTGCGTTTCAGCTTGTTCCCAGGGTCGGCTCTCGGCCGGTCCGGTCCGAAGTGGGTCGTGGCGGCGGAAATCAGCACGACCGGCCGCACGTATGCCCGATGCGTTGCCGAGGTTGCGCCTTCTTGGATCGAGCATGCTGCGCAGCACTTGGTCAAACGGAGCTACACGGCGCCCCGCTGGGATTCCAAGCGGGGTGAAGCGATGGTGCGGGAGCAGGTCACACTCTATGGGCTGGCGGTGGTCGGCCAGCGACCGAAGCGTGCCGTCGAGGTGGATCCCGAAGCGGCCCGGGAGATCTTCGCCCGAGCCGCACTTGTGCAAAACGACGAGCGACTCCACGCGCCATTCATCGATCACAACCAAGGGCTGATCGAGCAACTCGAGGAACTCTGTGCCAAGGGAAGGCGGCCCGGTCTCATGGCCTCGGAGTCCAGTCGGTCCCGCTTCTACCTCGACCGGCTCCCGAACGATGTCTGCTCGATCTCGACCTTCAATGCGTTCGTCCGTGCGGCGAGGGACGACGAACTGGCGGTGTTGCACATGACCGAAGCCGACCTCGTTGGCGACTCGGCAACGTCCGTCGACGAACGCGAGTTCCCCACGCTCCTTCGGGTGGGCGATGTGGAAGTTCCCCTCGGCTACAAGTTCGCCCCGGGGGAAGCCGACGACGGGGTTTCGCTTCGCGTTGATTCCCGGCTGTTGACTCGGTTGGATCGCAACGCCCTGGATTGGCTCGTTCCGGGCTTTTTCGAGGAGAAATGCCTGGCGTTGGCGAAGGCGCTGCCCAAATCTCTGCGCCGCCAGCTTGCGCCCCTGGGGGAGACCATCGCCGCTGTGCAGGAACGGCTTCAACAATCCGACGCCTACCGCCGCGGAAGTCTTGCCGACTCCCTGTCCGACGCCCTACGGGCCTACCGGGGCGTCGAGATTTCCCGGGAATCCTGGCGTCTTCGCGATCTGCCCGGACACTTGCGCATGAACGTCCAGATCCGGGACACCCGGCAGCGGATCCTGGATCAGGACCGGGATGTCGATGCGCTGCGTCGCCGGCACCAGACTCTCACCGAGCGAAGTCTCACCGCCAAGGTCCGACAATCCGCGGAGAGCCGGGGTTTGACGGAGTTTCCCGGCACCGGGTTGCCCGAGTCCCTCGTCGTCGAAGACGGTGCTAGCCACAGCGTGGTCTACCCCGTGCTAGTGGATCGGGGGAACAGCGTCGACCTCCTGGTGCGTGCGACGGCTAAGGGTTGCCTGGCGCTGAATCGCGACGCCTACACGCGCCTCGCGATGCTTGCCGAACGCCGCACGGTGCGCGACCTTCGTCGGGAGGTTGAACACGACGGGACCCTGATGATCCATTTCGCGCCACTGGGAAGTCCCGCCGCTTTGGTGGATGACCTCGTCGCGGCGGCCTTCTGGTGCGCCTACTTCGACGGATCGGCGCTACCGCGCTCAAAGGCAGGGTTCGACGCATGCGCCGAGGCGGGCAAGGGTGTCCTACGCGGGACGTTCTCGGAGATCCTGGGCCAGGCCCGTCGGATTCTCGCTAGGCGCACGGAGGTGGCCAACCGGCTCGACGCCTTGTCCTCGCCGGCATTCGCGAAGAGCCGCGAGGACATGGCCGGCCAGCTTGGCAACCTGGTCCCTGCCCACTTTCTACGGACGACGCCCCGCCACCGTTTGGCCGACCTTCCGCGGTATCTCGACGGCATCGGGTACCGGATCGAGAACCTACAAGGCAGGGTCCAGCGCGACCTTGCAGGCATTGAACGCCTCGCCGTCTGGGAACGGCGTTTCGCCGAGGTTGCCGGTCACGCGGACGATCCGTCGTCTGGCCTCGTCGCCGAGCTACGGTTTCTCGTCGAGGAGTTCCGGATCGCGACGTTTGCCCAGCGCATCGGCACCCGTGGGAAGATCTCCGACAAGCGCATGGCGACGCATTTCGATGCCGCTGCCAAATCGCTCCGCAAACCATGAAACACCTTGCAACGATAAAGCCCTTGCGCCAGCTAGCGTGGGGTCGGCCGATGTGTATACTCGCGGAACCGAATGGGTCGGCGGTGGTCGTACTTTGCAGGCCAATCCCGGCCATCCATAAGAGGAATAGGAGAGAGAGATGTTGAACCGAAAGATGAAGCCGATTGCTGCAGCCGTTGGTGCGGCTTTCGCTACTTCGTTCGCGGCCAACGCCATCGCCGACGAAGCCGACCCCTTTGAGGCAGGCCTGCTCGAAGAAGCCGTGATTCTCGAAACCAGCCACAAGGAAGGCGGCTGTGGCGAGGACAAGGACAAGAAGGGCGACGACGAAGGCAAGTGCGGCGAAGGCAAGTGCGGCGAGGACAAGGACGACGACTCCGACGAGGGCGACGAAGAGGAGTCCGAAGAGGAGTCCGAGGAGGAGTAACCGCTACAGAACCGGAATCCACCGGATGCCCGCACCACCTAGCGGGCATCCGGTCCGGTTGAACCCTGGCTATCCACTTGCGCCCCCCGGTAACCCGGGTGGTGCGTAGTGGGAGAAGTTCCGACTACGCGGACCATCCACATGCCCGCCGACCTGGTTGGCGCGGGCCTTGGCTTGCGCCGTGGCTACATGGATACGCTCGACGAGAACGCCGAACTCGTCGCCGCCAATGTCGACTTCATGGAAGTCGCACCCGAGAACTGGATCGACGTGGGCGGTCGCTTTGGTCGGCGCTTCCGTGGCTACACGGAGCGGTTTCCGTTCGTCTGCCACGGCCTATCGCTTTCGCTGGGTGGACCGACTTCCCTGGACATGGATCTCATCGGTGCCATCAAGGCGTTCCTTGACGCCCACCAGATCGGTTTCTACACCGAGCACCTATCGTCATGCAGCGACACGGGGCACCTCTACGACCTTATGCCCATCCCGTTCACCGACGCGGCAGTCCGCTACGTCGCGGACCGTGTTCGACGCGTACAAGACGCTCTGGAGCGCCAGATCGGGATCGAGAACGTCTCCTACTACGCCGCGCCCCGGGTTGACGGTCGGGAAATGACGGAGCTCGAATTCATCAACGCCGTGGTCGACGAAGCCGATTGCCTGTTACTGCTCGACGTCAATAACATCTACGTCAACAGCATCAACTTCGGCTACGACCCGTCGGGGTTTCTTGGCGGTCTTCCCGGGGACCGTGCGGCTTACTTCCACGTGGCCGGCCACTACCGCGAAGCCGAGGATCTGCGGATCGACACCCACGCCGCGACGGTAGTCGATCCCGTTTGGTCGCTGCTGCGCGAGGCTTACGACCTCTACGGGCCACGCCCGACTCTGTTGGAGCGGGATTTCAACTTTCCGCCGATCGCTCGCTTGATGGACGAAGTCGACACGATCCGCCGCATCCAGTCTTCGGTTGCCTGACGTCGAGGTGGCCACGCGCCCCAAACTCCGATCGTTCCAGGACATCCAGTCGAGTTTCGCGGCCTACATCCGGGATCCCGACCGCCAGGCGATGCCTCCAGGCATCGAGAAACGCCGGGTGCAAATCTACGCAGACCTCGTCTACAACAACATCGAGTCGTTCATCGCCAAGACCTTCCCGGTGTTCCGCGAGATTACCGATGACGGTTCCTGGCACGCGATGGTGCGTGACTTCATCAGGGAGCATCGCGCCGAGTCACCGTACTTCTCCCAGATTAGCGAGGAGTTCATGCAGTACCTCGATGAGCGGATGAAGCGGCCCGACGCGAGGGAGTCCCCGCAGCTGCCGCCATTCGTCTTGGAGCTGTGCCACTACGAATGGGTGGAGATGGCCTTGGACCTCGCCCCCGATGCCGATTGCGAGTTCGACGACGAAGCCATTCACCCGGATGACGAACTGGCGCTATCTCCCTTGGCGTGGCCGCTGCGCTACGCCTATCCGGTTCGCCGAATCGCGTCCGACTACCAGCCAACCGAACCGCCGGATACCCCGACTTGGCTGATCGGTTGGCGCAATCGGCATGACCGGGTGCGTTTCATGACATCGAACGCGGCAACCATTCGCCTGTTGAAGCTGATTGACGAGGGAGTCTCGGCGAGCCGCGCGCTCGAGTTGCTCGCCAAGGAGATCAACGCGTCGCCCGAACGCGTTGCCGAGACCGGACTTGCGACGCTCAACCGTCTCCACGGACACGATATCGTCGTACGTCGATGAACGCAGTAGGTGCGTTGCGAGCGCCTCCGGATTTGTTGTGCGAAATGATACTTCAACTGCTTGTTTCCCTAGGGAGAAGCGAGTAGGGTGCGCCCCCGTCAAACGCCACCACCTTAATCGTCAATGGCCATTGCGGTCATGGGCGACGATGAATCCGCCTCGTCGCTGATCCTCCGCCTTAGCAGCCTGGGCTTCGATGCCATTTACGCCCGGCGTGGAAGTCGCGCGTTCGCCAAGGTACTGGAGGCGGCAGATCTCATCCTGTGCGCTTCGCCCCGTGAAGTGGCCGACACCGTTCAGGCAACAGGTCGCCCACCCGCTCCCGTGGTACTGGTCAATGCCGGACTCCCGGATGCCGACGGAATGCTCAACGCGATGCGCCACGGCGTAATCGACGTGGTGACCACGCCAATCGACGACGGCGAGTTCGGCGAACGCATCGAGACGGACCTTGCACGCGCTCGCCCCACCGACCTGCGCATTGCGGGTCAACTGGACAACCTGGAACGAGACCAACGCGCCGGAAGGTACATCCAGTTGCGAATGCTCCCGCCGTCGCCCATGGCCATCGATCGATACCGGCTCGCGCACCGCGTGCAGCCTTCAATGATCCTCTCCGGGGACTTCGTCGACTACTTCCGGATCGCGGACCGCCACTTCGTGTTCTATATCGCCGACGTGTCGGGACACGGGGCGTCGAGTGCCTTCGTCACCGTGATCCTCAAGAATTTCTCGCGCCGTATCCGCCGCGAATACCACCCGCGCATGTTCTCGAATCCCGGAGAAATCCTCGGCGTGCTCAACCGCGAACTGCTCGACCAGTCGCTTGGCAAGCACGTGGCCATGTTCATCGGCGTCGTGGATCTCGACACGGACACCCTACGTTTCGCGAACGCCGGCCACTTCCCCCACGCCATTCATGCAGTCAACGGCGGAGGGGAAACGCGGTTCCTCGAGAAACCCGGTAAACCCGTCGGCCTTTTCGACGACGTCGACTACGACATCGGCTCCGCCGACTTCGCACCCGGCGACAGTCTCGTCGCGTTCTCGGACGGCGTGCTCGAAGTCATGAGGGAGGTCGATCTCGCCACCAAGGAACAGAGGCTCATCGACGCCGCCCGGGACCATGGCCCCGACATCGAGGCGCTATGGCGGTCGATCGGTATCGGCAACGGCAGTCCGGGACCGGACGACATGACCTGTCTGGTAATCGCCCGGGAGGCCTGAGCCGTGCCGACCGGCAGAATACTCATCGGCAATGGCGATGGGACCTACTTGATGAAACTGGTGGGTGATGTTCGCCTGCGACTCGGCGCGGCGGTGGACGAGTTCCTCGACCGGATGTTCCAGGACCGCAACTTCCGCTCGGTCGTGGTGGACCTGTCTGCCACCGAGGGGATCGACAGTACCGCGCTCGGCGTTCTTGCCCGGCTTTCCACCCAGGCACGCAAACGGCGTTCGTTCACCCCGACCTTGGTTTCGACCCGATCGGACATCACGCGTTTGCTCGTCACGATGGGATTCGACGACATCTTCCACATCGTCGAGGAACCGCTCCGGGACGAGCGACAGCTCGGTGAGTTGCCCGAGACGGATCTGTCGCCGGAGGAATTGAGGCGCCGGGTGCTCGCGGCGCACAGGAATCTGATGTCGCTCAACGACGGCAATCGGGAAGAGTTCGAAGATCTCGTGGCCATGCTCGAGGCGTCCGCGTAGGGCGACCTACCGCAAACGCGCGCCGTCCGGACGTGTTTGCCGAGGGCAAGACGCCTCGTCTCGGAGGCCCGTTCATCTTGCTTCCATTTTCTCTTCATTTTTGGACCGTTTGCGGGTATAGTTCCCCTCGCTCCATGCACTTGGGCGAGAGAGCCAATGCTGTGTCAAAGAACGATAGACGGTCCTGCGCACGCGATCGGGATCGGCGTCCATAGCGGACGTCCCGTCCGTATGACGCTCCGGCCGGCCGATGCCGACACGGGGATCGAGTTCCAGCGTTCGGATAAGCCTGGAACACACGTTCACGCCCGAGCGGAGAATGTCTCCGATACGACGCTGTCGACGAGTCTTAGCGAGGGCGGTGTACAGATTGCGACGGTCGAACACCTCATGTCCGCGCTTTGGGGTCTCGGCATCGACAACGTACGCGTCGAACTCTCCAATGAGGAAGTTCCGATCATGGACGGCAGCGCGCAACCGTTCGTGGAGATCATCCAAGGTGCGGGAATCCGCCATCTGGACGAACCCAGAAAGTTCATCCGAATCACTCGCGAAGTCTCTGTTTCCCAAGGCGAGGCGCAGGCAACGCTCAAGCCTTATGACGGCTTCCGCGCAAGCTACACCTTCGTTGCCGATCACCCGGTGTTCAATCGGTATCCGAAGAGCATCGAAGTGGACTTCGCCTCGACCTCCTACCTCAAGGAGGTCTGCGGTGCGAGATCCTTTGGCCTGATGCGGGAACTCGATCAGGCACGCGCTATTCGCAAGTGCCTAGGTTCGAGTCTCGACAACGCCGTGGGCATCAGCGACGACGAGATCGTGAACCTCGAGGGCTTGCGCTACGAGGACGAGTTCGTCAAACACAAGCTGCTTGACGCCATCGGCGACCTATACCTGCTTGGCCTCCCGGTTATCGGGGCATTCGACGGCTACATGTCCGGACACACGCTGAACAACAAGCTGGCCCGGGCGCTGTTGCGCTGCCCGGACGCATGGGTTCTGCAGGCGTTGCCCACCACCCACCGGCAACGGGCCTACGGCCTGCACTAGGGGAACGCCCGAGGCGCCTCTCAAAGCGTCGCGCAAGGTCAAATCGGCGGGTTGGGCACGAATCAGCCGCTCGCACCGTCGCGGCTAGGCATGATGGCTATACTCCCGCCATGAGCGTCCGAACTCGTGTTGCCCCGAGTCCAACTGGCGATCCGCATGTCGGCACGGCCTACGTAGCCCTTTTCAACCGGGTGTTTGCCCGCAGCCAAGGTGGCCAGTTCATCCTGCGTGTCGAGGACACTGATCGGCAACGCAGTTCCTCCGCTTCCGAAGCCGCGATCATGGACGCGCTGCGTTGGGTTGGGCTGGACTGGGACGAAGGACCCGACATCGGCGGGACGTTCGGGCCCTATCGACAAAGTGAGCGGCTAGGCATCTATCGGGACCATGCCGACGAACTCGTCGCGTCGGGCGGTGCTTTCTACTGCTTCTGCTCCAAGGAACGCCTCGATGAACTTCGTCGTCGGCAGCAGGCGAACCGCGAAACGCCGCGCTACGACGGACACTGTCGCAACCTCGATCCGGGGGAAAGTCGCGATAGGGTCCTAGCCGGTGAAACCCACGTCGTGCGCCTCGATGTGCCGGCGAGCGGCACTTGCGGTTTCTCCGACGGCATACGCGGCGCGATCGAGATTCCCTGGCAGCAGGTCGACATGCAGATTCTGGTCAAGTCGGACGGCTTTCCGACCTACCACCTGGCCGCCGTCGTCGACGACCACCTGATGGCCATCACGCACATCCTCCGAGGCGAGGAGTGGCTCTCCTCCATGCCCAAGCATCGTCTCATCTACGACCGTTTCGGCTGGTCCGTGCCGGCCCACTATCATCTGCCACTGCTGCGCAACGCCGACGGCAGCAAGGTCTCCAAACGGCGCAATCCCACCGGGCTCAACTACTACCGACGGATCGGCTACCTGCCCGAAGCACTGCGGAACTACCTGGCATTGATGGGATGGTCGATGCCCGACGAGCGGGAGATCTTCGACACCGAAGAGATGACGGCGGCTTTCGACATCGACCGGCTGACGACCGGCGGCCCCGTTTTCGATCTGGCCAAACTCGACTGGCTGAACGGTCAATGCATCCGGTCGTTATCCCCCGACGAGTTCATGGATCGCGTCGCCGACTGGGCGATCAACCGCGAGAACCTGGCTGCGGTGGCGCCGTTGGTGCAGCAACGTACCGAACGCTTGGTGGACCTATTGCCCCAAGTCGACTACCTGCTGGGCGACCGCCCGGTGCTGGACGCGAGCGACTTCACCGCATTGCGCCTCGACGCCGACGACTGCGTGCGGGTACTCGACCACGTCGGGCGGCGACTCGACGAGCAGGACGAGTGGGATCGCGACGCCCTGCAGGGTGCGATCCGTTCGCTCGCCGATGCCGTGGGCCTGCCGATGCGCGACTTTCTCGCGCCGCTGTTCGTCGCCGTCACCGGCCGCAAGGTGGCATTGCCATTGTTCGACTCCATGGCCTATCTCGGCAGGGACATGGTGCGAGCCCGGTTGCACAGTGCGCTGTCGGCCTTAGGTGGTGTGAGCAAGAAGGCAGCGAAACACCTCGAGCGGGCATACGCCGATCTTGAGGTCGATCAAGCTTGATTGGAAGACGCACGCCCACGTAACATTTCATTCGCTTTCGTGGGGCCATAGCTCAGCTGGGAGAGCGCTACAATGGCATTGTAGAGGTCGCCGGTTCGATCCCGGCTGGCTCCACCAACCAAGCAGTGCGTGCCTGCAACCCCGTCAGGCGGTTGCCGACTGGACCTTCAAGGCGGCGATTTCGGCGCTGATCTCGGCATCGGCAGGCAGTTCACGTCCTGCGCGCCCATACCAATAGCCCGCGTTGCGCCGATCGCCCTCCATGAGATGCACGATTCCATGCGCCCAGCTTGCTAGCGCCGAGTCGTCCTTTTGAACGATACGATGGGCGGCCTGCCAATCGCCGTGTTCGAGTAGACCAACGGCATCCGACAACGAACTCATCGGTCAACACTATCAGCAGGTGATGTTGCGATCCACTATCTTGGACACGCAGGCGAACCCGAGGCGAACACGATGCCATCCACGACAGATTCCGGCGAACACCTACTCGAGACCATTGCCAACGGCGTGGCGACCTTGACGATGAACCGGCCGGAGGCACGCAACGCCTTCTCGCCCGAGATGTCCGCGGGGCTCGAAAAGGCAATCCCGCGTTTGGCGCGAAACCCGGATGTTCGGGCCGTTGTGCTGACGGGAGCGGGCGGCGCGTTCTGCGCCGGCGGCGACGTCAAGGGATTCGCGCGGGCGCCTCGTGCCGGCAGGGGTAACGAGCGCACCGGGTTTGAACATCGGGTGGCGGGATTGAGGAACGGCACGGAGATGGTGCGATGGCTGCACGAAATGCCGAAACCGACGCTCGCGGCGATTCCCGGACCCGCGGCGGGTGGCGGTCTGTCGCTGGCCTTGGCCTGTGACATTCGCATCGCGTCCGCGTCCGCGAAGTTCACCACCGCTTTCGCGAAGATCGGCCTCGCCGGCGACTACGGGGGATCGTACTTCCTGCCTCGATTGGTGGGTGCCGCCAAGGCCAGGGAGCTCTACTTCACGGCTGATCTACTCGATGCCGAGCAAGCCGAGCGACTCGGCTTGGTGAACCACGTCTATCCGGATGTCGACTTCCCGGCGGCGGTCGAAGCGTGGAAGACACGGCTTGCCGAGTTGCCGACGATTGCGTTGGGGTACATGAAGAAGAATCTGAACGCCGCCGATCACGGTTCTCTTGGCCATGTACTCGACCTCGAAGCGCAACACATGACAAGGACATTCGACACCGAAGATCACCGCGGGGCCGCCCGGGCATTCGTGGAGAAACAGAAGCCGGAATTCCGCGGCCGTTAGGAACGGCAAGCGTTCCCGCTAGGGTGGCCTATCGACGCAGCCTCTAGCCCGCAGTCTCCGCGATAGCCCATTCGTTGTCTGGATCCTCGCCGGCCACCGTGGAACGAGCCATCACCCGCGGTTGGTTCTCCGGCCATGGGCGCCCGCGGTGAAGTACGCAGCGATTGTCCCAGATGGCGATATCACCCGGTTGCCAACGGTGCCGCCAAACGCGGCGCCCTCGACATGCCCACGCCGTCAGTTCCCGCAAACGCAAACGCGAGGACTCGATATCCTCGCCGGTGACGTGGCTGGCATGCCGGCCGACGAAGAGGCTCGAGCGCCCGGTAGCGGGATGGATCCGCACCAAAGGATGTCCGACCGGTGGCAGGTCGTCCAGCTCCTGCCCAGAGAGTAGCTCGAGACCGCCGTGCCAAGCATGGCTGAACCGATAGCTGTGCACCGCGGTCTTGCCCTCGATCCAGCTCTTCGTGGGTGCATCCAAGGCATCGTAGGCGGCACGCATGTCGGCCCATTCGGTCTCGCCGCCTTCGTCTGGAACGACGTGGGCGGCAAGGATCGAAGCCTTGGCGCCGACGCGCTTGTAGGAGCTGTCCGAGTGCCAGTCACGATTGCCTCGTTGGAAACGGGCTTGTAGTTGTTCGCCGGGCACAACGTGCCCATTCCGGTCTACATTGGACAGGCGTCCGAGTCCCGCCTCGGTCCGACGACGTTTCAAACCGCGTTCCAGTCGGCCGAACCGGCGCGTGAATGCGAGATGGTCTTCGTCGCTCAAGTGTTGGCCCGGGAATACCAGGACGGCGAATCGGTGCCACGCGCTCTCGATCGCCTCGAAATCCGCATCGGCAATGCCGGCGAGGTCGACATTCGTCACGGTCGCGCCAAGGGTGGCATTGCTCGGTTGGATATGCATGGTGGTATCCCGAACGGTGCGCCGTATCTTGCCATGTATCATCGGGCCATGGCGGAAAAGGCATGGGCAACGCTCGCCGCCCGGTGGCTCACCGCCGCCACGGCATCGGTTTCCGTGGGCGCGCAATCCGACGCTCCGGCCAATGGATGCGATGGGCTGCTAGGCGTGCGATCCACTGCAGGGTATCTGCACACCTGGAGCGAGACCATCGACCTGCGGGAAACGGAGGAAGCATGCCGGTCCTCCGACCATGCCCCATTTTACTGGCAACTGCGCGCGATGGCCGAGAACGTCCTCGGCAACCATCGCGCCGCGTTGGTGGACTTCGACAGGCAGCGACCGCGTTGGGAAAGCGGTGAATACCCCGACTTGCCCCGCGGTGCGCGTTCGGTGCCGGCATTGGCATACATCGCGGAACGGGCTGCCAGTCACCGCTTCGTCATGGTGAACGAACGGCACCACGTATCCGCCGACCGGTTGCTCACGTTGGCGTTGTTCCGCCCGCTCTACGAACAGGGCTTCCGGTATCTCGCCGCGGAAGCATTGACGCCACGGATGACCGGCATCGGCGTTCGCGGGTATCCCGTTCGCCAAGACGGAAGCTCCTATGTCGACGACCCGGTATTCGGCGAATTGTTGCGTGAAGCGGTGGCGCTCGGTTTCCAGATCGTGCCCTACGAGCAGCACGAAGACCAAGGTCCCCCGATGGAAAGAATGAACGACCAGCAGGTCCGGGACTACTGGCAGGCCAACAACCTGATCACAGGAACCCTGGAGCGGGATCCCGAGGCGAAGGTACTGGTGCATTGCGGGTACTCGCATCTCCACGAGGTCGTGTCGTCGCGGTGGACGCCGATGGCGCACTATTTCACGGAGGCGACCGGCCTTGATCCACTGACCGTCGACCAGGTTCTTTTCGCGGAACGGGGAACCCGGGACGCCGAACATCCCTGGCGCGCTGACGCCGAGTCGCGTGGATTGGTTGCCGGACAACCCGTGGTGCTGGTGGATGCCGAGGGAACGCTCCTGCCGGTTGCACCCCACCGAGTGGATGTTCGGGTTCTCGGTCCGCGCACCGTGTACGTCAACGACCGCCCGGCCTGGATGCAGATGGACGGACGCCGGCGTGCGGTTGCGATATCGACCCCGGAGTGCGTCGAGGCGGGCTGCGTCGTGGAGGCATCCAATGTCGCGTGGGAAGAGCAGGGCGTCCCCTACGATCGAATCGAGGTTGTTGAGGACGCCGTGGACATGTACCTGCCCCCGGGTGTCGAGGTGGAATTGCGGGCCTATCGTCTGGATGGCAACCCGGTGTTCCAGCGAACGGTATCCACCGCAGTCACGGCCAAAGAGACACTCAAACCCTAACGCGGAGGCTGATGGTCTTGCCGCACCCGCTCGGAATCGACAGACTCAACACGAGAATCGCTTGCGACGAATCGGAGTCAGGCCCAATGCGTTGTGAACCGATCCGTCGTCACGACCTCGAGCCCGTAACGCAGACTCACCATGCGACCGGCGAGATGCGGGCGCTGCAATTCGTCCGGTGGGCAGCAACGTGTTTCCTATTTGCACTGCCGACCGTTTCGCTTGTGGGATACGCCGCAGCCGAGGGTGCCGAAACCTCGCAGGCCGCCGAGGGGAGTTCGGTGGTTGACGAAACCGTGGACCCGACCGAGGGCGAGTTGTATTGGGGAGGGGGCCACCACTACCAGGGCGGCTTGAAAGCCGGTCAGATGCACGGGCGGGGAACGCATACCGCTCCCGACGGGGAGGTCTACGTCGGTGATTTCGTGGAAGGACAGCGCCATGGCCAAGGGACGCTCAGGTTTCCCAACGGCGACGTCTACGAAGGTGACTTCCGCAATGGCAGCATGACGGGGAAAGGACGCCTTACCTGGTCGAATGGTGACGTCTACCAAGGCGACTTCGTGGACGGTGTCCGCCAAGGGAGGGGTGTCCTGGAACGCCAGTCCGGCGGCACGTACGTCGGCGACTTCTCCGGCGACCAACGGCATGGCAAGGGCCGCTATCGCTGGCGCGATGGAACGCTCTACAAGGGCCATTTCGCGTTCGGCAAGTTGCACCGTTCCGGTGTGAAGACATCACCGAGCGGCGAACTATCGTTCGAGACTTGGAATGACGGCCAACTGACCAATGCGGTACCGGTCGTGGCGGTGGAACGCTGTTCGCTCAACCTCGACGGCAAGCCCTGGATGTTCAACGACGATACCTGCATCAACGGACTTGCCCACGGCGAGGGTTTGGCCGTGGCTCTCGATGGGTCCGCCTACGTCCTCGATGGCCGGTTCATACTGGGCAACCTGGTGCGCGGCGAGATACAAGGGGTAGAACTCGAGGCGTCCCCTTAAGCCATGGAGATTCCCGGCTATCGGATCCAACGGCCCATCGGCAGCGGCGGCTCCGCCGAGGTCTACCTCGCCCTGCAGCATTCATTCGGGAGTCCCGTCGCCATCAAGGTGCTCTCGGGGGAAGCCTTCCGAGAGAAAAAACAGCGAGCGCGGTTCCTTGCCGAGGGTGCGCTTGCCCGCACGCTGGACCACCCCAACATCGTCCGAGTCGTCGACGCCGGGGAAACTGCCGAGTTGGCCTATCTCGTCATGGAGTACATCCGCGGTGGCGACCTGAATCACAACCTCCGTGCCGGGCTTCACATCCAGAACGTGCTGGCCCTCGTCAAGGACATCGCGGGGGCCTTGGGGTACGCCCACACAAAGGGCGTCGTTCATGGCGATGTGAAGCCCGAGAACATCCTGATCAGCGAGCAAGGCACGTCGATGCTGACCGATTTCGGCATCGCTACGGAATCGGACAGTGTCGATGACTCGGGGAAGGTTCGGGGGACGCCTGGGTACATGAGCCCCGAACAGGCTGCCGGCAGCGGTATCGACGGGCGTTCCGATTTCTTCAGCCTGGGCGTCGTTTTCTACCTGATGCTGACCGGACGCATGCCGTTCGTTCCCGAGTCGCACGCTGGCCTTCAACCGGGGCGCGATCGGCTAGCCACGCTTCCGCTGCAGATGGCGGCGTTCGAAGGGGTGATACGACGATTGCTCGCCAGGTCGCCCGAGGATCGGTTTCGATCCTCGTCCGAAATCGTCGAGGCATTGGACGCGGTGCGGGTCGGCAACGCGGTACCGAACGCCGTCGTCAAGACGTCAGCCGTCTCGACCGCCGAGATCGCCGCCCTAGTCTCCCGGAACGAAGGACCGGGCACCGGCACGGATGTTAGCCGATCCCCGCGGTGGCAGCGTCTGGGGGCAGCCGGAACGGTGCTGGGAATCCTGTTGCTCGTCGGATCGGCGCTTTATCTCGTCGACGACAGCGGTACCCTGCAGCGGGCCCTCGCGGCCATGAACCTGATCGAGCATCCCGATGCGGTCGTCGCATGGCGGGAAGCGGAGGAGCGTAGGCGAGATCCGAACCAGGACCTCGCTACGGTTGTCGCGGCCTATCGGGCGGTTCTCGGCATCGATCCGGATCGAGCACAAGCCCAAGCGGCGATTGACGAACTGGGCAGGCGGTGGAAAGAGGACATCGGCCGGCTAATCGACCAAGGCGACCTCGACACGGCCCGTGTCAAGCTCGAGGAACTGGACGACACTTTCGCGGATGATCCCGAATCGACGGGCCTGGCCGATCGCCTGGAAGACCGTGGGCAAGCCGTTGCGCTGGTCGAACAGAGCACCCGTCTTCTCGTGAGCTACGGCGTTGCGGACGAACGGGCCGCGGACTCGGCGATCGTGACCCTCAAGGAGGCCCTATCGCTACATCCGGGAAATCCGGAAGCGCAGGCTCAGTTAGACAACGTCGCACTCTACTACGCCGACGTCGCTCGGGAGCATGCCGCGACAGGGGATGCACCGGGGGCCTTGGAGGCCATGGAGCGAGCCGAACGAGCCAACCGCACGTTCGTCGGTGTCGAAGACCTGAGGCAGACGGTAACGGCCGCGGTCGCCGCACACGACTTGGCGCAAGCGCAGTTCGACACGATGCTTCAGCAAGCGGCGGCCCTGCGTGAGTCCGGCGCCTTGGTCGAAGCGATCGAGATTTACAGGAGCGTGTTAGTCATCGAGCCGGACGCCGCCGTCGCTGTCCAAGGCTTCGAGGGTACGTCCAGCGATGTCCTCGCCGAGTTCCAGACCCTGCTCGACAATGATCGATTGGACGATGCGACAACGTTGTTCGACCTCGCGAGAAAGGCCGGCATCGCCGACAACGCGGTGGAACAGATGCGCAGGCTGCAGGACGCGGAGATGGAGCGCATTGCCGATGTGGCCCGGCTGATCGACGAAGCCGAGGCGTTCATGCGGGACGGCTACGTGACGGGACCGGATACGACGGACAACGCCGTGGCGCGGCTCCGGGACGCCTTGGGGCTGGATGCCGACAATGCCGACGGCATACGGCTCAGGTCCATGGCCGCGACCCGACTCGCCGAAGTGGCGGTGGAGGCGTACTACGCCGGAATGGTGGAGGCGGGGATGGAATATCTCGATCTCGCGCTCGCCGTGACGCCCGGCATCGACCGCTGGCGCGTGCAGCGCGAAGTATGGCAGGCGGAACTCGCCCGGGGCAGGGCCGAGAAGTCCGAAGGTCCCCTCGACAATGGCGGTTCCTGAGCGCCGATGGCCGTCGAAGAGAACCCGTTCTGATAGAGTCTCCTCGTCGCACCCCAAGGGGGTCCCGTGGTTTCCATTCCGTTTCGGCGCGAGCTCGAGTTCGAGTACGGCGCCGTTGCCGATGTCGCACCGGACATTCGGCGTGTCGTAGCCAACAATCCGAGCCCGTTCACGCTGTACGGGACCGGCACCTACGTCATTGGCCGCGGCGAGGTCGCCGTTGTCGATCCCGGCCCCGCCGACGATGGACACATCCGGGCGATTCTCCAAGCCACGGCGGGAGAGACCATCACCCATATGTTGGTGACCCATACGCACATGGACCACTCGCCGGGCTGCCGCCTCTTGGCCGAGCACACCGATGCCAAGACGTACGGGTTCGGAAGTCACGGCGCCGGCAAGATCGAGGCCGGGGTTGTCGTGGAAGAGGGTGGCGACATGGACTTCGTGCCCGACGTCATCGTGCGTCACGGGGAACGGATCGAAGGGCAGGGTTGGTCCGTGGAGTGCGTTCATACACCCGGCCATACGTCGAATCACATCTGCTACGCGTTCGGCAAGGAGCGCACCCTATTCTCTGGGGATCACGTCATGGGTTGGTCCACGAGCGTCATCTCGCCGCCGGACGGCGACATGGCAGACTACATGGCAAGCCTCGAACTGCTCCTGACTCGGGACGACGCCATCTATTGGCCAACTCACGGACCGGCGATCACGGATCCCAATGCCCACGTTCGTGCGTTCATCGAGCACCGCAGGGAGCGTGAACGCGAAATCCTCCGCTGCCTCGCCGCCGGCACCCGGCGGATCCCCGAGATGGTGCCGACCATGTACGCGAACGTGCCCGGTTACCTCCACGCTGCCGCCGCGCGTAGCGTGTTCGCGACCATGGCCCTGCTTGTCGAGAAAGGGGACGTGGTCTGCGACGGTGAACTTGCCGTCGACGGCACGTATCGATTGACCCGTTAACGCCCCGCGGCCGCCTGTTCCAAGGACGGCGGTACCTGTGGCGATTCCTCTGCCACAGGCAATTCCACCATGACGGCTACGCCGGACCCGTCAATCAGGTTCATCGCCCGAACCGAACCGCCGTGCTGCTCGGCGATGACACGGACGACATACAACCCGAGGCCGAAGTGCAGTTCGCTCGCCGATGCACGACGCGACACCATGGACTCGAACAATGAACCGGCGACATCGGGGGGCAGCATGGGACCGCGATTGGCCACCGTGATCTGCAACGTGCCGCGATGCGCATCGAGCTGGATCCGAATGGGACTGTTGGCACGGTGAAAGTCCATGGCGTTGTCGATCAGCTTGTCGAGCATCTGCTCGATCCGGTAGTCCGTGACATTCGCCAGAATCGGCCCCGGCGGCCCACTGAACACGAACGAGTGGTTCCCGTGAACCGTTCTGCAGTTGGTCACGTAGCTGTCCATCAGCGCGTGGATATCGACAACGTCCAGATCCTCGGATTGCAGCGACTCTTCCAGGTTCGCCGCGTCCGCAAGGTTCTGCACGATCGCACCGATTCGCAGGATGCCGCGCCGGGCGCTGTCGAGATACTTGCTCTCGGCGACGTCCGGGACCTCGCGTGCCAGTTGGTCGAGGGATGTCATCACGGTGTTCAGTGGATTGTTGATCTCGTGGCGAAGCGTCCGGGGCATTCTCTGCAGGAACGTGTTGTGCTGGTCGAGCCGCGCCAGCATGTTCGAGACGCTGCGCGCGAGATCGCCGATTTCGTCACCGACAGTCATCCCACCGGTGAGGGCCGTGGCCTGCAGGCGACCGTAGTCGTCGATGGCCGCCGCCACCTCCCGGCGCAGATTGCGGATTCGCCACGTCAGCCGTCCGGCGAACAACACCAGGCTCACCAACACCACCACGAAACTGAGCACGGAAACGACGGCGATCTCGTTCCAGGCCTGGCGCCGCGAGAACAGGATGTCGTCCATGTTCTGTTCGACCGCGACCATTCCGATCACGTCAGGCGCACCGTCAGCCTGGTCCGTATCCCGCCAGATCGGATGTCCCGCCAGGATCGTCTCGATCTCGCCCACGCGCCGGCGTTGCGCCGTCGACTCGCCGGCTAGGGCCGCGGCTACGACCTCGTCCTCCACGCCTAGCGCTTCTAGATCGAGTTGCGGAGCCGGCAACCGCTCGCCCGTCAGCTTCTGCCACACCCAGTCGCGGCCGGCGGCGACCCGGTCACGAAAGACATCCAGCCAAACGAGAAACCGCGAGAACCCCGAGGCGGAGGGTGCCGAACCGTCGTCGACTCTTATCGCACCCCGCTCCGCACGCCGCTGCTTCTGCGCGTCGATGATCCGAATGCGCATGCCCTGGTAGCCCCGGCCGTCGAGCCTCTGCAACAGTTCGGGGGATCGGACCACGACCAGATTGGAACTCTGGCCGACGGACGGTGCGGTCGTGGTGACATCACGGATGTCGCGCAAGACCGGATCATCGACATCCACGAACGAAACAGTGAAGAACTGCCGTGAGCCCCATAGATCCAGGTGTAGGCGCATCTCCAGGGCATAGCCCGTGGCTGTTTCCCGCACGAACCCCCGCACGTCGTTGGCGGGCCGGCCGTCGTCGTCGGCGAAGGCCCATTCGGAATCCATGGTGTAGGCGGTCGTGTCCCCGGATTCCGACAACGTCACCGTGATCCGCCCGGGGTCGCCGTCGGTCCTCAGGAAACTGATCCGGACCTGATCGGCGTTGTCGAGGCGAAGCACGTTCTGGTTCCGGTAGACGCGCGCATCGTCGGTGATCTCCATGTAGGCGTAGAGCACTCCGAGCCGAGTTCCCAGGCTTAGCGCGAAAGAGCCGTCGCCTTCCGGCCCGAAGCGGCGCTGAACGAGGGCTTCTTCTCCCCACTCGGAGGCCTGGGCGTTCAGCCTGACAGGCTTGGCGATGTTTCGGGCCACCAGACCGGGTTCGCTGGGATCGGTCGGGAGGTCGTCGAAGAGTTCGGCCTCGCCGTGGAACAGGGTCGCAATGTTCTCCGCGATGCCCTTCTGGTTGTTGGACTGCGACTGTATGAACATCCCTTCCATCAGATCGAGCAGCTTGAAGGACGCCCACGGCACCAGGACCAATGCGAGAGGCAAACCCACCAGCATGAGCTTCGTCGCGAGTCGCAAGCCCCAGATGCGACGGCTGGCTCGGCGCCCTGACCGACGCCGGCGGCGACGCTCTCGATGCAATGACGAGTCGTCAGGACGGGGGGCGGCCTTTGACAAGGTGTTGCCCTCGTCAACCTCGCGAACAGTGGGCGTTGTCGGGTCTTGGTTGTCCATGCCGGGGGCCGGTGGTCCGCTAGCCCGCCAGAATCCGCTAGGCCTCCTAGGCGACCCAGCGGTAGCCGAAGCCGTACTCGCTGCGGATACAGGCGAAATCCGCGTCGAACTTCTCGAACTTCTTGCGGATGTTGCGCATGTGCGTATTGATGGTGTTGTTCGTCACCAGCGATTGCATGGTGACATTCATCAACGTCTCGTAGCTGACCGCATGCCCGGGGGCGCGGACTAGCTTCGCGAGCATCCGGAACTCCGTGGCCGACAGATCGATCCGACGGCTCTTCCAGGATACCAAGAGGGCATCCTGGTCTAGGCTGAGATCGCCCACCTGCTTAGCCGCAGCGCTTGCGGCGCCGACGCTGGTGCGTACCTCGTTAATGCGCAACAGGGACGAGATTCGCTCCGCGAGGTAGTCGAGCGAGATGGGTTTCGGTAGGTAGTCCCACGCACCGAGCCTCAAACCCGAGATCTTGTCGATCTCGTTGATCCGTTCGGTCAGGAAGATCACGGGCAGATTCGGATTGCGCGCCAGGAGTTCCCGGCATAGCTCGAAGCCGGCATCGACCTCCTCGCCGAGGATTATGTCGAGCACGGCGAGATCGGGCATACGCGCATCAAAGCCGTCCAGCGCCTCCTGGCGGCTGCCGTAGGCGGCTACTTCATGACCCTTCGAGACGATGGCGTCGGTGTAGTTGGCGCGCTGGTCCGGGTCGTCCTCGACGATCGCGATCAACTTGGCCATCGCGCGATTGTACCGTTATCAACGGAGACTACGCGACGACCCGGTATTCCCGGCTTGCCGCGGCGCGCGAGATCGACTCAGCACCAGTGGGCGAGCGCGTCTCGCGAGGTCGCGACCTGGGCTCGGATCTCGTCGCGACCGTTACCGATCGCGAGTTGCGCAACGGCCCAAGCGTACTCGCGGATGAGGAAGGCACGGAACGTGTCTCTAAGGCGCGTTTCGCTCGCGCCTATCCCGGGACCGCCTTGCCGGTACGCGTCGTGGCAGGCGCGGGCGTGCTCCATCCCCCAGCCCAGGCCCACGCAGAGACCTACGAGGTCGAACAGCGGATCGTTGTCGCCCGCAGACTCCCAGTCGAGAGTGCGAAAGCGCGCGGCCTCGCTCCCGCCATTCACTCGAATGATGTTCCAGGGGTTGAGGTCGTTGTGGCAGCCCCGCCATGTCGCCGGACGCCAGGCGGTTCCTTCGAAACAGGCTTGCACGGCGGGATCCACCTTGCCGGCCCGTCGGAACATCATGGTGACCTCCCGGGTGAAGTCGTAACGACTGAGCCCGATCGGAATCCGGGCATGGAGATCCGCGAGATATTCGCCCGCTTCTGCGGGACTCGGCGGTGAGTCCGCGAGGACCTGGCCCGGGATCCATCGGGTCAGGAGATGTCCGTGATGCGCATCGTAGGCGAGGATGTCCGGGGCGATGTCGAGAGCGAGGTAGTCGCGTTCGAAACGCCGGGGTTTGGCCCGCTCGACGACACGCAACACGTAGGCGCGATTCCGCACTTCGACGCGGTAGTTGCGGTTGGTGTATCCCCCCGGAAGATACTCGATGCGCTGCACCTCGTGCGGCCCCCACGCTGGCATGAGTGCCGTCAAGATGTCTCTGACCAAAGGCTCGTTCATAGGGCGCGACATGGCGGGTGCAAGGCTCAAGGCTCGAATCGAGAATACCAGTTCGAGTTCGCGCCGAACGGCGCTTCCCGGCGTCAAACCGGGTAGAATCCGCGTCGCCGCAGTGTCTAGGCTTGTACCGATGAAGATCAACTACGTTGACCATGCGCCCCGGCGACTTCGATCCTTCGACCCGGAGGTCGACCTGACGCCCGAGGACGCGACGCACGTCGCGGAGATTTTCCGAACGCCCCTCGACGGTTCCTACAACTGGGACTATCGGATTGCGGAAAACCGCATCAGGAAGCTCTATGAGCTCGGCAAGGAACTCAACTGGAACGCGACCACCGACATCAAGTGGTCCCAGACGCCGGATCATCACGAGTTCCCGCCGATGTCCATCGAAAAGCAGGAAGACATCGTCGACGGGAATCCCTGGAACGGCTACGCGCCGTTCGACGCGATGCCCTTGGAGCGCAAGGTCGAATACCTCCAGCACGAGCACGCCTGGTCGCTGTCGCAGTTCCTGCACGGCGAACAGGGCGCCCTACTAGTGGCCTCGCAACTGGCCTCCTGTGCCCCAAGCTTCAACGCCAAGCTGTATGCGGCGTCGCAAACCTTCGACGAGGCCCGCCATGTGGAGGTGTTCAACCGCTACCTCCAGACCAAGATCGGTTTCTCCTATCCGGTAACCCAGGGGCTCAAGGACCTGCTCGACAAGATACTCACCGACGAACGTTGGGATCTCAAGTTCATCGGCATGCAGATCATCCTCGAAGGCCTCGCGCTGGCCGCGTTCCACACCGCGCGCAACGAAACTTTCGATCCGGTGTTGAAGGAACTCCTCTACCTCGTGATTCGGGACGAGGCTCGCCATGTCACCTTCGGAGTCAACTACCTGGAGGAATTCGTCGCCACGTTGTCCGACTCGGAACGCGAAGACCGGGCCGAGTTCGCCTACCAGGCATGCATCGTCAGTCGCGACAGGCTAATCCGGAATGATGTGTTCCGCTATTTCGGTTGGGACGTCGAAGACAGCCGGCAGGCACTCGTGGACCGCGGTTTGAACGCCGACTTCCTGAACATGCTCTACGCTCGGATCATCCCCAATCTCAAGCGAATCGGATTGTTGACGGACAGGGTCCGGCCGAAGTTCGAGGAGATGGGCGTCCTGGACTTCGAGAACCTTGCCACGGACGGCGACATCGACTGGCGGGCATTGGAACGGCCGCTGGACATCGACGAAGCCGCTTAAGAACAGCGACGCGCCGTTTCGTGGAGTTGACCTTCGGTCGCTTCGTAACGGCATTGCGCAACGCCGATGTACGTGCCTCGCCCGCTGAGACCCTGACGGCATTCGAGGTCGTCGAACGCGTTGGCATCGCCAACAAGACGCTGCTCAAGGATTCCCTCGCCTTGGCGCTCGCCAAGTCGACCGATGAGAAAGCGCGCTTCGACGAGACCTTCGAGCGCTTCTTCGCCTTGGCTTTCCGCGATCGCGCAAAGCCCTCGTTCGTCCGCCAGGTCGACCGCGATGCGATGCTGACCCAACTTCGCGGGGACGCATCGCCGGGGTTGATTGAGTCCGTCGAAAACGTGCTCGATGACGAACGAGACCGCTTGGCGTATAGGATCCACCGGGCGGCAGCGGAAATAGACATACACCAAATCAAAAGCCTACGGGAGAAATCTCTCTACGGGCGCCGGATTGGCGCGGTCCTCGGGCTCGATGAACTCGATGCCCGTCTCGAGGCCGGCGGGCCGGGGACCGGAGACGCAGGCACACGCGAATTCCTCCGCTACCTGCGTCAGTACTTCCGCCAGCAAATCGGCGACTACGTCGATGCCCAGTACAAGCTGCACCAGGACGCTTCCGGCAAACGAGCGATCCTCGAGGCCGCCCTGAAATCCAACCTGGACCAGTTGCCAGTGGCCTACCACGAGGATGTTCGCCGTGTCGTCGAGAGGATGGCCGAGAAACTCGCCAAGGATCACCGCCGACGGCG
>JAPPAV010000060.1 GCA_026705345.1 Gammaproteobacteria bacterium
GACGGGGCGAGTTCGGGACTGTGGTTCGACGGGTGGAAGGGGCGGTCGCCGCCGCGGTTGGGGAAGTACGCGGACGCGCTTCGGCGGTGCGAGGTGGCGGCGGCGCGGACGTGGCTGCTGGAGAAGGGCTGGCGGCGGATCGGGCTGGTGGATCCGGCTGAGGTGCCGGGGACTTGGCGTCGTCGGGGGGTTGCTGCCGCGTTGTCCTAACGACAAGGCACGACGCCCAGCGGAGGCTGTGCACGCTTCGTCAGGTAGTGCATCCGTTTGAAAATCAATCACCTACCTAACCTTTACAACTTGACCCACCGATTCCAGTCGACATCTTAGACCGATTCGGCACAAGCAAAGAACTGCAAGGCATTTGGAGACCACGGCGGGACTCGAACCCGCGTACACAGGGAGGCATCCCTGTGACCTAGCCAACTCGGTCACGTGGTCCGGCCCTCGGCTGATTCAGCCGAGGGCCGTCTAATTACGGTTCCGCAGTTAGCTCCCTAATCCTTACATCGCCTGTGGCGATTCTTCGTTGACATGCCCTGTCGCCGGGCGTAGCGTTGTGCCCGTAGACAGTTCATTGGCTACCCGCTTTGTCGGGTCGGTCGCTGAATACCACAGCCACACACTGGCCCCGACGGGGGTTGGCGAATAGGCGACACCTTCCATCTCCGATGGACTGTCTACAACGGCCCGACGCCAGTCGGGCACCAACTGTGTGTAGACGGAGGGTGTCATGGCCATCAAGCCAACTCTAGCGGCGTGTTTCATAGCCTGTCTGCTGGCACTGACCAGCCAAGCCCAAGATTGGGCCAAGCGAGCCAACGAAGCTTGGTCGGCAGCGGCTGATCTAGGCCCAGTCCACTTCTCAGGCGACGAACGCTCGACGTTCTTGCGTCTGACCCGCCAAGCGAGCAAGTGCCAGGACCTCTACGCGGATTTCGCCGGTGCTCAGGGACAAGTAGATCTTCTTAACCAGAAGATCGAGTACGAGCGTGGACTGGCCGACGAGGGTTACTCTGCGGAGTACATTGAACGAACCACTGCCCCGCTCATTGAAGACAGATCCCAGCAACAAGACCGACTCGACAAGACCCGTCGAGCATGGGCATCAGAAGAATTATCCTGTGCCTCCGACATAAGGCAACTTGAACGCATGGTTACTGATGCAAACAACCGTAGTGAATCCAAAGGCATCATTACCCAGGTGGGTTCACGCGTTGATGATGGCCAACAAGTATTTGAGTTCAAGGTAGATGATGGTAATGTCATCACAGTGTCACGGGAGGACTACTTTGCCCTGGTGAAGGCCAACGGAGGGCGTGTCGCGCCGGGTCAGTCAGCGTCGGACATTCGGCGGCTGATACGAGGTCTGTAGTGGGCGCTGAACCTAGCCAGACGGCTACCTGGGGCGAGTGGGAGTTTGATGTGTACTCTCTACTTCCGATGGAGGGGTGTACTTCGGAGGATTCAAAGCGTTTGCCCTCAGCTCCCGGTCTATTTGTCTTCGCTTACTGGGACTTATCGAGGCAAGGGTGGCGTCCTTGGTATATTGGTGAGACGGAGAATCTAGCAGAATCCTTACCCACTCACGAAAAGTTGCAGGCGGCGCTGCAACGGGGAGTGAACTGCGTCCACGTAAAGCTGGTGGCAGATATAACCCATCGTGTGGCGATGACTCGCCATCTGACCGCGAATTACAGGCCTCCGGAGAACTATGATGCTGAGTAACCATTGCGATCTACTCGACTTAGGGGCTAACATCGACCTTGCAGTTCAAGCAACCCTTCTCCGGTAGGTCTTGGGGCGGTTCGGCTTCGGCGCTCTCGCGTCCATGAGGCCGATGATCCATGCTAGATCGTGTTGCTCCGTGTCAACCCCAGCCGCGACCGCTGGCGTGATCCCGAGCGATCTGTGCTTCCGGCAGAAGTTGTAATACAAGAAGAACAGGGCAACCATAGCCGAGTGCTTTTCCAAGCGCTTGCTGAAAGCGTTGGTTCGACGGGCGAACCGCCGGTTGCACATCCTCATCGTCAGGTTGCTCCGTTCGATGTATGACGTGCTGATCCGATGCCACTCCGGATTGCCCTCCACGATCTTCTTGTCGGATCGCACTTGGGTCGTCGCCTCCCAGTAGCCGTCGTTCATTGTCCAAGCAGTCTCGTACTGCTTGAGGATCTGCGCGAAATCCACGTCCCCGCCGAAGGCTCCTTCGACCGCCCGGACATAAGGCGCATGCCCGTCCGTTGTGATCTGCGGCCGATCTTCGAGCCTACTCCGTAGATCGTCCATGAACTCCAGCGCCCAAGCCTCGCCGCGCAAACCGACGAGATAGCTCACTACCAGCTTCGAGTCGGCATCTATCGCTGACCACGTCCAGACGTCGCCTGCTCCGCGAGGTGGGGCTACGGCATACCGGACATTTCGGTTCTTGGCGTAGACGAACGACCACGCTTCGTCGCATTCAATGCACCGTCTACCGGCGATGTCGCGGACGACCTTGTCGTGATGTGCCTGGGCGGCGTCTCCCGCAGCGAGGATGAGCCTTGCCACGGTGTTGATACCGACGGTCTCAAGACGTGTGACCGAGCGCATCGACACGCCTTCGACCAACAGGTTGAGGATGCGAGCCCTACGCTCCGTGGAAAGCCTATTCATGCTTACATTCTAACAGAAAAACTGTTATAGATCAATAACTTAGTGTGTTTCGAGGTAGGAATACAGCCGGAAAAGTGGGGAACCGTAATTCGGGTGGCGTCCCCGTGGTGTAACGGAAATCACACGCCCCTTACGAAGGCCGAGATGTGGGTTCGACTCCCGCCGGGGACGCCACGCAGAACGCGGCGCCCCTGTAGCTCAGATGGAAAGAGCAATGCCGTCGAACGCATAGGTCGCGGGTTCGAGTCCCGCCAGGGGCGCCGCGAGGTCAATTACCCTGCGAGTTTATTGGCGAGATTCACAGCTTCTATAGCTGCCTTCAGGTAGGTGGCTCCTGCATGGAAGAGCTCTAGGAACTTGTCACTCGCTACCTGCTGTTTGTCAATGGCTTGTATGAAGTCATAGCCATCGTTTGTTATGCGAGCTATTCCTTGATTTAGCCAAGCTGCATGACCCGCATCTACTAGTAGCTCTACATGGTGGTATCGCGCTTGGTCCTCGCCAGACATGCCCAGATACTGTGGACACTGTAGTTTGCCACGGACATCGTTAGCCATCTCCTTCAACAGTGTTACGAGCATTTCTGGATCGCGCATTGATGTCTACCTTAGTCAGTCTTGACTGCCGCCTCGTCTCGTCCTCGTAGTCTTCCTGGGCATCGCCTACCAGCAGTCGACAGACGTGCACGGCGTTGGCTGCTACGTCGTCGGGTCGTTGTTCGCCTTTCGGTCCAGTTGCCATGTTCGCGGCTTCATACTGTATTCCCATACACTACCAGTTTTACAGGCTCCTGTCCATCTCGCACAAAGATGGTCAAAAGCCACGACGGGCGCACGCAGAATGGATCTATGGTAGGCGCTGCTACTCAGCCAAGATCGGCAGGGTATTCTTAGGGTCCTCCTTCCCCTTGCGATCCTGTTTGCCGGTTGCCTTGGTGGAGTCAGGATCGTTCGGGTCTAGGATCACTGGCAGAGCCTCGCTGAGTAGCTTGGCTTCTCGTTTGGTCAGCTTGAGTTTCATCGGTACACTGCAAGTTGGACTTTAGGCAATTACCTTAGTAGGAGTACACCACAGTGGCAGATGGAAATGAGAAGGCAACTGAACGTGGGATCGTCCCAGGTGCAATAGTGCAGCTAAAATCTGGTGGTCCACAGATGACCGTTGAATCGGTTGGTAACTACACGGGAAGGCGAAAAGCCTCTTGCTCGTGGTTCATTGATGGAAAACAAGAGACCAACCTCTTCACAATTCCATCTCTCAAGGTGGTTTCCGACGACTAGATTTCAACTGGATGCACTACCCTTCGTCACGGCTCCGGCCCCATGGAACCAGGGTGCTTTGGACGAGGGCGGGCAACCGCAAAAGCAAGCAGAGTCTTGGCTAGTGCCACATTCGTGATCGTCGATTGCCCCCTTTCGCGTACACTCGGTCGGTTGGCGCGTCCTCGACACGGATGGCGCGCCGTCATGTTCGCCGAATTGTCGCTAAGGGAGGCAACGATGCAGCAAGCCCAGGACTTGCGCGAGGAAGGTGAGGAACTCTACAAGCTCGTTGGCCGGTTGGACCCAAGCGATTGGGATCGTCCCACGCCGTTCAAGAACTGGACGGTGAACGATGTCATCGCGCACTTGCACACGACGGATCTGGTCGCGACGGTAGCCCTGGACGATCCGGATCGGTTCCGCGCGATGGTCCGTGCGGGGGAGCGCGCCATCTGGATCGGCGGGGCGGGTGCCAATCCATCGGACATTCCCGAGGGGTCGGCGCTCGGCGAGCGCTGGTACGGGTATTTGGGCGAACTATGCGACAAGCTTGCGGCAGTCGACCCGTCCATGCGCGTGCCGTGGTTCGGACCGGATATGGGTGCCCGGATGTTTGCCACCGCGCGCCAGATGGAGACGTGGTCGCACGGCCAGGACATCTACGACCTGCTCCGGGCGCCGCGGGTCAATACCGACCGCATCAAGAACATCGCCGTGATCGGCGTGCGGACGTTCGGGTGGACGTTCGCCAATCGCCGGGAACCGATCCCGGAGGACATTCCGTATGTTCGGCTCAGCGCACCATCCGGCGAGATCTGGGAGTGGAACGAGCCGAGCGAAACCAACAAGGTCGACGGTGACGCGGTGGAGTTCTGCCACGTAGTAACCCAGGGCCGCAATATCGCGGATACCGATCTTACGGTGGTGGGCGATACGGCCACGCGGTGGATGGCGGTGGCACAGTGTTTCGCGGGTGGTCCGGAGACACCGCCTGAACCGGGACAGCGGCACTGGGCGAACTGAACGCTGGTCGCGTTCTGCGAAGACATCGCAGGGGCGAGGCGCCCTTGTCCGTATTGGGGCTCTCGTCGTTGCTGCGGGACGGGACAAGCCCGTCCCCTACGGCATGCCTCGCCCGTCCGAGGCGGGCCTCGTCAGTACTTGCCGGCGCTGACGTACAGCTCTAGCAGGGCGTCCTTGTCGCCCTCGGACAGCGTGTCGAAGTTCTTCTTCATCTTGTCGGCCATGCGCCGTTCGCCGCTCGTGAAGTTGCGTAGCTCCTGCGCCAGGTAGTCCCGCCATTGCCCGGCGAGTAGCGCGTGGTCGGCGTCGGCCTCGCTGCCGCCCTTGGGGTGGCACTTGCCACACTTTCGCGAGTGGATCGCCGCGCCCCGTCGGGCAAGTTCCGCATCGAATGGCTGGGCGCGCGGTCGCCACTCCTGTTCGGAGTAGTAGTAGGCCACCGCATCGACCTCGTCGGCGGACAACGCGTCGACTACCCGCTGCATGTCGTTTTCGGATCCATCGTCGAGGGTGATGGTCCGTGCCTTGCGGAACCCGAGTCGATAGGTCTCCAAGAGGTCGATGATGGCGTATTCGGAGAAGCCGCCGATGGAGGGGATGTCCCGGGTCTCGCTGCGGCCGAACTCGCCGTGGCAGTCCGCACAGAGCCGGTTGGCGATTTCCTCGCCGGTCTCTGCGTGGAGACCGGACGCCAAGCAGGTGGCGACTAGCAGCGCCAAGCCGGTATGACGAGTGTTGGCCATGGTTGCTAGCCGAAGAACGCGAAGTCTTCGGTGTTGTTGAACGGAAAGCGCAAGGCGCCGGGGGTTTGCTCGATGCCGAGATACCGACGCAGCGCCTTGTGGACGTGTTTCGGGTAGATGATCGAGCCGCCCCGTTCGTCGGGTTCAAGGGTGGCCGGGTTGACCCGCTGGGCGAAATGACGCTCGTCCGTAATGCCGACGACACGGTTCGTCCAGGGCTGGTTCTTCTCCATGACGACGTAGCTGCCGATGGGCCAGTGGTCCTTGCCGTCTTTCGCGTTGTAGGCGTTGGTACGGCCGAAGTCCGAACCCATCACGACCACGAGCCTCTCGGCGATGTTGTGCTCCTCGGCGTAGTCCCAAAGAAAATCCACCGCACCGGTCAGGTTGGCGAGCAGCCAGCTGTGGTCGCGGTCATGGTAGGCGTGGGTGTCGAAGCCGCCGAGCCAGAGGTCGGCACTGACCGCGACGCCGGTCTTGAATGCCAGCACGGTGAGCTGTGCCTGGCGTTTGAGGTCGCTGTAGTAGTTGTAGTTCGCCCCTTGGTAGCGCTCCGGCTGCTCCAGCTCGTCGTTGGACGGGAGTGCCGCCGCGTAGGCTGCCAAGCCGTCGGCGGCGGCGAACGCCGAGGTGTGGAACCCGCGGTTGCGCGCTTCCCCGGGCAATAGATCGCTGGCGTTGCCGAGCCTTTGGGCCGACGCGGCCCGCCGAGCCTCCAGTGCGATCCAGTCCGCATCGCTGAAATAACGAGCTTCGGCGTTCCAATGCGGGATCTGCGGTGTCGCGATGTTGCGCAGGAGGTCGGGATTGTTCATGCGGGTGAACCGGGCGACCCCGCCCGTCTCGGAGTACCCGCCGAAGCTCAGGTAGGGGACGGAAAGATCCGGCGCATAGTGGCCGGCGAGCAGCGCGGTGGCCGTCGGATAGCCCTCGGACGTGCGTCCGCTCCAGTTGTGAACCACGCCCACGGTGTGGGAGTTGGTTTGCGCGTCGACGCCGTTGATGACCAGGATGCGCTCGTGGTACTTCTCGAAGAATGCCTTGTTGTCGGCAAAGGGGGCGTACTGGATGTTGCCGGCCTCCCGGATTTCCGAAGTTTGCGCCCAATGGTTGATGACCGGTTCACCGGCAATGTTGTCCTTGGGGTCGCAGAAGCTCGTGGGATCCCAGCCGCCTTGTGCCTGGACGAAGACGTACAACTTGCCGTTGTGGTCGGCGGCACTCGCCAACGGCAAACGGAAACCCAGGGCTGCCGCGCCGGTCGCCCCGAGCATGCCTTTCAAGATGGTTCGTCGCTTCACTTTCCGGACGCTCCTCGGCGGAAGTCGCGTAGGGGCGACCCTAACGCGCCCGTTAGGGCGCGCGGTCGCCCGCACGAGTCCACGCGGTTTCGTCGGCACGGGACGGGACAAGCCCGTCCCCTACGGAATGCCCCGGCATGGGGCGGAAACCCCGTAGGGGCGGGGCTTGTCCCCGCCCGCGCCGGACATTGGCGCAGCCTCAGAAACGGGACGGGACAAGCCCGTCTCCTACGGGGTATTCGTGACACGTCGGCGCTTCGGTGGTGGGCACTCACAAGTAGAGGTACCTGTAGTCCATCAATAGGTACGCCAGCACGACGCTCCAACTCCTCGCGACGGCAGCGCTGTCATACGGGGCGGCGTCCGTGTAGAGGATCTCGCTAACCCGGTTCCAGTCCCAGCCGTAATAGCTCCCCCAATCCCGCTCGTGCAAGATCAACACGTCGTCTGCGATGCCATCGAAGTAGCGGATGTCGGAGCCCCAGTTGCACGCCGTGTCGAAGAACCAGTTGTTCCTGGTGTCGCGGCGTCGCTCCCATACTTCGACGAAGAGTCGGTAGGCGTCCTCGACCTCTTCGGACCCGGCACTGACTTCAACGCCGAGCAGCGTCTCGTGAAGTTCCGCGATCTTGTTGCGGATGGCCTTGGCGCCGGCGGAGGTCTCGGTGTTCGACTCGATGGCGAAGTCAAGGAACGGCAACTGGCCGCCCGCCTGGTCCGCCCAGGTGGTGACCTTGACGTCGTGGACTCCGCTCGCCGGAATCTGAAGGGGAACTCGCAATTCGCAGGGACGCCACAGCACACGGTGGTCGGGGTCGTCCGATCCATCGCTGCTCTCGCTGGAGCCGCAGCCTTCTTCGAGGTCCTCGAATTCGACTCGATGGACGGTGGCGCCGCTTGCGTCGACGACGGTAAGGGCGTCCAGGCGAACGTTGCGATCATCGGCGGTTTCTTCATCGTAGAAGTCGTTGGGGAACGACAACCACGCGGTATTCCTGCCCGCGGAAAGATGACCGGACAAAACCAGCGTCTCCCGTTCATCGAAGGCCTCGGCTTCGATCGAGAACGACTCGCCCATCTCCGCGACCGGTGAGACGTTCTTGTGGATGCCCGCGAACAGGCGCCGGTTCTCTTCGGGCAGTAGGTAGAACTCGCGGAACACGATTGGGCAGCTCGACTCCGTGGCGTGGGTTCTTGCCACGCTGGCCATGACCGATGTCAATTCCCGCGAGCGGTCCGTGATGCCGTTCGAGTCGATGCCCCCGTAGAGCAGCTTGTATCCATGCACGTCGGCTAGGGTGTTGGTGTTCTGGCGGAACGGCCGGGCGCTGGGGCGTTCCCAGCGGCCCCACTGGAAGCCAGTAATCGTGTCGGTCTTGTGGGCCAGCTCCTCGGGCGTTAGCAAGCGGCTGGCCCCGGCGTGGGCAAGGGCCTGGCGTTGGATCGCGGAGATCTCGCCAGCGGAGCGGTCGGCCCGGAACCATTCGGAGAGCGCAATCTCCACCAACAGGTCCTTGAGATTGTAGGCGTCTCCGCCGTCGAACCCTTCGCGAAAACCCTCCGCCAGGGTGCGAACGGCACCGTCTTGGGCAGTGGCCGCGAGCAGTGTCGCGTCGAAGTCCACGTCGCTCCGGTCCTGCGGCAGGTCGATCACGTCTTGGCCCATGATCGACGGCCACCAGAACTTGACGGAGGCCTCCGCGAAGCGTGGATCCTCGGCGATCCTCTCGGCGAGCCACCGAAGGCTAGTCGCCGAGTCGGGTGCCAAGCCCACGCCGAAACCGGGTTCGCGCATGTCGCGGTACCAGGTGTCGCCCCGCCGGTAGGGAGTCGCCGCAATGCGGAGCTTGGCCAGTTCGTCGCCGGCCTGGTCCGCCCAAGCGGTCACGGCGACGGTGTAGGTATCACTGGCTGGAATGTCCACGTCGACGCGTATGCCGCACTCGGTCAGGATCACCCAATGGTCGGCATCGCCGCCATCGTCTGCCTCGACGGCACGGCCGCAGTTCTGGTTTTCCAAGGTCGCAAGGTTCGTCTCGAACACGACATCGCCTCGGTCGTCCTGCAGTTCGAGCGTGTCCAGACGCAGGTTGCGGTCGATGCCGGTATCAGACTCCCAGTAGTCGTTCGCGAAGGCGACGTAGACCCGGCTCTCGCCGTCGAGCGCGACCGGCGCGGAGACGGTCTGCCGGCCTTCGAACGAGGCGGCTTCGATTTCGAAGTATTCGCCGGCCGGGCTCTTGTAGAACCCGTCGAGGGAATCCAATCCTCCCGGTTCGTCGCGGTACAGCCCGATGTCGCCGTAGTTCTGGAAAGCGCCCGCCGCCGGGTCCATGACACTGTGGCAGACCGTGCAGTTGGCATTGTGCATCGTCGGGTTGTTCGTGTCGGCCAGCGCCGCGGCGTCGGTGGTCCGCGACGCGGCGTTCTCGATGTCGACCCCTAGGAAGTGGTAGTAGGTCCATCGGGCCCTGGCCCGGTTGCGGTTGGTGGCGGTGGTCGGGTAGCGCTTCAGGAATACCAGGGTGTTGAGGATGCCGGCGTGGGGGATTGCCGTTTCCCCTGAGCCCCGGGACAGAACCCGCAGACCGATGTTCGGCTCGAACCGCGCTCGGTAGCCCGCTGCGCGCCGGTAGTAGTCGGTGACGCGTGTCCGGCGGAATTCGTGGACGTTGTCGGCGCCGAAGAGAGCGAAGGCGCCGGTGTATGCCTCCGCGGCCAGCCGATTCGCCATCACATAGTCCGCCGTGAGCACCTCCGTGTAGGGCAGGTCGTTCTCCGCCACGTGGGCGATCAACTCCAGCGGTGCCCGGGCCACGCCGTACTGCACGGCGTTGTGCCATTCGTTGAACGGACGCCAATCGTCCGTGCCGACGGCTTCCGCCCGCAGTCGGAAGTACTTGTTGTCGAAATGGAAGAAGTAGCCCCGGTTCTCCAGGGTGTTGCCGTCCGCGTAACGGTCGGTCAGCAACCGGTCGTTCGCGGCGCGGAGCAGGAACTCGTGGAACCGGGGTCCCGTCATCAGGTTGCGGACCGCCTCCCGGAGTTCGATCGTGCCGGCCTCCAACGCTTCGTACTCTGCGGGCGTCGGCACCCTGCCGGCGAAGATCAGCGCGGTCCGGCGCAGGGTCTTGCGGGCCGATGCCATGGTGACGTTGTCGAACAGCGTCTGCGCGGATGCCGAGACCGCGCGGGCTTCGCGCCCCACCAGATCGAGGAACCATGCCATGTTGTCGAAGTCCTCGGAGTCGCTTGACACCTGCTCGCCGCCGCCGTGGCCGATGCCCTGGATCTTCTCGAGCAGAAGCGCGGCCCCGTCCTCCACCGTCGCGACGAAGGTCTTGACGGCTTCCAGGTTGCGCGCCCGGTGGTCCGAATTCATGGTCGAGACGAACACCAATCGCGTCGTGCCGGATGCGCCGCCCTCGACATGGCAGGTGACGCATTTCGATTGGAGCACGGGTCCCGCAATCAGTTCCTCGAAAACCTCCGAGGACGTGGCCCCGGCCCCACGGCCGGGGGCCGTCGACAGGTTCGTCAAGTGACCGGCGGGACTCCTGAGCAGGCTCATGGCCATGATCGGCTGTTCCGAGCGGACGTTGAGCTGCCACTTGCCCCGAGCCTCGCCGAGGGCACCTTCGAGTTCGGCATCCCCCGACTCCAACTGCTGCGCCGACAGCGTGCGGGACTGCCCGCCGGGGACGGTAAGCCGAACCTCGTTGGGGGGCGTGACGCCTTCCCCGTCCACGCCCGTGATGACCACTCGGGTCGCTTGAGCGCCGGCATTGACCAGGCGCAGTTGACTGACCTGGGTCCGGTTGCTTGCCGGATTGAAGACGGCGAGGCGGTGCCGAACGCCGAAACTCGGGGCGATGTCGTGCATCGCGGTGAGAAAGCCATCCGGGGTCCGCACGTAGCTCAGTACCTCGATGTCGAGGTCGCTCTTGAGTTCGAGCCGCCAGTCGCCTTCACCCGCGCCGACGCCACGAGACAAGCCTTTCTCGGGGCTACCGGTCTCCAGGTCGTCCGAGTTGAAGTGCACCGCCGCATTCGCATCGACTTCGAGGGTGATCTCGCCGTAGTCCCAGTCGGAATCGTCGAAGGCGCCGATGCGAACCTCGCCACGCTCGCTGGAGTGATTGATGATCCGCACGAAGCCTTGACGGTCGTCTCGCGCCGCCGGGAACAGCGGCACGGAATGAATGTCGTCGTGGACGTTCGCGGGTGCTGTCGACAGGTTCGACAGATGGCCGGTCGGACTCTCGAGCAGGCTCATCACCGCGATGGGTTGCTCGGATTCGACTTCGAGTCGCCACTTCCCGTTGCCGTCGCCAAGTCCATCCCGCTCTTCGGTCGGCGATTCCAGTTGCTCCGCGTCAAGCGTCCGCGCCGCGCCGGGGGGAATGGAAACCCCCACGACGGCGGTGGCATCGACGCCCCGGTCATCGATGCCGCGGATCCCGACCTGCGCTTCCGACTCGCCGAGGTTGACGATGCGCAGGCTGCTGGTTTGATCGCGGTTGCTCGCCGGATTGAAGGTGGGAACACGGTGAACGCCCGCTTCGGACGCGACGACGTCGTGCATTGACGTCAGGAAGCCGTCGTCGGTGCGTACGTACGCAAGAACCTCGATGTCGAGCTCGCTTTCGAAAGACAGCCGCCAATCGCCCACCCCCGACCCGGTGCTGCCCGAAAGCCCCTTCGCCACGTTGCCGAGTTCGAGATCGCTGGAGTTGAAATGGACCGTTTCGCGGGCGCCGATGTTCAGTGTGATCGGGCCGTAGATGTCGCCGGAGTCGTCTATGGCGTCTATGTCGACCTCGCCCGTTCTCGACGAGTGGTTGATGACGCGCACGAAGCCCACGCGGAAGCCGTCAGATACGGCCGGGAACAGGGGAAGGCGATGAAATGTCACGGCGGCGTCGACGGACGCTGTCGTCCGGCGCGCAACACCATGGTGTGCACCTGCCCGCATGACCCTCCCGGATGGGCCGGCCGGCAGCGTGCTGTTCGGGTGCCCGAAGGATCGCTTGCTGCCAATCGGGCGCGCCGAATCCTTCCCGGTGTCCGGACCGTGGGTTGCGGCATCGATAACGCCTTGGAGAGTCCCCGACGCGGGCACCGGGCAGGCAAGGTCGATGGTCGACAGGGTCGGCGTGGAAGCGAACAGCGCATTGGGAACGCCGGGATGCGCCCGCAACAGGTCTTGCCACGGCGTTCGATGTCCCGTGAGTGGCAGCGGTTGCGTGATCTGCCAAGCCACGGGTTCCGCCCTGAACGACGACACGTCGCCGGCCGAGCGTTCCGGATACTCGGCGACGGCCGTACCGGACCCGCCGCAGGTCGCAACCGCGATCCACGCTTGGCACAGGATCTTGCGGAGCCGGTTCATGTCCAGGAATCGACTCTAGCAGTCGCAAGGCGATCTCGCCAATTCGTCCCGGCGGCGCTTGGCTACAATCCACCGACGGGTAGTGGCTTCGTAGATGGATGGTACTGCTAGGCAGGCGCACGATTTCTCGGTTCTTCTGCTGCGCTCTTTGGGGACTTTGCGCTGGCGGCAGTCCGATTGCCGTCGCGCAGGACCACGAAACGCTCGTTGACAAGCTGCGGGCCGGTGACTACTCCCGCCGAGGTGCCGATGGCTGCCTTGGCTGCCACGACGAAGACGAGCGGTTCCCCACGTTGCACGTGTTCGCGACCGTGCACGGCCATCCTGGCATCGACGGCTCGCCCTTCGCGATGGATGGCGACCAGCAACTACCGGCGGGCCTTCAATGCGAGGCCTGCCACGGGCCGATGGGCGACCACGGTCGGCAGATCCTGGCGACGGGTGTCGAACGCGAACCGATGCTGAACTTCGGGAGTCGGGGCAACGGCGAACCGTCCCTGGAGAACGGGCTATGTCTGCAATGCCACCGAGCCTACGAACGGGCACGTTGGGTGGGAAGCGCGCACGAGCAGGCGGACTTGGCGTGTGCGGACTGCCACGTCATCCACGCCGAAACCGACACGGTGCGAACCGCGTCCGGCCAGAACGAGACCTGTTGGGGTTGCCACCGCGACGTGGCGGCCGATGCGCTCAAACGCTCCGCCCATCCGCTGCGCGACGGCCAGCTCGTTTGCCGGGACTGCCACGATCCCCACGGCACCGACAACGACAAGCTCAACGTCCGGGCGAGTGCCAACGAGACCTGTATCTCGTGCCACACGGAATTCCGCGGACCGTTCCTGTGGGAACACCCGCCGGTCGTAGAGGACTGCATGCTCTGCCACTCGCCGCATGGATCGAACCAGCCCGCGCTACTCGTTCGCCGACCGCCACAGCTCTGCCAGGCATGCCACTCGTCACCGGGCCACCGCAGTTTCGCCTTCGCCCCGGACCGGTTGCCGCCGCGCCCGACATCCGAATTCCTGCTCGCCAGGGCGTGTCTAAACTGCCACGGCCAGATCCACGGATCGAACCATCCGTCGGGACACTTGTTGCGACGATGACGACGATGAAGCGTTTGACGTGGGCCGTGCTCGTGCCGCTAGCCTCGGCCTTTGCGATGGGCACGTCTGCCGCCGAAGGACCAATCGAGCCCAACTATGCCCATGTCGACACCGAACGCTGGCGTTGTCGCCTGTGTCCGTTCGAGTTGGCGAACCCGAACAAGGCGACGTTGACGGTGGGTGCCATCCAGGTGAAGGACGCCCACGCCCGCTTTGGACGCGACGACGGGCTCACCGAAGCCGGTGCCCGGGCGGATTCGAGTCTCGCCTATCTGCGGCGGGACGGGGACGGTCGTACGATCGCCATCTCCGCCCGGCGGTTGGGGCTCGACTCCCGGGCCTTGGGTGTCGTGGTGAAAGGCAACCGCGCCACGCTGCGCCTCGACCGGCGGGAAATTCCCCGGAACGTGGCCACGGACGGCCTGACTCCGTTCAAAGGGTCATCGCAGCTCAAGCTGCCCGACGATTGGGTTGCCGGGTTCGACACGGTGGACATGACGGGACTCGGTCAAGCGGTTCGTTTCGACCACGCCACGGAGCGTCGTCGGACGGCCATCCAGGTACGGGCCGACCCGCGGCCCGAGTGGTGGGTGCAGGCGGGCTATTCCCGGGAGACCAAGACCGGCACCGACGAGGCCTTCGCGGACTTTCTCTACCAATCGACCGGGTTGCCCCGAGGCGTTGGCTTCGTGACGGACGAGTTCAGCACGAGCACCGGGTTCGAACGGGACGCCTTCGTCCTCGCCGGGGAATTGCGCAACTCGCGGTTCCAGAACCGCAATCGCGCCGTGGATTGGCAAAACCCCTGGCGCGGTCCGCAGGTGGCCCGCGGGCGGGTCGGGCAGTCGCCAGACAGCAACGCGCACTCGCTGACCATTGTGTCGAGCATGGCAATCGGCGCGAAAACCACCGCCCACGGCACGCTGACTTGGGGTGAAACGCGTCAGGACGATGTCTTCGAGCCGTACACGACAAACAGCCGGCTTGTCCTCGATCCGTTGCCGGCGAACAGCCTGGACGGACGCGCGAGGTCTTTCGCCGGTACGGTCAATCTGGTCACGCGCCCCGCCGACCGCTTGCGTTTGGTGCTTAAGTATCGACACAGGGAGCGCGACAACCAAACCGCCGTGCGGACGTTCATGCCGGTACGCGGTGACGCGTTTCCCGTCGCCCCGGTCACCAGCCGCGCCTACGACGTGGAACGATCGACTACCCAATTGGGGCTGGAATACCGCATCGCGCCCAGGGTGGGACTTGGCGTCTACGGCGACTCGGCGCGTCTGCGTCGGGCGCCGGCCGAAGTGTCTGGCAACGAAGAGCACCGCTACCGGATCGAACTCACCTTCGGCCATCGGCACGGACTTCGGGGAACGTTGTCCGTCGAAGCAGCGGACCGAGAAACCTCGACGTTCCGGAACACCACGAGCAACAACCCGTTGACCCGCCGATACCATCAGGCCGCTCGGGACCAGCGGACTTGGCGGGCACGGGTCGGTTACGCCTTCCGCGCAGGTGCATCGGCCCAGTTCACGGCGGAGTGCCGCCGGAGCGTCTACCCCGAGTCCGTGCTCGGACTGCTCAAGGGTCGAGACTGCTCACGCGGCGCCGACATCGCCTTTGCGCCGACGCCGAACATTGCGGTGACTGCGTTCTATCTCGACCAGGCAGCGAGTTCCGCGACCGGTGGCAGGGTCGGCTTCTCGGGACCGGAATGGCGATACGGTACGAACGACGACACAGACACCGCGGGAGTGCGCCTCGATGTCGAAGAGCTGCTCGACGGGAGGTTGGAGCTGTCGGTCGATGTCGTCGGATCGTTGGGTGCGGGTCGCTACACGACCGAAACCGCGGGCGAGTCGCTGCCGTTTCCGGACTTGGTTTCGGATCTCGCCTCGATCGATGTTCGTGCGCGCTACCGGTTGCGCAACGCCGGCGCGTTGGTGTTCCAGCTGCGCCACGAACGTTATACCGGCGAAGATTGGGCCCTAACGGACGGATTGGATGCGTTGCGCAACGTCCTGGCATTTGGGAACACCGCGCCACGCTACGCCAACACCCTGATCGGTGTATCGTTCGAGCGAAGCCTGGAACGGTGAATGAACCCGCATTGAACAAGCAAGCCGGCGTGCGGACGCTCGTGGGGTGCCGTGCCTACGGTGCCCTGGCGTTGGCACTTGCGTTCGTCGTCGCGGCGCACCGAAGCGAGGCGAACGACTTGCCGGAGAGTGGCGCCCCGGCGCGCGGTCCCGTCATCGAGGAGGTCGTGGTGACCGGCTCGCGCATCTTGCGCGATCCCGTCAACGAGCCGACGGCGATCATGCAGATCGACGCGGCCGGGCTCGAGCGCACCGGCCTGACGAACCTCGGCGATGCCTTGCAGAATCTGCCGATAGCCGGTTCAGCGCCCAACTCGCAGTTCAATGTGCCGGGAAACTCCGGGTTCCCCCAGGACGGATCCGGGATCGGCGCGGGCTCGGTGCAGCTGTCGCTGCGCAACCTCGGGGCGAAACGCACCCTGGTCCTGGTCGACGGCCGGCGCTGGGTTGCCGGCGCGTCCGCATCGGGGGTGCCGGGAACGGTCGACCTGAACGGCCTGCCGGACAACGTGATCGATCGGGTCGAGATCCTGCAGGACGGCGCCTCGGCCGTCTACGGCTCCGACGCGATCGGTGGCGTGGTCAACATCATTACCGACGCGGGTTTTGCAGGGTTCGAGTTCGATGCCCAGACGGGCGGCTACCTGAAGGACAACGACGGCGAGTCGACGGCAATCGGGCTCAAGTGGGGCGCCGGCGACGGCGATACCCATGCCGTGCTGAGCGCCAGTTGGCGGGACGAACTCGGCATCGAGACTGCGGACCGCGAACGGTCGGCGTTTCCGAATCCCAATGCGACAAGCTGCGACGTTCCGGGTTCGTATTGCTCGTCGTTTACGCCCCAGGGGCGTTTCATCTTCGGACCCAACCTCGCCGGCGGCGCCAGCGTGACCCTGAACGACGGCGTCCTGAACGACGGTGACGCCAACATACCGGTCTTCGATCCGGCGAACCCGGCCTCCGGAGACTTCCATGCCTTTACCTCCGCCGACCGCTTCAACTACAACGGTCCGACGTACAACTACCTGCGCACGCCCAACGAGCGCACCAACCTGTTCGGGAGCGTACGCCACGCGATCGGACCGTCGGCGGAGCTGTTCGGCACGGTGTCGTACACCCACCGGTCCTCGGCGACCAAGGCCGCGCCGGAACCGTTGTGCCTGGGCGCCGGCTGCGGCAACCCCATCAACGACAACTTCGTGATCTCGGCGAAGAACCCCTACAACCCGTTCGGAGTAGACCTGTCGGCGGCGGCGGGCACGTTGGCGTTCTTCGGCCGCCGACCCCTGGAGTCCGGCGGCCGGCTGTTCTTCCAGGACACCCATACCTATTTCGCCACGATCGGCGTCGCCGGCGAGTTCGATCGGGGCGGTCGGCCTCTGTATTGGGAAGCGTATGGCAGCCACGGAGAGAACCAGGGATTCCAGACCAAGCGCAATTCCCACAACGCGGCGAAGCTGCAGATCGCCATGGGCGACCCGGCGGTCTGCGAGGCGGTGCCGGGCTGCGTACCGTTCAACTTCTTCGGTGGCCAGGGACCGGACGGTACCGGCTCGATTACCCGAGAGATGCTTGCCTTCGTGACCTACACGCAGCGCGACGAGAGCCGGCAGACCCTTAGGAATCTCGCGGTCAACGTGAGCGGCGACCTCCTCGCCATGCCCGCCGGGGAGATGGGCTTCGCCGCCGGCGCGGAGTACCGGGACCACGCGGGCTGGTTCCACCCCGATCCGATCGCGGAACGCGGCGAGACGGCTGGCATTCCGGCAGGCCGAACGGACGGGGGCTTCGACGTGGCGGAGTTCTACGCCGAACTCAATATGCCGTTGATCGACGACGCGAACCGCTATTGGGAGCTGAACCTCGCGGCAAGGCGTTCGGACTACAGCACCTCGGGGGCCGAAACGACCTACAAGGTCAGCAGCCTTTTCAAGCCCGTCGATTCGCTCTCGGTGCGGGGGTCGTTCTCGACCGGGTTCCGTGCGCCGGGGATCGGAGAACTCTTCGGTGGTGCAGCCCGGGAGGACTTCACCTTCCTCGATCCGTGCTCGGACGTCCTAGGCCAGTTCGGTTCGTTGGGTGGTGGACGTACCGCTGCGCAGCCCGCCCACATCATCGCCAACTGCGGAAGTCTCGGCGTACCGGTCGGCTTCGTGCAGAGCAACCCGCAGTTGTCCGCGGTTTCCGCGGGGAACGCAGCCCTCTCGGCGGAGACCTCGGAGAGTGTCACATTGGGCGTGGTCTGGAGCGCGGACTTCGACAGCCGCTGGATCGCCCGGTTGTCCGCGTCGGTGGACTACTACGGCGTGGAGATCGCCGACGCGGTCCAGGGCCGCAGTCCGGCGGACGTGCTCGCCGCGTGTGTCGATACCCTCGATTCCGCGTTCTGCGACTTGGCACCCCGTACGCCGAACGGTGCGCTCGACGTCATCGACAACCAACTGCAGAACATCGGGGGCATCGAGGCGGCCGGCTTTGACGTTCAGGTCGTCTACGATGCGCCGGCCGGGTCCTTCGGACAGGTCTCGGTGACGTTCAACGGGACCTTCCTCGACGACTACACGGAACGCACGCGAAACGTCGACGGGACCGAGTCGGTCATGGAACGCACCGGGACGCATACGAACGAGACGTTCCAACGCGCCTTTCCGGAACTGCGCTGGACGGCGAGGGTCGACTGGCTGAAGGACCGCTGGGACGGCGCGCTGGCGTTTCGCTGGACGGACTCCCTGACGCTCGGCGGGGACGGTCGAGTCGACGCCGCCCTCTTTACCGATGTGCGCCTCGGCTACACGCCGGGCTTTCTGAGCGATAGCTGGACCGCCACTCTCGGTTTCAACAACGTCTTCGACGAGGATCCACCGCTGTGTTTCCCGTGCGGGGTGATCGGCATGAGCACGGTCGCGCACGATCTGCCGGGACGGATCGGCTACGTACGCATCGCGTATCGGCGGTAGGCGAGGCTATCGCGCCCTTAGGGCGCGCCTCCCGGATGTGCCTCGTGGATCGGCGAGACGGACGTCGGGGACGGGCTTGTCCCGTCCCGAAGCCGGCACATCGGGCACGGGCGACGACAAGCGTCGCCCCCCTGCGAGGGAAGCCTCGCCACTGATCAGATCACGATCTGTAGTTCGGCGGCGAAGGTCTCTTCGTCGATGCGTTCGAGGCTGACGGTCTGCAAAGCGGCGGCCCTCTCCGAGCGGGCAAGTCCCCGGGCGCCGCCGAGTTCGTCGAAGTAGATCTGGCTGGTGAGGAGTTCCCTGCGGTCCCGCCACACCTTGTAGTGGATATGCTGTGCGGGCCGCGCAGAGTACCGGCCGGGCAGGTAGGTGCGGAATCCGAAACGGGCTTCGGCGTCCGTCGATGCCTCGCCCCAGTAGAGAAACTCCTCCATGAGGCTGTCCTGGCCACGGTCGCGCGGATGCTTGTAGCGACCGTTGGGATCGGCCTGCCAGATGTCGACGAGGACACCCGTGAGTGGACTGCCGTCCGGGGTTAGGATCCGACCAGCCAGATGCAGCACTTCGGCCCGGGGTTCGCCGACGATCAGGTCGCTTCTTCGGTTTCGCGGTCCCTTCGGGTAGAACGGTCCGGTGTAGTCGCGGGGCGTCTTGGGCAGTTCGGTGCCAGCCGCGGGTAAACCCGATAGCAACCCGACGGCGACGACCGACTGGACCAGCTTCCGGCGGTTCATATGCCTCTCCTTGCCTGTCTTTTCGTGATCATACGCCCCACGCCGTCGCTTTCCGTCGGCTGCCGAGGTACCAGCACGCTATCGGTTGAACGGGTGCTCTGTCATACTGCCCGACCATTCGCGGAAAACCCGTGCACGGCGGGACAAGGGAGAAGGAAATGAGCGATTTGGACGGCGCCTGGGAGACAGTGACCAATACGCCGATGGGACAGCAGAAGGCGACGGTCACGTTGCAAACGGACGGCGATAGTCTCTCGGGGACGATGGCGAGTGCCCAAGGCACCGTGGACATCAACGACGGCTCGGTCGATGGCAACACCGGGACCTGGAAGGTCTCCATCACCAGCCCCATGCCGATGACCCTGGAGTTCAGCGCGACCGCCGACGGGGATTCGATCAGCGGTAGCGTGAAGCTCGGCGCCTTCGGCAGCGCAGACTTCACCGGAACGCGGTCGGCCGGCTGACGCGGCGGCCATGACCGGAAAGTACATCGTAGTCGGCTCGGAGGAGTCGCCTTACTCGGTCAAGGTACGTTCGTACTTCCGCTACAAGGGCATCCCCCACGAGTGGCGGGACCGGGGTCAGGTGGCCGACCTGTACGCCCGGCACGCCCGGCTTCCACTCATCCCTCTCGTCGTGACGCCGGACGACACCGGAATCCAGGATTCGACGCCCATCATCGAGGCGATGGAGGCGAAGTTCCCGGAACCGGGCATTCATCCGCCCGACCCGGTCGCTGCATTTGTCTCCTTGCTGCTGGAGGAATTCGGCGACGAATGGGGCAACAAGTGGATGTTCCACATGCGCTGGGCACGCGAGATCGATCAGGTTACGGTTTCCCGCCGCTTTGCGGCGAACCGCGCCGCCGCCGAGATCGATGCCGCCGCCCAGGCCATTCGCGAGCGCATGGTTCCCCGGGTCTGGTTCGTTGGCTCCAACGAGGTGACGGCGCCCCAGATCGAGCAGAGCTTCGCCGATGTGCTGCCGCTCCTCGACGCCCATTTGGCGTCGCGCCCCTACCTTTTCGGTGCGCGGCCGTCATTCGGCGACTTCGGCCTTTGGGGGCAGATCTACGAAGCCGGTCGCGACCCCACCGCCGGCGCATTGGTTGCCGGCGTTTCGAATGTCCTCGCTTGGATAGAGCGGATGCAGAACCCCGAGAACCTGGGAGAGTTCGAAGACTGGGGGACTCTCGAGCCCACGTTGATGCCGATCCTCGACGACCAGGTGGCGGGCGTATTCCTGCCCTGGGACGTCGCCAATGCAAGGGCCATCGCGGACAGTGCGGACGAGTTCGACGTGACGCTCAAGGGCAAGCGCTGGACCCAGAGACCGCAGAAGTACCACGCCCGAAGCCTGGCCGTGCTCAAGGCGAAGTACGCCGAGGTCGCGGCCGATGCGGCGTTGGACGCGGTGCTCACGGCCAGCGGCTGCAAGACGTATCTCGCGTAGGGAACCCGGCTAGAGACGCAGCCGGACCGACACACTCGGCACGACCCACCGCCTCACTTTGAGCCGGTTCGGCAGGGCCTGCTTGTGTTCATCGTCGTAGCGGAATCCCTCGATCCTGGCGCCGAGGGCGACGCCAACTCGCGTCGAAAGATCGCGTTGCAACCGGGTCTCGGCCGCATAGCGGCTACCGGTGCCCTCGAATGCGGGCGCGGCGGCCAACGTCGCATCGAGATGCCAGCCGTTCCCGAAGTCCCAGTCAACGGCGCCGACCAAGCCGAATGTATTGACGTGGTAGGCACGTTCCGTTCGGTGTTGTTCGCCCACCATCGTGAAGTCGAAGGCGGTCCAGCCAGTGTCCACGCCCAAGGCCGCGGACAGACTTGGGGTCAAGTCGAACACCGCGCAGAACGTCAGTATCAAGCCGTCGAAGGAGACTCGGGAACGAACCGTGTCGCCGACACCAAACACGCCGCCGCGGATCGTGAAGGGAGCGTCGAGCCGGGTGGTCGCCTGGTCGCGCACCGCGCTGTAGCGCATCTGAAACCGCAGCCGGAAGCGAGGCTCCGATTCCCGGTTCGCGCTCTCGGCCCCGCGATGGAAGTCGACGCCCGCAACGAGCCATCGGTAGTCGCCCTTGTCGAGGTCGATTTCAGCCAGCGAGGGACGTCTCGGGCTTGCGGTCCCCGGCATCCCGCCGGCCGGGGTCTGCAGGTACCCGGACTGATTGGGCGGGCCCGCCCCAAACTCCAGGAAGTATTGGCGAGCCGCTGCGGGAAATGCCAGAACTAGCAGCAGGACAAGACCAATGCGCCTGATGCCATTGGTCGGTTGGCAATGTCGGCCCATAGGCCCGATCATAGCGGTCGCGCGCCGAATGCGCGCATAGGAGGAGCCGATACCATGACCATACAACTGCGCCAGATCTGCCTGGTCGCCCGCGAACTCGACAGCACAATCGACGCCATCGAAAAGGTGTTCGGGATTCGACGCTGTTTCGTCGATCCGGGCGTTGGCAGGTTCGGCCTCGTCAATACCCTGTTGCCCATTGGCCGCAATTTCCTCGAAGTCGTCGCACCGGTGGAGGAGAACACGGCCGCGGGCCGCTATCTCGACCGGCGCAGCGGCGACGGCGGCTACATGGTGATCTGCCAGGCGGACTCCAGCGCCAACCAGCAAGCGGTACGCCAGCGGGCGCTCGACAACGGCGTTCGCATTGCTTGGGAGGTCGACCGGGAGAATTGGAACATCTGCCAGATACACCCCGGCGACATGAAAGCCGCGTTCTTCGAGATCGACTGGGATCAGGTCAACGACTTCGAGGGCAACTGGCATCCCGCGGGCGGATTGCAGTGGGAGGACGAGGTCGACCAGTCCGTTACCGTCGACTATGCCGCCGTGGAATTGCAGGGTCCGGACCCCGTCGGTCTCGCCGAACTGTGGGGCAAGGTTGCCGGGGTGCCCGTGAGACGCGACGGTGCGGTGTTGCACCTGGCGCTCAACAACGTCGACATCCGCTTCGTCGAGGCCACCGATGGTCGCGGCTATGGACTCGGCGGGCTCGACCTCAAGGTGGCCGATCGGCAGCGCATCCTAGCCGCCGCCAAGGAACGTGATGCGTACGTATCGGATGACGAAGTGAAGGTCTGCGGTGTTCGGTTCCGGTTGGTCGACGCCTCCTAGTTCCCCAACGCGGGCAGCCGGATTGCCCCCCGCGTTGCGAACCCCTGCCGAGGGGGTGTCGTGTCCGGCGACCGTCAGTCTGCCAGGTGCGGTCGGGGTCGAGTCACTCGGCGGGTCACCGAGCCATCGGCTACTCGGTATACCGTGTCGCCCGCTTCGAGCACCGCAGGCCGCTG
>JAPPAV010000138.1 GCA_026705345.1 Gammaproteobacteria bacterium
CGGAGGTTCGCAACGCCCTGGCGTACGTGCTGCTGAACGCGCGCAAGCACTACCGTCAGCGTCGGGGCCGGAAGCCGCCGGTGGTGCTGGACGGGGCGAGTTCGGGACTGTGGTTCGACGGGTGGAAGGGGCGGTCGCCGCCGCGGTTGGGGAAGTACGCGGACGCGCTTCGGCGGTGCGAGGTGGCGGCGGCGCGGACGTGGCTGCTGGAGAAGGGCTGGCGGCGGATCGGGCTGGTGGATCCGGCGGAGGTGCCGGGGACTTGGCGGCGTCGGAGGGCTGCCACTGCCTAATCCCCTGCCGGGCGGGACGGGTCAGGAATGGAGATGGTAGCCGACGGTTTTTCTAGCCTTCCTGGGTCTCCGCCTCCAGCTTCTTCCTTAACTCCGGGTCGATTGCCGGATACATGTGGGGGTTCCACTTCGACTTGATGCCGAGGTCGTTGCCGTCGCGTTGCCAGTTGTCCTCGCCTGGCCGGGTCGTCACGAGGCCCCAGGCGAGCAGCGAGTCGGCGTTGTCGCGGATCGCCTCTTCGGCTGTGTGGGGCTTAAGGCCGAGCTGGGTGACCACTTTCTCCAATACGGCGACCGGACCGCGCCGCGACGGTCCCTCGCGGTAGTTGCCGCCTATGCCGATTCCGGGGTAGAGACGCCGCAGGATCGCCTGGACCTCCTGCTGGGGAATCAGCCCGGACTCGTCGGTGGCGACGAGGTTGTAGCGTTCGCCGTTGCGGTTGACCGGACATTCGGCCATGAGGCGTTGCGCCTTGGCCACGTCGCGGACATCGACGATGTTCCAGAACATGCGCGGGTGGCCGTAGCCTTCGAGCATGTCGCCGATGCGGGTCTGCCACGCCCAGGGGCGTTGATGGGAGGCGGACAGCAGCGGGCCGATGACATGGCACGGGCAGACGCCGAACGCCTCGAAGCCGAGCTTGTCGCCTTGATCGTAGACGTACCGTTCGGTTTCGACCTTGGTCATGGCGTAGGCGACCTCGCGGTTGCGGGCGACAGTGGCCATGTTCCATTCCGAGCCTTCCCGGCGGCTCTCCTGGTTCATGTCGGCCCACGAGTCCTCGGTGTACACGTGACCTTCCGGGGCGGGGTGTCCCACGGCGGCGAAGGAGCTCGTGTACACCAGCCGTTTCACGGACCCGGCTTTCCTGATCGAGTCGATGACCATCTCGGTCGCGCCAAGGCCGCCGTCGTAGACCTTCTGCGGCGTCGATCCCTGGAGGTTGCCCATCTCCGCGGCGGCGTGGAAGACGGCGGAGCAGCCGGCGAACACGTCGTCGTAGGCGCCTGGGACCGTCATGTCGCAGGCGTGCAACGTGACCGTGCCGGGACCGATCCGGTTCATCGCGGGAAGGTGTGCGGTGTTGGCGAGGTTGGAGGCGTCGCGGACGCAGGCACGCACCTGGTAGCCGGTACGAACGAGGTCCAGCACGAGGTGGGAACCGATGTACCCCGCGCTACCGGTTACGGCGACGGGGCCGTCATCGGGACGGATGTTGTTGGGCATGATAGATCCTGTGCTAGGTCGGCGACAGAATCGGGGAGTCTGTCGTTTCCCTAAACCGGCTGTCCACCGCCGGCGCCGGCGAAAGTGGAGAGGATTCACCGGTCTCGTGGGACTCGTCCCAAAGTTCCATTGTTCTTCCTGCCTGTCTTCCCTGACGCGCACTAGGGTGAGGGGTTCGTTCGTGGGGGAGGCGGCCATGGAACCCAGGGCATTCGTTGCGGCGGCGCTTGGTGAATTCTCCTGGCGACCGCCGGCGTGGCTGCTGCGAGTCGGCTTGCGGCGCGTCGGTTACGGCGCATTGGCGTTTGTCGGCTTGCTGGCGTTGGCGGCGGGTGGCTATTTCTACTACCAGAGCCTGCCGAAGCCCCTGCGCGTGGCGGTGGATGTCGACACGCCGGGCATCTCCCGGATCCAGCGCGACGAGTTGGTCTGGGATCCCCTCCAACTCGACTTCCACTACTTGCTGGCCGACCCCGAAACCGAAACGCCGCCGCAGTTGTCGGCGGCGCGCCTCGACCTGGTCGGCGACGTCTTGGCGGAAGGCATCGAACTCGACCCGCCCATCCCGGGGGAATGGCGTTTCGAGACGGAGAACCGGCTCGTGTTCAAGTCGTCGGAGGATTGGCCGGCAGATCGCGAATATCGGGTCCGGTTGTCACCCGAACTGTTTGCGCCGGACATCGAATTGGTGGACTGGACCGTCGAGTTCCAGACGCCTCGTTTTGTCGCGACGGTCGTCGAAGCGACCTTCTACCAGCATCCCGAGAACGTGACCGAAAGGCGGGTGACCGCCAGTTTCGGTTTTTCGCACCCGGTGGCGCGGGACGACTTCGAGCAACGTCTTGGCCTCGAACTCCACGAAGGGCCGAAGGCGTCGGACGCCGAGGCGCGCGAACTCGGGTTGCGCGTCGAATACGGCCCGTACGACCGGACCGCCCACGTGCATTCGGACATCGTCGCCGTTCCCGAGCGGGAGCACTTCGCGACCGTCACGGTGGCCGAGGATCTCGAGCCTTGGAATGGTGACGGCGTGTTCGGGGAGGCGTTGTTCGCGCAGGTGCGGGTTCCTGACCGCGAGAGCTACTTCAGCGTCGAACGTGTCACCGCGTCGATGGTCGACGATGCCCAAGGAGATCCCGTCCAGACCGTCGCGGTGTCGTTCACCGATCACGTCGACACCGAGCAGTTCGGAGAACGGGTGGGGGCGTGGCTGCTGCCAAGAGACCACCGGATCGGCACCACGACCTATCAGGACTACCGCTGGCGTTCCCCCGCCGAGGCAACGGTCGAGGTGCTGGCGCGATCCGAACCGGTTGAGTTGACGGTGAATCCCACCGAGCGCGACGCGGCGATGTTGCAGAGTGTCGCGTTCGATGCGCCGCCGAACCGCTTCGTCTACCTGCGCATCGAACCCGGCCTGACCTCCGCCGGTGACTTCGTGCTGGCATCGGCATACGACGACGTGGTGCGTGTGCCGGACTACCCCAAGGAGGCCGCCATCGCGCAGGACGGTGCCCTGCTGCCGCTGACCGGCAGCCGTCTGCTCACGTTCTCCGGGCGCGGTGTTTCGGCCGTCAAGGTGGACATCCAGCAACTTCTGCCGGGCACGCTGAACCACTTGGCGAGTCAGACGGGCGGTGACATCCGGGATCCCTGGTTCCGGTACCGGTTCGATGCGGACAACCTCGCCAAGTTGACCACCCGGATCGTCGAGTTGAACCCGGGTCATCCCCGGGAGCGGGTCTACGCGACCTTGGACCTCGACGCCTTCCTCGATGCGGGCGGCTTGTTCTTCGTCAAGGTTCAGGGTTGGGATCCGGATACGGAACGGGTGGTTGGCAGTTTTGATCGGCGTATGGCGCTGGTTACGGATCTTGGTCTCTTGGTCAAGACCAACGCCGACAAGAGCGAGCACGTCTTCGTGCATTCGATATCCACCGGCGAGCCGGTCGAGGACGCCGAGGTGGAACTGCTCGGCAAGAACGGATTGGCCGTTCTGACGGCCACCACCGACGCCGAAGGCCATGCCTGGATTGCTGCGGCGGACGACTTCGAACGCGATCGGGAACCGAGTGTGTTCGTGGTTCGGCGCGAAGCCGACGTCACCTTCATGCCGTACCAACGCAGCGATCGCCGGTTGAGTTGGTCGGGATTCGACATCGGCGGCGAATACACGGCCGAGGACGATGCCGAGCGTCTCAAGGCGGCGCTCTACACCGACCGCGGGTTGTACCGACCGGGTGAAACGGTGCGCTTGTTCGGCATCGTCAGGGAGGGCGACTTCGGCACCGTACCGGGGGCGCCAATCGAGTTGAGGGTCACCGACGCGCGGAGCAATCGGGCGCTCGCTACCCGGACCGTACTGCCGGACGACGGGCTCCTCGCCTGGGACTTCGAGACCCGCGCCGAGTCGCCGACCGGTGGCTATCGGGCGAGTGTCTACCTCGTGGACGACGACGGGCGGTTCCACGCCTTGGGCGGCACGACGTTCAGCGTCGAGGAGTACCAGCCGGACCGCCTGCGAATCCGCGCGGCGATCGTCGAACAGGTCGCCGGTGCTCCCGGGGATTCCCCGGCGACGCGGGCAATGCCCCGACGCGCGTGGCTGAAGCCGGGTCGCCACTCGGCACGCGTGACGCTTAAAAACCTGTTCGGAACCCCGGCACAGGGTCGGCGGGTAACCGGCAGTCTCGAGGTGACGCCGATTTCCCCGCACTTCCCGGAACACCCCGGGTTCGTGTTCGCGGATCCCTACCGCGATCCCGACGCGCCGCCGAAGCCGGTGACCCTCGAGCTAGAGGAGACGGCTACCGACCAGGACGGCGTCGGGGTCATGTCGCTCGACGTCGGGCAATACGACAACGGCATCTACCGGCTTCTCCTCAAGGCCCAGGGATTCGAGGCGAGTGGCGGACGCGGTGTCAAGGCGCTTGCCGGAACCCTCCTGTCCCCGGCGGATGCGCTCGTCGGGTACCGGGCGGACGGCGCGTTGGACTTCATTGCCCTGGAGGGCAGGCGAACCGTGCGGTTTCTTGCCATCGACCGGGACCTCGAAGCGGTGTCGCGGGAGGGTCTGCAGTCGGTCCTCGTCGAACGCCGCTACGTGTCGGCGCTGGTCAAACAACCGAACGGCAAGTTCGCCTACCAGTCCGTGGCCAAGGAGACCGAACTCGAACGAACGCCGTTCGAATTGCCGTCGGAAGGCGCCGAGGTGGCGCTGCCGACAAACCGCCCCGGGCGTTTCGCGCTCGACATCGTCGATGCCGATGGCCTGAGGCTCAACCGGGTGGAGTTTGCCGTGGCCGGGGCGGCCAATGTTGCCGGCAATCTCGAACGTGACGCGGAACTCGATCTCAAGCTAGACCGAAGGGAATATGCGCCGGGCGAGGAGATCACGGTCGAGATCACGGCACCCTACGCGGGCACGGGCTTGGTCACCATCGAGCGGGACCGTGTGCATGCCTTCGAGTGGTTCCGGTCGGAGACGAACAACACCTTGGCACGCATCCGCCTTCCCGACGATCTCGAAGGCAATGCCTACGTCAATGTCGCTTTCGTGCGCGACATCGACTCCGAGGAGATCTTCGTAAGCCCCTTGAGCTACGCGGTCGTGCCGTTTTCCGTCGACCGGGGGGCGCGACGCCTGGATATCGACCTCTCGGTTCCGGAGCAGGTCCTGCCGGGATCCCACCTGACGATCGGCTACACCGCATCGGAACCCTCGCGGCTCGTGCTCTTCGCCGTTGACGAGGGAATCCTCCAGGTCGCCGACTACTCCACCCCGGATCCGTTGGGCGTTTATCTGAGCAAGAAGGCATTGCAGGTCAGTACCCATCAGATGGTCGATCTGATCCTTCCGGACTACGACGTTCTGCGTCGCGTCTCGGCACCGGGCGGGGGTGATCTGGGTCGCCTGCTCGGTGCCAACCTGAATCCATTCCGCCGACGTTCGGAGCCGCCCGTGGTGTTCTGGTCGGGCATCCTCGAAGCGGGTTTGGATCAGCGTCGCCTCGATGTCCCGATTCCGGACTACTTCAACGGCGAATTGCGCGTCATGGCCGTGGGAGTTGCCGAGACCAAACTTGGCGCGGGAGCAAAGCCTCTCACGGTTCGCGGTCCCATCGTCCTGTCCCCCAATCTGCCGTTGGCCGCGGCGCCAGGCGACGCGTTCGACGTCGCGGTCGGCGTAGCGAACAACGTCGAAGGAACGGACGGGGAAGTGGCCGTAACGATGCAGGCGATGGACCGCCTTCGGGCGGAGGACGGGATCGAGAGAACGGTTGACCTCCCGGCGGGTGGCGAAGGGCGCGTGAACTTCCGGCTACGCGCCGGCCCTTCGCCGGGGGCCGCGTCGGTGACCCTGGCCGGACGCCTCGGCGATGTCGCCGTCGAGCGGCAAGCCACCTTGTCCGTACGCCCGGCAGTGGCGTTCGAGACAACCGTGAACTCGGGCTTCGAGGCTGACGGCCGAGCCGTGGTCGTCCTGCCGCGCCGATTGCACGAGGGCTTCGCAAGCCGTCACATTACCGCCTCGGCGAGCCCACTCGCGCTCGCCGACGGCCTGCTGGCATATCTCAAGTCGTTTCCGCACGCCTGCGCCGAACAGATCGTCAGCAAGGCATTCCCGCAACTGGGTCTGTTGCAAGGGTGGACGATCGGTCTGGACTGGCGGCAGTACCGGACGCTGTTTCGCGACGCGATCGCCCAGCTGCGCCCGCGACAGCACGCGGACGGCGGATTCCTGTTCTGGGCGACGTCGGACGAGGCCGCGCCGTTCGTTTCGGTCTACATCACCCACTTCCTGCTCGAGGCCCGCAGTCTGGGGCTCCCGGTTCCGGACGACATGTACGCACGGGCCGGAAGCTACCTGAGGCGGCTCGCCGGCGGCGACGACGACCCCTCGCCGTTCGACCTCGCTGCCGCACGTACCCGGGCCTACGCCATCTACCTGCTAACCCGCAGCGGCCGGGTCACCACGAACAACCTCAATGCGCTCCAGGAGACGTTGGAAGTCCATGCAGCCGAGACATGGCGTAGCGACATCGCTGGCGCCTACATGGCGGCGAGCCACGCGCTGTTGCGCAACGACGTGCTGGCCGACCGGTTGATCGAGGGGTATCGGCTTGGCGCCTCGTCGGGCCCGGATACGGACTTCGACACGCGGTTGGGCCGGGACGCGCAATACATCTACCTCTTGGCCCTACACTTTCCGGCCCGCATGGCGCGACTTGACGGCGACGCCGTTCGGCGACTCGTGCAGCCGGTTTTCGAGAACCGCTTCAACACCCTTTCCGCGGCCTACGCGATCCTGGCGCTCGGCGCCATCCACCGCAGCTTGGCGGCGCAAGGACAGTTGTCGCCTCCCGATGTCGTCGCCTACGGCCCGGACGGTCCCGTGGACGTGGCGGTCCCCGGGCGCGCAATTGCCCAGGCATCGCTGCCGGTATCCGTCGAACGAGTTGAGATCTCGCATTCGGCAACGGGTGGCATCTACTTCGCGGCGAGCGAGTCCGGCTACGACGTCGACGTGCCTGCCGATCGTCTCGCCGAGGGCATTGAGGTCGACCGCGTCTACCTCGACGACGAGGGCGACCCGATCGAGCGGATCCGGGTGGGAGACGAACTGACGGTAAGGCTGCGGGTCCGTTCCAAGGGAGGTCGGATCGACAATGTCGCGGTCACGGACCTGCTGCCGGGTGGATTCGAGATCCTCACCGAATCGGTGCGCAACCGCTACGGTCGATGGACCCCCGACTACCGGGACGTACGCGAGGACCGGTTGGTGCTTTACGGCGCTTTCGGTGAGCGCGTCACCGAGATCCTCTACCGGGTCAAGGCGACGAGTCCGGGGGAATTCAACGCCCCCGCGGCCCATGCCGCCGCCATGTACCACCGCAGCATCCGCGGTCGTTCACGGGCGGGCCGGCTGGTTGTCGACAATACGTGATCGTCACCCGAACTCCATTCACCAAAGCCCGTCGCAAACTGGGCAGGTTTGCGCGTCCCCTGGCGATCTTGTTCGGCATCGCGGCCGGTGCGTCGTGGGCCTGGATCATGCTGCCGAAGCCGGCGCTGTACGGGGACATAGATTTCTCGACCCTGGTGACGGACCGCGAGGGTCGTCCCCTCAAGCTCGTTGCGGCGAGGGACGGTCGGTATCGCCTGTTCACGCGACACGACGACATGGCTCCGGCCGCACGGGAGGCGACGCTGCTCTACGAAGACCGTGGGTTCTACCGTCACTACGGGGTCGACCCGCTGGCATTGGCGCGCGCGGCGTGGACGACCTACGTCCGGCGCACCCGCGTCGTCGGGGGGTCGACGATCACCATGCAGCTGGCCCGATTGCGGTTCGGTCTGGATACCCGGACCGTGTTCGGCAAACTCGTCCAGTCGGTGCGCGCGGTGCAGTTGGAGCGCCACTACGCCAAGGAGGAGATTCTGGAGGCGTACCTGAACCTCGCGCCCTACGGCGGAAGCATCGAGGGCATCGGGACGGCCAGCCGGGTCTACTTCGACAAGCCGGCCAGCGCGCTTGGCCTCGGCGAAGCGCTGGCGCTTGCGGTGATTCCGCAGAACCCGACCGACCGGTTTCCCGTCACCGCCGCGGGTCGAGCGGAGCTCTTGGCCGCGCGAGATCGACTCCTCGCGGCGTGGGAGTCCAACACGGACGATGCTGACATCGAGGCCTTGGCTAGGGCGAGACTCGTACCCACGTTCGCCTCCCCGTCGCGGTTGCCGTCCCATGCCCCGCATTTCGTTCGCGATCACGTGCCGATGGACGGGGTCTCTCGCGTTCGGACGACGCTCGACCTCGACCTACAGCGCCTGGTGGAAGCGCACGTGGCCGATCACGTGGAGCTGCGCCGCCGCGAGGGCATCGCGAACGCAGCGGCCATGCTCATCGAGGCGCGGGGGATGGAGGTGCTGGCGCTGGTCGGATCGGCCGGGTTCTTCGACGAGGCGATTGCCGGGCAGGTGAACGGGGCGCGGGCGCGCCGGTCACCCGGTTCGACGCTGAAACCGCTGCTCTACGCACTGGCCTTGGACGACGGCCTGATCCATCCGATGACCTTGCTCGAGGATGCGCCGCGTCGATACGCCGCGTACACCCCGGAGAACTTCGACCGGGGGTTCATGGGCCCGGTGTTCGCCCGCGACGCCTTGATCTACAGCCGCAACGTTCCGGCCGTGGGACTGCTCGCCGAGGTGGGTGTGGGGCGTTTCAGGGATTGGTTGCACCGTGCGGGCGTGACGGGGTTGCGATCAGCCGCCGACTATGGACTCGCCTTGGCCCTCGGCGGCAGCGAGATCACCATGGAGGAATTGGTGCGCCTCTATGCGACATTGGCGGCCGGTGGCTTGTGGCGCGATCTTGTCGTTGTGCCCGGATCCGCCCCCGGCGCACCGCAACGGTTGCTCAGCCCGGAAGCGAGCTTCCTGGTGCTCGACATGCTCCGCGACGTGGCCAGACCCGGGAAGACCGCCCGGGATTCCAACGATCGAGGTGTCATCGCCTGGAAGACGGGCACATCGTTTGGATTCCGGGATGCCTGGAGCGTGGGGGTTGTCGGCCCCTACGTGTTGGCCGTGTGGGTCGGCAACTTCGACGGGTCGGCCAATCCGGCGCTCGTCGGTCGGGAAGCCGCCGCGCCCTTGTTCTTCGCTATCGCGGACAGCGTCACAGGGAGCGAACGCCAAGACGAGCTTGCGACCGTGGCGTTTGCTCCATGGGCTCACGGTCTCAACGTGAGGCGGGTGGAAGTCTGCGCGACCACCGGCGACCTGCCGGGACCCCACTGTCCCGGGACCACGCGATCCTGGTTCATTCCCGGGGTTTCGCCGATCAAGGTGTCGTCGGTGTACCGAGCCATCGACATCGACCGTCGCACGGGTCTTCGCAGCTGCGGCGCCGATGCCGACACCGACCGGGTGGTGTACGAGTTCTGGCCGTCGAATCTCCAAGCCGTGTTCCGGCGGGCGGGCATCGCCATTCGTCGACCACCGCCTTGGTCGGCGGCGTGCAGTCTCGACGAGACCTCGGCCACGGGATTCGCGCCCCGCATTCGCTCCCCCCAACGCGCCCTGGTCTACCACGCCGCCGCGCCGGGCTCGGCAGAGGGCAACGTGCTGTTTTCTGCTGTTGCGGACGGTGATGTCCGAAGAATGTTCTGGTTCGTAGACCATAACCTCGTGGCAAGCACCGTGCCCGGCGAGAGCTATTTCTGGACGCCCCGAACGGGACGATTCACCGTCCGCGTCGTCGACGACCTCGGTCGTGCCGACTCCGAGCCGATCCGGGTCGACGCTTTCCCGGGGCAATGACCGCGCGAATCGGGTGTCGTCCGCATGCTCTCCAGCTGGTTCAACGCTCCTCGTCGTCGGGCTTGCCGTCGAGTAGGTGGCGTTTGACGAACATCGCCGTGACCGCGGTTAGGTAGTCGCGGTTCGGCTTCTTGCGGAAGCCATGTCCCTCGTCCTTGGCGAGCACGTACCAGACCGGGATGTCGCCGTTCTTCAGGGCAGCGACGATTTGTTCGGACTCGCTCGCCGGTACGCGGGGGTCGTTCTGTCCCTGGGAAATCAACATGGGCGTCGTGATCTTGTCCACCCGGGTCAGCGGCGAGATCGAGGACAGGAAGGCACGCATGTCGGGATCGCGCTCGTCGCCGTACTCGACGCGGCGCAGATCCCGGCGGTAGGGCTGGGTGTTCTCGAGGAACGTCACGAAGTTGCTGATGCCCACCCGCTCGATGCCGGCGCGGAGCCGGTCGCCGTAGTGCACCACCGATGCCAGCACCATGTAGCCACCGTAGGAGCCGCCGGTTACGGCGACCCGGTCGGAATCGAGATCCGGCACCGCGGCGATCCAGTCCAGGAGCGCGCCGATGTCCCGAACGGAGTCCTCCCGGAGCCGTCCGTTGTCGAGCTTGAGGTAAGTCTTGCCGTAGCCCCTCGAGCCGCGCACGTTCGGATAGATCACGGCGGTCCCGAGTTCGTTGACGTAGTACTGCGTGGTGGAGGAGAACGATGGTCTCGACTGGCTCTCGGGGCCGCCGTGGATGCTGACGATCACCGGATGCGGGCCCGTGCCCTGCGGGCGGTACACGAATGCCGGTATGGAGCGACCGTCGAATGTCGGGTAGCGGACGAGTTCGGGTTCCACCAGCCGGCTGGCGTCGATTCCGCCGAGTTCGCTGCGCGTCCATCGGGTCAGCACCCGGGTGCGGAAGTCGACGCTGAAGACGTCCGAGGGAGCGGTCGCGGAGCGCAGCGTAAACCCCAGCCGGCTGCTGTCGGGATGGAAACGCAGACCCGACACGATTCCCCGGGGCAGCTGCGGCAAGGCGATGAACCCGCCGTCGACGAGGCTCCGGGAGAACAGTCGACTGACGCCGTCTTCGTTCAGGACGTAGGCGATTCGCTTGCGGTCTCGGGAGACGGCGAACGACTCCACGTCCCAGGACGCGTCTTCCGTTAGCACCTCGATCCCGCCGCTGTCGAGGTCGAGGCGGTGCAGACGGCGGAATTCGCCGTTCATGTCCGACGTGAAGTAGACGCTCGTACCCGGACCGTACCGGACGCCCCCGAATGCGGCGGTGACGTCCGGCAGCAGCCGGCGCCGCTCGCCGGTGGTCATTTCCGTTTCATAGAGACGCGATTCGTTGACCGAGATGTATTGGCTGATGAGCACCCGGCTGTCGTCGAAAGACCAGTCCTCGATACGCCAACCGACGCCTTCGCCTTCTTGGAGAACCACGCGTCGACCACGCAGGTCCTTGGCGTGCAGGTCCCAGTCCACGCCGTTGCGCTCGGTGGTCGAATAACCAAGCCACCGGCCGCTCGGCGACCAGGACACGCCCGTGTAGCGGGACGTGCCGTCGCTAAGGAGCATGGAGTCGGCACTTGCGTTGTCGTACCAGAACATCTGGTAGAACTCGGAACCGCCGGTGTCCTTCAGGTAGACGAAGCCGTTCCTGGCGGGGTCGGGGTGCACCGTTGCGCCCGCCACCGGTTCGGGGAAGAACGTGATCTGACGGCGCATGCCGAGGGGCGAGTCGACTTGATGCAGTTGGGTGGTGTTGCCGAATCGGGTGGCTATCAGAACGCCGTCGTCGAGCCAGCCGAGCAAGCTGGCGGAACGGGTGTTCCGGTAACGGTCGAGCCCGGCCAGTACCGACTCCGGAACGGCCGGCACGCCGTCAACGACCAGGTTCGCGGCGGGTGCCACGGGTTCGGCGCCGCGGCGCGAGCTATCCATCGCCGTACAACCAGCCAAGAACAGCAGGCAGGAGAGTTGGCAGAGAAACCAGCGTTGCCACATGGTGTCTGCTAATAGGTATCCAATCGATCTTCGACGGCGTGGCCTTCGGCGGGGATGAGAACGTTGCGGACAAAGCTGCATATCTCGACCCCGTCTTGGTTGTGGCCGACGGTTCGTACCGTGACGACTCCCTGGCCCGGTCTCGACGTCGACTCGCGCTTGGCGAGAACTTCGGATTCGGCGTAGAGCGTGTCCCCGGCGAACACCGGGGCCGGGAACTTCACCTGGTCCATGCCTAGGTTGGCGATGGCTTTGTGGCTCACGTCCGTCACGCTCATCCCGATCAGGAGCGACAGGGTGTACGTGCTGACCACCAGGTTGCGGCCGAACTCGGTTGCCCTGCCGAACTCGGCGTCGAAGTGCAGGGGATGGGTGTTCAGGGTCAAGAGGGTGAACAGGTGGTTCTCGTATTCGGCAACGGTCTTGCCTGGACGGTGCTCGTAGACGTCGCCCACGTTGAAGTCGTCGAAATAGCGCCCGAAGGTCTCGCGATAGCGTTGCGCTCCGACTTTTTTGGCGCTGCGCATCATCTGGTCCCGTAAACCGAATGACACATCAGATGTCCCGCGCCTCGGAGTAGCCGCGCCAGCGTGCGAATGCGTCGGCGATTTCGTTCCCGCGCAACTGGATCATCGGTTCGATGCCCGGGTGGGTAAAGATGTAGAACTCGTCCGTCCGGATGGCGTGAAGCACCATGTCGCCGACGATGGCGGGGTCGATCATGCTGGCACGGATGTTCTCGTTGAACGCGTCGCGCTCTTCGGCCGGGAGCGACTCTTCCCAGGGACTGGCCCCGTGCCTCAAGTGGGTAGGACGGTTGCGGCTGGACTCGAGGATGTTCGTGTCGACCATGCCGGGGCACAGGACCGATACCCCGATGTTGTGGGGCACCAGGTCAGCCCGCATGGTTTCCGAGATGCCGACGACGGCGAACTTGCTGGCGGTGTAGACCGAGAGCCCTGGGATCGAAATGTGCCCGGCCATGGACGCGGTGTTCACGAAATGGCCACCTTCACCGTGGCTCTTCAGACGCTCGACGAAAGTGCTGATGCCGTTGACGACACCGTTGATGTTGACGCCCAGCACCCAGTCCCAGTCGTCGTAGGTCATGTCGTCGATGCGTCCGCCGACCGCCACCCCGGCGTTGTTGCACACCACGTGGACCTTTCCGAAGCGCGCCTCGGTGGCCAGGGCCGCCGCTTCCATGGCATCCCGGTCGGTGACATCGACCTTGAGAGTCAGGAACTCGGCGTTGCTCGCTTCGAATTCGTTCTCGACGGCGTCGAGGGCGGCCTGCTCGACGTCGGCGATGACGACCTTCATGCCGGCGGCGGCGAATGATCGGGCCATGGCGAGGCCGATGCCGCTTGCGCCGCCGGTAATCAAAGCAGTCTTGCCCGCTACGTCGCGCACGGTTGTGCCCTAAGCTCATGTCGCGCAGGGAGTCTAGCACCGGAGAGCGGGCCGATTGGCTCGTTCGGTGTGGGTTGGCATCGCGGGTCCGTGGAATTCTCTCCCCGGTTCTCGGTCAAACAACCGCGGGAGCGGGGTAGAAAGTCGCCAGTCGTCTTTGTATCTTACCGGCGCTTCGCCGGTACCCCGTGGCTGCGGACATGCCGTGGCGAAGGGCTGACTTAGCGATTGGAATGGAGGAGTTCGGTGATTGACGCCGAGGAGTTAACGCGCCGGTACGGGGAGACGTTGGCGGTGGATTCCGTCAGTTTTTCCATCGGCGGTGGAGAGATCGTCGGTTTGTTGGGGCACAACGGCGCCGGGAAGACGACGATCATGAAGATGGTGACCGGGTACCTGGAGCCGAGTGCGGGAAGCGTCAGTGTCGACGGCTACGATGTCGGGGAAGCGCCGCAGGCGGTCCAGCAGCGGCTGGGTTACCTGCCCGAGAATTGCCCTGTCTACCCCGAGATGACGGTGGTCGAGTACCTCGACTACGTGGCGGGGTTGCGACACGTCACAGATCGGGCGTCGGCGCTCAAAGAGGTCCTTGGGGCGACCGACCTCGAGGGACGGGCACACGATCCGATCGGCACGTTGTCGAGGGGTTTCCAGCAACGTGTGGGTGTGGCCCAGGCCATCGTCCACAAGCCACAGCTGTTGATCCTGGACGAACCCACCAACGGCCTCGATCCCTCCCAAACCCAACAGATGCGCGACCTGATACGGGCCTTGGCCCAGAACGCGACGGTGATCCTGTCGACACACATCATGCAAGAGGTCGAAGCGGTGTGCGACCGGGTGATGATACTGCGTGCCGGCAGGCTCGCCTTGGACGAGCGGATGGCGGACTTGCAGCGGAGCGATCGCATGGTGCTGCGAACGGATGCCCCGCAACAGGCGGTCGAGTCCGCCGTGACCGGGTTCGCCGAGGTGGCCGGCCACGACGGCGGCTACGCGTTCAACGGAGTGTCCGACGACGCAAGCCGGGCGGAACTGACACGCCGACTGGTGGGTGCCGGCATTGCCGTGCATGCCCTCGCAGCACAGAAGCGCGATCTCGAGACCGTGTTCCGCGAGGTGGGCGCCGAGATCGAGGAGGCCGACGATGCGAATTGATACGGTTCGACGGATCGCCGGCAAGGAACTGGCGCACTTCTTCTCGTCTCCCATCGCCTACCTGTTCCTTGGCGCTTTTCTTGGCGTCACCCTGTTCGTGTTCTTTTGGGTCGAGGCGTTCTTCGCCCGGAACATCGCCGACGTGCGGCCCATGTTCGAATGGCTGCCGGTACTGCTGGTGTTCCTGGCCGCCGCGCTGACGATGCGCATGTGGAGCGACGAACGCCGCACCGGCACGCTTGAACTGGTGGTCACGGTGCCGGCCACCAGTACGGAGTTCGTCGTCGGCAAGTTCCTGGCGTGCTGGAGCCTTCTTGTGGTCGGGTTGGCCCTGACGGCGCCGTTGCCGGTCACCGTGGCGATGCTCGGCGATCTCGACTGGGGTCCGGTCCTCGCCGGCTACCTGGCGGCTGCGCTCCTTGGCGCCGCCTATATCGCCATCGGTCTGTTCGTCAGCGCCAAGACGGAGAACCAGATCGTCGCGCTGATACTCGCGACGTTCGGCTGCGGCGTCTTCTACCTCCTGGGCACGCCGACGATCACCGAACTCTTCGGCAGCAACGTCGGCGACGCACTCCGCGCCCTCGGCGCGGGCTCCCGGTTCGAGTCCATCACCCGGGGCGTGCTCGATTTGAGGGACCTCTACTTCTACGGCTCGGTACTGGCGGTGTTCCTGGCGCTGAACGTCTACGCGGTGGACTCGCAAGGTTGGGCCACCGACGGCGCCGGACGCCGGCACATGGAGCGGCGGATCGTGCTGGGCCTCGTCGCGGCGAACTTCCTGGTCGCCAACTTGTGGCTATCGCCGGTGGGCTTCCTGCGCTGGGATGCCACCCAGGGCAACCAGTACTCCATCTCCGAAGCCACCAGGAGCTATCTCAAGGAACTTCGCGAACCACTTCTGATCCGCGGCTACTTCAGTGCCAAGACCCACCCGCTGCTGGGCCCCTTGGGACCGCAGCTCAAGAACCTGTTGACCGAATACGGCATCGCGGGCGGCGACATGGTCCGCGTCGAACTCATCGACCCGACGGAGAATCCGGAACTCGAGGACGAAGCCAACACCAAGTACGGCATCCGCGCGGTTCCGTTCCAGGTGGCGAGCAGGTACGAGGCGAGTCTTGTCAGTTCGTACTTCGACGTGCTTGTCCAGTACGGCGACGAATACGAGGTGTTGAGTTTCAGCGACCTGATCGAGGTCAAGGTGCAGGGCGAAGCCGATCTCGATGTCCGACTCAAGAATCCGGAGTACGACATCACGCGCAGCATCAAGAAGGTCCTTTATGGATTTCAAGGCGGCGGCAGCGTCTTCGACAATGTCACACAACCCGTCACGTTCACCGGCTACATCTCCGGCGATGACCGCCTGCCGGACGCCCTGCGCACCTTGCGCGGGGATCTCGATGTGGTCCTCCTGGAGATGCAGGAGGCGTCGGGCGGCAAGCTGACCGCCCAGATCGTCGATCCCGATGCCGGGGGCGGCGAGGTGGCACTGCAGATCGCCGCGGACTACGGCTTCCGGCCAATGGCGGCGAGCCTCTTCGACCTCAACACGTTCTATTTCTACCTGACACTTACCGATGGGGAGACGTTGGTGCAGATGCCGATCCCGGAGTCCCTGGATCGGGAAGGGCTGCGGCGGGGCATCGAGGAAGGCTTGAAGCGCTACGCGGTGGGTCTGCTGAAAACCGTTGGCTTGTCCGCCCCGCAGGGGTTGCCGCCCTACATGCAGCAACAGATGCCGCCTATGCAGCAACCGCCCGGCAACGAGTTTACGGGCTTGCGCGACATTCTCGATTCCGACTTCAGCGTGCAGAGCGTGGATCTCGGCGCCGGTGAAGTCGAGGGATCCGCCGACGTGCTGATGGTCGTGGATCCTTCCGGTCTCGACGACAAGGCGGTTTTCGCCATCGATCAGTTCCTGATGCGTGGGGGCACGGCGGTGATCGCCGTCAGCGCGTTCCGCACGATGATGACGCCGCAGTCGCTCACCGCGACGCCCACGTTTTCCGGTCTCGACGACTGGTTGACGCACCAGGGCGTGACCATCGATCCCTCGTTGGTCATGGATCCGAAGAACGCGGCGTTCCCGGTGCCGGTAACCCGGCAGGCCGGCGGCTTCACCTTCCGGGATATCCAGATGACCAACTATCCCTACTTCGTCGATGTGCGAGACGATTCGCTGAACCAGGACGTCGCGTTCACCGCAGCGATACCCCAGTTGACGATGGCGTGGACTTCGCCCATCGAAGTGGACGAAGAACGCAATGCCGAACGGACCGTTACGACCCTGATGACGAGCTCCGCCGCGAGTTGGCGTTCGACCTCCACCGACATCACGCCGAGCCTCGACCTATCGCGGGACATCGTCTACACGCCCGAAGGGGAGCAGCGGGCGAGCACTCTCGCGGTCATGGTGGAAGGCCGCTTCGAGTCGTACTTCGAGACATCCCCTCTCGTTGAAGACGAGCTATCCCCACCCGCCGAAGACGAGTCGGAACCTTCGACCGACGGGGAAGACGTTGCCGAAGGCGAGGATGCCGAGAGAGCGGAGGATGTCGATACGTTGGGCACGGTCACCTCGGTGATCGACAAGAGCCCCGAGTCCGCCCGCTTGATCGTCATCGGCTCCGCTTCGTTCGTCGCCGACCAAACGGTACGGATGATCGGTTCGGCGGACGGCATGATCTACGCAAATACACACCAGCTCATGGCGAACCTGGTCGACTGGGCCGTCGAAGACCGGTCGCTGCTCGGAATCCGTGCCCGCGGTCACTTCAACCGAACCCTCGAGCCGATGGAAGCGGAACAGCAGCGGGTTTGGGAGTACGTCAACTACGCATTGGCGCTCGCGGGACTCGCGTTGGTGTTCGGCCTTAGCCGACAGCGCCGGTTGACGCGCACGAAGACGTTCCAGGCACAGTTGGAGGCATCGTCATGAACCGCGTGAAGGGGATCATCAACAAGACGACGCTCGGCGCGCTGCTGGCCGTACAGGTCGTCGTCGTGGGCGTACTGCTCGCGGCGAGGAGCGGCGGCATCGAGGAGCCGGAGCCGTTCCTCCAGTTCGACGCACAGCGCGTCGACAGCCTAACCGTGTCGAACAACGAAGGCTCGGTGAGCGTCTCGAAGGTGGACGGGAAATGGGAGTTGCCGAACGGCGTTCCCGCTGCCGGATTCAAGGTGGACTCTCTACTCGAGAAGCTCGGGAGCGCGACGGGAGGTTGGCCGGTCGCCAACACGGCGTCGACCCGGGAGCGGTTCGAAGTCACGGAGGAAAACCACCAGCGCCACCTCGTGGCAAGGGCGGGTGACGACACCGTTGCGGACATCTATCTCGGCACCTCGCCCGGCTACCGCAAGACCCATGCCCTACGCGCGGGGGAAGACGAGATCTATGCGATCGGGTTCTCCAACTACGAAGCCGGCGTGAAGGCGGCCGATTGGCTCGAACGGTCGTTGCTTCGTCCGAAGGGCGAGGTTGCCGCGCTGCGCCGCCTACCGGGCGATCCTGCCACGGTCCCGACGGATACCGAATCGGAGGCAGACACGGAGGAGGACGCCGTCGATGCGGTGGCGGGCTTCGAGTTGAGCAAGGACGGCGGAGACGGCGAGGAACAGCACGCCTGGGTGACCGCGGACGGTGCCGAACTCGACCAGGGCAAGGTCGAGACCTTCATCGGCCGGTTCAAAGGGCTCTCGGTCACCGGCGTGAACGAGGCGCCGTTGCCGGAGTCGGCGACGATGACCTTCGTTCTTACCGACGAGGAGGGCGAACAGACCCTGTCGATATTCTCCTTGGATGACGGCGAGAAGTACGTGGCGGCATCGGATCGCCTACCCGGCGCCTACGAGTTGTCCAAGTACATCGCGGAACAGATGAACAAACCGTTCGCCGACCTCCTTCCGGACCCGCCGGAAGACGAAGAAAGCGAAGAACCTGAACCGGCGACAGAGGCCGAGACGGAGGCCGAATCCGAGGTGGTGGAGGAGTCGGCGGAAGTAAGCGAGGACGCAGGAGCCGCCGAGGCGTCCGAAGACGGATGACCATCGACCTCTACACCTGGCCGACCCCGAACGGCCGCAAGATCTCCATCGCCTTGGAGGAGCTGGGCCTCGACTACGTCGCGCATCCGGTGAACATCGGCAAGGACGAACAGTTCGCCACCGAATTTCTGGCCATCAGCCCCAACAACAAGATCCCCGCGATCATCGATCGGGAAACCGGGCGGTCCATGATGGAGTCCGGCGCGATCCTCCTCTACCTGGCGGACAAGACCGGCAAGCTCGGCGGTTCGGACCGCTGGACGACGCTGGAATGGCTGATGCTGCAGATGGGCGGCGTTGGACCGATGCTGGGACAGGCCAACCATTTCCTGCAGTTCAACGCCGGCAAATCGGACTACGCGGAGAAACGCTACGGCGACGAGGCGAAACGCCTATACGGCGTACTCAATGCGCGCCTCGTCGGGTGGGAGTACCTGGCCGGCGACTACTCCATCGCCGACATCGCGACGTGGCCGTGGATCGCCCGCTGGCCCTGGCATCGAATCGACTGGGCGGACTACCCGTGCCTAAAGCGCTGGTTCGTCGCCATCGCCGCTCGCCCTGCCGTGCAGAAGGGCTGGAGCGTCCCGTTCGACGCCGGTGAGATTCCCGTCCCGTAGCGCTCCAGTGCCGCCCCGGCCCGGGCTTTTTAGAACTCCAACGCCCGACGTAGAACCAAGGCACGTTCCCCAACGACCGCCTGGTCGACATCCAGGGCAACGCCGGCGTTCCACACGGGTCCGGGCCACGCCGCATCGCTTGCGTATCGGCCGATGACGTGGACGTGTAGCTGCGGCACCTGGTTGCCGAGCGCCGCGACATTGATCTTCTCGGCCTTGAACTCGTCGACCAGGACCCGCGACAACCGATCGATCTCGCCGAACAGGACCGGGGCCTGGTCCCGCGGTAGGTCGTGGAGGTCGCGCAGGGCGCCGATGCGGGGCACGAGGATCACCCAAGGAAACCGGTGGTCGCGCATGAGGAGCACGGTGCAGAGGTCCAGGTCGCCGAGGGACTCGCAATCCGCGGCCAGCTTCTCGTGTAGCGAAAACGCCATGGTCGTCAGCGCTTCGGAAAGCCGCCGACCCAGATCGGGCTCGACCAGGCCAGCGCGTCGTTTGCCTGCTTGACGCGCACGTAGTAGTAGTCGCCGTGCCGCGTTCCCTCGTCTTCGATCTCGAAGGCGACGTCCGACACACCCTCGGCGACGGGGCGGCGCAGGGTCACCGTGTCCATGTAGCCGTCGAAGGGGATGACTCGCGTCAACATGCCGCGGTCCAGGTTGCGCAGTTCCAGGACGACCTCGGCCTCGGGCACCTTGCGGTGTTGCCGAAGGCGCGGCGGACCGCCGCCGAACTCGACGCCTGCGCCAAGTCTTAGGGTCAGCGTTGCGCCCCGGCGAACATCGGCAAGGTCGAGGGTGATCGTACTGGTATCGCCGCGGGTGTAGGTCGCGAACTCGAGACCCCCTTGGTCGGTAAGGTCGAGCCGATGGGCGGTGGTGGTATGGAAATCCGCACCCCGGGCGTTCGCCACCCTTGCGCCTTCCAACGCGAGCGTACCCCGCCACCACCGCCACCCGCGAGGGTTGTCGTTGGGATGGTAGGGCAGGGAGTCGGAGGCGAAGACCAACTGGAACTCGCCGTCCGAGACGGTCCGGGTCGATGAGTCGGTGAGGTAGTCGCGTTCCCAGATGTCCTCGTCGTTCTTGACGAGGGTGATGGTGTCGATCGGGGCGGTGCCGATTACGCGGCCCTTGATCTGGCGCGCCTCGGAAAAACGCACACGGGTTCCCATCTCGCCGTCGTTCAGGGTGACGTCGAGAATGATGCGGTCGCCCGTCGTGGCATAGGTCGAGAGGCTACGCATCGCGTCGAACAACGCATCCCGGGTAAGCGCCTCGGCGCGCAGGGCGCCGAGGCCGCCCGCCTAGGCTAGCCCACCGGGTTTGGGCGCGCTGTAGCCCGGCTGGCTCAGATGGTTGTCGCTGGCGGCGATGAAACCGACCTGGTGGCCGTGGTTCAGATACATCTGTCCGAACCACTCGAACGTGCCGTGCTGGGACATGATCTCGACCAGCGGCTCCAGCATCGGGTCGTTCAGCCGGTAGTCGCCGGACTGGTGGGCGTGGGGAATGACCACCACGTCTTCGGGGTCGTGGTGGGTACGCAGCCCCTGGTAGAGCAGCGACAGGGTGCCGAACTCCTGGGCCGGTATGCGTCGACGTTCATCGGGAGTCCGGAACAGCACGTTGTGGTGGCCGCCCTGGTAGTTCCTGATCGTCCATTCGTAGCCGAGAAAAGCGATGAACTCGCCCTCCTTCGAGTAGCGCCGCACGTTGTCTGCGAGTACGTTCCATTCGAAGTCGTCCATCCAGATGTCGTGCTCGGAATGCGTAACGTAGTCGAGCCGCGCATCGTCCCGGGCCCAGACCATGAACCTCTCCGGCGTGCCGATGCCCTCGGCGAATCCGGAGTGGCCGTGGGTGTCGCCCCAGTAGATCCGCCGAGCGGGGTTCTCCTCCACGAGGATCGGGTTCGCGGTCCCCTCGATCAAGCCGTCCTTGGAGCGGAACGAGAATCGGTAGACTCCCGGTTTCTCGAAGCTCAACCCCTTGAGAAGGCGAATCGCATCGCCGCCGGCTTCGATATCCGCGTACTTGTCGCCGTTGACGAAGACCTCCCAACCCGGAATAGGGTGCGCGGCCCGGTTGTAGTAGCGATCCTGGGCGCGTACCGACAGAACGAAGGGTTCGCCGACGGCAACCACCGACGGCGCAAAGCCGTGGACGCCGGCGACGGTTGATCCGACGATCCGGATGGGTTGGATGGGCAGGCTGATCAAGAGGTCCGAGTCCTCGAACACGAGGTACAACGGCAACGGCATGCGATCGCTTGAGAAATCCGGCATCAAAAGACCGCGACCGCCTCCGGCCGTGTCGCCGTAGGTGATCGTCACCGTGTCGCCCTGCGTTAGGCGACCCGACGCGACCCGGAACGTCAACGTGTCGATGGCTCTTCGGAAACCGCCGTGCATGCCGCTCTGCGACACGGACGAACGGGAGAAGCGCACGTTCGGATTGGACGACGCGATGGAGATGTAGTTGTCCGCCGCCGGATCCTCGGTCTGGTAGCGGCCGAAGTTGGCCATGAAGTGGCGACTCACGACGAAACCGCCGCCGGGCAGGATGTGGCGTGTTCCCACCGTGTACGTCTGACGGATTGTCGCGTAGCTGCGCACCTCGTATGGCCCGGTGTCGGCGGACAGGGTGCCGAGCGCGTCCGGGTCGGCATCGAGGATCGCAAGTTCCCGGACGGTACTGTCGAGTCCGCCGAACCCTCCGACCTGGTTGTAGGTGAGAATGCTCGACACGGTGGACGTGGAGTTGACGGGCACGTAGCGCCCGGTCAGGGAATAGGCGTTCAACCACTCCCAGAGTGTTTGGGCACGTTCCCTGGCGGTGGCGACGGAGCTCGGTTCCGTCTCGATGGCCGCTTTCAGGTCCTCGACCTTGGCGCGGAGTTCCGGCGACAGGTAGTCCTCGGCGCCGGACGTGGCAAGGGCGAGCCACACGGAGAGGATGGCGACGGTGGCACGACTCATGGCCGCACCCGGTCATTCACCAGCGCCTCGAAGTGGTCGATGCGCGGTTCGATCATGGCCAGCGTGTCGCGCCAGAAATCCGGCTGCGTGAGATCGACGTCGAGGTGCTTGGCGGCGAGATCTTCGGTTGTCATCCGTCCGGTGTCCATCAGCAGTGCCTTGTAACGGGGAAAGAACTCGTCCCCGAATGTCGCGCGGCGTGCGTAGACGCCTAGGCTGAACAGGTAGCCGAACAGGTACGGGAAGTTGTAGAAGCTCAAGCCCGAAATGTAGAAGTGGAGCTTGC
>JAPPAV010000128.1 GCA_026705345.1 Gammaproteobacteria bacterium
TTTCGTGGACTTTCCGCCGTTTCTCTATCCCTCACTCGCGAAATATCCGGGCTAGGATGCTCTCCTCCCGTTTCTCTGCCGTGACGATGATCTCCTCGACAAACACCTCCCGTTCCTCTGCCTTTTCTTGTTCCTCGGGCTCCCCTTGGTCCTCCTGCCCGAATGCCGGAATCCCAACCGTCGGAATCACGGCACACAGGGACAGAACGTACATTTGCTGAAATGCCTTTTTCATTCCTTCCCTCCTTTAGATCTGATGCTGATGGGCGGGGGCAAGGTCCATGCCGCCACGTCCGGCAGGGTCGTCGCCGGACTCGGCCGGCGAGCGACCCGCTAGCGCGGACGCACTTGGAAACAGTGTTGTGGCAGCCGCCAAGGCACGGATGAACGGCAGGCGTTGCGTCGGTGATGTTGTCGTTGCCATTGCTGTTCGTACGGACGCCCTCGACGTCCGTCCCCCGTCCGAAAACGCATTGGCCTCGCCAGTGTAGTCCTCTCCCACGTGGATGTATATTCGTCGCCGAGACACATCGGCGTTCCCGGTATGTGCGATTCTCCAATGACCCGCGCCCAAGGGCACCTCTGCCGCATGCTCGGCACCCTCCTCGTCGGAGCCGTCGCGACGACGGCATTGAGCGCGCCGGACACGGATGCCGGACTGCCCACCACGGCTTTCGTCGGCATGCGCGTCATCGACGGCACGGGCGCTGCGCCCCGGGACGACATGGTCGTGGTGGTTCGCGGCGCGCACATCAGCGCCCTGGGACACCGTTCCGACATCGACGTCCCCAACGGCGCCAGCGTCATCGACGCCACGGGCCAGGTGTTGATGCCCGGCCTGGTGGATCTGCACTGTCACTACGGCGGCGGCAGAGACGGCCTCGCCAACGCTTTCGGCATCCAGCTCAGATTCGGGGTGACTACCGTGCGCAGTCTCGGCGCCGACGGCGACGGCAATCTCGCGGTCATCGCCGAAGCCGAGAGCGGCGCTTTCCCCGCGCCTCGTATCTACACTGCCGGGATCGGCTTCTCCGCGCCAGGCGGCCTCCCTCCCGGCCTACCTGGTTTGCATCGCCCCACCAGCGAGGCCGAAGCGCGCGAGATGGTGCGCCGGCACGCCGAACGCGACGTGGACCTAGTGAAGATCTGGGTGGATCCCACCCTCGACGGATCGCTCGCCATGGGATCGCTCCCCCGGATCGCGCCCGAGATACGCGCCGCCATCGTCGACGAGGCGCGCAAGCACGCCCTAGTGGTTGTCGCGCACATCTACGAGGAAGCGGACGCCCGCCAGCTCGTCGCAGCAGGTGTCCGGCATTTCGTTCACGCCGTCAGGGCGCAGGACATGGATCCATCGTTCGTGCAGCTGGCCCGCGACAACGACCTGACCTTTGCGCCCGCGCTCAGCAAAGCCCAAGACGCCTGGTTCATTGCCGAACACCTCGACGAGGTGCTCGATGACCCGGGCCTGGCCGCCGCTTTCGGCGCCGGGGCAATCGCGCGTTTGCGCGCTAGCGCTGCCGAAACGCGCGAGGGCATGCTGCGCAACGACCAGCTGCCACAGCTTCGCGGCGTATACGAGCGAACGCAGCGCTTCATCGACACGATGCAGGATGCGGGCATCACGGTTGGCGTCGGCTCGGATAGCGGCGCCGGTCGGGTCGCGCACGGCTGGGGCACGCACCACGAGATGCGTCTACTGGTGGAAGCTGGCCTGACCCCCCTCGAGGCTCTGGCAGCCGGCACCGGCAACGGCGCCCGCATACTCGAAGCCGACGCGGCCGACTTCGGCACCATCGCCGTGGGTCATGTCGCCGATCTCTTGTTGCTCGACGCGGATCCCAGCATCGATATCCGCAATAGCCGGAAAATCGCCCGCGTGATGCAACGCGGACAGTGGGTCGAGGACATCGCTCCCGGCGGCTGACCCCGCCCCGCCTACTCCACGATTTCGTCACCCGAATGCTCGCCGAAAGCTGCATCAGCCGTTCGCCAGGTCACCGTCCACGGTGAACGCCTAGCCGTCGGCGGCGAGGATCTGTGTGCCTTGGTTCAACTCCTTCATTCGCCTTTGAGCATCAGGCTGCAGGCTTTTTCTGATCGGCTTCGGAGAAGTTCGTGATCGTCACGTCCCCGTGCGGAAAATGCGCGACGATGTTCAGGCTCCCGCCAACCGCCTCAATGTAGGCGCGAAGATTAGAGACATACATGTCGGTGCGGCGCTCGAGTTTGGCCACGGCCGGCTGCTTGACGTTCAGGGCCTTGCCTATCGCTTCTTGCGTCATTTCTCTGGCGCGACGAAGTTCGTGCAACGCCATGGCCGACCGCAACTCGTCTTTCCTTGCATCAACGCGTGCTCGTCGACTCGCCGTGAAATCTCTTGTCAGTTTGCCAAAGTCGTTACGGCCGCTCATCCTATCCATCCTTCATCTCTCAACTCGTCCAAGTGTTCGTCGTAGAGGGAATCCGCGAGCCGGACGTACCTCTCGTAGAACCTTCCGTCGCCCGTCTTGTCGCCCCCGATTAGCAGAATTGCCGACCTCCTCGGGTCGAACGCGTAGAAGACGCGAACCGGTCGACCGCCGCTCTGGATGCGAAGTTCACGCATGTGACTATGGCGCGAACTCTCAACCCCGGAGGAATACGGAAACGGCAACTGTGGCCCATCTTCGCCTAGTAGTTCGACGACTGCGGTGACATCCTCCTGTTGGAACTCGGTGAGTTCTGCCCACCAGGCACCGAACTCGTCCGTGTATCGACGTCCCAAGTCATTGGTGTACATATTCCATATAAGGAATGTCGTCAAGTGCCGCCTTGTGATCGATATCGCACTCCATGTGTACGTTGAACGACCATCTCCCGACGGCGCGAACCTCGGGGTCGCGTGGACGCGCAAGGACCAACCGTAGGGGACGGGCTTGTCCCGTCCCGCACCCTTCTTGGCGAGTGCCGCAGGCGACCACAAGCGGGCGACCACAAGGGTCGCCCCTACGGGACGCGGTTTCCAATCCGCAACGCGACCGCTTCGCCGCCGGGCTCTCCGGTCGCGACGTCGCTCTCGAGGTCCCCGGTTCGCGCCGACGGCGAGCCGCTGAGACTCACCCGTGCGAGCAGTTCCACGGAGTCCAAGTCGGACAGGCTGCGCCCGGGCATCATGGCGTCGGCGTCGGTGAGTTCGATCCGCGCCGGCAGGTCGCCCACCGTCAAGCGTCGCACGGCCAAGGGCGGACGCGGGGCATCGGGATCCCGGGCGATGACAAACACCGGGGCTGCAGGATCCACGTTCGGGAACGCCCCCAGGGAAACCGCAACCGTAACGGCCGTCGGCGGATCGGGGTCGACTTCCGCCGAGTCCGGAAGACGCGACCGGGCCAGCGCCAAGACTTCCGCGAGCTCCCTTCGGCGCTCTGCGGGAATGGGCTGGCGCAACACGCGCGTCAGGTACGCAACGGCCCCCCGGAAATCCCCGCGGTGCAGGGCATCCACGGCCAACAGTTCCAACATCGTCGGATGGTCGGGCTGTTCCGCCAACACGCGATCGACGATGATGCGCGTTGCAGGAGACATCTGGCCGCCGTCCGCCCGGTACCGGGCCTGGGCCCAGGCGACACCGACCTCCGCTACCGGTCCCGCCACATCGTGAAGCGCGGCAAAGGCCTCGGCGGCACCCTCGTAGTCCTTCAACTGCATTCGCAAGTGGCCCAGCACGAACCAGGAGTTGACATCCCCGGCCTCCCGGGCCAAACGACTCTCCAAGGCATCTTCCAGCGCCCGCATCTCGCTCGGGTTGTCGCCCTGCATGATCTCCGATGCCCGCGAGAGCAGCGGCGCCCCGGGTTCGCCCCAGACGACATAGAGGCCAATCGCGACAACGAGCGTCGCCACCGAGCCCGCGACAAGTGGGAGCAGCGGCACGCGACCGGCGGGTTCGGCGTCGGACGAGCCGAGTTGCGCCGACTCGTCGAGGTGGTCCAAGGCGAGTTCTTCCTCAAGGGCGGCACGTTCGTTCGCGTCGAGATCCTGGGCGTCGGCTTCACGCTTGAGTTCAACGCGGCGATCGGCAAACAGCGCGGACGCGGTGTCCGGCTCGCGGGCGCGTCCGGTTCGGCGGGCGACGGTCACCACGCCGATCACCGCGAGCACGCCCAGCGCGCAGGCGGCGAGATAGACCTCCATCACGTCCTGTCCCGAAGAAGGCGTCTGGCTCTGTCGAGGTCGTCCGATGACGCCGCGCTGGCCGCGCTTCGTCGCGCTACCCGCATTAGGACGTAGATACCGACGACGAGCAGCGCCACGGGCGAGAACCAGAGGAACCACGTCGACGACTTGAACGGCGGATCGTAGAGCACGAAGTCGCCGTAGCGGTCCTGGAGGTGGTCGCGGATGGCGTCGTTCGTGGCGCCCTCCTCCATCAGACGGCGGACGGTGCGGCGCAGGTCCACCGCGATGGGCGCACCGGAACTCGCGATGGACTCGTTCAGGCACTTCGGGCAACGAAAGTCGGTGATCAGGCGCTGGTAACGTTCGTAGGTCTCGGGATCGGGGAAGTCGAAACCGTCGATGGCCGACGCCCCGAGGCATGTGGCAACCGCGAAAACCAAGGTGAAGCCCGCACGACGGTTCATTCCGCCTTGCCGCCCTCGCCTTTGTTGGAGTCACCAAGCGCCGCGATTCTCGGGGCGAATTCGCCGTCCCATACGCTGCGGTTCACGTCGCCAACATGCTTGTAGCGGATGACGCCGCCGGCATCGACGAGAAAGGTTTCGGGCGCGCCGTAGACGCCGAGATCGACGCCCAGATCGCCGTTGGCATCCACCACATTGAAGTCGTAGGGATCGCCGTATTCCCTGAGCCAGGCGCGGGCCTGCGACGAGTCGTCCTTGTAGTTGATCCCGACGATGGAGAGCCCCGTCTCCCGGCGGATCCTCACGAGCTCGCCATGCTCGGCGAGGCAGGTCGGGCACCAGGTCGCCCAGACGTTAACTAGCCGGATTTCGCCCAGTAGGCTGCTCCGGGAGGCCCGCTCCCCCGGTGCACCCGTCAGCACCGGCAGGTCGAACGCGGGAAACGGCTTGCCCAAGAGCGCCGACGGCAGGAGCTTGGGATCCCGCAGCGTGAACCCGAGTAAGAGCACCACCGCGAGGATGCCGAATACCGTTACCGGCAGGAACAACCTCGCCCGGTTCATGGCGTCGCCGGTTGCGCCCCGCCCGACATGGGGGCCGACGTGGCCGTTCGGTGCGCTCGTTTGGCCAGTCGACGATAACGCGGGTCGGTAATCGCCAGGATGGCGCCGAAACCCATGAGCAGGGCGCCGAGCCAGACCCATCGCACGAGCGGCTTGTCGTTGATGCGCACCCCCCACGAGCCGTCCGGCAAGCGCTCCCCCAAGGTGATGTAGAGGTCGCCCAGGAAACCCGGGGCGATGCCGGCCTCGGTCATGACCTGGTCACGGGCCGGGTAGTGGCGTTTCTCCGGATACAGCGTCACCCCGGTGCCGGTCGTGAACTCCACCCGATCCGCCGTGTAGTTCGGTCCTGAGACGCGTTCGACACGGTTCAGGCGATACTCGATGCCGTTCAGCGTCACGCTGTCGCCGACGTCCATGCGGGCATCCACGACGTGGGAGAACTCGCTAGTGACGCCGATCCCGATGAGGCTCACGGCGAACCCGAGGTGGGCGGTCACCATGCCGAGGTAGCTTCGGGTGAGCGACCGGCGGCGCTTGCGGACGTCGGCCGCATGGGTCATGGCAATCCAAAGACCGAGACCGACGGCCAGCATCGCACCGACGGCGATCGCGCCGCCGAGCACGAGCGGCAGAAGCACGCCGAGTGCCAGCGCGACCAGCAGCATGAGACCGATATTCCTGAACAGTACGACGGGTGTGCGCCGCCAGCGCGAGACGGGCATCGCGGCGAGAACGGCCGCCAGCAGCAATGCCAGGGGCACGAACGCGCGATTGTAGTAGGGCGGCCCGATGGACGATTTTTCGCCGGCGGTCAACGCCTCGTAGGCCACCGGGTAGAGCGTGTAGATGAGGATCACCGCGAGCGCCAGCACGAGCAGCATGTTGTTGCAGAGCAGCATCAACTCCCGGGACAGACCCCAGTACTGCGCCCGGGCCCGGATCGCCGGCGCCCGCAGGCCGTACAGGACCAGGGCACCGCCGACCGCCACCACCAGGAAGGCGAGCAGGTACAACCCGCGCTCGGGGTCCACGGCGAACGCATGGACCGACGTCAGCACCCCGGAACGCACGATGAACGCGCCGAGCAGCGACAGCGAAAACGCGGCGATGGCGAGGAACACGGTCCAGCTCTTGAACGCGCCCCGTTTCTCGGTGACGGCCAGCGAGTGGATCAGCGCCGTCCCCGCGAGCCATGGCATGAACGACGCGTTCTCGACGGGGTCCCAGAACCACCAGCCGCCCCAGCCGAGTTCGTAGTAGGCCCACCAACTGCCGAGCGCGATACCGACCGTGAGGAAGGCCCAGGCGACGTTCGCCCATGGCCTCGTCCAGCGCGCCCACACGGCGTCCAGCCGCCGGCTAAGCAAAGCGGCCACCGCGAACGCGAACGCCACGGCGAAGCCGACGTATCCCAGGTAGAGCATCGGCGGGTGCACGATCTGCCCGAAGTCCTGCAATAGCGGATTGAGGTCGGCACCTTCGGCGGGTCCGCCGATCAGCCGTTCGAATGGACTGCTGACGCTCAAGAGGAACAACAGGAATCCGGCGTTCAACAGGCCCAACGTCCCGAGTACCCGGCCTTGGATCTCTCTCGGCACCCGGGCACCTGCCAGGCTAACCGCCCAGGTCCAGGCGGCGAGCATCAGCGTCCACAGCAGGAACGAGCCCTCGTGGCCGCCCCAGACGGCGGACACCTGGTAGTACCAGGGAAGCGCGGTGTTCGAGTTCTCCGTCACGTAGAGCACCGAGAAGTCGCTGGTCACAAAGGCGTAGACCAATGCGCCGAAACCCAGGCCCACGGCGGCGAACTGGGCAAACGCCAACACGCCGGCCAACCGGTACCAGTTGACGTTTGTCGCGCTCGAGTAGCCGACGATCGCTAGCCCAGCGGCCATGCCGAGCGCGAGAATCGTCGCGAAGTGACCCAGTTCGACGATCATTCGGCCTCTGCCTCCGGGGGGTCCTGCGCAGGCCAGGCATGGAAGACCGCCTTCACCAGGGTCGCGAGCGGTATGGCAAAGAACACGCCCCAGAACCCCCACAGGGCACCGAATACCAATACCGCCGCGATGATCGCGATGGGGTGGAGATCGACGACTTCCGAAAACAAAAGCGGCACGAGCACATTGCCGTCGAGACCCTGGATGACCAGGTAGGCCACCATCAACACCAGGAAGTCCACGCTCCAGCCGAACTGAAGCAATCCCACCGTAGCCACCGGGATCGTCACCACGATGGCACCGACGAAGGGGATCAGCACCGAGACACCGACCAGCAGCCCGAGGAGCGCCGCGTAGTTCACATCGAGGAACCAGAACGTCAGGTACGTCACCATGCCCACGATGACGATCTCGATCAGCTTGCCGCGCAGGTAGTTGCCGATCTGGAGGCTCATTTCACCGCCGACCTCGTTCAGCAGACGACGCTTCCGGGGTAGTACGGACGCGAACGCGGCGAGCATCCGATCGCTGTCCTTTAGAAAGAAGAACAGGGCGACCGGGGTGAGGATGAAGAAGAGCATGAGCCCGACGACGTTCGACAACTGCGCCACGACGTCCTGCACCAGGTTTGCACCGAAGTCGACGACCTGCTGGTTCAGTGCGCCGACCCAACCGCTCACGGTGGTCTCGGAAAAGAATTCCGGATAGCGCAGGGGCAACTCGGAAGCCAGATCGCGAAGCTGTTCGAGAAACCCCGGCAGCGCGTTCACGAGGTCGCGCAGTTGCTGCCACACCAAGGGGAGAATGACGATGACCAAGGCCGTCAGCACCCCCAGGAATAGCAGTTCCACCAAGCCCACGGCCACCAGACGCGGCACCCGCCAAACCACAAGCCGGGCGACAACCCCCCGCAGCAGGAAGGCGAAGGCGAGGCCGGTCAGGATCGGCGCCAGCACGGCGCCGAAGAAGATCAGGATCAGGAGCGCCGCGGCCAGAAAGACCACGAGGAAGATCGCTTCCTCGTTCGCGAAGTATCGGTTGATCCAGCCGCTGATTACCTTGACGAATTTCATCGCCGTCAAGCCGTCACGCGCGTGTCGTGTTCGGACGGCCTTTCTCAAGCAGGTAGAAGTAGCGACCGTCCTCCTGCCGGGACTCCAGGAGCGGATGGCCGCTTTGCGCCGAGAACACCTCGAAATCGCGCACCGATCCCGGGTCCGTCGCAACCACCTCCAGATGGTCGCCCGGTTGGAGCGCGTTCAACGCCTGTTTGGCCTTCAACAGCGGCATCGGGCAGTTGAGGCCGGTGGCGTCGAGACGCGCCAACGGTTTCGATTCGGTCATGGATCGGATTATGGCACCGATGGACTCGGGAGTGGTCATATTGGCGTATGATCACGCCCTCTGGATCCTCGTCCGCGACAATGCGTTGTCACTCGAGTCAAGTTTCGATGCCGTGATGCCGTATGGTTGCCGTCACTCGTCGAGCCGGAATGCCGCCGCTAGGCTTGCCGATGGCTGCATGGTTCGATCGTCGCTGCGCGGCTTGTCCGTCCTGACCCTGTCCTTCGCCGTCAACGCTTCCCAGGCCGCGGAACTGCCGGAACTCGGCGACCGGTCTTCCGGTCTCGTGTCGCCCACGACGGAAAGGGAACTCGCCCAGATCGCGTTGAAGCAGATTCGCTCAAGCGTCGAGGTGGTCTCGGATCCGATCCTCAAGTACTACGTCAAGGTCAATGTCCACCGGCTCGCGGAGTTCTCGGGCATCACCGAGCCGGCATTGACGACCGTGCTGATCGACAACCCCCAGATCAACGCGTTTGCCGTGCCGGGGGGCATCGTCGGCATCAATCTCGGCTTGTTTCTCTACGCCCACGACGAGAGCGAATACTCGGCGGTCGTGGCGCACGAACTGGCGCACTTGGGCCAGCGCCACTACGCCCGCAGCGTCGAGCAGCAACGCGCCATGTCGCCCTGGATGCTCGCCGGTCTGCTCGCCTCCCTCGCCATCGCGGCCGGCGGGGGCGGCGAGGCGGGGATGGCCGCACTGTTCGGCACGCAGGCCTACGCGCAGGACAAGGCGCTGCGCTTCAGCCGCTCCCGGGAACAGGAGGCCGACCGCATCGGCCTCAATACGCTGGAGCGCGCCGGTCTCGACCCCGACGCGATGGGGCGCATGTTCGAGCGCATGCAAACGGCGTTTCGTTTCGTGGACAAACCCCCCGAGTTCCTGCTCACGCACCCGCTCACGGAGTCCCGCATCACGGACGCCAGAAACCAGGCGGAACGTTTCGAGGATCGCACCGTCGAACCCTCCCTCGACTACCAGTTCATGCGCGCGCGTGCCCGGGTCCACTTCGCCGAGTCGCCGCGACACGCGGTGGTGGAGGCCCAGTCGCTGCACGGCGGAGGCGACGCCGACACCTACGCCCTTGCCGTCGCCCTGTCGGAGGCCGACCGCCACGAGGAGGCCGTCAAGACCGCTCACCGGCTCTACAAGGCGCATCCCGGCAGCCTGTTGATGGCGGCTTCCTTCGCCGAGATACTGATTGCGGCCGAACGGCTCGACGAAGCCGTTGCGCTGTTGTCCGACAAGCTGCGGATCAATCCCGACAACGAACCGCTGACCTACCTCAAGGCCGAGGCGCTGGACGCCGCCGACCGCCACGCCGAGGCCGCCGAGCTGCTTTGGCGTCACACCCGCGTCAATACCAACGACGTGGACGTCTGGCATCTACTCGCCGAAACTGCAGGCCTCGCCGGCGACACCATCGGCGTCCATCGGGCCCGCGCCGAGTACTTCGCCCTCTTCGGCGCCTATCGCCAAGCCATCCAGCACATCGACTACGCCCGTCGCCTGTTGGACGGCGACGACCGCCCACTGCGCGCTCGCCTGGACCAGCGCGTGCTCGATCTCAGAACGGAATACGAAGCTGCGTTAGAACAGAGCGGGCCCGGTCCGGGCTAGCGCGTCTCGACGAGCGCCCATCTGGACACTTGAGCATATCCCGGGGGCGACCCCGTAGCGCCCCATAGCCGGGTCGGCGCTTCGCTTCGCTGTGCGCCGACTCCGCCTCCGGCCCAGCCACGCCGACCTTCCATGAAACCAACGCCACGGTCGCAGGCTCCCTTTGGCGTTTGTTCCATGGAAGGGGCGAGGCTTGTCCTCGCCCGCGCCGGTTGTTCCACGGGTCCGTTCGAACGGCGCGGGACGGGACAAGCCCGTCCCCTACGGGCATGACGGCAATACGGTGCATGGGCGCGAGGCACTAGCCCACATTTCCCACCGGCAACACGAGCCGGGCCTGGGCGCCGCTCCCGTCCAAACGGTTTCGAAGCGTCAGCGACCCGCCGTGGTTCTCGGCGATGTGGCGACTCAGCGTCAGCCCGACGCCGGTGCCGTGCGGTTTCGTGGTGTAGAAGGGCACGAAGAGGTTTTCCGTATCCGCAAGGCCCGGCCCTTCGTCCTCCACGAGGATCTCAACGGTTCCGCCGTCCCGATCCCAACCCACTGCAACATCGCCACGCGCCTCAAGCGAGGCGTCGACCGCGTTTGCCACCAGGTTGATCAGGGCCTGCTCGAGCTGGTCTGGATCCGCATGCAGCGTGACCTTGGGTCCCCGGCGCACGCGGACGGGCAGCCGGTTTTCCAGAGCGACGACCCGGTCGATCCAAGCCTCGACATCGACATCATCCAAGACCGGCGGCGGCAGCCGCGCCAATCGCGCATAAGCCGCCATGAACCGACGCAGCGATTCCGATCGCGCAAGAACGATCTCCAGCCCTCGTCGGGCATCCTCCGCCCAGTCCGGGCGCGGTTCCCGTTCAACCAGATCGCGGATGCTCGCCGCGATGGACGAGATCGGTGCCAGCGAGTTGTTGATCTCGTGGCTCAATACGCGCACCAACCGGCGCCAAGCTTCCCGTTCCTCCCTGCGCAGGGCCGTGGACAGGTCCGTCATCACCACCAGGATCAAGCGTTCCCCCTCCATGCGGATGGCGCTGCGCCGAATCTGCCATCGCCGAGGGCCCGATGAATCCTCCCGTTCGATCGTGCGCGGCGTTTCCCCTTCAAGGATCTCCTCGAGCCCGAGTTCCGACGCCGCCTTCCCCAGCAGCGTGCCAGTGGCGCGGCCGGTCAACCTGTCGGCCGCCTGATTGGCCAACCGCACCTTGTCCGTGGCGTCGAACGCGACGACAACGACATCGATCTCCGCCAGGACGCGACGAAGGAGATTGGTCGCCTCCACCGCGCCAAGCCGCTGTTCGCGAAACAGGCGCTCGAGAGCATTCACCTCGGACAACGTCACGGCCATCGAGTCGCCCTCGCCATCGTCCCGGGCGCGGATCGAGAATTCGCCCTCGCGGAGCGCAGCCAGCATATTGGCGACCGTCGCCATCGGTCGGCTCACGCACAGGCGCAGGTAGTGCGCGAGTCCAAACCAAGCCACGAGCATGGCCAACCCAAGCGTCCATCGAAGGCCGATGGAGTAGTCCCCGATCAACAACAGGACAAGCGCCAGGGCCGACGCCGGCAAACCGACGAGCAACGCCAATAGAAGAATCCGTTGGTCAAACGCCAGTCGCAATCGCCGCATGAAGGTCATTGGCTCGTTGACGTCGTCGACGCTTCGCGGGAGAGTTCGCCGAGCGATCTCTCGGGGCGACCGCGAAGCGGTCCCGTCATGTCCGAGGCAGGCCGTGGCGCTGCATCTTCCGGTACAGAGCGGCCCGGCTCAGGCCCAGATCACGGGCCGCCCGGGTTACGTTGCCGCCATGCCGGTCGAGTGCCTTGCCGATCAGCGTGCGTTCCACTTGCGCCAGGGTCAGCGTCTCGAACCGCAGTTGACGTTCGCCCGCGGCGCGCAGACCCAAGTCGCTCTTGGTCACGATCGGGCCGGTAGCTACCAGGACGGCCCTTTCGACCGCGTGCTGCAACTCTCGGACGTTGCCCGGCCGAGCGTGGCGTCGAAGTGCATCCATGGCATCGGTGCGGAAGCCGTCGATTTCCTTGCCATAGCGCGATGCCTCACGGGCAAGGAAACGCGTTGCCAGGGCTTCGAGATCCTCGGGTCTTTCGCGCAGTGGGGGCAGATTGATCTCCACCGTGTTGAGACGGTAGAGCAGGTCCTCCCGAAACTCGCCATTGGCGATCGCGCCATCGATGTCCGCGTTGGTCGCACAAAGTACCCTCACGTCGACCTGGCGGGACCGGGTAGAACCGACACGTTGCACCTCGCGGCTTTCGAGAACCCGCAACAGCTTCGCCTGCTGCCCCAAGGGCACGTTGGCGATCTCGTCCAGGAAGAGCGTGCCCTGGTCTGCGAGCTCGAAGCAGCCCGCCCGGTCGCTCTTCGCATCCGTGAATGCACCCCGGACATGCCCGAACAATTCGCTCTCGAAGACACCTTCGCTGAAACCGCCGGCATTCACGGCCAGGAACGGTTGCGAAGCCCGTGGCGACGAGGCGTGCAGCCACTTGGCAACCACTTCCTTGCCCGTGCCGTGTTCGCCGGTGATCAGCACATTGGCGTCCGACGGCCCGACGCTCGCCATGAGGTCGAGAATGGGACGCATGATCTTGGACTGGGCCACGAACTCCTGCAGAGGCAATTCGTTGCGGTGCCGGTTGGCGTCCGCAAGCCGCCGGCCATGACGTTTGGCCTTGCCCAATTCCAACTGGGTCCTGATGGTCGCGACCAAGCGAGTGTTGTCCCAGGGCTTTTCAACGTAGTCCTTGGCACCCCGGCGCATGGCCTCCACGGCACCATCGACACTGCCCCAGGCCGTCATCACAACCACCGGAAGATCCGGATCCAGTCGCCGCACCCGCCCTAGGAGATCCATGCCCTCCTGACCCGACGTCGTGTCGCGGGTGTAGTTGAGGTCCATCAGCAGCAGATCGATGGGCCGCTTCTCCATGACTCGCTGGACCTCATCCGGAGAACTCGCGGCGTCGACCAAGAAACCTCCGCCCTTGAGGAGCAGGCGCAAGGCTTCGACGACGTCGGCTTGGTCGTCGGCGACGAGGATCCGCAGCTTGGTCTCGCTCATGTGTCCTAGTCCACGCGCCCGGTAAATGGAACAACGGAATGTCGCGCCAAACAACCGATCGTTCTCATTCGATCCGCAGGGCGTCCATCGGCGCAAGCCGTATCGCCCGTCCCGCCGCAGCCCAACTCGCCAGCAACGCCGCCAAGGCAAGCAATCCCGCGCCCGCGAGATACACCAGGGAATTGGTCGGCGCCACGCCATACAGCACACCCCGCAGCGCCTCCCCCGCGACGAGGCTCGCCAACAAGCCGAGCCCAAGGCCAACGGCAAGCAGCTTGGCGGTGTCCCGCACGATCTTGCGGCGCACCTTCGCCGGCGTGGCCCCGAGCGCCACGCGGACGCCGATTTCGTTGCTGCGCCGTGCTACCAGGTACCCGACCACGCCGTAGACGCCGACAACAGCCAGCGTCAGCGCCGCCGCCGCGGCGATTGCCAGCAGCATCAACAGGAACCGGGTCCGGCTCACGGAGCTTGCGAGGACTTCGCGCATGGTGCCGGCGTTCTCCACGGCGATCTCCGGGTCCAGGGACTTGAGAATCCGGCGCAATTCCCCCAGGACGGCAGTCGGTTCCGACAGCCCGGTTCGAACCACGATGGTCATCGCCGCGTAGTACCACGGCGGCTGGCCCGGTATCTGCACCAACGGGTAGTACACATGCGTGGTGGGGTCGTCGGTCAACGATGCGCCATAGACGTCCCCGACAAGACCGACGACCGTGTACCAGGGCGCGCCCCGGCCATGGGGGGCCAAGCGCTTGCCGATCGGATTCTCGCCGGGCCAGAACCGCTCTGCGAAGGCCTGGCTCACGACGGCGCTGCCGCGGGCGGGATCTTCGAAGTCGTCCATGTGCAGCGTACGCCCGCGCAGCAACGGAATCCCCATCGCCTCGAAATAGCCGGGCGTTACCACGTCCTGGTCCGCGCAGATGGTCAGTTCCGTCGTGCCGATACGTTCGACAACCGAAGCATCCGCGAACCCTTGGGCGACGCATCCGCCGGTCCCGAACGGGATGCTGGATGCGGTGCCGAAGACGTCGACACCGGGCAGCGCCTCGACTTGCGCACCGACGGTGCGAAGCACCTCCCACCAACTTGCGTGGTCGGCATAGCCACTACTCGGATGCACCTCGGCCTTCACCACGCCTTCGACGTCCACACCGGGATCGACGCTCGCCAGGTTGCGGAAGCTCGCCGTGAGTAGTCCGGCCGCAGCAATCAGAACCAACGCCAACGCCAGTTGGCCCGCGATCAGCACCGAACGGGCGCGTTGGCGGGGGCGAGACGCCGTGGCACCACGCCAGGCGTCGGCCAAGTGGACACGCAGATCCCGTGAAGACAACGCGGCAACCATGGCCAGCGCCAAAGCGACCAACAACGAAACCACGGCGATGAACGCCACCACGCCGCCGTCCACCGACATCTCCTCGAGACGGGCCATCGGTATCGGATTCGCAACAACAAGGGCGGTGCTGAGCCACCAGGCGACGGTGTAGCCCAACACCCCGCCAGCACCCGCCAGCAGCACGCTTTGCACGGCGAAGTGGCGGGCAATCACCGCCCTTCCCGCACCGAGGGCGGCACGGACCGCCATGTCATGCCTAGCTGTTTCGACGCGCGCGAGCAGCAGGCAGGCGATGTCCGCCCAGGCTACGGCAAGCAGCAAGCCGGCGGCACCGAACAGGATGCTCAATACCGCCGCGGCATCGCCGACGATGAAGGTCTTCAGGTCGTCGAGGCGGGTGCGGAAGCCGAATCGCTCCATGAAGTCTCCCGAGTAGACATTCGGGTACGCATCCGGGAGTTTCGACGTCAGGCCGTCGATCTCCGTTTGGGCGCTACCGAGCGTCACACCGGGCTGGAGTTTCGCGACGAGCAGCAAACTGTGCTGGTTGTAGTGCGGGCCGCCCGGATTGATGGTTTTCGGCAGCCATACATCCGTGCCGTCGCGCGATTTCTCGCCAAGCTCGCCAAGCGGTTCGATGACGCCGATGATCGGAACGGCAAACGCCGGCCCGCCGATCACGCCCGAATCGAGATGGACCTTCTTGTCGACCACGTCCCCGTCGGCGCCGAAATGCGCCTCCCAGAAAGCGCGGGAGAGAACCGCAACGGGCGGCGCCCCGGGATCGTCATCCGTCTCGGCGAAAGGACGCCCGACGATCGGACGCGCACCGAGCATCCGGTGGACGCCCGCTGTCGCAATGCCAACGCTCGCCCGGACGGTCGAACTCGCGCCCTCCGGCCGCACGCTCGCGACCTGATACTCCATCGCGCCGACGTCGGCGAACGATCCGGCGTGTTGGCCGAACTGGACGAATTGCGCCGATGACGCACCCCACTCCGCCTCCGTTCCGGAACCCGGCACCTCGCTGCGCACGACAACCAACCGATCGGCATCGGGATAGGCCAGCGGATCGAGGAGGACCTGCTTGACCAGGGCAAAGACCGTCGCCGTTGCCCCCACCCCCAACCCGAGCACAAGCACGGCGACGACGGTGAATCCGCGCGCTCGTGCGAGACTTCGCGCCGCCTGTCGAAGTTCCGTGAACCAAACATGGGACATGATGATAGTCACTCCTTCCGCAACGCATCGATTGGCGCAATTCCCACAGCGCGGCTCGTGGCGAGCCAACTTGCCGCCAGCGTCGCCACGGTGACCAGCATCGCGGCAATGCCATACACGCGAATGTCCGTGGGCGCCACGCCGAACACGAGACCGCGCAGTGTCGCGCTCGCCGCCATGCTGCACGCGACACCGATCAACAACCCCATCCCGATCAACCTAAACGAACCAGCGATCACCATGCGGCGAATCTCGTTCGGGCGCGCACCCAACGCCACGCGAACGCCGATTTCACTGCTGCGCCGCGCGATCAGGTAGGCAACGAGACCGTAGAGGCCCACCACCGCGAGACCTAGGGCGGTGCATGCCGCCACCGAGATCAGGACCAGGGTGAAGCCGAGCCGCGCCATCGAACGGCTCACCAACGCGGACATGGACCACGCTTCGCCGACCGCTACCGTCGGGTCGACGTCCCCGATCAGTTGCCGTAGCTGCCCCACGAGGGCGGCGGGCTGACCTGCGCCCGTACGAACCACGAAGTCGATTCCCCCGAAGTACCAACCCGCGTCGCCGGGTATGGGCGCCAGGGGGTAGTAGATCAGGTTGTGGGGCTTTTCCTGGACGGAACCGCGGTACACGTCGCCGGCGACGCCGATCACCCGATACCAATGGACGGATCCACCGTAGGGCGACACGCGCTTGCCGAGGGGGTCTTCGCCCGGCCAAAAGCGCTCCGCGAAGGCGGAGCTGACCACCACGACCCCTTCGGCGGGATTGTCGAGATCCGCATGCGTGAAGCCCCTACCCCGGATCATCGGAATCCCAACGGCCTCGAAGTAACCAGGCGTGGCCACGGCCTGGGCGGCGCAGTAGGTCAGTCCTGCCGCCTCGACGCGCCGGTGCACGGCCGGCTCATCGAAGCCTTGCTGCGCGCAGCCATGTCCGGTGAACCTCGAAAACGGGATAGCGGTCGCGGCACCGACAACCGCGACGCCGGGGAGCGCCTCGGTCCTCTGGATCACCTGCTTCACGAACGGCCACCAGTTCGACAGGTCCTGCTCGCCGTGAAAGGTCTTGATCGTCACCGCGCCTTCGGCTTCGATCCCGGTATCCGTGGCGCGCAGGTTGCGGAAACTCTCAACGAACAGCGCCGCGACAACGATCAGGACGAGGGAGAGGGCGACTTGGCCGACGGTCATCGCAGCGCGAAGCCGTTGACTCTCGCGGCCGGTACCGCGTACGCCGCGCCCCCCATGGGCGGCGCCGGTGTCGTCCACGCGCCAGGCGCAGAACGTCGCCAAGACCAGGGCGACCGCGAGCGACAGCCCGGCGAGGAAGGCGAACACACCGACGTCGAACCCCACCTCCTCCATCCGAGGCAGCCGCCACGGGGTCGCCAACCGCGCCCACTCGACCATCCAATAGCCTGCCAAGAGACCCAGCCCGCCGGCTGCTAGCGCGACCAGCGCACCGTGCGCGGCGAAGTGACGAAAGATCGCAAGACGTCTCGCACCCAGCGCGACCCGGACCTCCACTTCGCGCAGCCTGACTTCCGCCCGGACCAGGAAAAGGTTGGCGGCATTGACGAGGGCGACCAGCAGCAACAGGACGACACACCCGTGGATCAACCAGAGGTTGCGGATCATGGGCCCCACCACGAACGACTTGAGATCGTGGGCGCGCGTTCGGAATCCGTACCTCTCGAAGAGCGCCTCGGAATACATGTCGGGATAGTTGTCGATCAGGCCCCGCGTGAGCCCATCCAGCTCGGCTTGCGCCTGGCCAAGTGAGGCATCGGCCGTGAGCCTCGCGAGGAGATTCCAGGAGTGCGGCCCGCGCGCCGCCGGGTCGAGTCGCAGCGGAAGCCAGAGATCGGGCCGGTCGGGCTCGGCGCCACGGCCGGTGGCGGGCAACGACACGCCCGGGGCGAGCACACCCACGATCTCGTAAGGCGCCGCCGTCAGATCGAAGTGCTGGCCATACACGCCGGTCTGTACCCCAAGCGTCGTGCCCACCACGTCGGGGTCGCCCCCGAATCGGCGTTGCCAATAGCCGTGCGACAGCACCGCGACGGTTGGCGCGGCCGGCGTGTTGTCCGCCGGCTGCAGGGTGCGACCGAGCAACGCCCGCGCACCGATCAACGCCTGCACGCTGGCGCTGGCCAGGGTGATCTGCGTCCGCTCCACGCCGCCCGGCGACGCGATGTTCATCCCCACGGTTCCGTAAAGACCGATGCTGGCCAATGTCCGAGCCTTGTCGCGGAATTGGTAGTACTGGGGGAACGAGCCCTGCCATTCGGCATCCGTACCGGCACCGGGTACCTCGCTGCGCAGCATCACGAGGCGTTGTGCATCGGGGTAGCCCAGCGGATCCAGAACGATGTCCTTGATCAAGGTGTGCGTGGCCGTTGCCGCACCGAGACCAACCCCCAGCGTAAGCACGATGGTCGCTGTGAACCCCGGCGTTCGCCCCAGGCTCCGGGCCGCCTGACGGCACTCCAGAAGCCAACGCGAGAACGTGGTCCTCACGCCACTTGCTCCGTCGACCAGGTGCCATGGAAGTCGGCGTAGAGCGGATGACTGTCCATCAACTGGCGGTGGTCGCCGATGTCGATGCCAACGCCGTCCATGACCACAACCCGCTTCGCACGCAGCGTCGCCGACATGCGGTGGGCGACCACGACCAGCGTGCCGCCCGTCGCCATGAAGGCTTGTTCCGCCCTGTCCTCGGCAGCCGGGTCCAAGTGGCACGTGGCCTCGTCCAGGACCACGATGGGCGTTGTCGCGAGATGCGCCCGGACCAACGTCACCAACTGTCTCTCGCCCGCCGACAGTCCCGATTTGGCGAGATCGATCTCGGCATCGAAACCACCTAGCCGGTCCAGCACCCGCTCGAGCCCAACCGCGTGGGCGGATGCGGCCAGATCCCCGTCCGAGGCCGATGGCCGCAGGTAGGTCAGGTTGTCGCGCAGTGATCCCGAGAACAAATAGGCTTCCTGGGGGACCATCGTGACGAGTCGGGAGCGGTCCCGGCGCAGATGCAACGAGGTGCCGTCGACTTCCACAACGCCCTCGTCCGGAACCAGTACGCCCGCGAGCAGGGCCGCGAGCGTCGACTTGCCGATTCCGCTCGGGCCAACGATGGCGAGGTGGTCGCCGTGTGGTATCTCCACGTCGAGTCCCTCGACGATGGGCTGTGCCGACGCACCGTAGGCGAACCTGAGCCCGCGTACATTGATCGCCGGGCGTGTCGTCGACGGCGGATCGACCGCGACGGACACCGGCGACGAGTCCTCGCCGACGGTCTCGACAAGGCGACCGTGGTGGACGCGCAGCGTCACGGCGTACCCCATCACGCCGGTCACGAACATCGAGCCGGTAGCGAGTCCGGCAAGCAGGTACGTGAAGGTGCCGACGACCTCCCCGGGTGTCAGGCTGCCGTCGCGAACCAACGCCGGCACGAACGCCAGTGCCGTCAGCGCCGGCAGCCACGTCGCCGTCGCATTGACCAATCCCGAGCGTATCGCGTGTTGGTCGCCCTGCTGCAGGTTGGCGCGGTTGACGGCCGCTATTCGACTGCGCACACGAGTCATCGCATAGTCCTTCGCACCGGCCGCCATCAGGTCGCGAACGCCCTGGATGGCCTTGGTCATCTCGCCATAGGACGCTTCGCTCGCCAGCATCACCGCCTTCTGGTTGCGGGTGTCCCGCCGCATGAGCGCGGCCAGCAGGAACGCCGACACCGCGAGCCACGGCAAAACCGGGATCAGCAATACCCCGGACAGGGTCGCCAGTCCAGCCACGGCGCCAATGGCGAACAAGCCGCTAGGTGCCGTGCGCAGCATCAGCGACAGCACGTCCACCAGCACGGGCACATGCTTCGTCAACTCGGCGCCCGACCGCAGCACCCGATCCGAACGCACCGCATCGGCGAGCGCATGACGCACGACGTCGCGGGTCAATTCCGTCTGCACGTCGGCCGAAATGTCGGCGGCCAGACGCGACAGCCGCGTCAGCGACCCAACGCCCACCGCCCCCGCAGCCGCCAGGCCAGCGAGCCACATGAACGATACCTGCATGGCACCGGCGCTCGCCGCATCCATTGCGCTCGCGATGGCCCGCCCGGTGACCATCGGTGCCAGCGTGACGCCGATACTGCAACCCGCGATCCCCACCACCCGCCGCCTGTGCCCCAGGACATAGCTGATCGGCGGTCGAATCGTCATCCGTCCTCAGCCGCCGCGTGGTCGCGCTCGGTCACCGCGAACGCGGCGCGATAGGCCGGATCGGCCCACAAATCCGCGTGCATGGCTACTTTTCTTACACGCCCGTCCACGAGCCACGCCACCACATCCGCACAAGCCGCGGTGCTCGCTCGATGCGCAACGATGATCGCGGTCCGGTCCTCGGACAGGGAACCCAGCGCGGCAAAGACGCGTGCCGCCGTCGCCACGTCGAGGCTGCTCAGTGCGTCGTCTAGCACCAAGATCGGGCAATCCCGCAGCGCGGCACGCGCCAGACCCAGCCGCTGGCGTTCTCCCCCCGACATCGGTGTCTCGTCGAGAGACGTTCCGTAGCCGTTGGGCAGGCGCCGGATGAACGCGTCGGCCTCCACGCGCCGCGCAGCAACTTCGATCTCGGCATCGTCGGCGCGGTAGCCCAACGTGATCGCATCCCTGACGGTATCGCCCAGCAATGCCGGCGATTCGAAAGCGTAGGCGACACGATCGGTAAGCGCTTGCCGGGACCATGTCGCCACTGGCGTACCGTCGATTCGGACCGAGCCGCGGTCGGGGTCGTGAAGCCGTCCCATGAGCGTCGCCTACGCCAGACCCGGCTGCTTGACCACCGCCGGGCGGTCCCCGCCTCCCGGGGCGCG
>JAPPAV010000081.1 GCA_026705345.1 Gammaproteobacteria bacterium
CCTCATCCACGACCAGGTATCCGAACAGGTCATTGCGGACCATGTCCGCAAGGACTGTCCAAGCATCTCGGACGACGGTCGTCGCAAGGTACTAGACGGTGTCACATCGGTGAACGAAGTGATGCGGGCCGTCGTCCTCACCGACTGAGTCCATGGCGGCTTTCGAATACACGGCCATCGACGCTCGGGGTCGGCACAAGAAGGGCATCGAAGAGGGTGACAGCAGTCGCCAGGTGCGCCAAACACTGCGGGACCGTGGCCTCGCACCCACATCCGTCGTCCACGCGGCGGCCTCGCGGGATGGCAAATCCCAGGGAAGTACGCCCGGTATTCGGGTGGGGTGGCGCACCATGGCGCCGTTGGAGTTGGCCCTGTTTACGCGTCAGCTGGCCACCTTGGTCGCGGCGGGCCTGCCGGTCGAGGAATCGCTGCACACCATCGCGCGCCAATCCGACAAGCGCCGCGTGTCGGCGCTGGTCATGAATGTCCGTGCCCAGGTGCTCGAAGGCCACTCCCTGGCGACCGCACTCAACGCCTACCCGAGTGCGTTCGGACAAATGTATCGGTCCACCGTGGCTGCCGGGGAGCAGTCCGGATACCTCCATGCGGTCCTCGACAACCTCGCCGATCACACCGAGCAGCGCTTCGAGTCGGTGCGCAACGTTCAGATGGCGCTGTTCTATCCGATTCTGCTGTTCGTGGTGTCCATCGCGATCATCGCGGGTTTGATGGTCTATGTCGTGCCCAAGATCGTTGGCGTGTTCGAGCGTACCGGCAACGAACTGCCATTCCTCACCACGGCACTGATCGACATCAGCGCCTTCCTGCGCGGCAACTGGTGGCTGATCGCGATCGCCCATGCCGCCGTGGCGCTGCTCGCGCGGTGGTTCCTGCGCCAGAGCGAGTTCCGATTGCGCTGGGACCACCGCAAGCTCAGGCTCCCCATCGCGGGGAAGGTGGTGAGGAGTGGCAACGCCAGCCGCTACGCCAGCACCTTGGCGATCCTATCGACCAGCGGCGTCCCCTTGGTTGACGCCATGCAAATTGCCACCGAGGTCGTGACGAACAGTTGGTTGAAGCGCAGGCTCGCGGAGGCGGTTCAACGGGTCAGTGAGGGGTCAAGTCTCCGGGCCGCGCTGGAAGGTGTGCGCTACTTCCCGCCGATGTTGCTGCATATGGTGGCCAGCGGCGAGGCGAGTGGACAATTGGACTCCATGCTGGCCAAGGTGGCGGACTATCAGCAGAAGGAGCTGACCCGGTTGATCACCACCTTGGTTCAGTTGTTTCAGCCGTTGATGCTGTTGCTCATGGCGGGACTGGTACTCTTGATCGTACTGGCGATACTCGTTCCGATACTCAACATGAACCAGTTGGTCTCCTAGCCGGTAGGGCTTGGTGATGGCAGCCACCGGCCACTCGACGCCAAATGTTCCAAGAGCCGAAGGGAATCCGATGAACAAACGAAAGAGCCATCGAAACGAGAGCGGGATGACGCTGATCGAGATCATGATGGTCGTCGCGATACTCGGCATCCTCATTGCGGTGGTCGTTCCCAATCTGATTGGACACGACCAGGAAGCTCGGCGGACGGCCCAGAAGGCCGAGATCCGCAGCATCGGCCAGACGCTGGACATCTACCACATGCAGAACGGGCACTACCCATCGACGGACCAGGGTCTCGAGGCGCTGGTCACCAAGCCCGCTGGGCATCCCGAGCCGAAGTCGTGGGGACCTGCCCCGTACCTGCGCAAGTACCCCCTAGATCAATGGGACAACGAATACGTCTACGTGGAGGAAGGCCACACCTTCGAGCTGATGTCGCTGGGCGCCGACGGCGTGGAAGGCGGTGAAGACTTTGACGCGGATATCCGCTACGCCGACTTGTAGCAGGCGGGGTGCGCGATCACCCCGAGCCTATCGTCGGGCGGCGGGATTCACGCTGCTCGAGGTCCTGCTGGTGGTCACCATCATCGGCATTCTGGCGTCGGTCGTGGTGCTCGGAGCGACGGATGTCGGACGCCAGCGCACCATACGGGCCGAAGCGGAGCGATTGGTCCTGGCCGTGGAACTGGCTCGCGACGAGGCGAGGCTCACGAACGAGGTATGGGGCCTCTTGGTCGATGGCGGAACGTACCGCTTCCAGGCGTACGACGACGCCCGGGATGAGTGGCACGACGTGGAGCGCCGGGAATTCAATGCCGACGCCACCGAAGACGATGTCGAGTTCGCCGTCGGTCGGATCTCGGCGAGTTCGGAGGATGTGATCGAAACGGCTTGGACGCCGGCGGGTAGGGGAGGTGAGCCGCCGCGGCATGCGATAGACGTGGCTGAGGACGACGATGACGGTCTCCCGGATGTCGTCATCTATCCCGGCGGAGAGATAACGCCGTTCAGGATCACCGTGTCGGGCGGCGAAGCCTTTGTCGCCTGGGTCGCCCGGTCCGATGGCATCCAACGGACGCGTGCCGTTGCCCAGAACGAAGTCGACGAGGCGGACGACGATCTTCGGGATTGGCTGCAGGACACGGGCATCGTTCGATGACAACGCCCATGCACCATCCCGGACAGCGCGTCGGCGGTTTCACCCTGCTGGAGTTGCTGATCGCGCTGGCGATTCTTGCCATCGTCTCCTTGGCGGTCTTCAACCAGGGTGGCGACACGGCGCGCCAACTCGGTGGACTGGAACAGAAGACCTTTGCTCGGTGGGTGGCCGAGAACGAAATCGCCAAGCTGCGTTTGGAATACCGCCTGTCGGACGAGCCGTTGCGCCCGCGCAGCAGCCGGGACCAGGTGTCCTATGGCGATCGCTATTGGCAAGTGGTCGAGGAAATCAGCACCACCGACCATCCTTGGATGCACCGGGTGGACGTCTCGGTCTATGCCCTGGTGGAAGGCCGGGAGGTCGGTCCGGTCGATACGTTGGTTGGATTCGTGGGGCGGTATTGATGAAACCCTCCCGATGCGTGGCTGATACCGTCTTGAGGAGTCCTCGGCCTGTCGGCTCCATCACAAGCCGTCGGGGATTCACGCTGGTGGAGATGATGACGGCACTGGCGATATTCGGCGTGATCGGGCTCATGGCGACGCAGATACTCACGGGCACGATCCGACTCGGCGAGACGACGCGTGATCGGGGTGAGGCCCTCTCGGATGTACAACGCGCCATGGACATCATCGGCCGCGACATCATGCAGCTCACCCGGCGCACCGTGCTGGATGAACTCGGCGAATCGACCGAGCCCGTGGTCGTATCCGGGGCGAGTCTCCTGGAACTGACCCGCTTGGGATGGCAAAACCCCCTTGGGACGCGCCGTAGCGAGCTTCAGCGGATCGCCTATGTGCATCGGGACGATACGCTGATCCGGTTGTTCTGGCCGGTACTGGATCGTGCGCCCGGCTCCGAGCCCGTTGCCCAGGTCCTGCTGAAAGGTGTCACCGAGGCAAGCTTCGGCGTCCAGGATGACCAGGGTGAACAGCACGGTTTCTGGCCGCTGGTGGAGGACGAGGACGAGACCGCGCCGGAACTCGCTGCGGTGGGGATGGCGCTTCGACTGGAACGCTACGGGCACATCGAGCGTCTTTGGCCGGTGGTCCCCGGGGCGTCCCGTATCGTCGATGCCGAGGCCAGTGGCCCGGATGACGGCGAAGTCGTCGGCGAGCGGGTCCGGTCGTGATCGCCCGCCGTCCACATCGCCCGGTGTCGCGCGGCGTTGCGCTGGTCAGTGTCCTGCTCATCGTCGCCGTTACCACCGCGCTGGCCTACGAGATCGCCAACCGGCATGCATTCACCGTGTCGGTCAGTCGCCAGGTTTTCTCGTCTTCGCAGGCGCGGGAGTACGCCTTGGGCGGCGAAGAGTACGCCCGACAGCTGCTCTACGCCGATTGGGAGGATGAAGGGACGCGTAGCAAGGACACCCTTCTGGAGGACTGGTCGACCATGACGGAAGCGTTCGACGTCGAAGACGGCGGCATCGAGATGCGCATCGAGGACCTGTCGTCTCGGTTCAATCTGAACAGCGTGTTGGGTGCCGAGGGCGCCCAAAACGCGGCTCGACTCAAGCGTTTGTTCACGCGACTGGAGTTGGATCCGAACTACGTGGACGCCTGGGTCGATTGGATCGATGCCGACCAGGAGGTGCAACCCTACGGGGCCGAAGACGCGGACTACCTGCTCCGCGAACCGCCCCATCGAGCGGCGAACCAGCGGGCCGTCGACATATCCGAACTCCGCCTTGCCGTGCCGTTCGAGTCCCGCGACGAATACGCCCGCCTCGGCGCGAATGTCACGGTTCTGCCGACCGAACGACTGGCGGTCAACATCAACACCGTCACAGAAGCCGTCCTCGCCAGCCTGGCGCCCAACTTCCCGGCTGCGAACGCGCAGCTGCTCGTGGAACAGGTGCGCAACTACGACGACGTGGAAGGCGTCATCGCCAGCCATGCCCCCCTTGGAGAAAGCGCCGCGGTACTCCGGGTCGGCAGCGAGTACTTCGAGGTGCAGGTGAGGGCGCACGTTGGCGACACGCGTTCGGAACTTACTTCGATCCTGCACCGCAACCACGAAAGTGGGGAGATCACCTTGTTGTCCCGGAACTTCGGTCGACGAGTCGAGTCCCAGGCCGACGAAACCACGGCGGGGACGGAGGCGTAGCCGGTGAGGCGGTTGTTCGTTCGGATCAAGGCACCAGTCGTGCGGACCGACGCGGGATTCGATGCGAGTGTGGACTACCTTGTGCTCGACGAGGACGGGATGACCGAATCGGCTGGCCGGACCAACGGTGCTGGGCTTGCCGAATTCGTCGAGACAAATGCGCACCTCGCGGAGGATCCGGCTCGTGTGGTTGTCCTGGTGTCAGTGACCGAGGTCTTGTCCGCTAGTTGCGTGGTCCCGGGCCGCAGTGTTGCGCAGATGCGGCGGGCGGTGCCTTACGCCGTCGAGGAATTTGTTGCCGATGACATCGACACGATGCAGGTGGCGTGTGGGGATCTGGCGCGCAACCGGCCCGTGCGTTGCCTGGTCGCGCCGCGGAGCAGCGTCGAGGATTGGTTGGCTTTCCTTGCCGAAAGCGGAATTCAGCCGGGATTCCTCACGGCGGATGCAATGGCCTTGGCGGACGACGCAAACGTCGTGGACGTCCTCTTCGAGGACGATCACGCACTGGTCCGGGCTGCGGAACAGATGGCATGCGTGGACCTTCCCAACCTGGGTGAAGTCATCGCCGGTGTCACCGGCACTGACGCGGATCCCGATGAACCAACGGCGCTGCGTTTGATCAACGGGACGTTGGCGGACCTCCCAAGACTGGATCTTGACGCGTTCGCGGTCGAGGAGGTTCCCCTCGAGACCTCGGTGCTCGGCTTTCTTGCCGGTGAATTCGACGGGCGATCGGTCAATCTGCTGCAGGATGACTACGCCGTTAGGCGGCGTCCCACGGGCGCGTGGTCCCGCTGGCGGCCGGTGGCGGCGGTTGCCGGTATCTGGTTCGGTGTCGGCCTGGCCTTGTTGGCGGCGCAGGGGTTCTGGGCCGACTACCAGGCATCACGGTTCCAGGAGCAGGCCGTGGACCTCTATCGGACGCTCTACGGCGTCGACCGCGTTGCCGGGAATCCCGCCACGCGAATGAGGCGCATGTTGGGCCAGATCACGGGCACCGACGAAAGCTTCCATGGCCTCGCAGGGCAATTTGGCGAGGGTCTTTCGGAGATTTCGGGTCAATACGAGCTTCGCGGGGTGACGTACTCGACGCGCCGCGGTCTCGATGCGGACCTTGTGGTCGCGGACGATGCGGTACTCGAACGGCTGGGTGCCTCGCTGAGGCGCCAAGGATTGGACATGGAAGTGATTTCGACCGATTCGGCGCAATCCGGTGCACGGATTGGTGCGCGACTGCGGGTCTCCGGCTGACGGCAATGTTCGCATTCGAATCCATTGGCGAGGTTTGGGTCCGGTCGGGACTTCGGCGGCGGTACGAGTCCCTCGGCAGCCGGGAACGCCTGCTGGTTCGACTTTGCCTGGCACTTTTGGCAGGGTTGGCAATCTACGCGGCCGTCGACTCGCTGCTCGACTTCCGCCGCGATGCGATTAGCCGGTACCTGAACGAGCAACGCGACCTCGAATGGATGAAGCGGAACCAGCATAGAGTCTCGCGCGGTGACAGCGGCGGGGGATCGGGTGAACTGCTATCCACGGTCGTCAACAGTACGGCCGCCCAGTTCGGTTTTCGGCCAAGACGGACGCAAACCGAAACGGAAGGGGTCAGTGCACGTATCGAGGCGGAGCAGTTCGACAAGGTACTGCGGTGGGCGCACGCCCTGGAAACCCGTCACGGCGTCGAGATCACGCGCGCGGATATCGATCTCAACGATCCGGGCAGGGTCGATGCCCGGTTCAGCCTTCGCTAAGTCGGTTCCTGCGAACCGACGATGGCAGTCCGCGGGGACCGCGCCAATGCGATCAACCCCATTGCAATTCGTAATTTAACATAATATACATTATGCGAAGTTTGCCGCGCTTCGTGGGAGCGTCCCTTGTGGTCGCCCGCGGTCCATGTCAACGGCCGGTCCCCAGGGACGGGACAAGCCCGTCCCCTACGCAAGTAGTGCTCTACCAATCACTTTGAGAGCCAGGGTCTCTTCCGTACCTTCGAATATGGAGAGGACGCGCGCGTCCACGAAGTAACGGCTTACGTCGGACTCCTCGGCGTAACCCAAGCCGCCGTGGATCTGCATCGCCTCCCGAGTGATCCATTCCGCCGCCTTGCAGGCGATGAGTTTCACCAGGCTTGCCTCCAATTGCCCGTCACCTGCATCCATAGTTCGTGCAACCGCATACGAGAACTGCTGACAGGCCGTGATGGTGGCGGCCATCCGGGCGAGTTTTTGCAGGGTCAGCGGGTAGTCGGCGACCGCTCGGTCGAACACCCGGCGTTGTTCGGCGTACTCGAGCGCCCGGTCGAACGCCGCCCGCATCAGGCCGCATGCCCGGGCGGCTGTCTGCAGGCGACCGCCCGAGAAGCCGCTCATGGTGTAGTAGAACCCCCGGTCTCGGCCACCGGCCTCGCCTACCAATGCCTCCCCCGGTACCACGAACTCCTCGAAGAACAGTTCGAAAGAGTGCATTCCCCGGTAGCCAATCGTCGGGATGGCACGACCGGTCAGCCGTCCACCCATCGGGCTGTCCACCGTGAAGGCTTGCTCGTCGCTCGCCGGTTTCTCGACGACGAAGAGCGACAACCCACGATGCGGCGGCATGGCATCCGGATTCGTTCGCGCCAACACCAGGAGTGCGCCGGCCTTGCCAGCGAACGTGCACCAGGTCTTGCCGCCGTTCAGGCTCCAGCCGGAGGTCCCGTCGTCCGTCGGCGTGGCGCGCAGCGCAACGGATGCGACGTCGGAACCCGTACCGGGCTCCGTCACCGAGATGGCGACCAAGGGGTCGCCAGCGGCGATTCCCGGCAGCCAGCGCGCCTTCTGGGCGTCGGTTCCGCCGTCGAGTACCGCACGGGCCATGATTTCGGGCCGGGTGATGAGACTGCCGGCGGCCCCTAGCGATCCGCGCGAGAGTTCCTCGGTGACAACCACCATGCCGAGGCTGTCCTCGTGGTCGTCGGGCTTCAATCCCCCGTAGCGGGCTGGCACCGACAAGCCGAAGCAGCCGAGTTCCCGCAAGCCATCGATGATGGCGTCCGGGATCATGCGGTCCCTGCGGTGGATGTCCTCGGCCAGGGGCACGACCTGCTCCTCGGCGAATTGACGGAAGGTGTCGCGCATCAGCGACTTCTCGTTGCCGAGGTGGTCGTCGGGCGGCCTGCCCTGGCGCAGCCGGATGGTCTTCCCGATCGCAGCGATATTCGAGGGCTCGAAGTGCGTGTCAATGAAGGGCTGGGGTCCGCCTTGGAAGTGCTCGGCTCGCAGCCCGAACGCGGACGGCCTGGACTGCAATCGGCCCAGCACCGCGGCGAGCGCGTCGGCGCAGAACAGGTTGGCCAATGACCCCTTGAAGGACGCCTCGCCGGAAGGCGCGCCGAGGTCGGCATAGTCGAGCATCGCCCTCGCCGCATGGATCTCCGCCGTCGAAACCGAGAGGTCGTAGACCTCCATCTGCACGTCGTCGACGGTGCGATGCGCCAAATGCGCCCTCCCCCGGTCGACTAACCCGGAGGCCCACTCGATGGCCTGTCGCGCCTGGTCCATTTGGTCTTTCGACAAGTTGCAGCGATGGGATTCTATCGGACACAAGTGCCGGGGATGACGGCGTACTCGCAACGAGACCGGAATAGCGCCGCTGGGTCGACGCGGTGTCGGCGCGGCATTGCCTTGTGCTGTAATGCGAGGCCCGACGGCATCCGCCGCGATGGCCAAGGAACCGCGCAATGGAAATCGTCACGACCGGGCTCAAGTTCCCGGAAGGCCCGATTGCCCTGCCCGACGGATCCGTCGTCGTGGTCGAGATCGCTCGCGGCACCCTTTCGCGGGTGACGCCGGACGGCGAAGTGGAAGTCGTCGCGGAACCGGGGGGTGGTCCCAACGGCGCCGCCATCGGGCCCGATGGCAAGTGTTACGTCTGCAACAACGGGGGCTTCGAGTGGACACAACGCCGCGGACGGATCTATCCCGGCGATCAGGCTAGCGACTACGAGACGGGCCGAATCGAACGGATCGATCTCGACACGGGCACCGTCGAGGTGCTCTACGAAGCGGCCGGCGGCGTGCAGCTGCGAGGTCCAAACGACATCGTCTTCGATGCCAGCGGTGGTTTCTGGTTTACGGATCACGGGAAGACCCGGGCCCGCGAGAGGGATCGCACCGGTGTGTTCTACGCGAAGGCCGATGGTTCGTTCATCGAGGAGGTGATCTTTCCCATGGAAGCCCCGAACGGCGTCGGCCTGTCGCCCGACGAGGACGAGCTCTACGTCGCCGAGACGCCCACCGGGCGGTTGTGGGCGTATCCGTTGGCGGCACCGGGTAGGTTGGCCGGCGAACGCGCGGACCGACCCGATGGCGGTCGCCTGGTTCGCGGTCGGGAGGGTTACTTCCTGTTCGACTCGCTGGCGGTGGATGCGGCGGGCCGCGTCTGCGTGGCCACCCTCATCGACGGCGGCATTACCGTGCTCTCTCCAACGGGCGGCGAACCGGGGTTCGTGCCCATGCCGGACCGGATCACGACGAACATCTGCTTCGGCGGCGAGGATCTCCGGACGGCCTACATCACGCTCTCCTCCACGGGCCAGCTCGTATCGATGCCTTGGCAGGCGCCGGGTTTGCCACTGAACTTCCTGAACAAGTAGCGCGATGCCAAAACGACCGCGGGCGCTCGTCGCGTCTTTCATGATCGTAGCGGCTTGGGCGGCAGCCGCTTCCGAACGCCTGCACATCGTCATACCCGCCGGACCCGGTGGCGGGCTCGATGGCACCGCCCGCGAGGTCGGCCGGGTATTCGTCGAACTCGATCTGGTCGAGCGGGTGTCCTTCGAAAACGTCTCGGGGGGCGGCGGCGGGCGGGCCATGGCCTATTTCCTGGACAATGCCGACCGGTTCCAGACGCCGCTCCTGGTGAATTCGACGCCGCTTCTGGTACGCAGTCTGCAAGGCCTCTTCCCGTACAGCTTCCGGGATCTGACGCCGGTTGCGGGACTCGTTGCCGACTACGGGGTTCTGGTCGTACGCGCCGATGACCCGCGAACGACCTGGCAGACCGTGGCGGCGGAACTCGTCCGCGATCCCCGGGCCTTCGCGGTGGGTGGCGGCTCGGCACGTGGGAGTCTCGACCATATCGTGCTCGCGATGGCTCTGCGTCTGGTGGACGTCGACCCGCGGGCCGTGCGCTACCTGCCCTACGACGGCGGCGGCAAGGCCATGATTGCGCTGCTCGGCGGCGAAGTGGACCTGCTGTCCAGCGGCCTCGGCGAAACAATGGCATTCATCGAGGCCGGCCAGGTCCGGGTATTGGCCGTCACGGCGCCGGAACGGATTCGTGCCATCGAGAACGCGTCCACGTTTGTCGAGTTGGGCTATCCACTGGTCTTCGCCAATTGGCGGGGTCTGTTCGGCCCGCCGGAGATGCCGGCCGAGGTGCTGGCGGGTCACCTCGAACGGCTTCGGAGAATGAAGGCGTCGGCGTCTTGGCAGGCCACCCTCGAACGTCGTGGTTGGACGTCGCTGACCGCCGAGGGTCCGTCCTTCGTCACCTATCTGGACGCCCAGGAACGTCAGCTTCGGGAGGTCATGATGGACATCGGCTTCGTTCGGATCGACGGCCGGTGACGCGGCTCGCGCCGGTATGCCTGGCGGCCCTCGCCGTGGCATACATCTGGCAGACGTACGCGATTCCGCTCGACCCGTGGTCGGCGGCGGAAGCGATCAGTGCGCGCACCCTGCCCCTGGTCTACGGCGTGGTGCTGTTGGCGATCTCGCTCGGGCTGGCCGTCCGGCCGCCATCCACCCGCGCCGAGGTGGTGCCGACCTCGGCAGCGCGTTGGCGTGTCCTGGGCTTGCATTCGGCAGCGATCATCGGATTCGGCGTGCTGATCCCCTGGGCCGGGCTGTGGTTGTCGCTGGGCGCCCTCTTGGCTGCCAGCTTGTTCATCGCGGGCGAACGTCGCCCCTTGGTGCTTGGACTGGCGCCGGTCGCCACGGCGGGAATGGCGTGGCTGCTCATCGCCGTTCTGCTCGGCGTCTTCATCGATCCGGGCCGCTGGTTCTCCTGAGCGATGTGGGAGGGCATCGCGACGGGCTTCGGCACGGCTTTCCAACCGGTCAACCTGGCATGGGTGATCGCCGGGTGCCTGGCGGGGACCTTCATTGGAATGATGCCGGGGCTGGGGCCGATCACCGCCATCGCGCTGATGATCCCGGTGAGCTATTCCCTGGATCCCGCTGCGGGGATGATCATGATGGCGGGTGTCTACTACGGAGCCGTCTTTGGCGGCTCGACGTCGTCGATCCTGATCAACGCGCCCGGTGTCGCCTCGACCGTGGCGACATCGTTCGACGGCTACCCGATGGCCCGGCGCGGCCAAGCTGGACGAGCGCTGGCGCTCGCCGCGTACGCGTCCTTTGCGGGCGGAACCGTGGGCGCCGTCGCGCTGCTTCTGTTCGCCCCTGCCCTCGCCTTGCTGGCGACCGAGTTCCAATCCCCCGAGTACACGCTGACCTTGGTGTTCGCGCTGTCGTCGATCGCGGCTTTCGCGGAACGGGGCCAGGTACTGCGATCACTGGCGGCGGCGGTCGTCGGCCTCATGCTCGGCACGGTAGGCACCGACCAGTCGGCGGGCGTGCAGCGCTTCACGTTCGGACGCTTGGACCTGGCGGACGGTCTGAGTTTCGTGCTCGTCGCCATGGCCACGTTCGCCTTGGCGGAGGCATTCCGAATGGTCCTCGCCGGCGGGACGGAGCTGCCCCGATCGGAACTTGCCCACGCGCGGCTCCACCCCGGCGACGGCAAGGCCGTGACCTCGACGGTGGCACGCAGTTCGGGCCTTGGTTTCCTGGTCGGGGTACTGCCCGGGGCCGGTGCGACCTTGGCGAGTTTCTTCGCCTATGAGATTCAGAAGCGTTTCCGACGCAACGACGAGACCGATGGTGCCCGGGGTATCGCCGCCCCGGAGGCGGCGAACAATGCCGCTTGTACGGGGTCGTTCGTGCCCTTGCTGACCCTTGGGATTCCCGGTTCGGGCACCACGGCGGTATTGCTCGGCGTGATGCTTAGCTACGGCGTACAGCCCGGACCCCGGCTTCTCGAAGTCGAGCCCGCGATGTTCTGGGGCGTCATCGTGTCAATGTACATCGGCAACGTGGTTCTACTGGCCCTCAATCTGCCGTTAATCCCGTACCTGTCGCGGATCCTGTATCTGCGGCGCCGCGTACTGGTGCCGTGCGTAATCGCCTTTTCCCTGCTTGGCGTCTATCTGACGTCGCTGAACTCTTTCGACGTGTACCTGATGCTGGCCTTCGCCCTGGCCGGGTTGGCCTTGCGCCTAGCGGGATTCCCGCTCGCCCCGCTGTTGCTTGGCTTCATCTTGAGCGGCATGCTCGAGGAGAATCTGCGTCGCACGATGGTGTTGGCCGATGGCTCGCTTGGACTCATCTTCGAGCGCCCGGTGAGCGTTGTCCTGGTGTTGTTCTGCGTCGCGATCTGGGCCGCTCCGTTGATGCGCGTAGTTCGGCAACGGCAAAACCGCAGGCGGGGCGATTACGCTGCATAATTGCGCGCTTTATTGCGCGTTTTCGCGTGAGGTACGACAAACAGCATGACCATTCTGCAAGGCCTTAGGGTTCTCGACTTCGGTCGCTACATCGCGGGACCCTTCTGCGGGGCTCTGCTCGGCGATCTGGGTGCCGACGTGATCCGGATCGAAAAAGTGGACGGCAGCGAGGATCGGTACACGGCGCCGGTCACCGACGACGGCCAGGGCAGCGGTTTCATGGCGTTGAACCGCAACAAGCGGGGTATGACATTGAACCCGCGCAAACCCGGCGGTCAGGGCATCCTGCGGCGGCTCGTTGCGACCGCCGATGTCGTCATCGCCAACCTGCCGCCAGACACGCTCGAATCAATGGGCCTCGACTACGCCAGCCTGACGGCAGTGAAGCCGGACATCATCCTCACGACCACGACGGCGTTCGGTGTCGGCGGCCCGTACGGCAACCGTGTGGGATTCGACGGCGTGGCGCAGGCGATGTCGGGCAACATGCATCTCACCGGCCACGAAGACGAGCCCATGAAGAACTACTTCCCGTACGTGGACTACACGACCGCGTCCCTGAACACCATGGCCACGCTCGCAGCCATCATCCACCGCATGAACACCGGCGAAGGACAGCATGTGCAGGGTTGCCTGCTCGCATCTGCCCTGACCGTCGCCAACGGCACGCTGATCGAGCAGTCGATCCTCGACAACAACCGGGCGGCAACCGGCAACCGGGGTCAGACAGCGGCACCGATCGACGTGTTCCGGACCACCGATGGCTGGATCCTGGTGCAGGTGGTCGGCAACCCGCTGTTCGAGCGCTGGGCCAAGCTCATGGGCGAGGCGCATTGGCTTACGGACCCGCGGTATGCCACGGATGAAGCCCGTGGGGACAATGCCGTGGACATCAGCGAGCGGATGAGCACCTGGACGGCGGAGCGGTCCACGTCCGAAGCCATGGATCTCCTAGCCGATGCCCGGATACCCTGCGGCGAGGTTCTGACACCGGCCGAAGCGCTGGTCAACGAGCAGGTGGTGGCGCGGCGCTTCCTCGAACCGGTCGACTACCCCGGCCTACCCCGTCCGGCGCCCGTGGGGCGCATGCCCATCGACTTTTCGAAATCCGATACGGAAATCCGGTTGCGGGCGCCAACGCTCGGAGAGCACACCGACGAGATTCTCAAGGAACTAGGCTACGACACAGCGGCGATCGCCGACTTGCGTAGCGGGCGTGTGATTTAGCCCTCGCTTCCCTGTGGAAAACTCTGTGGACGAAATCCGTCACATAACCTCGATGGTAGGTTCACGAGTTCCATGTGATGGACAGCGGAATAAGACCCAATATTAATCAGTGAGTTAGGTGGACTAGTTCGGACCTAATCTGTCTTTCCATCGAGTTCTCCGCACGCCGTTCGTTAGTCTGCATGTGCATAACCGAACATCACGGCACTTCTAGCTGGTTCACGACCTTGGCGACGTTCGGCACACCGGCCGCAATCTCAAGGGCCCGTTTGCGTTCTTCTTCGCTGCGAACCTTGCCGATCAACGTGACGATCCCCTTGTCGACCTCGACGTTGATGCGCATGCCGCGCACGTCTTCGGCAGCGATCAGTCGTCTCTTCACGATCATGTGGATGGTGGTGTCGTCGGTGAACTCGCCGACGGTCCGTGACGTGGACTCCTCCAGGTAGTTCTCGCAGCCGCCAAGCGCCCCCGCGAGCGGAATAGTGAATGCGATGGCGAGAGCCGGAGTCCATCTTGAGCGTCGTTTGTGGCAGGTTCGCATGCGGTCGGTCGTGAAGCAGGAAGTGTGGCGCAGTCTGCCGCTAACACACTGCTTCTACAACCACCCGGCGGCCTTGTTGGAGTGCCCAACCGAGTTGCGCTACACTGCCGCAGACCACTCTGACCATAGCGCTGGGGAGGGCCAATGCGCCGGATGAGGTTGCGCCGCGACGGCGACGAAAACAAGATCAACTTGACGCCCATGCTGGACGTCGTGTTCATCATGTTGATCTTCTTCATCGTTACGGCGACCTTCGTCAAGGAGATCGGCCTCGACGTGAACCAGCCGGAAGACGACAAGCCCAAAACGGTGGATCCGGACAAGAAGTCCATCATCGTGCGTATCACCAGCCGAGATCGGATCATCATTTCCCAGCGGGACGTGGATGTTCGCGCCGTTCGTGCCAACATCGAGCGTCTGCACGCCGAGAATCCCGAAGCGCCGGTGATCATCCAGCCCCATCCCGACTCGAAGACCGACACGATGATCCAAATCATGGATTCCGCTCGTCAGGCCGGGGTATTCAACGTCTCCCTCGCCGCAGGTTCCTGACGCCGCCAACTCGCACGTACAGGCACCTGTCGATGGTGCCTCCATGACGGACCACGGACGCTCGCTTAAGCGTGACGGTCGCGCTGTGGACCTTCGCTCGGATACCGTCACCAAGCCGTCCGCCGCCATGCGCGACGCCATGGTGTCGGCCGAAGTCGGCGATGACGTCTACGGCGAGGATCCCACCGTCAACCGCCTGGAGAGCGAGTGTGCGACGCTGTTGGGACTGGAGGCGGGCCTGTTCGTGCCCAGTGGCACCCAATCGAATCTCGCCGCGCTACTCGCCCACTGCGGTCGCGGCGACGAGTACATCGCAGGCCAAGACGCGCATACCTATCGTTTCGAAGGTGGTGGCGCGGCGGTCTTCGGCGGCATCCAACCGCAACCCCTGCCCTTTCAGGACGACGGAACGTTGGATCTTCGGGAGATCGAGGCGGCCATCAAACCGGACGACTACCACTTTGCCAAGACTAGGTTGATCTGTCTCGAGAACACCCAAGGCGGAAAAGCCCTCGACCCGGCCTATTTCGCACGGGTAAGAAGGCTCGCCGACCAGCGTGGCATGAGGGTTCACCTTGACGGGGCGCGGCTATTCAACGCCGTGGTGGCGCTAGGTCGCTCGCCAAGCGACTTCGGACAATATTGCGACTCGGTGTCCGTCTGTCTGTCGAAGGGGCTCGGGGCACCTGCGGGGTCTGTTCTCTGCGGCGGTTCGGGTTTCGTGAAGGCTGCCAGGCGCTGGCGCAAGGTCTTGGGTGGGGGTATGCGGCAAGCAGGCGTACTGGCGGCGGCTGGTCTCCATGCCCTGACGCACCACATCGACCGCCTCGCCGACGACCATCGGCGAGCGAACGTCCTCGCACAGGGGTTGCGAAGGAAAGGCCTGTCGGCCCAACAGCACACCAACATGGTCTTTGTCGAGGGCCTGGACACGGCTTCCATGGTGGCGCACATGCAAAAGGGCGGCGTGCGCGTCTCCGGCATTCGCTGGGTCGTGCATTTGGATGTCGACGACGACGACATCCACCATGTTGTCGATGTGGCCGGGGCGTTGGCGTGACCGGTTCTCGCCTTACGGGGATTTTCCCGGCGCGACGCTTGCCAGGACCGTGAACATGTCCAGTCCCGTTGCGGCCCCGATGGCCGGTCACCAACCCGTTACCAATCCGGCGATCGTCCCGGTCAGGCAAGCCACCAACGTTCCGGAAAGGATCGCACGGGGCCCGAGCCGTAGGAGTTCGCGGCGCCGGTCGGGAACGAGAACGCTGATGCCGCCGATCAGGATCCCCAGGCTCCCGAAGTTCGCGAACCCGCATAATGCGTAGGTCAGGATGATCCGAGTCCCGTCGGAGAACGCTTCCCCCGACTCGGCAAACTGCAGGTAGGCGATCAACTCGTTGAGAACCACCTTGGTGCCAAGCAACGTACCTGCACCGGTGGCCTCGGCCCACGGCACACCCATCAGCCAGGCGATGGGCGCGAAGACCCAGCCGAGCATGCGTTCGAGCCTTAGGGATTCTCCCCCGATGTCGATCACGCCGAGCATCAGGTTGGCCAAGGCAACCAACGACACCAGTACGATGACCATCGATGCGACGTTCGCCACCAGCCGAAGGCCGTCCATCGTGCCGCGCGACACGGCGTCCATGACGCTCTCGTATTTCAGCGCGTCGGCCAAGTCGCCACCTGCGGTTACCCCTTCTTCCGGGACCATGATCCGCGCGACGACAATGGCGCCGATGACGTTCACGACGGAAGCGATGAGGACGTGCCCCAAGGCGTTGTCGACGACCGGCGCCAGGACTGCGGCGTATAGCGCCATGATCGATCCGGCGACCGTCGACATCCCGCACGTGATGACCACGAAGAACTCCGACCTCGACAGGCTCTTCAGGTAGGCGCGGATCACCAGGGGAGACTCCACCATCCCGAGAAAAACACTGGACGCTGCCGCCACGCCCACTGCACCGCCCAGCCCGAGTGTCTTGCGCAGGACCCAGGCGAAGCCCCTGATGACCAAAGGCAGCACTCGCCAGTACCAAAGCACCGCCACCAACACGCTGAACAGGAGAATCTGGGGAAGAACCCGGAACGCGAAGATGACCAGTGTCGGCCCCTGCTCGGGTGCGAAGACGAACGGGATGTCATCGCCGCCCAGAAACCCGAAGATCAGGCTGGTGCCCGCCTTGGTCGCTTCCTCGATGGCGTAGACGACGTAGTTCAGCTTGGCCAGGGTGTTGCTGATGGGTTGCACGTTCAGGAGCAACCAAGCCAGGACAACCTGCACAGCGATGCCGATGCCCGCTTGGAGCGGTCGTACCTGGCGGCGTCGCTCACCCAATGCCCAGGCGATCCCGAGCAATACAACGATGCCAACAACAGCCTGCATGGAAGTCCCCCGTTCCCCGCGCGACGACACCCGTACGCCGGCGCACCGCCTTTATGCGCCGCCCCAGCGCGTATGGCAAACGGGGCGAAGCTTGTTGTTCCGCGGTGCCCACGCGTCTTGCGTAGTCCCACGGGTGCTGTTAAACGAACACCAAGTCTACTTGACCGGAGCGTGTGGTTATTCCGAACGTCGCTTCCAATCCACCCCGGATTGTCCTGACTGGAACCCTGGCGATTGACTACGTCGCGGACTACGCCGGGGTGTTCTCCGAGTTGCCCCGCCATCGGGGAATCAACCTGGCGGTCCAGCTCGAGTCCATCGAACGGCGATTCGGAGGCTGCGCGATGAACATCGCCTACACCCTAAGGCTACTTGGCAATGACCCGGTGCCTTTTGTCTACGTGGGCCGCGACTTCGACAACGAATACGCCGCGCACCTCGAGGCTTGTGGCGTGGACACGTCGGGCATCCACATTGTGGACGCTCCCCACTCCGCCCACGCCTTCATCTTCACCGACACCGACCAAAACCAGTTCACGGGGTTCTTCGGGGGGCCGGGTCCGACGTCCGAGTTCGGCCACGAGCTGCGCAGGCGTGCAAGCGGGTTCGGATTCGGAATACTCGCGCCGGACCTTCCGGGCAACATGATCGCGGCGGCCACCGCGCTCGGCGATGCAGGCGTACCGTTCCTAACGGACCCGGGACAGAACCTCACCGACTTTCGCGCGGACGAAGCGACCGAGTTGGTCGTCCGGTCCACGGCAGTGATCGTGAACGAGTTCGAGTACCTACGACTGCGTGACCTCGTTGGGGACCGACTCAATGCACTCGATCTCGTGGTCGTCACCGAGGGCGAACGTGGCACCCGGTGGCGCTCCAAGGTGGAGGGCGATGGCCGTGAACGTGCCGTGGCGGCGCGAGTCGTCGATCCCACGGGCTGCGGGGATGGATTCCGCGGGGGATTCGTCCATGCGAGGTTACGCGGATCCCCCGTGTCGGAAGCCGTTCGCGCCGGTGCCGTGACGGCAGCGTTGGTCTTGGAGACGGCCGGGACGCAAACCCACCGCTGCGAGGACTTCGCGGCACGCTATCGCCGATCCTGGGGCCATTTGCCACGTTGGGTTGCACCCCGGTCCCACTGAACGCCAGCGCCCGTCGCCGGTTGAAAACACGGCACGGCCTGAAAAACGCGCTAACATGCGCCTCATGTCGAAGGGCAGCATCATCCTTCTGAACGGGACGGTCCAGTGTCGGCAAGACGACGCTCGCCCGGGCCATTCAGGACGTCAGCCCGACGCCGGTCCAACATATCTCGCTGGATCAGTTCCGCGATGGCATGGCGGGCCGTTACCGGGGGATGAACTCGCACGACAACGAGCCGGGTGCCCGAGGGCTCAACATCGTGCCGGTGAACGACATGACCCAACTGCGCTTTGGCGACGTCGGCCTCCTGACGCTCCGTGGCATGCGTCGGGCCGCCTCGGCATTCGCGGCGACGGGCATCGACGTGGTCGTCGACGACCTGCTCCTCGAACCCGACTTTCTCCGCGACTACCTGGAGGTGTTCGCAGGTTTCGACGTTACCTTCGTCGGAGTGCACTGCGACCTCGACACGCTCATGGCCCGGGAGGATGAACGGCCTGGACGATTCCCCGGCACGGCCGCTGCACACTTCAAGCAGGTGCACGTGGGATGCGAATACGATGTGGAGGTGAACACCGGGAACACGTCACCCCGGGAGTGCGCCGAACGGGTCTTGGCCGCATCCCGCGACCTGCGATCCCCCTCCGCTTTCGAACGTATGCGCGTCGGCGAGCACAGTGCCTGACGGCCTGGCGGAGACATCGGGGCAAACCGACGAGGACGGCCAACTCGACGCGTTCCGGGCGATGATCGATATGGCCCGACGGATCGTCGTGTTCACGGGTGCCGGCATCAGCACGGAGTCGGGTATCCCGGATTTCCGCAGTCCGGGCACGGGGCTGTGGAACAAGATCAAGCCCATCGAATTCCAGGAATTTCTCGCGTCCGAAGACCGTCGTCAGGAGTCCTGGCGCCGTCGGTTGGGGTCCGGTGATGCCAACTGGTCCGATGCGAAACCCAACCGAGGCCACTTGGCCGTGGCGAAGCTCATCGAGGATGGCCACGCGAGCGCCGTAGTCACCCAAAACGTCGACAATCTTCACCAAGACTCCGGCGTGCCGTCCGACCAGGTCATCGAACTGCACGGCAACAACAGCTACGCGACATGCCTTTCCTGCGGAACCCGCTACGAACTTGCCGACTTGAAGCAGCAGTTCGAGACGCTCGGTCGGATCGAGCCCTGCAGCCGTTGCGGCGGAATCATCAAGACGGCAACCATTTCCTTTGGCCAGGCCATGCCGGAGGCGGCGATGGCGCGGGCGCAAAGGGTCACGGTCGAATGCGATCTATTCGTGGTGATCGGCTCCTCCCTCGTGGTCTACCCCGCCGCCGGATTCCCGGAGTTGGCCAAGCAACTGGGTGCCCGGCTGGTGATCGTCAATCGTGAACCGACACCGCTCGACGGTATCGCGGATCTGGTCCTGCACCGGGAAATCGGCCCAACCATGGGCTACGTCGTGGGGATCAACTAGCCCGCAGAAACCGCCCGCTTGCAGCCGTTGGCAGGCGGCTAGCGGGCAATCTGCAACAATCGGTCCGCGAAGCGTTCGATGTCGCGCAGTTTGTTGCACGTTTCCACGCGGAAGCAGTACGGCGCGTAGCGGCGCATTTCCGAGTCGCCTTCATGCCATTGATCGCGGATCTCCGGATTGAGCCAGAACGTCTGTTTGGCACGCCGTGTCAGTTCCTCGAAGATGTCGGCCCGAGGATCGTAGTAGTTGCTGCGGGCATCGCCCATTACGATCATTGTCGAATGCTGGTCGATGTCGGACCCGCAGAGCTCGCGGAAGTCCGCAAACGCCCGGGCATAGTCCGTATTGCCCTTGCCCCAAGTGAACAATGCCTCCTCGATGGCGATCTCGGTCGGGCGCTCACGCATGGTATCGGTCACTTCGCCCAGTCTGCTCGAGAAGGCGAATGCCCGGATATTGGGAAGCAGATCCGTCAGTTCGTAGAGAAACAGGAGCAGGAAACGAGCCACGCGCGCGACGGAATTGCTCACATCGCACAGGACGAATACCGCTCCCGGCTCGCGTTTCTCCTGCCGCCATCTGAGGTCGAACAGGGCACCGTCGTATGCCACGTTGCGCCGTATCGTCTTTTTGACGTCGAGGACCCCGCGCCGGGCGCGTTTGCGCCGTCGGCGGTGATCCTTGGCGAGTTTCTCGGCCATCCTCTCGACGACACGGC
>JAPPAV010000020.1 GCA_026705345.1 Gammaproteobacteria bacterium
CCTCCACGGGAATCTCCATTTTCATCGACTCGAGGCTCATGAGCACGTCGCCCGCGTCTACGCTCGCACCGGCTTCCACCTCGACCTTCCACACGTTGCCGGTGACTTCGCTTTCGATTTCGAACCGCGCCATCGATTCCGGATCCTTGAGAAAAGAACCGGCGTTTATAGCAGATCGTCGAGCAGACCGGTATGCAGACGGCCGGCGATGAACGGCTCGCTGCCGAGGACTCTCTCGAGCAGCGCCCTATTGGTGTCGATGCCTCGTATGTCGAATGCCTTGACGCCAACGAGCGTGCGGCCGATGGCCTGCTCCCGGGTGGCGCCGGTGCCGATCACCTTGGCAAGCAGGGGATCGAAATACGGCGTTATCCACTGGCCTTCCGCATACCCCGACTCGACGCGCACTCCGGTCATTTGGGGTGGACGGTAGACCGTGAGGCGTCCGGTCGACGGCAGCATGCGCCGGGAATCCTCCGCGTAGATCCGTGCCTCGACGGCATGGCCGTTCGGCTCGGGAGCGTACGTCAGCACATCCGGGAGTTTTGCGCCGGCGGCGATGCGGATTTGGGCTTCGACCAGATCGACGCCGGTGATCTCCTCCGTGACCCCGTGCTCGACCTGCAGGCGCGTATTCACCTCCAGGAAACCGAATCCACCATCGGCATGCAGCGTCTCGACGGTACCGAGGCTGTCGTAGCCCGTCAGAGCGTTTGCGGCGAGTGCCTCGACCTCGGCGAGTCGGGTTCGGTCGAGACCCGGGGCGGGTGCTTCCTCGATGACCTTCTGGTGGCGGCGTTGTACCGAACACTCGCGTTCCAGGACGCCCACCGTCGTGTCGCCGTCGCCGACTACCTGGAACTCGATATGGCGTGGTCGGTCCAGCCATGACTCGAGGTAGACCCTGTCGTCGCCGAACGCATGCAGGGCCTGCGCCCGTGCCGTCGCGAAGGCCTCGGCAAGTTCGGTCTCGGCGTCGACGCGGATCATCCCGATGCCGCCGCCGCCGGCAGCGGGCTTCAGGAGCACGGGGAAACCGATGCGCCGCGCGGCCTCGATCAACGCTTCGACGTCCAGGTCGTCGCTCCCGGGGCGCACGGGAAACCCAGCTTCGGCCATCGCCGCGCGGGACTTGGTCTTGTCGCCGAGGCGCTCGATCCAGTGCGGGTCGGGACCGATGAAGCACAGACCGGCTTCGGCCACTTCGCGAGCGAAGACGGCGTTCTCGGCGAGGAAGCCGTAGCCAGGGTGCAGGGCGTCGCAACCGGCCTCGTGCGCGAGCTCGATCAACTTGGCGCCGTTCAGGTAGGTGTCGGCGGCCAGATACCCCGGCAGCCGGGCGGTGTCGGTCGCCTCGGCGAGATGCGGCGCGGCGCTGTCGATGTCGGCGTAGGCGGCCACGGTCGCGACGCCGAGCGCCTCGCAGGCACGCACCACGCGCCGAGCTACCGTGGCGCGGTTGGCGATGAATACCCGGTCAAACACGGCTCGCGGCCTGTGCGGCGTGCAGTTCCCGCCAAGCGGTTGCGAAGCCGCCGATCTTGGTGCTCCGGGGCGTTCGAAGGCCGCGTTCTGCGGCGTCGAGGACGACTTCGACGATCGAACGGACGACGTCGGTTGGCAGATCGACGGCGAACATGTCGGTGTTCTCGCCGCCCTTGTGGTCTGGTGGTTTGGGGAAGGGCGCGCCGTTGAGGATCGTGAGCAGAGCCGGTCGGGTCTCGCAGGGAAGCAGCGTCGCGGTTTCCTCGAGCATCCAGCGCGACAACACGTCGGGCTGGTCGCAAAGTGCCTTGTAGCGTTGCCAGTCGATGCCGACCACCGATCAGTGGTGGAAGAGCCTTAGGCCCGTATGGACCATCGCGATGCCGTGTTCGCGGCAGGCCTCGGCGACTTCGGCGTCCCGGGTCGAGCCCCCGGGCTGGGCGATGAACGAGACACCGTGACGGGCGGCGTGGTCGATGTTGTCGCGGAACGGAATGAAGCCGTCGCTGGCCAGCGCGACGCCGTTGAAGTCGGCTAGCCAGCCTGCGCGTTCGTCGGGCAGGAGGGGCTCGGGCGGTTCGTCGACCACGGCTTGGCTGAACTCCGAGCGTTCCCCGGGTGTCAGGTCCCCCTCGATGTAGCGTACGCGCCAGTTGATGCGCTCCTGGCGCCGGACCCCGGGCCGGAAGGCGATGCCGAGAACTTTCGGGTGCCGCGCCAGGTGCCAGACATCCGCCTTGGCCCCGGCGAGCTTGGTGCAGTCGACACGCGACTGCTGGCCGGCCCCGATGCCGATCATCTGGCCGTCCAGGGCATAGCCGACGGAGTTGGACTGGGTGTACTTCAGGGTAACGAGAGCGAGCAGCAGGTCGCGCTTGGCCGTGTCGTTGAGTTCCCCGCAGACGAGGTCGGAGAGATCGTCAGGTCGGAGCCGGCGGTTGTTGCGTTCCTGGGTCAACGTGACGCCGAAGACTTCGCGCGATTCAACCGCCGGTGGGCGGTAGTGCGGATCGGCTTCGATCACGACGAAAGCGCCGTCCTTCTTCGCGGCGAGGGTGGCCAAGGTGCCCTCCTCGAATCCCGGGGCGACGACCCCGTCGCTGACGACGGCTTTGAGATAGGCGGCGGTGGCCGCGTCGACGGGGTGGGAAAGCGCCACGAAGTCCCCGAAGGAGGACTTGGGATCGGCGCCGCGGGCGCGCACGTAGGCCGTGGCCAGCGGCGACAGGTCGCGGTCGCCCACCTCGTAGACCCGCCTCAAGTCGTCGGTTAGCGGCACGCCGACGGCGGCGCCGGCGGGCGAGACGTGCTTGAAGGATGCCGCCGCGGGCGCGTCGAGGGCTTCGCCGAGTTCCGTCACCAGTTGCCAGGCGTTCAGCGCATCGAGCATGTTGATCATCGACGGTGCGCCGTTCCTGACGCGCACCGCGTCCGACTCGAACGCCGCCTGGGCCTGGTGCGGATTGCAGCCGTACTTGAGCGCCGGCACTTAGTAACCCCGCGGCGTGGCCAGGACCGCGTAGGGGCGGGGCTTGTCCCCGCCCGCAAAATGCGGCGCGACTGTTTCCGTGCGGGACGGGACAAGCGCGTCCCCTACGCGAGCGTCTGGCTCAGCGGGCTGACCGAGAACGTTCACGTCGCTACGCGAACAGTTCCCGGCCGGTCAGCTGCCGGTAGGCTTCGAGGTAGCGGCTCATCGTGTTGGCGATGACGTCGTCGGGCAGCGCAGGTCCCGGGGGTGTCTTGTCCCAGCTCCCGTCCGCGACCAGGGTCTCGAGGTAGTTGCGCACGTACTGCTTGTCGAAGCTCGGCTGTTCGCCCCCCGGCTGCCACTGGTCGGCGGGCCAGAACCGAGAGCTGTCGGGGGTGAAGATCTCGTCGATCAAGAGGGGTTCGTCGGTCCCGTCGACGACGCCGAACTCGAACTTGGTGTCGGCCAGGACGATGCCGCGGTCGCCGGCGTAGTCCCGTGCGAGCCGGTAGAGCGCCAGGGTTTTCTCCTGGAGCCAGAGCATGGTCTCCTCGCCGACGATCTCGGCGCCCTGGGCGAAGCTGATGTTCTCGTCGTGACCGGTGTCCGCCTTGGTGGAAGGGGTGAATAGCGGCGCCTCCAGCCGGTCGCCGTTCGTAAGTCCCTCCGGCAGATCGATGCCACAGACCTGGCCCGTGTTCTGGTAGTCCTTCCATCCGCTGCCGGCGAGATAGCCGCGGGCAATGCACTCCACCGGCAAGACGCGGGTCTTTCGGCACAGCATGATGCGTCCTTCGAGTAGATCCCGTTCTGTGTCGGAGACTCCCGGGACGTCCGCCGCATCGGTGGAGATCAGGTGGTGATCCACAACCCCGGCGAAGTGGTCGAACCAGAACTTCGAGATCTGCGTGAGCACCACGCCTTTGCCGGCCGGGCCGTTCCCGAGAACCACGTCGAAGGCACTGACGCGGTCGGTGGCGATGATCAAAAGGGCCTCGGTGCCGTCCGGCATCCTTACGTCGTAGAGGTCGCGGACCTTGCCGCTGCGTTTGTTGGGGAGAGCGAGATTCGTCTCCATCACGAGTTTAGGCTGCACGTGTTCTCCGTTGTCTGGTCTGGCCTTGTCGAGACGGCTCGTCCCGCTGCTCCACGGGCGAGCTGCCTTTGGGAGAGGGCAAGATTGCGCGACCGCGCGGTGTACTGCAAGACGCCTAGGGCTGACAGGGACGGTCTATCTGTGGCGCGGGCGTAGGAAACCGCCGTCGTTGACCCATAGGTCTCCCCACCAGATGGGCAGGACCTTGTCCTCGCGCCAGGCGGGATCGGACGAGAACTGATTGATCCAGTTGACCACCAGGCCGCGCCGGACACCGCACTCCCGCATCAAGCGGGCCACCTCGCGGGGCGATGCGTCGGTGGTCACCATGAATTCGTTACATTCCGCCGGCGATAGCTGAGCGAAGAGTTCCCTTACCGCGTGCTTTTCCCAGTCCTCGATCCCGGCGATGTCGTGCACCAGGTCCGTCAGCCGTTCGGTCGTTGGACAGCGCATGCCGGCCATGTACGCGCCCACAACCCCGCGCACTCCCAATGGCCGACGGATTCGATCCTCGAAGGACTCGGGAAGCCGATGCCCCATGCGTCGGTTGGCGATGGGTGAGTCGAACGTATGATCCCCGCAGACGTCGTAGCGCACGACGTGCGCGATCTCCACGTCAGTGCCCATGTCCGCCACCTTCGCGTTGCGTCAACGGCGGAACGTACTCGAGATCGCTGTTCATCATCCACAGAACCTGTTTCCACACCTGGCCGGCGATGCCTTCGAATCTGGGTTTCACGAGTGCTTGGGACCATGCGTGGCTCTCGCCCTCCGCCAGGTCCTGATAGACCGCGCGCGGGTCGCCGTGGAACATCTCGGTTCCGACGAACGACACGGGGACGTCGCCGACCATGAACTGAATGTGGTTCCTCCCGACCATCACCACGCTGTCCATCGCGATGACTCCGTCGCGGGCCAGCGCGTGCAGGTCCTTTCTGATGTCGTCGGAGTCCTTCAGGAACAGGGCGCCCGGTGGACTCGTCCCCGGGGTGAAGGAAAAGTCCAGATCAGTGCTGGATCGATGGTGCCAGCGAGCCGCCAGCGCCGTGTCGCCGCCGAGACGAAGATGCTCAACCGGCATCCACGTGGAAAGGATGCCCACTGCGGTGCCCACTGCTCCCGCCGGGACGGAATCGAGTCGCAGCCTGACGGGTTCCACGGTCATGGCGAAGTGCTACTCCTCGGCGAGCGCCTGCTCGAAGTCGGCGAGCAAGTCATCGATGTCCTCGATGCCGGTGGAGATCCGGATCAGCGAGTCGGCGATTCCCATGCTGGCGCGGCGCTCGGGACCCATCTCGTAGTAGATCGTCTCGGCCACCGGGATCGCGAGCGTCCGGTTGTCGCCCAAGTTGCTCGACTTGATCGCCACGTCGAGTCGATTCAGGAACGCAAACGCGTCCACCCCGTCGGCAAGCTCGAAGCTGAACAATGCCCCGGGGTGGCGGAACAGCTTCGTGGCCCGGGCGTGCTCCGGGTGTTCCGGGAGACCCGGGTAGTAGACCCGCGCGACCTTGTCGTGGCCGGCCAGGTAGGCAACGAGCGCCTGGGCGTTGGCGCACTGGCGCTCCTGGCGCAGGGCCAAGGTCTCGGCGCCGATGCCGAGGTGGAGCGCGGCTTGGGGTCCGAGCGTCGGGCCGAAGTCGCGCAGGCCCTTCTTGCGGACCTGCGTGATCGCCCACTTCGCCGGGTCGCCTTTCTTGTAGGTGTCCTGGATGTTGTCGAACACCGACCAGTCGAAGCGACCCGTTTCGGTCAACGCGCCCCCGAGCGTGGTGCCGTGGCCGCCGATGTACTTCGTCAGGCTGTTGACGATCAGCGAGGCGCCCACCTGCACGGGTTGGAACAGGTAGGGCGAGGTCATCGTGTTGTCGACCACGTAGACGAGGCCCTTTGCGCGGCAGAGTTCGCCGATGCCTTCGAGATCGGCGACCTGGGTGCGCGGGTTGGCGATCGTCTCGACGAACACCAGACGGGTGTCGGGACGGATGGCCTCGGCAACCGCAGCGGCGCTCGTGGCGTCGACGAAGGTCACGTCGATGCCGTGCAGGCCGAAGGTCTGGAACAGGCTGTTGGTGTTGCCGAACAGGAACGAACTGGACACGAAGTGGTTGCCCTTGCGCAGGAGTGCGAACAGCACCATGCCGATGGCGGCCATGCCGGTACCGAAGCAGACCGTCGCGACGCCGCGCTCCATGGCGTTGATCTTGGTCTCCAGCGCGGTGACCGTCGGATTGACCTGCCGCCCGTAGGAGTAAGCGGAACTCCGGCCTTGGAAGACGTCGGCGAGATCCTGGACGTCCTCGTAGCCGTAGGCGACGGAGGTATGGATCGGCTTGTGCAGCGAACCGTGCTCGATGCCGCTGCGGCGGTCGGAGTGAACGATGGTGGTCGTGAAGCCCGGCATTGTTGACATCCGAAGGTGCGTAACGTTGCCGGGACTATACCCCTGCTCGGCACCTTCTCCAGAGCGCGTACTGCGGGCGACTAAAAGGGTCGCCCCTACGAGTTGGGGCGGAGACGCGTAGGGGACGGGCTTGTCCCGTCCCGCTCTCGGCGAACCGATGGGGTTGGGGAAAAAAGCGGGCGGGGACAAGCCCCGCCCCTAGGGACCTACGCCGCAGAAGCGTCAGGCGCTACCGGCGGTGCATGTCGTCGAACAGGGGAAAGACCCGCGCGAGGGCGGAGAGGGCGAGCGCGTGGCGCAGCCTGCCGTCGGCCATCGCCGCACGGATTCCATCAAGAGACAGGAACTCGAGACCGATGGCTTCGCCGGGACCCGGTTCGGGCTCGACGAGTTTCTCTACGCCGTCCGCCAGATAGTGGTGGCAAAGGTGCGGATGGATGGCCGGGTTGGGTTCCACCGCCCCGAGGCATGTCCACTCGCCGCCGCCGTAGCCGGTTTCCTCGAGCAGTTCCCGCTTCGCGCCAGTCAAGGGGTCTTCGCCAGGATCCACCATGCCACCGGGGGTTTCCAGGGTGCGTGCGCCGATACCGAAGCGGTACTGGTCGACCATGATCGACAGGCCTTCCCTGGTCAACGCAACGACGTTGATCCAGTCGACCGACTCCAGGACCAGGCGTTTGAGCACCGGCTCTCCTGCGGGGTGGCGCATCCAGTCGAACCTCACATCTAGGATGCCGAGGTTCGGTCCGCGTTCCGAGCGGACTCTCTCCCAGTCGAGCTTCACGTTGGTCAATACCCCGTCAGTTCCATGTACCCTGCTCCCACGCGCCGCCCCTCGTTGTCCACGACGTGGGCCACGCCTTCCCAGTATCGCACCCCGGTGTCCATGAGCTGGTCCTTGATAGCGGCGCGAATGACGTACTGCTGCGGCTCGACGCCCCGAATGACGAGTTTCCAGGCCACGGGCCAGCCGCGCCAGTGCTCGATCGGCGTCAGCGAGAATTCGCCCGCGTTCAACGTCCGCGAGACCTTGCCGTCTCCCAGGCTGCCGGCGTTGGAGGCGTCGGTTTGCCCGTCGATCCGGCGCAGTTGGAAGAGCATGAGGTCACGACCGTCGTCAAGGTGCAGCGCGAACCAGTCCCAACCCTGGTAGGTATCGCCGAGCACGCTGGTGCTCCACTCCCGGTCCATCCACGCGAGTCCGCGGACCTCGTGGCTCGAACCGCCGACGACGATTTCGCCGCGTGCCTCGATGCGCGGTACCGAATAGTAGTAGGAGGCGTTGTCGGGTCCTTTGCGCGACAGACCGCTTTCCCCCTGCAGGATGGCCGGTCTCGTCGCCGTCAAAGAGAGGTCGGCGGAGAAGTCGTCGGTCATGACCGTCAGCCGCAGCGGCGAGAAGGCGTCTCCGGTGGAGGCGAGCTGCCAGTCGTCGAGGTGGACCCGGAACGCCTCGGCATGTACCCCGGCAAGTTCCGGGTGACCGCGACTGAATCGCTCCGCCGACAGGTGGCGGCGAGCGGTGATATCGGACAAGGCGACGTGCGCCATGTAACCCTGCCCGGTCCGCCAGGCCTCGGGCCCCTTGTTCGGTATCGGAGTATCTGTGCTGCGTGCTTCTAGCCCTTGTCGGAATAGGGTGAACTGCACGCCGAACTCGCGCGGCGCCGGTTGCGTCGCGGCGTGCGCCGTCGAGACGACCGCTGTCAGGTACCACCACTCGCTGCGGTAGGCCGGATGGGGTCCGTGGTCGGCGGGAAACACGAACTCGCGGATGCCCTCGGCCCGGGCGAATCCCGCCGCGGTTGCATCGGCGGAACCGAGAATCGCGCGAAGACTTCGAGCCGCGTCGGGTTCCGGCTCGGTGCAGCCGAGCAGCAAGACCGCCGCACCCGTCGCGCACAGAGTCCGGCGAGTCGTCCTTGCGGGCTCCGACATCGTCCTACGGTATCCCTCTGAACGCCACACGGTACGCCGGTAGTGCACCGGCCGCACACGCGGCCAGGATGCCCATCAGCAAAGGCCCGGCTATCGACGCGAAGTCCACGTGAAGGCTGATCGACCAGCCGAAGGCGGCCGGGTTGACGAAGTCGCAGAGTACCCATGCGATGGCGAGTCCGAGCGGTAGCGCGGCGATCAGGGCCATGGCACCGATCACGACTGTCTGGGACAAGGCCAACCGCCAGAGTTCGGTCCGGGTGTGGCCGACGGCCGAGAGCAGGCGGAACTCCCGGGACCGGCTCCCCTGCAGCGAGGTCAAGGCCGCGTAGAGCCCGATGGCCGCCACCACCAGCGCCATTGCCGCGAGTGACCGGCTCACCACGAAAGTGCGATCGAACACGGCGACGGCCGCCGCGCGGATGTCGTCGTGGTTGGTGACCCGGCCGGCACCGTAGCGTTCGCCCAATGTGGCCGTCAGTTCCCGGGCCGCTTCCGGGTTTGCCCGGACGGTAACGCGCCGCCAGCTGACGGACGTCGAATCGAGTTGGGTCAGGAAGGTCGTCGGCAGGATGACGCGGGGTGCCGCCGCGCCGAAGTCGCGGAAGACGTGGGCGATTCGGACGGCAACGGATCTGCCCGCGACAACCAGGTCCACGACGTCGCCCCTTCCTATCCCGAGGTGGCGCGCGCCGACCTCGTTGATCATGCCTTGACGGCCAATGGTCCCGTCGAAGCCGTACCGGGCGGTCTCGTAGGCGTCGAGCTCTGCGATGCGGACGTCGACGGGACCGTGGCGGACCCGCGCGCGAACATCCGCGTAGCGGCGCGCTTCCCGGACGCCGTCCATCTCGCGCAACGCGGCGAGTTCGGATTCCGAGACGTCGGATTCGGTCTGGACGTAGATGCCGTGAGCAAGCCGGACGTCGAGCATTTCGGTGAAATCCCGGCGCAGGCTTTCGACCATGAGACCCATGCCGATCGCGACGGCGGCGGCCACCGACAGGGCGCCGAGGGCCAAACGGATCTCGCTGCTGCGCGCCGCCGTCCCGCGCAGGTTGGCGCGGGTCGTCAACGACCGTCCCAGTCCCGCGAGGGGTCCGGCGGCGTTCAGAGCGAGTGGCACGACGTAGACGATGTGCACCGTGCAGATGGCTGCGAGCGCGACATAGGCCCCGCCCAACGAACCGTCGACGAGACCCATCGCGGCGAGGGCCATGGCGAGAAGCCCGACGACCAGACGGAACCGGGCGTTTGGCGCGAACCGACCTTCGGCCAATGGGCCGAGCGCCGATGCCAGAACACCACAGGCGAGGGACTTGCCGACGATCCAACCGTCCAATAGCAGGGCGTGTCTGTCGTTGGGGGCGTTCGGCGTTGTCGATGTCGGTTCCCCAACTGCGGCCCGCAACAGCTCGTCCGCCACGACGAAGCCGAGCGAACAACCGAGCGCCGCGCCGACGACGCCGATGACGAGACCCTCGGCGCCGGCCACCCATCTGAGGGTCGACGGGGCTGCGCCGATCGCGAGCAGCCGGTTCCGTTCGGTGCGACGCCGCGCCGCGTTGGAGGCACTTGCCTGGAAGGCGATGAACGCCGCCATCAGCAGACACAGGAGGGACAGCATGCCGAGATTGAACAGGATGGCGTCCGCGAAGCGACGCGACGGGTTCCACCGGTTCGCCGCCGTCACCTCGAACCCCGGGACAACCGGATCGGCGTAGCGTGGCAGGCTTGCCGCGATGCCCGGCAGGAGTTCGTCCAGCCAATGGAGAAGGCGGGACCGAGTGTGGGCTACCCGCAGCCAGACCGCGTCGATCTCGCCTTGCCGACCCAACAGACGCTGCGCGGTGGGCAGGTCCGCGAGAATCACCTCGGTCGCGGCTTCGAGAACCACCACCGGAATTCCGGCGATCGACCCGCCGTCGGCGGCAATATCGCGTGCGGTCGCCGCCGACACCATGACCGCGTCGTCGACCATGAAGGGGCCGTAGTCCGTCCCCGGCCTTGACGCGGCCAGCGCCCCGCCGAGGCCCGATGCGGCAACGGGGTCGAAGCCGACGATGCGTCGAGGTCGACCTTGGATCTCGACGTACCCCTCGATGACCGGGAACATGGCGACAACGGAACGCGACCACTCGCCGGGCCCATCGCGCGTTGTCAAAGACGATTCAGAGGTCGTGGCCGAACCTCGCCAACGACGACGCAACTCGAAATAGCTCGACTCGTCGTGCTCTTTGCCCGTGGCAACGTGGGTATGCCCGGCAATCGAGAAGTCGTCGAGGTTGTCGCGGATCGAGTGGCCGACGAGGTGGACCGTCACGACGGCGAGCACCGCCACGGTCACTCCGACCAGTGACGCAGCCGACCCGACGGGGTGGCGAATCGCAAAGCGCAGTTGGCTTCTGAGCAGCAGCACTAGGCCAACGCGATCACTTCGTCCGCCCGGTCGGCGATGCTCCGGTTGTGCGTCGCGACGACGAGGGCGCACTGGGCACGGTCCGTTTCCCGCCAGAGCAGATCGGTGACGAGTTCGGCATTGTCGCCGTCGAGATTGCCGGTCGGCTCGTCGGCCAGCACGATGGCCGGCTCGTGGGCAAGCGCCCGGGCGATGGCGACGCGCTGCTGTTCGCCGCCGGAGAGCGTTTCCGGAAACCGGTCCGCGCAATTGGCGATGCCGAGCGTGTCCAGCCGGGCCAGCGCCTGGGACCGCCCGCCAAGCCGGTTCAGCTCCAATGGCAGGATTACGTTCTCGGCGACGGTCAGGGTCGGAACCAGGTTGAAGAACTGAAAGATGAAGCCGAGGTGGCGCCGCCGAAAGCGAACCCGCTGGCGCTCCGATGCGGAGGAAACGTCGAGGGTGCCGCCGTTGGCGTCATGGAAAACCACGGTGCCCTCGTCCGGCACCAGGATTCCGGCCATGAGGTTCAGCAATGTCGACTTTCCAGACCCGCTCGGTCCCCACAATGCCGTCGCGCGTCTGGACTCCACCGCGAACTCGACCGGTGCGGGTACCCGCCGTCTGCCACGTCCGTCGTCGAAGTGCTTGACGGTCCGCCGTACCTCAAGCGTCGCCAACGTGTTGCATTCCCTGTTCGTGCAGCGTTGCAGTGACCTCGCCGAGGTGGCGCCGCGCGACGACTGCGGCGAGAAGGTTCTCGACCGTGTCGAAACGGGATGCGGCGCGAAGCGTGGTCAGTGTCGGGTGAATCATCTGCCACCGGCCCGCGTCGAAGTTCGCCAGCGCGTCGCGCGGCGGCAGCCAGGTGCCGGCGACCGTCTCGCCGCTGTGGCCAACCGCACACTGGCCATCGGGCATCGCGGCGACGAAGAACCGGGTGTCGAACCGGGCCGGCGCCGTTGGCGGCGTGATCCAGTGGCTGAAGTAGAGGACCCTGTCGGTGGCGAGCCGCAGTCCTTCCTGCCGGGCCAGGGCAGCCAGATTGTCGTCTCCTGCGGCAAGGGTACGGCGGTAGCGGTCGAAACGGGTGCGTTCATCGTCTCCCGACGCTTCAAACGGGCGGTTGTCGCGGTACGCCAGGAGTACCCCGCACTCCTCGAAGCACTCGCGGATGGCGGTAACCCAATACTTGAGGCCGCCGCCCGCCACGCCCAATTGCGCGGATGCCCGGGTGTCGTCGAGTCCTTCGCAGAGGTGCGACAGTCCCTCGTCCGCCGGATCCACCTTGCCACCGGGGAACACGTGCAGGTTGGGGAAGATGCCGCGCCCGGGACGCTGCACCATGAACACCTCGACGCCGGGATCGCCTTGGCGCAGAAGAAGAATCGTCGCCGCCTTGCGGATCGGGACGGGGTTCGCTGACGCCAACTTACTCGACCGCCATCATGGGAATCGTGAATCATATCAGCGCAATCCGTGGTTTCCCCCCGATCTGTTACGCTTCGGCCCATGGGGAAGAGACTCGTCAGGTTGCTCGGCTTGGCGGCGCCGGCTTGGGCTCTTGCCGCGGCGGCGGAGGATCCTCCCTGTAGGGATCCCGACTACAAGCACGGCATCTCCTATCTCCTGCCTTTGAAGTACGACGAGGACTTCACGCACTTCGACTGGGCGAACCCGAACGCCCCGAAGGCCGGGGCAATGCGCCTGCCTTCGCTCGGCACCTTCGACAGCTACAACAACATCCTCGAGAAGGGACGCATGGCGGCCGGTTACGACCGGAGCGGCGGACTGGTCTACGACAAGCTCATGGAAGGCGCGGCGGACGAACCTGTCAGCAACTACGGCCGCCTGGCGGAAGGCGTCGCGAAGGGGCCGAACCTCGACTGGATCGCGTTCAAGTTGCGCGACATCGGGAGGTGGCACGACGGCACCCCGATCACCGTCGACGACGTCGTGTTCAGCTTCGAGATGTTCCTCGAACACGGGTCCGTGGCGCTGCGCACGGAGCTGGCCGACTTGGAGCGCGTGTTCGCCTTCGGCGAGCGCGAAATCTGTTTCGTGCGCAACACCGAGATGGAGGTCAACCCGACGCTGCCTTTCGCCATCGGTAGGCAGGCGATTCTCCCGAAGCACTACTGGGAGGAACGCGACATCACGAAGACCACGGTGGAACCCCCGCTCGGCAGCGGACCGTACCGGCTCAAGCGGGTCGAAACCGGGCGGCTCCTGGAGTTCGAGCTGGACGAGGACTATTGGGGTCGGAACCTCCCGGTCAACAAGGGCCGCTACAACTTCAAGACCATCAAGTTCGACTATTTCAAGGACGACGGTGTGATGCTGGAGGCGCACAAGGGCGACGTATTCGACGTCCGTGAAGAGGGTGTTTCGAAGAACTGGGCGACGCAATACGACTTTCCCGCGGTTCGCGCGGGGCTCTTCAAGCGCGACCTGCGCAAGCTGACGCGGGTGGAGGGACTTTGGTGGCCGATATACTGGAACAGCGAGAAAGCCCCCTTGAACGACATCCGCGTGCGTGAAGCGCTGTGGCTGCTCTACGACTTCGATTGGACCAACCGGGTGCTGTTCTACGACTTCTACCTGAAAGGCGTGAGCCTGTTCCAGAACTCGCCGATGGCGCACAGTGGATTGCCAAGCGACAAGGAACTCGAACTCCTCGAGCCTTGGCGCGACCAGGTGCCTGCCCGGGTGTTCACGGAGGAGTTCGAACATCCCCCGAGCAGCGGCTACGGTCTCAATCGCGAACGCATCAAGCGCGCGCTCGAACTCTTCAAGCAAGCCGGCTGGGAGATGCGAAACGGGGTGATGCGCAACATCGAGACGGGCGAACCGCTCAGCCTGAACTTCATCGGCGTCTCCTACTATGCGATCCGCCAGAACCTTTCGTTGGTCGACAATCTCGGCCGCGTCGGAATCAAGGCCACCGGACGCTCGCCGGAGGTGTCCAACTGGCTGTACCGCAGTCGCACGGGCAAATTCGATGGCAACTCCCGTCGCTGGGACCCCGGGCACATGCCGGGGCTCGCTCTGCGCAACTGGTTCGGTAGCGAGGCGGCCGACCAGGACTACGGCCAGAACTGGGCGCGCATCCGCAATCCGGTGCTGGACAGCCTGATCGAGTCGATTATCGCGGCGGGGACGGCGGAGGATCTCTACGCCGCCACCCGGGCGTTCGACCGCGTGTTCCTGTGGAACTTCTACGCTGTCCCGCTGGGCTCTCAGCCGGGGTTTCGCCTGGTGCACTGGGACAAGTTCGGCGAAGTGCGCCGCGACGACTTAAGCCGCGTGCCGTTCGTGGACGCATGGTGGTGGGACGAGGACAAGGCCCGGCGCGTCAAGGAGGGGATCGCCGAACTCGGCGAGGGTTGAGGGATGTCGGGCGCCCCTGGCGTGCCCGCTGCGCCCCAAAGCCGCCCCCGGCGCTTCGCTTCGCTGTGCGCCGGGGTTCGCCTCCGGCCCAGCCACGCCGTCGTTCATGGACCATCTGCCACGGGTCACCACGTTCCCCTTGGCGGATGTTCCATGGAAGCGCGCACGGCCGCTCGTCGGAGTCCACCACCAACCAGGTGCATGGTCAGGTCTTAGGGGCGACCCTGCGACCTCTGTGGTCCCGCCGGAATCCGCGCGGCGGTGATCCGGGAACACGAGAATGCGGCAGCATTCTCGAACGCGCCCGCAGGGCGCGCCGGGACGGGACAAGCCCGTCCCCTACGGCCGTTGTTCCTTTTGGGTCGGTCCGTATGTCCATCGCACACCCATGAACAAAAGTTGTTGACGTAACCGTCGACGGGGGGTAAGTTCGGGGAACTTATGGGGAATTGTGGGAATTTGTGAGCAGATCGGGTTAGGTTGAACATGGAAGTGGTCATGGTCAGGGACGACCACCCACACCTGGATCGAAGGCTGATGCTCCGCTCGAGAGGCGCCCATGTTTCGAGGGATATCGAAGGCAAGCCTGGACGACCGCGGTCGGTTCGCCGTGCCGACGCGGTTTCGCGACGCGTTGAGATCGAGTTCCGCCGGCAAGCTGGTGATCACGATAGACCGCCAGGATCGATGCCTACTGCTCTATCCCGATTGCGAGTGGACGGCCGTGGAGAAACGGCTCGAGCAGTTGTCCAACCTCCGCCCGGCCGTACGTCAACTGCAGCGCATGCTCGTGGGCTTCGCGACCGATGTGGAACTGGACGGCAACGGCCGGGTATTGATTCCCCCGATCCTGCGCGACTACGCGGAAATCGACCGAACGGTGATGGTGATGGGCCAGCCCAACAAGCTCGAGCTCTGGAGCGAGGATGTCCTCAACGCCGAGATGCCCCAATGGCGGAGCCAGGGCAACGAGGCCTTCGAGAGCCTCAAGGAGCTAGGGGATATTCAGCTGGCCGACATTCGACTGTAACGACCGTTTGATCGGGACACCGACCGGGAATCCCGCCTTGTCCGACCACCAGGAGGACGTGAGCGCAGAGAAGGAGGCTTTACGAGGATGGAGATCCCTGTCCGGGATCGTGGCCCATGGATCGAGACGGCGAAACGGCGCACGCGCCGGTGATGCTTGAGGAAATGGTGGAAGCACTTGCCGTAGACCGCGATGGATTCTACGTGGACGCGACCTTTGGCCGTGGCGGTCACGCGCGGCGGCTGCTTGCGGAACTTTCCCCGCGTGGGCGTCTCCTGGCGATCGACCGTGATGCGGATGCCCACGCGAGCGCCCGCCTCTTGGCCAAGGCGGATGCACGGGTCCAAGCCCGGCACGGCAGATTCGGTTCGCTCAAGGACTATCTCACGGGTGACAACCAGGGCGGACCGGGCGAGCAGTCCGGCGTGATGTTCGACGTCGGCATGTCTTCACCCCAGCTGGACGAACCCGGGCGGGGATTCAGCTTTTCCCTGCCCGGACCCCTCGACATGCGGATGGACCAACGCGACGCATTGACCGCCCGGGCTTGGTTGAACGATGCCCAGGTGGAAGATCTCGCCAAGGTAATCCGCCGCTACGGTGAGGAGCGGCATGCGCGACGGGTCGCTCGGGCCATTGTCGCAGCTCGACCACTCGAGACCACGACGGAGCTTGCCGAGGTTGTAGCGCGGGCCGTTCGGGGTACCCGGTCGGCCACGCAGGCCTGTGCCCGCGTCTTCCAGGCCGTTCGCATCCACATCAACGACGAACTGGCCGAACTCGACCGCGGGCTCGACGCGGGTTTCGACGTCTTGAGGGCGGGCGGGCGCTTGGCTGTGCTGACCTTCCACGGTGTTGAGCACCGCCTTGTGCGGCGCCGGTTCCGACAATGGGTCGAGGGACCCGATCTGCCCCGACGTTTGCCTGTTCGCTATGGTCCGGAACCCTTGGCGCGCCGAATCGACCCGGTCGGCAAGGGCCTGCGTCCCACCGCCGCCGAGGTCGATAGGAATCCGCGTGCCCGCAGTGCGCTTTTGCAGGTCGTCGAAAAGCTCGGGCGCCAGGGCCGTTGGGCGGTGGCTCCTCGAACCAGCGGAGCACCCGCGTGAAAAGACCGACGCGGGGCGGATTCTGGATGCTCCTCGGCACGGCTGCGTGGGCAGGCATCGCCATCGCGGGCATCGAAACGGCACGCCAGTCCGGTGAGATGCGCGACCTTTTTCAACGCTTGTCGACGAATCAGGAGGTTCAGGACAGGCTCTTGGCCGAATATCGCCTGCTGCTGCTCGAACAGGCGACGTTGGCCAGCTATCTGAACCTCGAGAGTGTCGCGACCGACGATCTCGACATGCGGTTCCCGGAACAGATTCGGCGGGTGAAACGATGAGTACGCGCCGATCCCGTCGCGGTGGATCCACCGGCACAACGGGCTCCTCCCGACGCGCCAAACGTAGGTTGGCGCTCGAGGGTTCGCGTCGCGTCGCAGGCCCGAGCGGCGCGTTGCACAAGGGCCGTTGGTCCCGAACCAGCCATCCTCCGGCCGGTCGCCACGGGGCCGTCGTACTGGCGTTCCTGATCGGATTCGTTTGCCTGTCGGGTCGAACAGGTTATCTCGCCGTCACCGAACGAGACTTCCTGAAGGAACAGGGCGAGGCGCGCTCGGTTCGCGAGGTCACTATTCCGGTTCACCGCGGCATGATTTTCGACCGTAACGGCGAGCCGTTGGCGGTAAGCGCGCCGATGGGCTACGCCTGGGTGGACCCTCAGCAGACCACCTTGTCGCCGTCCGATTTGCAGCGGCTCGCGAACGCCCTGGACCAGCCCCCCGAGGTTGTCGAACAGCGTTACCGTTCCGGGTCCAAACGTTTCGCGTATCTGGCGAGGCGGTTGCCGCCAAACGTCGTCCGTCGCGTGGCCGAGGCGCAAATCGAAGGCGTGCGGATCGGCCGCGAATACCACCGTTTCTACCCTGCCGGGGAAACCACGGCCCACCTCGTCGGTCGCACGAATATCGACGATGTGGGCCAGGAGGGGGTGGAATTGGCCTACGACGAATACCTCGCAGGCGCGCCGGGCGCAAAGCGCGTACTGCGAGACCGGAGCGGCGGCACGATAAAGGATCTCGACTACGTCCGAGATCTGGACTATCTACGTGCGCCGAAGTTCGGCCGCGATATCGAACTGGCTCTCGACCTGCGCCTGCAGTACCTCGCCTACCGCGAACTCAAGACCGCGGTGGAGCACAACCGAGCGACCTCGGGTTCGCTGGTCATGCTCGATGCCGATAGCGGGGAGGTGCTTGCGCTGGCGAACCAGCCTTCCTTCAATCCCAACGCCTGGCGCAACCGAGGCGTCCACGGCGTGCGCAATCGTGCGATCGCGGATCTCTACGAACCCGGATCCACCGTGAAGCCGCTGACGGTCCTCGCTGCCTTGGAAGCGGGTGTCTTCACACCGGAAACGGAGATAGATACGCATCCCGGCTATGTGCGGATCGGGGGCAAGACCATCGAGGATCCCTCCAACCGGGGACGGATCACGGTATCCACCGCGCTTGCCAAGTCGAGTCAGGTTGCCATTTCGAAGATGGCGCTCGACCTGCCCGAACGTGCCGTGTTCGACGCATTCCAACGAGCGGGTTTCGGCGACTACACCGGCTGCGACCTGCCCGGGGAGGAGCTCGGGTTGTTGTCCGCGGCCGATCTCGACAAGCGCATCGGACGCGCGACCCTGGCCTACGGTTACGGCGTGATGGTCACGCCGATGCAAATCGCCCGGGCCTACCTGATGCTCGCAAACGACGGCATTAGACGGGATCTGACCATACTCCGCGACGATGTTCGCGTTCGCGCCAGCAGTCAGCCGGTGTTCGCCCGCCGGGACGCCGAGGCGGTAGCCGAGATGATGCGCGGCGTCCTTGCTCCGGGCGGTACCGCACCCCGGGCGCAACCGGCGAGCTATACGGCCGCTGGCAAGACGGGCACGGCGCGGAAGGTGAATTTCGGCACCTACGACGAGCGGGCCCATGTGGCATTTTTCGCGGGATTCGCGCCGGCCGCCGATCCCCGGGTCGTGCTCGTCGTGGTCATCAACGAGCCCCGGGGCGCCAACATCGGCGGCGGGACCGTTGCCGCGCCGGTTTTCGCCGCGGTGGTCGAGAGAGCATTGCGGATTCTGGGTGTCCCACCGTCACGTGGCACCCTGGCGACGGTTGCCGGCGTCAGCCCGGAAGCGGCGCGTCCCTCATGAGACGTACGATGGACCTGCGCCGCTTGCTGGACGACCAAGAGGCACCTGTACTGGAGGTCTCGGGGATCGCCTCGGATTCACGTCGCGTGCAGCAGGGTGACCTGTACGTCGCACGCCGCGGGAACGCGTTCGACGGCCACGACTTCGTCGGGGATGCCGTTGACGCCGGCGCTGTCGCCGTTATCGCCCAGCGACCGGTGGACTCGGCAGTCCCGTACATCGTGGCACCCGACATCGTGCGGGACCTCGGTGCCCTCGGCGCACGATTCTATGACTCGCCGAGCAAAGCGGTGGAGATCATCGCCGTCACGGGAACCAACGGAAAGACGACCGTGGCGTACAACATCGCGCGCATCCGGGGAACTGGCGAGACGGCGGGCTACGTCGGAACCTTGGGGTGGGGCATACCGCCCGATTTGGGGCCTGCGACGCTGACCACGGAGGATCCGTTGGTCTTGCAGGCGCGGCTGAGAAAGCTGGTCGACCACGGCATCTCCCGCGTGGCACTCGAAGCGAGTTCGCACGCGTTGGACCAGGGTCGTCTCGACGAGGTGGATGTCGACGTCGGCGTCTTCACCAACTTGAGCCGAGACCACCTCGACTACCACCACACGATGGCGCGCTACGCGGCGGCCAAGCGCAAGCTCTTCGAACGTCGGCTCCCCGTGGCGGTGGTCAACGTCGATGACCCCACCGGCGGGGCGATTGCGGCGGACGCAGCCGGTCGAACGGACGTGCTCGCGGTCGGTCGGACCGGCGCCGTGCGCTGGACGGATCTGAGCTTCGACCGGAACGGCATCCATGGCACCTGGATCACGCCCTGGGGACGGCACTCGTTCAGCCTCGCCGCCTTCTTCGGCGAGTTCTCGGTCTACAACGCCGCCTGCGTGTTGGCGGCGTGTTGCGCCCTCGGCGATGGTCTAGGCGAGGTGGTAGACGCCATGAAGGAACTGCCGGGCGTCCCCGGCCGGATGCAGGCGATTGCAACGCGCCCGATGGTATTCGTGGACTACGCCCATACGCCGGAGGGGCTCAATGCGGTGCTGGCCGCGGTCCGCTCGCATGTGGGAAGTGGACGTCTGGTCGCTGTGTTCGGTTGCGGCGGCGACCGCGATCCGGGCAAGCGTCCGCTGATGGCGCGCGCGGCGGAGTCGGGCGCCGACATTGTGGTGGCAACCACCGACAACCCGCGTTCCGAACTTCCCGATCGGATCCTCGACGACGTCATGAAGGGTTTCGAGGATCCGGATGCGGTGCTCAGAATCTCGGACCGCCGCGAAGCCATCGGTGTGGCGCTCGATCACGCCGACGCATGCGACGTGGTGGTGATTGCCGGGAAGGGCCACGAGGACTACCAGGAGGTGGATGGCCGGCGTTTGCCATGGAGCGATGCGGGAATT
>JAPPAV010000074.1 GCA_026705345.1 Gammaproteobacteria bacterium
CTACACATCCTTCGGCGATGCGCGGGAACTGGTTCGCGACCTCGACGGGGCGCTGGCGATCATTTCGAGCGGCGAGGAAGTCCACCTTGAGTTCGACGCGCCGCCCGAGGCACCCCCGGGGCACCGACGGGTCTTCCGCATCGTCTTCCACGGTTGGGCCAAGGACATGGATCTCTACACGCTCGATGGGGCCACGCTCGATCCGATGCCCGTCCCCGAGGGTGCGGATCCAAGCATGCTGGCCAAACGGGATAGGCTCCACGCCCGGTACAACGTGCGGTTCAGGCAAGGCCTGTAGCGCAAGATCCAACCGGACTAGAAGAAGCTGCCCTTCAGCAGGGCCGCGACGATTCCCGCGATGGCCGTTCCGCAGAGCACGTAGAGCGCTTTCTTGTTGTCGGCTATCGCCACCAAGAGGGTTTGGTTGACTTGCTGGAAATCCTCCTTGGTCTCCTTGATCCTGCCTTCAACGCGGGCAATGTCCGACTTGAGCACCGTCCTGGTCTCGGCGAGCCCCTCCTCGACGCGGGCGATGTCCGACTTCAGCCCGTCCCTCGTCTCGGTGAGCCGGCGGTCCACCCTGGCAATACCGGTCTCGAGTCTTGAGACGGCGTCCTTGATCACGACGTTCTCGATCCTGGCAATGTCCGCTTGGAGCCTCTCGTTATTCTCCTTGATGACGACATTCTCGATTCTCGCCACGCTGCCTTCGATGCGCACGATGCCCTCCAGGACATGCTTGATGTCCGTCTCGACAGCGGCGACGCGTTCGCCAATGGGATTTTCGGTTTCCGTCATCGTGGCCTCCCGGCTCGTTCCTCGAGCAATCGGTTTCTCTGCAAGCGCTGTAGCCATGCGAAAAGACTAGCGCCGTTCGACCGGCAAGGCAACAAAAAATCTTTACGAACATATAGTTACGAGTAGGTTGCCCGATCCATAAGGCAAATCAACGCCTTGTGGGTTGCACCCGTTTTGCTAAGTCGTACCGACGTGTACGCCGACCGGAATTGCGGCGTGCCTAGGGCCACTGTCGTCAGCTTCACGCCGCTTGCGACTCGACAGTTGGCAAGTTATACAACGCGTTTGCCTGCTGGTGGCGCGTGCGGACAACCGACGAGTGACCGAAAAACTAGCTTCCCGGGCCATACCGGTCGTTGGCCCCGGCATGCGCAAGCTGTTGCTCGCGGTCCTGGTCCTGTTTTCGTTGCTGGTCCTCAACTCGGCCTATCTCGGTGCGATCACCTACCGCGAGTGGCTGACCGGCGAGAGCCTAGAGGATGCGGTCTACCTGTCGATGTTCCTCGGCCACCTGGTGCTCGGCGTCGCGATCACGCTGCCGGTTCTGGTCTACGGCGTCATGCACCTCAAGCGCGCCGTCGGCCGCCCCAACCGCCTAGCGGTACGTCTCGGTCTGGCGTTGTTCGGCTGCGTCATCCTGCTGCTCGCCACCGGGTTCGGGCTGACCCGCGGCATTCCGTTCATCGAGTTGCGCGACCCGGCGTTGCGGGCCGTCGCGTACTGGGCGCACGTCGCGACGCCGGTGCTCGTCGGCTGGCTGTTCGTCCTGCACCGCCTCGCCGGGCGGCGCATTCGGTGGTCGGCGGGACTCGGCATCGGCGCACTCAGCGTCGTCGTGGGCATCCTGTGCCTGTGGATTGCCGAGCCCCGGGAAGCCGACATCGACGCCGAAGCGGACTTCCAGCCCGCTCTGGCGCGCACCTCCACGCGAGGCCACATCGTCCCGGCGGAGCTGATGCGGGACGAAGAATGCGCAAGCTGCCACCCGGACGCCCATGCCCAGTGGCAATACAGCGCGCACCGGTTCGCATCGTTCAACAATCCCGCGTACCTGTTCTCGGTACGCAATACCCGCGAATCCGTTCTGGCCAGGGACGGCAACGTCCACGCCGCCCGCTTCTGCGCCGGCTGCCACGACCCGGTGCCCCTGTTCAGCGGCCGGTTCGACGATCCCGAATTCGACGACGTGCGCGACCCCACGGCGCACGCCGGCATCACCTGCGTCAGTTGCCATGCCATCGAAGCCATCGGCAGCGTGCGCGGCAATGCCGACTACGTCATCGGCGTTCCCGAACGGTATCCCTTCTCACGCTCGCACCACGCCGTCGCTTCCTGGCTGAATGGCTTTCTGATCAAGGCGAAACCGGCGCTGCACAAGCGGACCTTCCTGAAGCCTCTGCACAAATCCGCGGAGTTCTGCGGCACCTGCCACAAGGTGCACCTGCCCGTGGCACTGAACAGCTACAAGTGGCTGCGCGGTCAGAACCACTACGACGCATTCCTCCTAAGCGGCGTCTCCGGCCACGGCGTATCGAGTTTCTACTACCCGCCGCAGGCCGAGAAAAACTGCAACCGGTGTCACATGCCGCTCCTCGAATCGGACGACTTCGCGGCGAAACGCAACGACTTGAGCGGCGCCCTGACCGTGCACGGTCACCATTTCCCCGCTGCCAACACCGCACTTGCCCATCTGCTGGGCTTCCCCGACGCCGTCAACGATGCCCATCGAGAGTTCCTCGAAGGTTCGCTCCGCGTCGATATCTTCGGCGTTCGTTCCGGCGCGGCCATCGACGCGCCGCTGACCGCGCCGCTGCGTCCTGAAGTACCGACGCTTGTTCCGGGTGGCGAGTACGTTATCGAAGTGGTGTTGCGGACGCTCACCCTCGGCCACACCTTCACCCAGGGCACGGCGGACTCGAACGAGGTGTGGCTCGAGGTCGCCGCGTTCGACGGAGATGCGGTGATCGGCATCAGCGGTGGGCTGAGTCCCGACGACCAGGCAGTCGACCCCTACTCCCACTTCGTCAACGCCTACGTACTGGACCGCGACGGCAACCGCATCGACCGGCGCAATGCCGAGGACATCTTCACGCCGCTCTACAACCACCAGATACCCCCCGGCGCGGCCAGCGTCGCGCACTACCGCCTGACCGTACCGGAGGAACTCGACGGCCCGCTCACGGTCACGGCGCGACTGCACTACCGGAAGTTCGACACGATCTACATGCGCCACTTCCAAGGTGAAGCGTTCGCCGGGAACACGTTGCCGATCACGACCATCGCCAGTGACAAGGTCGCGTTCCCCGTTGAGCCTGCCAGCGAGCTGAGTGCGCCGGACATCCCCGTTTGGCAGCGCTGGAACGACTACGGGATCGGACTCCTCGCCAAGCCAGACAGCGGGGCGCTGCGCCAGGCCGAAGCCGCTTTCCAACAGGTCGCGGGATTGGGCCGCGCCGAGGGTGAGGTGAACCTCGCCCGGGTGCTGATCCGAGAGGGACGCCTCGACGAAGCCGGCGCCGCGCTGCGGCGGGCGGCGGCCAACGGTGCATATCCTTGGTCGGTTGCCTGGTTCGGCGCGTTGGTCGACCTCCAGAACGGCGAGTTCGACGCCGCCATCGAGGCCCTTACGGCGTTGGTCGAGACTCGCTTCGAGGCAGCGCGGCGGCGTGGCTTCGATTTCTCGAAGGACTACCGACTGTTGAACACGCTTGGCAGGAGCCTGTTCGAACGCGCCAAGTTGTCCACGTCCACCGAATACGAGCGACAGTGGCTCGAAGCTGCCGCTGCCCGATTCCGTCAAGCCCTTGCCGTCGACCCGGAGAACGTGGCGGCACACTACGGAATGGCCCAGGTGGCCGCACGGCTCGGCGATGAAGACACGGAGGACCGCCACCGGCGCCTACACGACACCTACCGTCCCGACGACAACGCCAAGGACCGGGCGATCGCCGCGGCACGGCGTCGAGATCCGGCCGCGAACCACGCTGCCGAAGCGGTGGTGGTCTACGACCTGCAACGCCCCGGAGCATTCGGGCTCGGCGGAGGACCACCCGCGACCACTGCCCGGCCTGGAACTTGATTCGAGTGTTAACGTGTCGCCGCGTCTGAGGAAAGGAAGAGCATAGCGGCGTGACCGAACAGGATCCCGAGCATCGCAACGGGGAGGATCGAATCCGGCGCGCGATGCGCCTGTCGTTGGTGTTCGCCGGAGCGATCGCCGTTGTCGCCGTGGCGACGTTCTGGTGGACGACGCGCGAACCCGCCGGCGAAGCGCCCGCCGAACATCAGCCTGGCGGACCGAATGAGCCGGTCCGCGCCGTCTCTACCCTGCCGCGGCTGGTGTTCACGGACGTCACCAGCGAGGCCGGCATCGACTTCGTCCATGACGCCGGCGCGTATGGCGAACGGCTGCTACCCGAGACCATGGGCGGTGGCGTCGCCTTCTTCGACTACGACAACGACGGCGACCAAGATCTCCTGTTCATCAACTCGACGACGTGGCCCTGGCGACCGCAACCGGCCTCGCTTCCGACCTCGAAGCTCTACCGGAACCGCGGGAACGGGTCGTTCGAGGACGTATCCGAGGCGACCGGCATGGCATTCGCGCTCTATGGCATGGGGGTCGCCACCGGCGACTTCGACGGCGACGGCTTCGTGGACGTCTTCGTCACGGCCGTGGGCGAAAACCGCCTGTTCCGGAACTCGAGCGGCGAGGGTTTCGTCGACGTCACCGCCGAGGCGGGCGTCGCCGGCGGTGCGGATGCGTGGAGCACCAGTGCGGCCTTCGTCGACATCGACGACGACGGCGACCTCGACCTGTTCGCGTGCAACTACGTCGCCTGGTCTCCGGAAATCGATCGGGAGGTGGATTACCGGCTCACGGGTATCGGCCGTGCCTACGGCCCGCCAACCGACTTCCCCGGCACGGACTCGTACCTTTATAGGAACGACGGCGGGACATTCGTCGACATCTCGGAGAACGCCGGGGTGCGCGTCTCCAACCCGTCCACCGGTCAACCGGTCGGCAAGGCGTTGGCCGTCCTCCCGGTGGACGTCGACGGCGACCGCCGCCCCGATCTCGTGGTCGCGAACGACACGGTTCGCAACTTCCTGTTCCTGAACCAAGGCGAAGGCCGGTTCCGAGAGACCGGCGTGGAAACGGGCCTCGCCTTCGACGCCGGCGGCGCATCCACGGGCGCGATGGGCGTGGATGCCGCCCGGTTCGACAACGACGACAAGCTCGCGGTGGTGATCGGCAACTTCGCCAACGAGATGTCGTCCTTCTACGTGGCCCGCCCCGGCGAGGGGCTGTTCAGCGACGACGCCATCGTGTCCGGCGTCGGGGCGCCGAGCCGACGCGCGCTGACCTTCGGCGTGTTCTTCTTCGACGCCGACCTCGACGGCCGCCTGGACATGCTGGCGGCGAACGGCCACGTGGAACCGGAGATCCGGCGCGTCCAGGCCAGCCAGAGCTATGCACAGCCAACCCAGCTGTTCTGGAACTGCGGGAAGGACTGTCCGCGTCGCTACGAGTTGCTCGACCGGGTCGGCGACCTCGACGCACCGATCGTCGGCCGCGGCGCCGCCTACGCCGACATCGACGACGACGGCGATCTCGACGTCGCCATTACCCAGGTCGGCGGTCGCGCCGTGCTGCTGCGCAACGACCAAGCGCTCGGTCACAACTGGGTGCGCGTGAAACTCGCCTCGCGAACGGCGAACCGGCACGCGTTCGGCGCCGTCGTGACCGCCTCAGTGGCCGGCCATCGGCAGGTTCGCGTCGTCAATCCGGCCCGAAGCTACCTTTCACAGGTCGAGCTGCCCGTCACAATCGGCTTGGGCGATGCGCCCCTGCTGGAGGAGCTGACCGTTGACTGGCCCGGTGGTGCCCAGGAGACCTGGGAAGACCTGCCGTCCGGACGGTCCTACCTATTGTGGGAGGGCCAGGCGCCGGCACCTTTGTCCGATCACTCGCGCGATCAATAGAGCACGCCTTTGCCGAGCAGACCGAGCATCATCACGATGGCGGTCACGCAAAGCGCGTAGAGCACCTTCCTATCGTGACCCAACTCGGTTCTCATCGCGGACCTCACCTCGGTGTTGTCGGCCTTGAGGTCGCGGATCATCTCCTTGAGACCGGCGAAGACCTCCCGGATGTCCGACTTCAGCCGCTCCTCCATGCGGTGCATGTCCGACTTCAGTTCATTCTTCGTCAGCTTGAGGTTGCCCTCCTGCTCACGTCGCATCTCTTTGATTTCGTCCCGGGTCTGCTCGATGCTGCGTTCGACCTGGTCGACGCGACGCGTTAAGTGGGTGACGTCGGTCTGGACGGCCGCCACGCGCGTCTCGAGGGTGGGTTTGCTGTTCGTTGCCTCGCCATCATCCATGGCTACTCGACCTACCGCTGCCAAGCTCATACGAAGAGCGTACCGACCAACCGTCCGTTGGTCAATAAAAAGTCAATTAAAATAATTAGTTAGGGAGAAATTCCGCATTTGTCCCACAAGAACAACACCTTGGGTTGCAGCGCTGACCAGGCCCTTCGTACCAGGCCGTGCGAGCGGACGGTCAACCTTCGCACAGGTGACGACGGCGGAGGCCCCGCCCCGACGAAAACCGGTCGCCGAAACAGTCCTTGACGCCGCCGCGAATTGGTGATGCGCTTGCCGTGGGGTGAGGGACGTGTCTGACAGCGCCCAGGACATCGCTGCGAATCGGGTTAGATCCCGGGCGATGCCCATGTTCGGCCCCGGGTACCTGCCGCCCGACCGCAAGCCCGGCGCCGACTCCGACAACAGCGGGTTCCGCGACGTCCTCTACCTGTTCCTGAGATCCTGGCCTTACATCCGCTACTACTTCCTCGGCCGCTGGTGGATCCCCGGCAAAGGCCTCGGCACGACCACCGCAGAAGTCCTGGCAAGCGACGGCTACAGCTTCGCCTATGCGCCGTTCCTGGTGACCGCCATTGCGGTCGCAGGACCTGCTACGGGCTATGTGCCGGCGACCCTCGACTGGCCCTGGTTCCTTATGTACACACCGACGGCCGCCATCGCGGTGTCCATGTTCGGGCTCGCGTTCGCGCCCCCGGGACGATGGCAGATGACGTCCATAGCTGCGACCATCATTTCCGGAATCGGCGTGGTGACCTTCTCCGGGTTCTTCATGGATGGCTGGCCGCCAAAGCTCTACGGCACAGCCGTCCTCGCCGCCTGCATCTTCGGGTGGACCGTGCAGTTCCGCTTCCGCCACAACGGCGAAACCCGCCTGGAGTTCCGGATCCGCGCGGCTACCCACCTGGTGTACTTCTACGCCATCAACTTCGGTCAGCGCTTCCTGGGCCTCGCGCTGGGCCTGATCTACGCGGATCTCGTCAATCAGAACCTGCTCCAAGGCGAACCCCTGGCACCGTCGCTCCAGGAAATCGCGGCGTTCTTCGGCGTGCCCGAATGGGCCTATTCGGCTGTCGGCGAGTTGACGCGGGAACAGAGGGTCGAATTGATGTGGCTCTACGTCAAACTCACCGTGATCGTGTGGGTGACCCAGTCACCGCTCAACACCTTCGTCAATCCCTACTACAACCTGTGGATCATGCAGCACATCAACCAGGACCTTCGCGTTGCCCTGGTGGAACGCTGGCACCAGTTGTCGATGAGTTACCACAGCGGCCACCGCACCGGCGACTCGATCTTCCGCATCTACCAGGACAGCGCCATGGTGACCTCGGTCATCGGCCACCTGCTCGCCATGACCTTGGCCACCGGAAGCTACCTCGTTTGCGTGGTCCTGGTAACGCTGCTGAGCCCTTGGCTCGGCCTGATGGCCGCCACGCTGCTCATTCCGGCCTTCATGTGGGCGTACTGGGCAATGCCCCGGATGCGTGTACGGGCACTGGCCTATCGCGCGACGGCGTCGGATGTGACCGCCACGATCCAGGAGACGTTCGGCGCCATGAAGCTCATCAAGGCGTTCGGCACCAAGGAACAGGCCCAGAAACGCTTCGAGGACGACGCCATCACTTCCTTCAACGCGGCCTACCGGGTCCGAATCCTCATGGCCTACGTCACGATCATCATGTACACACTGGCCGCCACATTTTTCATCGGCGGCGAGTTCGCCATGGCCATGTGGACGAACCGGGGAGATCCGGCGTTCGCCGCCCAGCTGATCGGCCTCCTCGGTCTCAGCTACGTGATCTGGAACCTGGCTACGTTCCGTTGGACCGAGGACCAGTTCCGCGAATCGAGCGGCGACATCCGCTGGGTTCTGCGCGGCTGGATGATGGCCCAGGACATGGCCATGGGACTGCGCCGCGTGTTCGACATCCTGGATATCGAGCCCGACGTGAAGGACCGGCCCGACGCCGTGCCTTTGACGCGGTTCGAACGGGAGATCCGCTTCGACAACGTCCGGTTCGCCTACGAACCCGGTCGCCCCGTACTCGACAACGCGAGTTTCGCCGCCGCAAAGGGAACCATCACCGCCATCATCGGTCCCACGGGATCCGGCAAGAGCACGTTGATGACGTTGCTGCTGCGCCTGTTCGACACCCAGGGCGGCGCCATCTCGATCGACGGTCGGGACGTGCGCGACTACCAGGTCGAGTCACTGCGCGCCAACATCGCCATTGCGCTGCAGGAAAACGTGCTGTTCGCCATGTCGGTGCGCGACAACATCCGCTACGTCGCGCCGGGCGCGGACGACGCCGCGGTACGCGAAGCGGTGCGCGTGGCGTGCATGGACGACTACGTGAACGGCCTGCCGCTCGGTCTCGACACCCGGCTGTCCGACCGGGGCGGCAAGCTGTCGACGGGCCAGCGCCAACGGCTCTCCATCGCCCGGGCGGTAGTGCGCGACACGCCGATTCTCGTGCTCGACGAGCCGACGGCCGCGCTGGATGCGGCAACCGAACTCCGGGTCATGACGAACCTCGCCGAGTGGGGCCGCGATCGGGCGATCTTCATCATCACCCACCGCATATCGACCATCCGCCGGGCCGACAACATCGTCTATCTCGACGGCGGACGCATCGTCGAGAGCGGCGACCATGACACCCTGATGGGTCTCGAGGACGGCCGCTACCGGGCGTTCGTGGAGGCCGAGTCCAACCTGACGGGGACTCAGTAGCGATGTCCGACCCCGCCACCACGCCACGCCGCAGGCGCACGCTTCGCCAACGGGAGCGCGACCTCGAACTCCGTGCGAGTCTGATCGACACCGAGACGACGATCACCTATAAGCAGTCGGCTCGGATCATCCTACGCGCGGCCAGCTACCTGCGCTATTTCATCGGGCGGTCGATCGTAAAGCTCGCGATGACCTGGGTGGGCCAGGCCATACCGATTTTCGTGCTGACGTGGCTCGGCAAGATCCTGATCGATCACGTCGTACTCGGCGTGCCCATCGCGGAAGCCGAGCAGTACCCGGCCTACATGACCCCCGTGCTGGACATGCTGCAGGGCTACTCGGCGTTCGAGATCCTGATCTTCCTAGCCATCGTCGGTGTCGGCCTCATGCTCCTCATGGGCGCCTACCCCGGCTACCGCGACAACGTCGAGTCCGGCTTGCTGCAAGGCCGGGACTACGCGACGAGCGTCGAGAACGCCCTGCACGGCGGCCACAGCAGCCTCGGCGGGGTCTACGGGTACGTGGAATTCACCATGAACATGCGTCTGACCCAGGCGCTCAACCACACCATCCGGTCCCATGTCTTCCACCGCATCATGGGGCTGTCCATGACCCGGCTGGAGGACCAGCGCATCGGGGACTCCATCTACCGGGTGCTCTACGACACCCCGCAGATCAACGAGATCTTCTACCAGATCGTGCACACCCCGGTGATGACGACCACGCTGTTCACGGTCACCGCCCTGACGATGCTGAGTGCCTACCCCACGGTCCCGGAACTGCTCTGGATGACGGTGATCATCCTGCCGCTCTGGTTCGGCGTGTCGTCCCTGTTCGCGCCCATCGTGCGCCGACGCGGCCAAGCCGCCCGGGCCGCCGGCGCCCTGACCACGAGCACCATCGAGGAAGGCATGGACAACGTGCTCGCGGTGCAGAGTCTCGGCGGCAACAAGAAAGAACGGGGCCGGTTCGGCGACGACAGCAACGAGTCGTTCAAGCGACACCGCGTCCAGTCCCTGGTGTGGATGTGCATCGGCTGGGTCAACGGCGCCTTCAACCAGGTCATCGAGCTGTTCTTCTTCTGCTACGTGCTGCTTATGGTGTTCGACGGGAAGCTATCGGTCGGGGACTTCGGGGTCCTGCTCGGCATTATCGGCCAGCTACGGGGCCGTGCCCAGGAACTCGCCTGGATCTGGATCCGGTTCCAGGACAACGTCGCCGCCATGCGCCGCGTGTTCGCCATGATGGATCTGCCCCCGGAGGACGACCTCGGGCGCGAGACGCTGCCGCCCATCCGGGAAGGCGTGACGATGCGGGGGGCCGGCCTGGTCTTTCCCGACGGCCGGCGCGCTCTCGAAGGCGTCGACCTGGACGCCAAGGTCGGTCAAATCGTCGCCTTCGTGGGTCCCACCGGCGCCGGCAAGACCAGCCTGGCCTACCTGATCCCGAGATTCCACGAGGCGACGTCTGGCGAGGTGCGGATCGACGGCCGCCGGGTCAACGACCTGACCCTCGACAGCCTGCGCGGCCAGGTCACCTACGTGTTCCAGGAGACGCAGTTGTTCCGGGACTCGATCCTCGACAACATCCGCTACGGCAAGCCGGACGCGCACCAATCGGAAGTCGAACGGGTGGCAAAGATCGCCGGCATCCATGACTTCATCATGTCGCTCCCCGAGGGGTACGAGACCGAGCTCGGCACGGTGACCAGCAGCCGGATCTCGGTGGGCCAGAAACAGCGCATCGCCATCGCCCGGGGGCTGCTCCGGGACTCCCGGATCCTCATCCTGGACGAACCGACCTCCGCCCTGGATCCCGAGACCGAGGAGTACCTCGTGCAGTCTCTGCACGAAGCCGCCAAGGACCGGCTGGTGATCATCATCGCGCATCGGCTGTCGACCATCGCCAACGCCGACAAGATCGTTTTCCTGGAAGAAGGCCGCGTCGTTGAGCAAGGCGGCCATGCCGAGCTACTCGCCCGGGAAGGTGGTCGTTACCGCGAGTTCGTGGAGTTGCAGACCACCGCGGCGACGTAGGGCGACGCTTATCGTCGCCCTGTTTTTCATGGCTTCGGTTCGATCGGTGCGGGACGCCACAAGGGCGTCCCCTCGCATGGAACAAACGCCAAAGGGAGCCTGCGACCGTGGCGTTTGTTTCATGGGCAGGTCGGCGTGGCTGGGCCGGAGGCGGAGGCGGCGCACAGCGAATGCGAAGCGCCGGCCCCGGCTTTGGGGCGCTACGCCTCTTGTCGGTCTCGTGCTATGGGTTGCGGCTTGTTCCTCCAACACGCCGCCCGATCCCGAGCCCCGCTACCAGGCCGAGATCCGGCGTACCGCCTACGGCATTCCGCATATCAAGGCCGACGACTGGGGCGGCCTCGGCTACGGCTACGGGTATGCCTATGCCCAGGACAACTTCTGCGTGGCGATGCGGGCAATCGTCGACGCCACGAGCCGGTCCGGCGAGTTTTTCGGCGAGGCCGGCGGCGACCTCGCCACGGATTTCGTGCTGCGTTTCCTGTTCGGCACCAAGGAGGCGTTCACCGAGAACTACCTGAACCGCGAATCCAATGCATTCCAACTCACGCAAGGGTTCGCCGCCGGCATGAACCGCTACCTCCGCGAAACCGGTGTCGGCAACCTGCCGGCGGGCGATGCCGGGTGCCGCGATGCGGATTGGGTCTACGAAATCGATGCGGTGGACGTCTGGATGCTGATCTCGCGGGTCGTGATGGCCGGTAGTTCCGACCAGAGTACGGTTCGGCGGAGCATTGCCGCAGTCGCCGGGCCGGAGGAATCGGCGTCCACCGGCATGGCCGATCCCGATGTGGACATCTTGAGACGGGACCTGCGCCAATCCGCGCACCACTTCGGTCGCCCGGACAGTGCCAGCAATGCCCTCGCCGTCGGCCGCGATCTCAGCCAGACCGGTCGTGGCCTACTACTCGGCAATCCCCATCGGAGTTGGGTAGGCCCGGAGGCATTTCATCAACTGCATCTTACGATCCCGGGCGAATACGACGTTGCGGGGGCCGCGCTGCACGGCATTCCATGGGTCGGGATCGGCTTCAACGGCGACGTTGCGTGGACCCATACCACGTCCTTCGCGACGCGGTTCACGCTCTACGAGCTGCAACTGAATCCCAACGATCCACTCCAGTACCGCTACGGGGACGAATGGCGGGACATCACCGCCCACGACGTCCAAATCGAAGTCAAGCTCGACGACGAGTCCAGCGAGACACGAACCCACACCTTCTACCGGTCCCACTACGGCCCCATCGTGGACCTGGGCGTGCTGAGTTCGACACTGGCCGGCTGGCCGATGTTCAACGGCAACGTGTTCACGTTCCGGGACGCCAACGCGCTGCGCAGCACCATGACGGTCGACCAGTACCTTGCCATGGGCCAGGCGGCCACCATCGAGGAATTCACCGATGCACTCAAGGGTATCGGCGTACCGATATTCCACACCTTTGCCGCCGATCGACACGGCACCGCCTTCTACGGCGAGGTCGCCGCCGTCCCCCACGTGACCGAAGCGCAGCGCGAGGCGTGCGCGACGGACCTCGGCCGCGTGCTCGCGGCTTTCTCGAACAACGCCCTGGTCACCCTCGATGGCAGTGCCGCCGCTTGCGAGTGGGGCGAAGACCCGGACAGTCCGCCGGACTCCAACCTCTACGGCTATGAGGCCCGGCCCAAGCTCCTCACCACGGACTACGTCGGCAATGGCAACGACAGCTATTGGCTCTCCAACGCCGCCAATCCGATCACGGGGTTTTCGCCGGTCTTCGGCTGGCTGGGCCGCGAGAATACCCAGCAGAGCCTGCGCACCCGCATCGGCCATATCATGGTCGCCGAACGGCGCGACGCTACGGACGGCCTCGACACCTCGCCAGGATTCACGCTCGACTCGCTGAAGGCGTTCATGTACCGCAACCGCGTCTACGCCGCCGAGGTCGTTCTCGACGACGTGCTGGCGATCTGCGCGGCGCAGGACGGCAGCGACGCCGACGAAGAGCGTGCGCTCGGGGCCTGCCAGGTGCTCGACGGCTGGGATCGGAAGGTCGATGTCGACAGCCGGGGCGCGCAGGTTTTCACCGAGTTCTGGCGGGAGATCCACCGCGAGCTCGGCAGCGACTTCCACGTGCTGATCGAATCGAGGAACTTCTGGGCGGTGGACTTCGACCCGGCGGATCCACTCAACACGCCCCGCGGGATCGACCGGTCCCGCCTCGGCAATCGCAAGCTCGTCATGGAGTCGCTAAGCGCGGCCGTGCAGAGGTTGGACAACGCGGGTGTCGAACTCGACGCGACCTGGGGCGACGTGCAGTTCGTGACCCGGAACGGCGTCGACCTCCCCATCCACGGCGGACATGCGGACGCCGGCGTCTACGGGGCCATCTCGCCAGGCCTGCGCGATGGCGGCTACCGGCCCCGGAGCGGCAACAGCTACATCCAGGCCGTCACCTGGGACGATGACTGTCCCTTGGCCGAGACGATCCTCCTGTCGTCACAGTCGAGCGATCCCGACTCGCCCCACTTCGCCGACCAGACCGAACTCTACGGCAGCAAGGAATGGGTGTCCTTCCCCTACTGCGCCGATGCGATCGAAGCGGCCCGGATCGGCGAGGTGCTCGTCGTCGAGGAGTAGCTGCCGCCTATTCGCGTTCCAGCGTAAAGATCGTGCCGAAGCCGAGCTCCCGGTCGTCGTGGACGACCGCCAGTACGACCGCCCGGGCTCCGCCCGCCGGATCATCCGCCTTGTCCATTACCACGAGGACCAGGTCGACGATGCTCGGGGGAAGGATCAGAAGCGAGCAAGTGATGGTAACGTCGGCTTCGTAGACGGCGAATGCGGGATTGATCGGATCGAATGCGCCGCTCACGTTGCATGTGAACCCGCCCGCCTGAAAGCTGAAACTAACGCCACCCTCGGCGTCTGGTTCGAAGTCTCCGTCCAAGTCCGCGTCGTCCTCTTCGGGGCTCCACAATCCCGCGATCTCCTCGGTGGCACCGCCGCGTTCGAAGCCGGTGAACGCCCATCCGTGGAATGATCGAGGAGTCTCGCCCACGACGTTGTATTGGCCCCGAATCCAGTCGCCGGAGCGATACTCGGCGGTGAACTCGAAGTCCTCGCTGCCGCCTTGCACGTCGAGACCAACCTGCTCGGCCTTGCCGGATTCGTAGAGATCGCCCGAGCCCGCGACTCCCTCCCCGGTCGTCCGGAACGTAGCCCGGGCGACGCGGTCGATCTCGTCCGCTTCGGGAAGCCAGGCGTACATGCGGCTGTCCGGGAGCAGAACGATGAAACCGTCGCCGCCCTCGCCGTCCTCGAAGGAAATCTGCCAAAGACCGGTCGCGCCGAGGTAGTTCGGGTTCGTGCTGGAGAGATTCGTCAGATGGCCGGAGACCGTGCTCATCAGGTTGACGACCTGGATCGGCGCATCCGAGCGAACGTCGAGGGACCATTTGCCCGTGCCGTCGCCGATGCCTTCCGACTCCGCGTTGCCCGTCTCCAGTTCCGAGGACGTGACGGTCTGCGCGCCGCCCGCAGGGATCGAGAGCGTGAACTCACCGGTCCCGCCGGCCCCCTGTTCATCCTCGGCAGCGTCGCGACCCGTGATCGTGACACTCGCTTCGGCGTCGCCCGGATTGATCAGCCGCAGGGAACTCTCTTGGTTCACGTTGCTGGCCGGATTGAAGACTGGCACGCGATATCCGAGCGATGCGTCCAGCACCACGTCGTGCATGCTGGTCAGGAAGCCGTCGTGCTCGGTGCGGATGTAGGCCAGGGGTTCGATGTCGAGACCGCCGCCGTAGAGCAGCAGCCGCCAGTCCCCCTCGCCGTTGCCGAGCCCATCCGGCAACCCCTTGCCTTCATTGCCGTTCTCAATGTCCTGGGAGTTCAGGTGCTTTGTTTGCCGGACACCGATGGACAGTTCGATCGGTCCATGCCGCATCCCCGAATCGTCGATGCCCACGATTTCGACCGTGCCTGGTTCATCCGAGTGGTTGATGATCCGGACGAAGCCCTGCCGCTGCTCCGGATCGCCGTCCGCCATGATCAGCGGGAGCGAGTGTTCGCGCCCCCGCAGTTCTTCCGCCTCCTGGCCAACAGCAGCCCAGCAGAGTAGCAGTGCCAAAGCAGACAACATTCTAGGTTGCACTCGATCCTCCCGAACGGGTTGTGGTCGCGTTCGGAACACTACACCAGTTCTTCGCTACCGAGGTCCATCGGCAATGCGTCAATTTGAAAATTGGGGGGAGCGTCATGGCGCTCCGCGGCAGGGGCGAACCCGACTTGGTGTAGAATGGTCGGTCAACCCCGACCCTAGCCACCAAGTTTTGCCTAGCCCCCATCCATCCGCCGAGCCGTTTCAACCGACTTCGCCGCCGCAAATCGGCGCACCAATGACCGCCACCCGCACAAGCCTCCAACGGGCAGGTCGTGTCCGAGGCACGCACGCCGGAACGGGGAATTCGTCGTGAGCATGAGAGGCGGCAGCTTCGGCGGCAGCTACAGCAGCGGCCGCAGCAGTTTCGGCAGCTATCGAAAGGGACCGGCGCGGGAACGCTCGTCGCTCAAACACCTGGGGCACCTGAAACGGCTGTTCCCGTACCTGAAACAATACCGCTGGGTCTTGGCGTTTTCGCTGCTTGGGCTCTTGGTCACCCGCGCCCTGATGATGTACCAGCCCCTGCTCATGAAGACCGCCATCGACAGCCTGTCCTACGCGGCGATCGAGCCCAACTACGTTTATCCCGCCCTTGGCATCCTGGGAATCGTCATTCTCCACTCGGGCATCTATATCGCCACGCGCTGGGCGCTGCGGCGAATCTCGATCGCCATTACCTACGATCTGCGCAAGCGCCTGTTCGACCACATCCAGTTCCAGGGCCCGACCTTCTTCAACCGCTTCGGCACCGGCGATCTCATGTCCCGGGCGGTCAACGACGTCCGCATGGTCCGCATGGCCGCATCGTTCGGGTGGGTGATGATCCTGCAGACCCTGATGACGTTCCTCATGGGCTTGGCCTTCATGATCCACCAGGCGCCCGCGCTGGCCGGCTGGGCGCTGATACCCCTGCCCTTCGTCGGCATGGTGGGCTGGATCATGGCCCGGGGGATGTATCCGTACTATCGGGAACGCCAGGAGGCAATGGCGGAGGTCACGTCGTTCGCCCAGGAGAACCTGAACGGCATCCGCACGATCCAGGCGATGGCCCAAGAAGACCACGAGATCGCCCGTTTCAGGCGCTCGAGTACGGTGTATGCCCAGAAGTGCTACCGCGCCACGCGCTACCAGACCTTCATGGGCGTAGCGATGCAGGCGACTTCCACGGTCTCGCCGCTGATCATCATGTTCTACGGCGGGTTGCTGGTGCTGGCCGGGGACATCACCGTCGGGACGTGGACGGCGTTTTCCTTCTACCTCGCCATGGTCACCATGTCGGTGACGTCCATCGGCCATTCGCTGGCGATGTTCGTTGCCGCAGCGGCGGGTACCGAGCGGCTCTACGAGGTGCTCGACGCCGAGCCCGAGGTCGTCGACGATCCGCACTTCCAGCCGTCGGGCCCGATCGAGGGACGCCTCGAGTTCCGCAAGTTCTCCTATCGGCATCCGGGCGCACCCCGACCGACGATCAGCAACATCGACCTGCACGTGAACGCGGGAGAAACCGTCGCGCTGCTTGGCCGGGTCGGCTCCGGCAAATCCACGATCCTAAAAGCCGCCGTTCGCCTGCTCGATACGCCCAAGGGCAGCGTGTTCCTGGACGGCCACGACGTTTGCGACTTCCCGGTGCGGAGTTTGCGCGAGGTCGTGACACTGGTGCCCCAAGATCCGTTCCTGTTCTCCGCGACGTTGCGCGAGAACCTGACCTACGACGATCCCGAACGCAAGGACGAACCGATCTGGGACGCCGTCGACGCCGCCGGACTCGGGCCGACCATCCGCGAAATGGCCGACGAGCTGGCGACCATCGTCGGCGAGCGGGGAATCACCCTGTCGGGTGGTCAGAAGCAGCGCGCCACCCTGGCCCGGGGGCTCATTCGGGACGCCAAGGTGCTGCTTCTCGACGACTGCTTCTCGAGCGTCGATACCGAGACGGAAGACCGGATCCTCTCCGGGCTCGAGCGCCTGCGCGGGTCCAAGACCACCTTGCTGATCTCGCACCGCGTCTCGACAGCGCGTCACGCCGACCGCATCTACGTGGTGGACAACGGCCGGGTGCTCGAGACCGGCACCCACGCGGAACTGCTCGCCAGGAACGGCTACTACGCCGAACTCGAAGCCGTGCAGAGCAACCAGGAACTCGACCGCTCGCGCAAGAGCCAGTTGCTGCGCGATCTCGAGGTTGCCGACGACGCACCGGCGCTTGCCGCCGTACCGGGCGACGGATGAACGGGGCAGCCACCAAGGCGCAGCCGGCGCGCAACTACTCAGCCTTCGACGCCGAACTCACCCACCAGGCGCTGAACCTGCGCCTGTTCCTGCGGCTCCTGAAATGGGCGAAGCCGTACCGGGTCACGCTGATCGCGAGCGCCGTCCTGGTGATCGTCGGTTCGGGCCTGGGCGTACTCATGCCCGTCGTTCAGAACCGGATAGTCATCGACGAGATCCTGGTCCCGAACAAGGCCGCCGAAGCGCCCGACTACGGTCTCGTGGACGCACTGCAATGGTCCGTAGACGTGTTGTCCATCCAGCCGCTCGCGGTGGCGGTGCTGTTCTACATCGCCATCTTCGTCGTGCAGTCCCTGTTGGGCGTTGCCCAGCAACTGCTGCTCACCAGCGGGTCGCTGAAGACCCTGCGCGACCTGCGCATCGATCTCTTCGCATCGCTCGAACGCAAGCCCGCGTCCTTCTACGACCACGTCGCCGTTGGACGGGTAATGACCCGGGTCACCAACGACATCGAGAACCTGTTCGACCTCCTGACCGGTTTCGTGTCCAGAGCGGGCATCGTGATGCCGTTCTTCTTCGCGCTCGCCATCATGCTGCACTACAGCTTCCATCTAACCCTGGTCGGACTCGCGATCATCCCCGTGGCCGCGGTCGCCACCTACTACTTCCGCATGGTCATGCGTGAGATCTTCCGGCGCATTCGGGACTCCGTCTCCGCACTGAACCAGTACATTCAGGAAGATCTGATGGGCATCGAAGTGGTCCAGCTTTCGGGCCGCGAAGAGATGAACATGGCGCAGTACGACGAACTCAACCGGGACAACCGCCGCCAGGAGTACCGCGCGATTCCCTACGAGACCACATTCGAGACGTTCAACATGAGCCTGTCCAGCATCGCCACCGTGGCCATAATCTGGTACGGCGGCGGCCTGGTGGAGCTGAACGCGATCAGCATCGGCACGCTTATCCTGTTCACCGACTACATCCAAAGGATGATCGCGCCGGTCTCCAGCGTCGGCTACTTCTTCAACATCCTGTTCCGGGCCATGGCATCCGGCGAGCGGGTCTTCCAGGCGCTCGACTGGGACGAGCGGTTGCACGAGCCGGAGCATCCCGTGAACCTGCCCGAGCGCCTCAACGGCGAGGTCGTGTTCCGTAACGTCAACTTCGCCTATCCCGGCGGCGAACCAGTCCTGAAGAACATCTCCTTCGACATCGCCGCCGGCGAGAAACTCGCCATCGTCGGACCCACGGGATCCGGCAAGAGCACGATGATCCGCCTGCTGGCGCGGTTCTACGACTTCGACGACGGCATGATCTTCGTCGACGGCCACGACGTGAACCACATCGCCAGCACCGACCTGCGCAAGCGGATCGGCGTCGTGCTGCAGGACTTCCACATCTTCTCCGGCACGGTCGGCGAGAACATCTCGCTCAACAACCCCGACATCTCGCAGGAACGGGTGGAATGGGCAGCCCGGGTGGTCAACGCGGATCCGTTCATCCGCGAACTCGAGGACGGCTACGACACGGAACTCGCCGAGCGCGGCCACAACCTGTCCCAGGGACAGCAGCAGTTGCTGGCCTTCGCCCGGGTACTCGCCGCCGACCCCGAGATCCTGGTGCTCGACGAAGCCACCTCCAGCATCGACACCGGCACCGAACTCATCATCCAGGACGCCCTGCACAAGCTGACCGAAGGACGCACGTCCATCATCATCGCGCACCGTTTGCAGACGATCCAGGAATGCGACCGGATACTGGTACTGCACCACGGCGTGATTCGGGAACTCGGCACACATGACGAGTTGATCGCGCAACGGGGCATCTACTACACCCTGCACGAACTGCAGTTCCAGGACAGCCAGGTGGCCGCCGAACTCGCCGGCGAGAAGGACGAGAAAGCCAAGCCGGGGCTCGCCTGGACGGAATCAGGCGACGACGACCCGTTCCCCGAAGGCGGCATGGAAGGCGGCATGGGAGGCCCGGAGATGGGCGGCTCCGGCATGGGAAGCGGTGGAATGGGTGGCCCCGGCGGAATGGGCGGTTCTGGCGGCATGGGCGGACCGCGTGGTCCGCGACGTCGCCGCTAGTGCTCTCGTCTAGTCCTGAGGCCGACTCCACAGCGATCCGTCCCGCCGCCCGAACTCGAACAGAACGCCAAGGGGCGTGCGTTTTCCACGCTTCGTCCACGGCGCCGGTCCCCAGACGAACCGGAGGCGCGGTGGGCGAAGGGTGGAAAACGCAACTCCGCCTTGATTGGGGCGATGTTTCCGTCGACGGTCCCGGCGAACGTTCCCCGGTTCTGAAACGGGCCATGTTCCTTTC
>JAPPAV010000075.1 GCA_026705345.1 Gammaproteobacteria bacterium
GGGAGCGCGAGGGGCCTGCCCCTCGCAAGAAAGAGCCCTCAGCGGGGGAGCGCGAGGGGCCTGCCCCTCGCAGGGAGAAGGTTTGAATACCGACTCGACCATCGCCGGCGATCGGCGGCGCCTCGCGGTCTGCCTGGTCGTCGCCGGGGCACTGCATGCCGTGGTTCTCCTGAACGTCGATCTTCCCGAGGTGCGGCTGCCCGACCCGAAGCCCACCATCGAGATCGTGCTGCGTCAGAAACCGATTTCGGCCCCGAAACCGTTTTCGGACCCTCGGCCCGAGGCCACCGACTTCGAAACGGCCAGCATGGCCAAAGTGTCTGCTCCGGACCTGGAAGCGGTGGCGAGGCCGTCCATCACAACGCCCAAGGCCGCCGAACCCCTGCCGATGCCGTCCGTAACCAACCGGGACGCCGAGCCGGGGAGCGTACTCGCGGACACCACGACGCACGCTCTCGCACGGGCAATCACGGCACAAGCCGAGGCGCTGTCTGCGCCAGATCTCGACGCAACCGAAACCGGCGGCTCGTCGCCGGGGGTCCACCGCTTGACCGGACCGCCGAGCGGTGATCCGGAACTCGCGTACTACCTGGACTCCTGGCGACGCAAGGTCGAGCGCGTCGGCAACATCAACTACCCGAGCGAGGCCCGGACGCGCGGCCTGTCGGGAACCCTGCGGCTGCTCGTGGTCATCGATCCGGATGGCGCTCTGAAGGACGCTCGAATACTCGAGTCGAGCGGGCACAAGCTGCTCGACGAAGGTGCCCTGCGAATCGTCCATCTCGCGGCGCCGTTTTCGCCGTTCACAACGAGCATGCGCGCCCGATTCGATTCGCTGGCCATCGAGCGGAGGTGGCGGTTTCGCAAGGACCGTCTAACGCCGATGCCATGAGCGCCCGGCTGGCCGCCAAAACGTGCGCAATGGGTGGGCGACGTTTGTAAACTAGCCGTCATGCGACGAACAAGCTGCGGGAGTGGCGAGTGCACGCCGGCGAGTTCCTGATCAGCATGCCCAAGCTGCGCGGCAGCTTCTTCGGCGACAGTTTGATCTATCTCTGGGCACACAACGAGGACGGTGCCCAGGGTCTCGTCGTCAATCATCCTTTCGACCTGACGCTCGCCGAACTGATGAAGCAACTCGATTTGCCCGCGGCGGCGAACGCGCGCCCCGAGGGCGCGTTTGCCGACAGGGTCGTGTCGGGCGGCCCGGTGGAACCGCAACAGGGCTTCATCCTGCACACCGACGACGTGCGCGTGGAAGGAAGCGAACCCGCGGCAGGCGCCGGCGGAGTCGGACTGACCGTCTCGTACAGCCGCGAGATGCTGGAATTGATCGCTGACGAACGCGGGCCGAACCAGTTCCTGCTCGCCTTGGGCTACGCCGGATGGGGTGCGGGCCAGCTCGAACAGGAGTTGGCCGAGGGGGCATGGCTGACCGCCCCCAGTTCACACGACGTGCTGTTTGAGACCCCCTTCGAACAACGCCTCGACCGGGTCGCCCATGAACTCGGCATCGATTGGCGGTTGTTCGCCGCCGACGGCGGCGTGGCATGAACACCTTGGCGGGGAGGGGCGGTGGCACGGTCTTGGTTTTCGACTTCGGCATGAAGCACATCGGCATCGCCGTCGCCGAACCGCAAGCTGACCTCGCCCGGGGGCTTACCACTATTCCCGCCAAGTCGGGCGAACCGCACTGGCAGGCTCTCGATCCTGTCGTCGCGGAATGGCAGCCCGAATGCCTCGTCGTTGGACTTCCCATCAACATGGACGGGACGCCCAGCGAAGGCTCCGCCCAAGCTCGACGATTCGGGAAGCGACTCGCCGCACGATACGACTTGACCGTCGACTACGCCGACGAGCGTCTCTCAACCTTCGAAGCGATCTCCCGGGGTGCGCCGCCGGACGCCGCACACACGCAGGCCGCGCAGGTGATCGGCGAGACTTGGCTCAACGAACGCCTGCCGTAGGCGGAAAGCGGGCGTTGTCGCGCGCCGTCTTCTCGCTGATTGCGCCGTTCGCAACCAATCGCTGCAGGCTTTGGTCGAGGGTCTGCATGCCCAACGCCGCCGAGGTCTGCATCGCCGAGTAGATCTGCGCGATCTTCTGCTCCCGGATCAGGTTCCGGATCGCCGTCGTCGCCACGAGGATCTCATGCGCGGCGACTCGCCGACCGCGGACCGGGCGGGTTCCCTCGCATAGGCCCGAACCGGTGGCGTCACGGCACTTCAAGAGCGTCTGCCACACCACGGCATGCAGAGACTCCGACAGCATCGAGCGAATCGTCTCCTTCTCGGCGGCCGGAAACACGTCCACGATGCGATCGACGGCCTTGGGCGCGGAGGGCGTGTGCAGCGAGGCGAATACGGCGTGACCCGTTTCAGCGGCTGTCAGCGCGAGTCGAATGGTCTCGAGGTCGCGCAGTTCGCCGATCAGGATTACATCCGGATCCTCCCGCAGGGCCGCTCGCAGGGCATCGGCAAGCGTGCACGTGTCGCGACCCACCTCGCGCTGGTTGACGATGCAGTTCCGCGGTTCGTGGATGAACTCGATCGGATCTTCGATGGTGAGGATGTGTCCTCGGCGCGTCGCGTTGACCTGATCGATCATCGCGGCAAGCGTCGTACTCTTCCCCGACCCGGTGGGACCCGTCACCAGGACGAGGCCGCGCGGGGCGTCGGCGATTCGCCGAAACGCCGGGCCGAGCCCCAGGTCCGACAGGGTGGGCACCGTAGTCGGGACCGTTCGGCACACCGCCCCCGCACCCCGATGGGATTGGAAGACATTGACTCGAAAGCGGCCCACCGCGGGGACGGCCAGGCAGAAATCGGCTTCTCGGCCCTCGGCCAAAACTTGCCGGTCCGGTGCCGCGGCGTGGGCGTTGATCCACCCACGCAGTTCGTCCGAGGAAACGAGATCCCGGGACAGCGGTTCGATGTCGCCGTCAACGCGGATCATGGGCGGCAGCCCCGCCGACAGATGCACATCCGATGCACCGCGGTCAACGGCTTCGCCGAGCAGGCCGGTGATGTCCATACGCGAACTCTACGGGACGGCGCGCCCGAGGCTTGACAGCCGATCGCCCATGGGGATGTACGATTTCTCTGCAGTTCCTAGGGCACCGACTCAAGACGGTCGGGTTAAACTGCGGCGTGGACTGCGATAAGCGAATCGAGGCGGTCAACGCCGCCATCGGCCTAGCGGAAGGTCGGACGGGGCGGTCTCCTAGCCGGGTGCGATTGGTTGCGGTATCCAAAGCTCGTACTGCCGTCGAGGTCCGCGCCGCGTACGAGGCAGGTCAGCGGGACTTTGGCGAGAACTACCTCCAGGAAGCCATGGCGAAGATGACGGCCTTGTCGAACCCCGACATCGTCTGGCACTTCATCGGTGCCATCCAATCGAACAAGACCCGAGACATCGCCCGCCGTTTTCAGTGGGTCCATACCGTGGATCGCGCGCGGATCGCCAGCCGGCTCGACGATGCCGCCGAACGCGCCCTCGACATTTGCGTCCAGGTCAACATCGATGGCGAGGCGCAGAAGGCCGGCGTCGCACCGTCGGGCCTACCGGCACTCGTGACGCATATCCAAGGCCTACCCCGCCTTCGACTGCGCGGTCTGATGGCCATTCCCCGTGCCGATGGCGACCACCGGACGAGTTTCCGCACGCTCCGTTGCCTGTTCGATTCCCTTGCAGACGACGCCGGCGACCACTGGAACACGCTGTCGATGGGCATGTCCGATGACTTCGAGATCGCAATTGAAGAGGGCGCAACAATGGTGCGTATCGGTACGGCAATCTTCGGGCCACGCCCAACGCCGGCTCGACAGAAGGTGTCCGCATGACCCGGCGCATCGCCTTCGTCGGCGGCGGCAACATGGCGTACGCGCTGGCGACGCGCCTGGCCCAGCGCACCTATGAAGTCGTGGTCGCCGAACCGGTTGCCGAACAGCGGGCGCGATTCGGTCCACCGGTCTCGACCACACCGGAGAACACCGTGGCGGTAAGGGGGGCTTCGACGGTGGTGCTGGCGGTCAAGCCACAAGTGCTCCAATCCGTCGTTCGCGAGATCGCGCCCGGAATGCGCGACGAGCAACTCGTCGTGTCCATCGCCGCCGGCGTTCCCATGGCCGCCATCGAAGGGTGGCTCGGCCAAGGTCGTGCCCTGGTGCGTTGCATGCCGAACACCCCCGCCCTCGTCGGGGCCGGCATCAGCGGTCTCATCGCCAACGCCGCGGTCACCCCCGATCAACGAAACGAGGCCGAGACGATCCTTCGCGCCGCGGGCGAAGTCGTCTGGTTCGACACCGACGCCGACCTCGATGCCGTGACGGCGCTCTCCGGGAGCGGACCCGCCTACTTCTTCGCCGTCATCGAAGCTCTCGCCGCCGCGGGGACGAACATCGGGCTCGATCCGGAGACCGCCAAACGACTGGTGGTCGCCACCGCCCGCGGTGCCGCGATCATGGCTACCGATGACGACCCGGCCGAACTGCGGGTACGGGTTACGTCCCCGGGCGGGACGACAGCGCGGGCGCTCTCTATACTTGACGAACGGTCGTTTCCAGAGTCCCTCGACGCCGCCGTGCGCGGAGCGTTCGAACGGTCCCGGGAATTGGCACGCGAGTTGTCCGGCGCATCCGACTAGGGAGTCGGCCGCAGGTTCCGTGGCATTAGGTGAATTGAATCGACAACTTGGCTATGGCTAACGGTCTGAAACAGCAAATCTTCAAAGGAGTCCATGTCAGATGGGTGACCCACTGACCTTCGTTGTCACGCTCGTCCTAAGGGTCGCGGCACTATTGTTCCTGCTGCGTTTCGTGCTGCAGGCAGTACACGCGAGCTTCTACAACCCGGTCTGCGAAGGCATCGTCCGGTTCACCAACCCGGTCCTAGAACCCGTGCGCAAGGTACTGCGCCCCTACCGCAACCTGGACTTCGCTTCGTTCGTCATGGCCTGGGTGGCGCACATGCTTGCCGTCACGTTCCATATCTGGGCGAACGACTGGCCAATCGACGTCTTCGCTATCTTGACGGACGGCTTGCATACCACGCTCAGCCTCGTCGTGGGCATCTTCTTGGTAGCGATCCTCGTGTCGATCATCATGAGCTGGATAGCGCCACAGGTCTACTCGCCGGCGGCGATCATCGCCCGGGAACTCGCCGAGCCGTTGCTCGCCCCGGCGCGGCGTATCCTTCCTGCGCTCGGCGGCATCGACCTTTCGCCGATGATCACTATCGCGGTGCTGTTGCTGATCCAGAGATTCGCCATCGGTGCCGTGCTGCCCTGCCAATCGTGGTGCGGTTGACGGAATCAGAGGGCTCTCGCTTGCGAGGGGCGGACCCCTCGCGCTCCCCCGCTGAGGGCTCTTCCATGCGAGGGGCAAGCCCCTCGCGCTCCCCCGCTGAGGGCTCTTCCATGCGAGGGGCAGGCCCCTCGCGCTCCCCTGCTGAAGGCTCCGCCGGGCTGGTCCAACCGTGCACAGCCGCTTTCGAGGAGCCCTTCGAACTGCAGTGCCAGGAGACACTGCCGCGGTTCGACCTCGTCTACGAGACCTATGGCGAACTCGACGAGAACCGCAAGAACGCGGTGCTCGTCTGCCACGCCTTGTCCGGCGATCACCACGCCGCGGGCTACCACTCCCCCGAGGATGCCAAGCCCGGCTGGTGGGACACCTGCATCGGTCCCGGCAAACCGATCGACACGAGCAAGTTTTTCGTCGTCGCCCTCAACAACCTCGGGGGCTGCAACGGCAGCACCGGACCTCGTAGCGTCGATCCCGCCACCGGCGAACCCTACGGCGAACGATTCCCCACCGTCACCGTCAAGGACTGGGTCAAGAGCCAGGCGATGCTGGCCGACGTACTCGGCATCTCGCGCTTCGCGGCGGTCGTCGGCGGCAGCCTGGGCGGCATGCAGGCTCTGCAATGGGCGATCGACTATCCCGACCGGGTCGGCCACGCGATCGTCATCGCCGCCGCCGCAAAGCTCTCGGCGCAGAACATCGCATTCAACGAGATCGCCCGGCAGGCTATCGTCGCAGACCCGGAGTTCCACGAAGGACGCTACCACCAAGCCGACGCGATTCCGCGAAAGGGCCTGATGCTCGCCCGGATGGTCGGACACGTGACCTACCTGTCCGACGACAGCATGGGCGACAGGTTCGGTCGCGAACTGAAATCGGGAGACATCGGATCGGCCCAGGATGTGCAATTTCAGGTGGAGAGCTACCTCCACTACCAGGGAACCTCGTTCTCGGAACGGTTCGATGCGAACACCTACCTGCTCATGACCCGGGCGCTGGACTACTTCGATCCGGCGCTGGAATTCGACGGCGACCTCGTCCGCGCCCTTGCCGAAACCCGCGCCAAGTTCCTGGTGCTTTCGTTCCTGTCCGACTGGCGGTTCTCGCCGGCACGCTCCGACGAGATCGTCGACGCCTTGATCGAGGCCCGCAAGGACGTGGTCAGCGCCCAGATCGACGCGCCCCACGGCCACGACTCCTTCCTGCTACCCAACGAGCGCTACTTCGATGTGCTTGGCGGCTACCTCGATGCCGTCGCCCGGGGTGGGGATTCGTCGACATGAGACCCGATCTGGAGATCATTGCGGCGCTCGTCAATCCGGGTGCGCGCGTGCTGGACCTTGGCTGCGGCAGCGGCGAGCTTCTCAAGTGGCTCGCCGCCGAGAAAGGCGTCAACGGCTACGGCATCGAAAAGGACTCCAGGGAGATCAGCGCCTGCGTGCGGGCCGGCGTCAACGTCATCGAGCACGACCTCGACGACGGCTTGGGCCGATTCCCGGATTCCAGCTTCGATATGGTCGTGATGACCGAGACGCTGCAGGCGGTTGCTTCCCCATCGGAACTCATCGACGAAATGCTGCGCATCGGCCAGGAGTGCGTGGTGACCTTCCCGAACTTCGGCCATTGGCGATGCCGGCTGCATCTCGCCGCGTTGGGCCGAATGCCCGTCGCCAGTCACCTGCCGCATCAGTGGTACGACACGCCCAACATCCACCTGTGCACGTTCCACGACTTCGAGCGTCTGGTCACGGCGAAACGGTTGCCGATCATCGAGCGTCATGTCGTCGATGGCGACTACCGCGTCCAAGGCCGCTTGAATCCACTCCGCAACCTGTTCGGCACCATTGCTTTCTACCGGCTCGGGCGGGCACTCCCATGCGAGGGGCAAGCCCCTCGCGCTCCCCGGCTGAGGGCTCCATCATGAAGGGGGTGGTGTTGGCGGGACCTGTGCTGCTACTCGTGCTTTGCGTTGCCCATGCCGAACAGTTCAAGCGGTTCGGCGACTGGCGCGTGCACTACATCGCGTTCAACGCCTCCGTACTTTCCGCCGAAATCGCGGAGCGTTACGAGATCGTTCGGGGAAGCCACAAGGGCCTGGTGAACATCACCGCGATCGGCCCCTCCGGTCGCGGCGAAAAGGTCTCGGTGAAAGGCCGGTTCAAGAACCTGCTCGACCAGACGACGAAGCTTGACTTCCGGGAGATCGACGACAAGGGAACGGTGTACTACCTGGCGGCATTCGACTTCGAGAACGCCGAGAACCTACGCTTCGAGATCACCGTCGAGTTGCCGAAGCACGGGTCCGAGACCTTTCGGTTCCAGCACGCCCTTTATCGAGAAGAGTAGGTGGACCGCCAATCGCCAACGCGTTTGGTTGTCGCGACGGGCAACGTCGGCAAGGTGAGAGAACTCGGAGACGCGTTGGCAGGTCTCCCTTTCGAACTGGTGGCCCAGGGCGAACTGGGCATCGAATCGGCGCCGGAAACCGCCTGCACGTTTCTCGAGAACGCCCTGGGCAAGGCCCGCCACGCAGCACGCGTATCCGGCCTGCCGGCAATCGCCGACGACTCCGGTCTCGTGGTCCCGTCCTTAGGCGGCGCTCCCGGCGTTCACTCCGCGCGCTACGCCGGCGCGGACGCGACCGACGCCGACAACAACGCCAAGTTGCTGCGGGAACTGGGGACCGGCACGCCCTGCGACGCGTATTTCACCTGCTGCCTCGTTCACATTGCCTCACCGGCCGATCCGACGCCCGTCGTTGCGATGGCGCGGTGGCACGGGCAGATCATTCCGGCGCCCCGGGGTAGCAATGGTTTCGGCTACGACCCCTATTTTCTGGTTCCCGGCCTAGGGAAGACCTCGGCGCAACTGCCGCTCAAGGAAAAGAACCGTCTGTCGCACCGCGGCCAGGCATGCCGCCTGCTCGCCGGATTGCTGGCAGGGAACGGCGAGATGCCCGCACGCCGACCATGAAGCCGCCTAACGAAGTGGGTCTCTATGTCCACTTCCCGTGGTGCGTGCAGAAGTGCCCCTACTGCGACTTCAACTCGCATCCGCTGAAGGAGCCGCTACGTGAGGCGGAGTACCGCGAGGCGTTGCTCGACGATTTCGAACGGGAACTCGAACGATTCGGCGATCGACGCATCGCCACCGTGTACTTCGGCGGCGGCACGCCCAGCCTCTTCTCGGCCGAGACCTTTCGAATCCTGCTTGACCGTTTGCCCGATGCCCGGGAAATCACCCTCGAAGCCAATCCCGGAACGGTCGAACGTGGTGACTTCGCCGCCTATCGCCAGGCGGGCATCACCCGCGTGTCCCTCGGGGCGCAGAGTTTCGACGCAGCACGCCTGAACGTTCTCGGGCGGATCCACAACGTCGACGACATCGGGAACGCCGCGCGGGAAGCCAAATCAGCGGCTGTTCAGAGCCTGAACGTCGATCTGATGTACGCATTGCCCGGACAGACCGTCGACGAGGCCCTCGACGACCTGGCGCAGGCAATTCGCCTGGAACCGGACCACATCTCGTGGTACCAGCTCACCATCGAGCCGAGGACGGAATTCGCCCGCCGCCCTCCCGTCGGACTCCCCGACGTCGACCGCGCCTGCGAGATCGAAGAAGCGGGTATCGAGTTGCTGGAACGACACGGCTACCGGCGCTACGAGGTCTCCGCCTTTGCCAGGGAGGGCCACCCCTGCGAGCACAACGTCAACTACTGGCGATTCGGCGACTACCTGGGTATCGGTGCCGGCGCCCACGGCAAGTTCACGAACGACGACGGCGAAGTGTTCCGCACCGCCAAGCCGAGCCAACCGCGGCTGTATCTGGCCGGCGGCGAGGGAGAGACCACCGCGGTGCCGTACGACGAGCTGCCGGGCGAATTCATGATGAACGCGTTGCGGCTCGTGGACGGTGTCGAAGAAAAGCTATTCGAGGCGCGCACGGGGCTGGGATTCGATGTTGTTGGGGACAGGGTGGCCGAGTTCGTGGATTGGGGTCTTATGGACGCTGGTCGGCTGGCGTTGACGACAACCGGGTTTCGCCAACTGAACGGCGTGGTGTTGCGGTTCCTAGCTTGACCAGACCACCGGTTGGCCGCCAAACCTTGCGAAGATCGATGGCCGGCTTGTTAAGTCTGCCCCTGCAAGAACTGGTCGAACCGTCGTTCGAGGTACTCCCGCTTTGGCTGAAGCGATTCTTCCATCGGTACCCGTATGCTACGGGAGTCGAGATCTTTCAAGCTCTCCAGCAGAGGGCCATCCCGGCTATCAAAGACGCTCTGACCGACGTGGATACGCAAGTCCGGGTCCACGCCAATCAGGTGCGCGTCGAATGCTGTGTGGTGCAACGACGACATACAGATGCCATTGCGCACGGAAGCGACACCGCCTTCGCTATCCGGCACGATGTGAGCGCCCACCAGAAGGTCCCTCAGCGGCAAACCGCTGAACGCACAACGATAACCGTAAGCAGATTTCGTCCGACTGCTAAACCAAGCCTGATGATTGCGCTGCCTTGTCTCGACTAGATAATACGACGGTTCCCGCGACTCGGGTTCACTCGCTAATTCCACACGTGCAGCACTGACTTCCTGAGACGCGGTAGCGGTGGCCGCGAGCAGCACGCGGCTCTCCTCGACATTGAATTGCCGCACCCACACAGGCCAGATCGCTTCGTACACTGCTTCTCGAACAGCGCGAAAGTAGACAATCGGTGCCTTCCTCTCGAACGCAAGCTGTAGGTGGCGGTTGGAATTCCTCCGCTGATTTGCGCGCAAGGTCGTAGGGGACAAGGCCCGTCTTCTCGTCAATTGCCGATGCTTGGTCTCGGTACCAAGACTCCCGACCAGTTCTCGGCATCGACGTTTTCACGCTAAGTGCCGCAGTCATCTGTCTTGGCTTGAAGATTCCGCGTGGCTTGCTGGCAAAACGCACCAATTCATCCCCAGAATAAAACCCTCGGGCGATTTCTTGCCATGGAAGTCGGCCACCATGTACAAGCACAAGCCGCTCAAGCGCCTCGAACGCAGCCCTACGAACGCCCCAATCCGGATCAATGGCCATGGCTTCCACCATAGACTGAAGAGAACGAGAGCAATATCGCCTCCGGCATCTGCGTCAACGCTTCTCGGACCGACGGGACTTCCAGATCAAGGATTCTCGACGGTCCTCGCCTTGACGCCACCAACTGCTGCGCGAAGGTGGTCTTGCCAACCTGCCGAGCGACAAACAAGGCGACCTGAGCCTCGCGGAGCCCGCTCGACACCGTGGCCAGCAAGACATCTCGGTCAGTTGATTGTTGCATATCGTTGTTGTTGACGTTGATATTCAACAATAAACAGCGGCGAACGATCTGTGAACCGCCCGGCGGCAGGCCGGTCTTGGGACACCCACAATGATGGGGTCGTGGCGCTAGCAGTCGGGAGGTGCGGACGTCACTCCACGAGTCGCCGGAGCGCTTGCAGCAGTTCGATCTCCATGGGTTCGTCGTACCCATCGCGTCGCGCTGCGCCGACTGCGGCTTGATATTGCGCGATCGAAATCGCCAATCCCGCGGTCTGAATTCCGATGTTCCTCTTGAGCTCCTTGATGCGCCGTTCCATGGAATCGACCTCGTCATCGAGGCCCTTCCTTTCCTCGTCGTCGAGATCGTCCGAGCGAATCGACTCCCGATGGTCCGCGATGTCGGACTCGAGCTGATCGATTTCGGCTCGCGCGGAACCGATAGCGTCATTGCTGGCGCGGAGTTCCGACAGCGACACATGGACGGCGCGTCCCAAGTCGTAACCCCGGCGGAAACCCGGCTCGAGCGCGGCGGGACAGACCAGCCTGTCAGCGGCTCCGTTGCGGCCTTCGCGATAGCCGTTGCTCTCGGTGCAGTACACGGCGAGCCCTCGTTCCCGCCCTTCGGTGTAAGCCCGGGAGTCGGGAACCACATCGTATTCCGCACAGTCGCGCCGGTACCGGTTGAGTTCGGACAGCGGTCGTCCCAGTTGCCCATCCGTCTCGCCAAGCACGCCCCAGTCAACCGTTAGGCAGTCTTCCTCCGACAAGGTAGCGCAGCTCTGCAAGGCGAAGACCACGACCATTGCCACGATGACGAGCCCCGACAGACCAAAGCCAAGCCGGGCGGCCGGGCGAACGGATTCACGGGGTGCATCCACACGGCCACCATAGCAGATACAGCCTAGGCCACACGTCGATATGTCAGGTCCAATACGCGGCGACCGCTGGCGAGACCCTTGGCCTCGAAAGGGGTCACGGGTCGGTCGGCCCGGGACACCACGCCACCCTCCAGACTTGGCTCGGCGTTCAGGACTTCGAGCATCTGCGCCGCGTAGTCCTCCCAGTCGGTGGCCAGATGCAGGCTTCCGTCGACCTCCAAGCAGGCGGCCGCTGCCATCGCGAAATCGGCGTCGACGAGACGCCGCTTGTGGTGGCGCTTCTTTGGCCAAGGATCGGGAAAGAACGCGCTGAGACGATGGACCGTCCCGGGTTCGAGACGGCGTAGAAGGCCCAAGACCTCCGCATCGGCGATGCGTACGTTGTCGATCGCGTCGCGTTCGCAGGCGAGCATCAGGGCACCGAATCCGGGCCGGTAGACATCGACGCCCAGGCAGTTCCACGTCGGATGGGATTTGGCAAGATCCGCCAACGCGGCACCATTGCCGAAACAGGTTTCGATGGCCAACGGGCCGTCGCGCCCGAAAATCTCCCGCCAGGAACCCGCGCCAATCGCGGTATCGGGTAGATCAACCAGATATTGAGGCGACAACTCGTCGAGTGCGCGGGCCTGCGCCCTCGTCAGTCGTCCGCGGCGACGAAGATAGGCTTGTGGCGCGGCTGCCCCGGTCAAGCCGCTTCGCCGACCTCCATGTGCTTGCGGAGTTTCTTCATCGCGTTCTGCTCGAGTTGACGGATGCGCTCCGCCGAGACGCCGTAACGGTTCGCGAGTTCGGTCAGGGTTTGCTTGTCGTCGCGCAGCCAGCGCGACTCGACGATGTCCCGGCTGCGTTCGTCCAGAGTCTTGATGGCTTGTGCCAGGTGCGCTGACGCGGCCCGCGACGCGTCCTCCTCGGCGACGATGTCCACGGGGTTGGACGTCGTGTCTTCCAGGTAGAACGCGGGTGCCGGGGGGGATTCGCCGACATCGTCGTCGGGATAGCCGTCGAAGGCCACGTCCCGGGACGCGAGCCGACCCTCCATCTGCGTAACCGTGGCCGGTGGCACGCCGAGATCGTGGGCGATGGCCCGGGTCTCGGCATCGTTCAACCAGCCGAGCTTGTTCTTCTTGCTGCGCAGGTTGAAGAACAGCTTGCGCTGCGCCTTGGTGGTCGCGACCTTGACGATGCGCCAGTTGCGAAGAATGAATTCGTGCATCTCCGCACGAATCCAGTGCACGGCGAAGGACACAAGGCGTACGCCGACTTCCGGATCGAACCGCCGCACGGCCTTCATGAGACCGACATTGCCTTCCTGGATGAGGTCCGCCTGGGACAGGCCGTAGCCGCCGTAGCTGCGTGCGAGGTGCACGACGAAGCGCATGTGGCAGAGCACGAGTTCCCGTGCCGCTTCCAGATCGTGGTCGTAGTAGAAACGTCGGGTAAGCGCACGTTCTTCCTCGGCGCTCAATACCGGAAACGCGTTGATCGTCTGGATATAGGCTTCCAAGTCGCGGCCCGGCGACAGGCTCGCTAGGGAAAGTACGCTGTTGCTCATGTCGTCCCTCCGTTACCGAGTGAATCCACGTCATGCACGATGCCGCGAACGCTACCTTTGGTAACACTTAGACCCGATATTAGCACTCTTGTTCCGAGAGTGCTAACCGCTAACCGCGTAACCGCGCGCCGTGACGCGCTAGGGTCGCCCCTGCGCTGCGTTCAAGCGGTTTAGTCGTTGACTTGATGCAGCTACCGCCCCGAGAACGCCCAAAGTGCCACCACTTGCCAGAAGCACAAGGTGGAAGATGGGGTCGAACCCGGCGATCTCCAAGTCCCTGCCGTAGCTGCCGAACAACCGAACGAGTGGCTCTTCAAGGAAGAGCAGCAGCGCCGAGATCGCCATCGCTGCAATCACCGCGCCCCCAAGTCCGTAGGCGGCGCCGAGGTAGAGAAAAGGACGACGCACGTATCCCCTGCCCGCGCCCACCAGCGTGAGCACCTTGACTTCCTCCAAGCGCGCCACAATGGCCAAGCGAACCGTCGCCCCGGAGATCAGGACGGCGCCGAGCCCAAGGATCGCGGTCAACGACCAGTGAAGGCGAGTCACGATCTCGCGGAGGGCCCCGAGCCGTTCGAGCCAACTCCGCTCCACGACCACGTCCTCCACCCCGTCCGTCACAGCCGCCTGCTCGGCAAGGGCGGCCAGCCCGGCGGGCGATACGGCGGTCGTGACGGAAGCGCGAACGCTTGCCGGCAACGGATTGTCATCCAAGAGTTCCAGGGCATCGCTAACGCCCGACAACTCGCGGAACTCGGCAAGGGCTTCGTCGGGTGTCGTGAGCCAGACGCGTTCGATGCCATCCATGGCTTTCAACCGTTCGACAAGGTCCTCGGGCTTTTCCATTGCCACGCCGGGTTCGAAATACACCGAAAACCCGGGATTTTCGCGCCACTGGCCCGCCGCTCGGACCAGGTTCGCTTCCAATAGATGGAGGGCGGCAGGCACCGCCAAGGCGACACCGATGGTCAGCCAGACCCACAGCGTTGTGGCGAACCGTCCCGACAGGTAGCCCAACGTGTCGCGGAGAACCCGTCCATGATCACGCCAATACGCGCCCCAAGGCCGCGCCTGGGCCGGCCAGACCCGTGTCCTAGCCATCCGGGTTGGTCGCTTCTTGACTGACGACCCGGCCGTGGTCCAACCCCACGACCCGGCTACCCATCGTGCCGACCAACTCGGTGTCGTGGCTGGCGACGATCACCGTAACGCCGACGTCGTGGAAGCGGCGGAACAGGGCCATGGTGCTGCGCGACAACTCCGGGTCGAGATTGCCGGTCGGCTCGTCCGCCAGCAGGATCTTGGGACGATTGACCACCGCGCGGGCAATCACGACCCGTTGCCGTTCTCCCGCAGAAAGCTGTCCCGGCAGCAGCTCGGCCTTGCGGAGCAGATCAACGCTTTCCAGCGCTGCCCGAACGCGTCGCCCCACGTCCCGAGCCCGCATCCCAGCCACGTGGAGGGGTAGCGCGACATTGTTGAAGATGGTGCGCGCGTCCAGCAATTGCCCGTCCTGGAACACGGCGCCGAGATGCCGGCGGTAGACCGGCAGATGCCGTCGCTTGAGCCCCGCGATGTCGACGCCGTTGACGAGGACTTTGCCCCGCGTGGGCCTGTCCGCCCGCAGCACCAAGTTGAGGAACGTGCTCTTGCCCGCCCCCGAATGGCCGGTCAGGAAGGTCAGGGATCCAGGTGGAATCGTCACCGATACGTCGGACAGTGCTTCCGTACCGTTCTCGAAGCGCTTTACGACGTGTTGGAATTCGATGCCCATGCGCCGTGGAATCGTCTAGGCCAGCAGCGCGCTCGCAAACGCCTCGGGCTCGAAGTCCTGCAAATCGTCCACTCCTTCACCGACGCCGATGAAGCGCACCGGCAACCCCGTGCCTGCCGCGATGGCGACCACGACACCCGCCCTGGCGGTTCCATCCAGCTTCGTGACGGCCAGCGAACTGATGCCGACGGCGTTGTTGAACTCCGCAACCTGCGAGAGGGCGTTCTGGCCGACGCCGGCATCGAGCACGAGCAGCACCTCGTGCGGTGCGCCCCCTTCCAAGCGCCCCATCACGCGCTTGATTTTTCTGAGCTCGTCCATGAGTCCGACCTTGGCCTGCAGCCGGCCAGCGGTGTCGGCAAGTACGACATCCACGCCACGTGCCTTGGCCGCCTGGATCGCGTCGTAGATCACCGACGCGCTGTCGGCCCCCTTGCCCTGCGAGATGACCGCTGTGCCGTTGCGTCGTCCCCAATCGCTCAACTGCTCGACCGCCGCGGCGCGAAAGGTGTCCCCCGCCGCCAACAGCACCCCGTGGCCTTGGGCGACGAGGCGCTTGGCGAGCTTGCCGATGAGCGTCGTCTTGCCGGCCCCATTGACACCGACGACCAGCACCACGTAGGGGCGCTCCGGTCCCACCTCGAACGGTTTCGCCACGGGGGCGAGGACCTCGACGATTTCCCGTGCCAATGCCTCGCGCAGCTGCCCCGTGTTGCCCAGTTCGCGACGTGAGACACGGTTCTTGATCGCGTCGACGATCCGGGCCGTCGCGTCGACACCCACATCCGCCACCAGCAGGACGGTCTCGAGCTCGTCCAGGAGATCAGCATCGATCACCCGTTCGCCGAGAATCAAATCGCCGACGCCCTCGGCAATCCGCTGACGCGTCTTGGCGAGGGACCCCCTAAGCCGCCTCCAGCCGGACTCTGCCGGGTCCGCGGAGTCGCGTTTTCGCCTGCCTTTTAGCACTATCCACCCATGTCTCGAAGATACGCGACCCGACGACCCCAAGTCCGCATTATCGGCGGTAAGTGGAAGGGGCGAAAGCTAGGCGTGGCCGGTTCCTCCATCCGGCCGACGCCGGACCGGGCGCGGGAAACGTTGTTCAATTGGCTCGGGGCGGAACTGCCGGGCGCACGCGTTCTCGACCTTTTTGCGGGTACCGGCGCCCTCGGCTTCGAGGCATTGTCGCGAGGTGCCGACCACGCCACGTTCGTCGACAGCGACGGCGATGCGATCGACCATCTCCTTACGGCTCGGACGCGGTTCGACGCCGCGGGCACCGTCATCGAACACGCCGACGCCATGCAATGGCTGGCGAGCCAATCTTCGGATCAACGCTGGGACGTGGTCTTTCTCGATCCGCCGTTCGACTCTCCCCTGCTCGCGACGGCGGTCGCGGCTGCTGCGGGTCACTTGTCCGAAGGAGGCACGATCTACGCCGAGTCCGACGAAGGGTTCGACTGGGAAGGCTCCGCCGCAGCGTCGGGCCTCGGAATCTGGCGCAACTCGAGAGCGGGCGCTGTTCGCTACGGCCTGCTACGCAGTTAGGTGTCGGGCGGGCCGCCACGTTCGACAGACTGCGAGGCTTCGCTTAACATCGAAAAGCGTTTCCCCGCCGGTCTCGACATGACGAGCGTCGTCTATCCAGGCAGCTTCAATCCCATCACCAACGGTCATCGGGACATCGTCGAACGTGCCCTGCGACTATTCGACAAGGTCGTCGTCGCTGTCGGCACGTCGGCCGACAAGGATCCACAGACGTACTTGGCTGAACGGATCGGACTATGCCGGCTGGCACTTGCCGAATTCGCAGAGCGGGTGGAAGTAGAGGGATTCAACACCCTGCTGGTCGACTACGCACGCAGCAAGAACACGCGCTTCGTCGTGCGTGGCCTACGCACCATTTCGGACTTCGATTACGAGCACCAGATGATCGCCATGAACCAGACGCTCGATCCGGATATCGAATACGTCCTCCTCCCAACGTCCCGGCAGTGGTCGGCGCTGTCTTCTTCCCGCGTCCGCGAGATTGCCGGATTGGGCGGTGACATCTCGGAGTTCGTCCACCCGGCCGTTGCCGCGCACTACCGAAGGACAAACGGCTAGCGGTCAGCAGCCGAGCGCGCGCCCTGCGGGCGCGTTGGGAGTTTCGCTAACGCGAAACTCCTGTCCGTATGCCGTGGGCCACCACGCCTGAAGGGCGTTCTCACGGTTCGGTCAGCAGCCGAGCAAGGCACAGTAGTCGAACCGGTAAAGCAACGTCGCCCGGATCTCGAATGCGCCCGGTTCCACGTCGAGGCTGACGCCCTGATCGCGGTATGCACGATCCTCGTAGTGGGCATAGTTTGCACGAACCTGCAGCGTCGTCGTCGTGCCGAGGTCGAACTCGACGCCGGCACCGACTTTCAGGCCGAAGTGCTTGCCCTCGTCGCCACCCGTCAAACCCAAATCCGGCAGGGTCACGAGGATTTCGCCCTTGGCGTAGGTTGCGCCGATACTCCCAAAGACCGTGACATCCCCGACGTTCCCAAAGGCTGTCGTCCCTGCCAAGTTGAACCCGGCAAGCCAAGAGACGTCAGTGACCCAGGCGGTTTCGGCGACCACCTCGACGGGGGTTCCGAGGAGGGTCAGCTGGTCCATGCCAGAGACGCTTTCCGCGCCGAACGACGCTTCGACGCCCACGAAGAAGTCGCCGTCGTCCCCGTCGCCCGAGCGCATGATGTATTGCCCGACGATCCCGATGGACGGCTCGGAGTCCGGGTCCACGCTGGTGGACTGACCAAGCAGCGGTACGCTCACGTCGAAACTCCAACCGGGTAGGCCCGCCTGCGCACCGACTCGGAATTCGTCGGCGAGAGGCGCCTCGGCACAGAGAGTACCCAACAGGGCCATCGCCACGTATTGCTTGTTTGTCACATCGTCCCCCAAGACGCGTTCGAAAATTTCCGTTGGACCCTGCCAGGCCCAGCGCCACAAATCCCAGGCACCACTATAACGCAGCCCCCGCTTGCCGGTGATGCTCAACGCTGACACCGAGGGCAATAGACCGTGGCACGGCCCGCCAGGCGGACTTCCTTGAGGGTCGTGTCGCACCGCGCACACGGCTCTCCGCCGCGGCCGTAGACCGCCAGTTCGTGAACGAAATACCCCGGCCGGCCATCGGTGGCGGCGAAATCCCGCAGCGTCGTGCCGCCACTCTGTATCGCGCTCGCGAGCGTCGCTTTGACAGCGTCGGCCAAAGTGCCGAGGCGATGCCCGGCCAACCTGCCGGCCGCGATGCGAGGCCGAATGCCCGCCAGGAACAGCGCCTCGTTGGCGTAGATGTTCCCAACGCCAACCACCACGCGCGCATCCATTAGGAGCGTCTTGACGGCGAGGCGTCGCCCCCGCGCGCGCTCGGTAAGGTACGTCGCGTTGAAATCTCCCGACAGCGGTTCCGGACCCAATCCTTGGAGCAGCCAATGATCCTCCACCGGGTGAGGTTGCCAGTGGACGCTGCCAAAGCGACGCGGATCGGTGAGTCTGACCGTCCGGTCGTCGTCGAGCACGAAGTCCACGTGATCGTGCTTGGCTGGTGCTGCGTCCGCGGGCACAACGGACAGGTGGCCCGACATGCCGAGATGCACGATCAATGCACCGTTCTCGAGCGGCAACAGAAGGTACTTGGCGCGGCGTCCGATTCGACCAATTCGTTGACCCCGGACGTCGTCCGGAATCGCAACCGGCCAGCGCAATGCGGGGTTGCGGACGACCACCCTGCGCAAGAGCCGTCCCGCAATGGCGGTGTCGAGCCCTCGCCGAGTGGTTTCGACTTCGGGAAGTTCCGGCAAAGAACCCCCTAGGAGGGGCGCAGCGCCTACGTTGCGCGGGACTACTTGATCTTGTCTTCCCGGTAGACGACGTGCTTGCGCACCACCGGGTCGTACTTCTTGAGCTCGAGCTTGTCCGGCATGGTGCGCTTGTTCTTGGTGGTGGTGTAGTAGTGGCCGGTACCGGCGCTGGAGACGAGCTTGATCTTTTCCCGCATGGCTTCCTCGACTATTGTCCCAACTACCGCAACCTATCCCGACGCGCGTTTACCGGTCGATTCGCGCTTCTCGATGTCTTTCAGAACGGCCTCGATGCCCTTCTTGTCGATCACCCGCATTCCTGCTGCAGAAACGCGCAGGCGCACGAAGCGGTTCTCGGACGGCACCCAGAACCGATGATGATGCAGGTTCGGCTCGAACGTCCGCCTCGTCTTGTTGTGCGCGTGCGATACGTTGTTGCCGCTCATCGGGCGTTTGCCGGTGACTTGACAGACCTTCGACATCGCTTGCTCGGTTTCCGGGAGCCGCGCTTTATACCAAACGAGGATCGTCAAGCCAAGCGCGATGGCCTCAGATGTCTACCGAAGTTGCCCACCCTTCGCCCATGACGCCTCGGGTCTTCCTGGGGAACCGGCACTCTGGACGAAGCTTGGACAACTCCGCCAACCGCCGTGCCGCCGGGCAGCGGATCAGGCGGCAGCAGCCCCCCGACGCCGCCAAGTCCCCGGCACCTCAGCCGGATCCACCAGCCCGATCCGCCGCCAGCCCTTCTCCAGCAGCCACGTCCGCGCCGCCGCCACCTCGCACCGCCGAAGCGCGTCCGCGTACTTCCCCAACCGCGGCGGCGACCGCCCCTTCCACCCGTCGAACCACAGTCCCGAACTCGCCCCGTCCAGCACCACCGGCGGCTTCCGGCCCCGACGCTGACGGTAGTGCTTGCGCGCGTTCAGCAGCACGTACGCCAGGGCGTTGCGAACCTCCG
>JAPPAV010000103.1 GCA_026705345.1 Gammaproteobacteria bacterium
ACCTGGAGCGGGATGACCATCTTGCCCAGGCCGCGTCTCTGCGGCCTGCCGAAGACACGTTGTAGCGATGGCTGAACGCCTCGATGGCCGACAACGGATCCTCGGTCCGGAACTCCTCGACGACGACGCCGTGGTCCTCCACCGTGAACTCGTCGCCGCACACCCGGACCACGGTCCGGGAGGGCAGGCCGATGATGGAATACCGGCCCCACTTTTCGCCGCCCTGTGCGGCGGACTCGAGGAGGTAGGAGTAGGGCCCGTCGGCGAGCTTCAGGTAGGCCGACAGCGGCGTCTCGAGGTCGGCGAGAATCTCGTGGACGACCGGAATGTGGGAATAGCCGGCGTCGCGGAGGGCATCGTAGTCTTGTTGGTTCATGGCAATCGCGCAGTGTGAACGAGGAATGGCGAAGGGGTTCCGAGCACCGCCCTCGGGCGCACTCGGACGAGCTGCTAGGGTCGCCAGCGCGAGTGGAACTCGTCGGCACCACCGACGCTTGAGGTTCCGTTCGATTGCCGTTGTCGATTCATGGGCGCGAAACCTAAACGAGCGCGTCGAACGAATCAATGACCCGGTCGGCGCCGAGATGGTCGGGATCCCTGCCGTGGTTGTAACCGTAGCGGTAGAGCACGATGTCGCACCCGGCGGCGCGGGCGCAGAGCACGTCAGTCTCGGAGTCTCCGATGAACAGTGCGTGTTCGATAGCCGCGCCAAGGCGGTCGCAGGCGAACAAGGCCGGTTCGGGGTGGGGCTTGAAGTTCGCCGTGGAACCGCGGCCCACCACGACCTCGAAGTGGCGGGCTAGGTCGAGGGCGTCGAGCAGGCGGTTGCTCAAGTCCGTCGGCTTGTTGGTGACGACCGCCATTGGCGCCCGCGCCGCCAGCGCGGTGAGTGTTTCCACGACGGTGGGATAAGGCAGGGAATGGTCGGCGATATGCGCGGCGTAGTGATCGACGAGCAATGTCTGGTAGTCGTCCATCTCGCGCCCCCCGGCCCGGACACCGAGATGTTCGAACGCGGCCTCCAGCATCGCGCGGACGCCGTGTCCGACCCAATGCCGGGTCAGCGACTCGTCGACATCGCCGAGGCCCGCCAACGCCAGGGTGTGGTTGAGGGCCCGAGAAAGGTCCGGCGCGGTGTCTACCAGGGTCCCGTCGAGGTCGAAGAGATACGCTTTGTGGCTCACCTAAGCCGGTGCCGCCAGTTCATCGCGCATGGCACCGATGACCGAACGGTAGTCGTCGACCCGGGAACCGGCACCGGCGGGGACGCCGAATACCGCCGATCCGGCGACGAACGTGTCGGCACCGGCCTCCGCCGCGCTGGCGATGTTGTCGACCTTGATGCCGCCGTCGATCTCGAGGCGGATGTCGCGCCCGCTCGAGTCGATGGCTCGGCGTGCCGCTTGGACCTTGTCGAGCGACGACGGTATGAAGGCTTGACCGCCGAAGCCGGGATTTACGGACATCACCAGCACGAGGTCCACGGCGTCGAGAAGCGGTTCGAGCAAGGTGATTGGCGTCCCCGGGTTGAACACGAGCCCGGCCTTGGCACCCTGCTCGCGGATCAGCCCAAGGGAACGGTGCGGGTGTTCGCTGGCTTCCGGGTGAAACGACACGATGTCGGCGCCGGCGCCGGCGAATGCGACGATCAGGTCGTCCACCGGCTTGACCATGAGGTGCACGTCGACCGGTGCCGTGACGCCGTGGCTGCGCAGGGATTCCAGTACCAGCGGTCCGACGCTGAGGTTCGGCACGTAGTGGTTGTCCATGACGTCGAAGTGAATCGCGTCGGCGCCGGCGGCCACGACGTCGTCGACCTCCTGGCCGAGCTTGGCGAAGTCGGCGGCAAGGATTGAAGGAGCGATCCAGGGTTCCACGGCGAGTTCGGCACCGCACTTCGGTGGTGCGCATTCTACGCCGTCAGGCGTCGGGCCCGCTTGAGTTCCCCAGGCGTACCGATGTCGACCCAGGTGCCGTTGAAGATCTCGCCGGTCACTTCGCCGGCGTCCACCGCTTTGAACAGGGGGTCCGTGAAGGAGAAGGGACCCCCGGGCGTGTCGTCGAACAACGACTCCGCCAACACCGCCAACCCGCAGTAGGTCACGTTGTTGTCGGCACCGCGATGGACGAGCGCGGTGCCGCCGGTGTTGACGAGATGGAAATCCGCCCGGTCCCTGTGCGCGGGGGTTGGCGTCAGCACGAGGTGAGCCTTGTCGGGTCGAACGTCGACCAGGTTCCGAAACGCGTAGTTGGTCCAGATGTCTCCGTTCAGCACCACGAACGGCCCGGGACAGAGCCGGGGAAGTGCTTTCTTGATGCCACCGCCGGTGTCCAGCAGTTCGGGCTCACGGCTGTAGTGGATTCGGACACCTAGGTCGACGCCGGTGCCGAGTGCCCGTTCGATGGCTTCGCCCAAGTGGTGCAGGTTGACGACCACCTCGCGGATGCCGGCGCGGTGCAGCCAGCGAAGCTGATGCACGATCAATGGTTCGCCGGCGAGGGGAATGAGCGGTTTGGGGATGCGTTCCGTGAGCGGGCGCAGGCGTTCGCCGCGTCCGGCGGCCAAGATCATGGCACGCACGGCGAGTCCTCGAGCCGGCGGGCTACCCGGGGCAGCAGTTCGACGGCGATCCAGGCGGCGAATTCGGCCGTCTCGGGGTAGTCGCGTCCGAGTCGCGAGATACGGTCGAGCACGGGCACGATGTTGGCGAGATGACTGGGCCGCCCCCGGCTCAGATGGAGGCGCGCGAATATGCCCACCGCCTTGAGTTGGCGCTGGATGGCGGTGAGATCGAACGCGCGTTCAAAAACGGACTCCCGGCAGTCGAGTTCGGCCAACTCGAAGAAGCGGTGCCGCCACATTGCGACCCGGGCCTCGTCGAACTCGACGTAGCAGTCGCGCAGCAATGACGCGATGTCGTAGCAGCAGGGTCCGACCAGCGCGTCCTGGAAGTCGACGATGCCGACGCTCGAGTCGTTGCGCCAGATGAGGTTGCGGCAATGGTAGTCGCGATGCACGGGGCGCCGGGGCACGCTCTGCGTGGCCTCGATCAGGGCATCCGCCACCCCGGTGTAGGCCTTGGGAACATCGACGCCGACGAACCGTCCAAGTAGCCAGTCGGTGAAGATCGCCAGTTCGTCGGCGAGTCGGGTCGTTGTGTAGGGCGGAATGTCCTCGCTTGCCACGGACTGCAGCCTGACCAGGTCGCTAACTGCGGCATCGAGGGGCGCGTCGACCTCGCCGGCTGCGTAGGCCGCGGCGAAGTCCCGTGCGCCGAGGTCTTCGAGGAGTAGCATCCCGCGGTCCAGATCGGCCGCGTGCACTTCGGGAGTACCGAGCCCATGATTCCTGAACAGGCGCGCTAGACGGATGAAGCGCGGGTTATCCTCCGTATCCGGCGGCGAGAGCATGGCGACGAAGGTGGAGACGCCGGTCGAGACGCGAAAGAAGTGGCGCGTGCTGGCTTCCACCGGCAGGCGGGCCAGTTCGATGCCCTTCGTGCCGAGCGTTTGCTCGACCCAGGCGGCAAGTTCGGCGCGGTCGTGGCTCACCCGGCGATTGTCCCCAAGACGGCGCGGGATTGACACCGCGAGTGTGTTGCTGGTGCTCCTGGCACCCTTGGCGATTGGCGAGGAGTTTGCCGAGGCGCTCTGGCAGGCGGGTTCGGCGGGCGATGCGAGTCTTTTCCAGTGCCCCGGCCGCTATGTATCGCCAGCGATACCGTTTCTCCAGGATTCCGACCCGACGGTGCCTTGGATAAGCGCCGCGGCGTTTTCCTCGCGGGGGTCCCGGGTCGAAGCCGACGGCGACGTTGAGGTTCGCCTCGGCAACCGGCGTCTCGCAGCGGGCTCGGCGATCCTCGACGAGGCCGCATCGAGGGTGTGGGCGACGGGGGAGGTGCGTATCGACGAACCGGGCTTGAGCGTGCGCGGCGCCGAGGCGAGTCTGGATCTGGATTCTCCGCAGGCGATGGTCACGGACGCGGAGTTCGTGCTGACCGATCTCCAACTGCGGGGTCGAGCAGCCCGGATCGCGAGGCGCGGCGAAGTCGTCGAACTCGACTCGGCGGCGTTCACCAGTTGCCCGCCGGGCGACACGCGGTGGGAAGTCCGCGCCCGGTCGATTCGGCTCGACGCGGCTACCGAGATCGCGACCTCCCGTCACGCCCGTTTGCGGATGGGTGGTGTGCCGGTGTTCTACGCGCCCTATCTGCGATTCCCCGTGAGCGACCGGCGAAGCAGCGGGTTCCTGGTTCCCGACATCTACGAGGGACGGGACGGCATCGACTTGTCGGTGCCCTACTACATCAACCTGGCGCCAAACTACGACGCGACGCTGACCCCGCGTTGGATCGCCAAACGCGGTCTCGGCATCGAAGGCGAGGTCCGGCATCGGAGCCGGTGGACGGACACGCAGGTCGACGCGTCCTTCCTTGCCGGTGACCGGGACTACGATGGCGAGTTCGCACGGACCGACGCGGGGAACGTGCCGGGGGGATTCTCGCCGTCTGATCGGTGGTCCCTGGACATCGATCACCGGGGTCGCTTGGGGGACTTCGTCACCGCGGTCGATGTCGCGGCGGTCAGCGACAACGACTACTTCCGCGACTTCGCGCTGGAGGAGGGCGTCGCGAGCCGCGTTGCGCTCGAACGCCGGGGCGAGGTCGAGTACCGACGCGGCGCGTTCCTCGGGCGACTCCTGGCCCAGGGGTTCCAGCGCCTTGAATCCGGGTCAGGGTCCTATCGACGGTTGCCGGAGGTCGGGGTCGCCTATTCGGGCTCGCTCGCCGGTCCGCTTGGCTGGTCGATGGGGGTCACCTGGGCGTCCTTCGACTCCTCGGCGAATGCCGTCGTAACCGGAGAGCGCTATCACCTCGACCCTCGACTGCGACTCGAGCTGCACCGGCCGTGGGGATTCGCCAAACTGTCCGGCGGAGTACGCCGCACCGGTTACGACCTGGCCGGCGCGCCAGTCGGTACTGATCCGCGGCCGCGACGCGATATCGGTATCGGCGTACTCGATGCCGGCCTGTTCCTTGAACGCGACATCTCCCCGTCGTCGGGTGCGGGCGCGCTCCTCGGAGCGCGTTCGCAGACCCTGGAGCCACGCCTCCACTACCTCCGCCAGTCCTACGCGAATCAGGACGGCCTGCCGAGGTTCGATGCGACGGAACTGACGTTCTCCTACCGGCAGCTGTTCCGGGACAACCGCTACGCGGGTCTCGACCGGATCGGCGATGCCAACAGGCTGTCGATGGGGGTCGCGTCGAGGCTAATGGATGCAACGGGCGGGGAAGTGCTCGCGGCACGCCTCGGCGCGTTGGTACATCTAGAGGACCCGCGGGTCGGGCTTGGCCCGACGGCGCGGCCGGATCCGGATTTGGTGGGGGAGTTGGCGGGTCGGCTCGGACCGGTGCGAATCGTCTCGCGGCTGGCCTGGGACGTTGGCGGGGACGAACTCGGTGAACTCGGCACGGGATTGTCGTACCGGCGCGATGCGCGAAGGATCGTCAACATCGCCTACCGGCGTCGGTTTCCCGATGTCGACCAGACCGATTTCTCGTTCTACTGGCCGGTGCCGGGACTTGGGCGTCGCATCGACGTCTTCGGACGATGGAACCATGACTGGCGCCACGGTCAAATAATCGAGTCCTTTGCCGGGTTCAGCTTTGCGAGTTGCTGCTTGGCGGTGAAGTTATTGTGGCACCGGACCATGGATGCACCGCGCAATTTGCCCGGGTCGGCGACGACCACGGAGTCGGGGTTGATGCTGCAGATCTCGTTCAAGGGCTTGGGCGGATTCGGCTCGAAGGTTGATTCTCGGCTGGTTCGTGGCATAAAGGGCTACCGTCCGCGCGGCGGTTGACGACGCGCGAGAGAACTTTGCGCAGCAACAGCGAGGAATGGGTAACGATGCAATTCGGATCGACATGGCGCATCGCGTCCACGGCGGCTGCCGTTTTCTTGTGCACGGTTGGGAGCCACGCTCCGGCAGCCGCGCGAGAGACTCTCGACAGCATCGTCGCCATCGTAAACGACGACGTCGTGCTGACGAGTGAATACGAGGATCGCTTGGCGGAGTGGCTGCCCCGACTGAACGAGTCGGAGAGGAACAACCCGCTCCTGGTCAGCACATTGCGGGAGCAGGTTCTCGAGCAACTCATCTCCGAGAGCATCCAGCTCCAGGAGGCGGAGATGCGCGGCATCGAAGTGGACGACGAAACCCTCACCCGGGCGGTCGCCGAATTCGCCGCTCGGAACAACATGACGTTGGAGGAGTTCATCGCCGACGTGGCCGCGCAGGGCAACTCCTACCGGGCGCTGCGCGAACGGATTCGCCGCGACATGACGATCGACCGGGTCCAACGGGCGGTCGTCACGCGTGAGGTCGTCGTCACGGAACGCGACATCGACGAATTGCTTGCATCGCCGTGGTTCGGGGAGGCGATCGCCGACGAGTATCGCCTCGGCCACATCCTGTTGGAGGTCACGCCGGCTATGACCTTGGCGCAGATCGATGAGGTCCGCGAGAAGGCGAACCGTCTGGTTGCCGAACTGCGCGAAGGCGCGGACTTCGCGGCAACCGCGATCGAACATTCCTCGGCACCCACCGCCGCCACCGGCGGCGACCTGGACTGGCGCAAGGAGAGCCGTATTCCGGGCCGCTTCGCGAACGTCGTCGGGCTGGAAATCGGTGCCGTGGCGGAGCCGCTGCAAGACTCGTCGGGATTCCACATCGTGAAGATGATCGACAAGCGCGGCGCATCCCAGCAACGCGCGGAGCAAACTCTTGTCCGGCACATCCTCCTGTCGCCGTCCGCCATCCGCTCGGACGAGCAGACCCGTGCCGCCATCGAGGTGATTCATGGCCGAATCGTCGCCGGGGAGGATTTCGCCGAATTGGCGGAAGAGCACTCGGAGGATCCCGGCACTCGCCTAGCCGGCGGGGATCTAGGGTGGACAACGACGGAGGGGCTCGATCCCGCGTTCCAGAGGATGATGAACCTGACGGGGGTGGACGAGCTCTCCGAGCCGTTCCAGAGTTCCTTCGGGTGGCACATACTCGAAGTTCGTGGTCGACGCGTGCAGGACATCAGTGACGAGGCGCGGCGCAACTACGCCACCCAGATGCTCGTGGAGACGCGTTTCGACGAACGGTTGGACGAGTGGCTGGCGGAGATCCGCGACGAGGCGTTCATCGAGCGCCGGGGCGAGTTCGCCGAGGAAGAGACAAGCCCGGTCGTGCCGCTCGACGGCTGACACGTGCCCGACGTTCCATGGCCGAACCCGTCGCCTCTCCGCCGAGCAGGTAATGCGGGCTAGGCCAAAGGACGACAGGGGGCGATCAGCGAAGCAGCGCGCGCTCGGCCAGCACTTCCTCACCGATGCGTCCGCGGTGGAGCGCCTATTCGCGGCGCTCGATATCCAGGCGTCGGATCACGTTCTCGAGATCGGGCCCGGGGCGGGTGTGCTCACGACGCGACTCCTTAGCGAGGCGGAATCCGTGGTCGCCGTCGAAGTCGACCGCGACCTCGCGACATCCCTACAAGCGCGACTCCCCGACGCCGACATCGTGTGCGCCGACGCACTCCAGGCGGACCTCGCCGGGCTGCTCGACCGTGCCGGAGAGCGTCGGCGGCGCCTGGTTGGAAATCTTCCCTATGGCATCGCAAGTCCGCTTATTCTTCGGCTGTTCGACGGCGGCGTGGTTGCCGAGGACATGCACTTCATGGTGCAGGCCGAAGTGGCGCGGCGGCTCGCCGCAGCGCCCGGGTCCAAGACCTACGGGCGGCTGTCTGTGATCGCCCAGTGGCATTGCCGCATCGAATTACTTTTCGAGTTGGGGCCGGGGAGCTTCTCGCCGCCGCCGAAGGTTCGTTCGACCTTCGTACGGCTCAAACCGCGCCGGCTCTCGGATCGCCTCGACTGCGACGCCGCCGCGCTGCATCGCGTGGTTCGCGTCGCCTTCGGGCAGCGCCGAAAGACGCTGGCCAATGCCTTAGAATCCCTTTCGGTCGATTGGCATGCGCTGCGAATCGATCCAAGGGACAGGCCGGAGAATCTGAGCGTTGCCCACTTCGTTGCCATCGCCAATGGTCTGACCGCCAACGTTGAACGACAGAGTTGACCCGTGAATGGATTTCAAGTCAGCGCCGAGCCGCGCTACATCCTTGCGGAATCGGACCCCGCCAAGTCCCGTTTCGTGTTCGCCTACACCATTACCATCGCCAACCACGGCGAAGAAGCTGCCCAACTCCTCAATCGGTATTGGCTGATCACCAACGGGGACGGCAAGCGCGAGGAAGTCCGCGGCCCCGGCGTGGTGGGCAATCAGCCACGGATCGCGCCCGGCGAGGCGTTTCGCTATACGAGCGCCTGCGTCTTGGAGACCGCGGTGGGGTCCATGGAGGGCCACTACGAGTTCGTGAGCGACGGCGGCGAGCGTTTCGACGTCCCCATCGCAACGTTCTCCCTGGCCGTCCCAGACGCCGTGCATTGAGCGGCGACGGCGGACATTCGCCGGGGGACGACCGTCCGACACGCGGTTCCACCTACGTGGTGGGCGACATCCAGGGGTGTTTCGAGAGTCTTCAGGCGCTTCTTGCCGAGGTTGGCTTCGGTGATGCCGACCGGCTTTGGTGCGTCGGCGACCTGGTCAACCGGGGTCCGGACTCGCTTGCCGTGCTTCGATTCGCGCGGAACTTGGGAGACCGGTTCGCCTGCGTGCTCGGCAACCACGACCTGCACTTCCTCGCCATGGTCTACGGCGGCCATCCGCATCGGGCGACGGACACCATGGAGTCCCTGCTCGCCGCTCCGGATTGCCTGGAGCTTGCCGAGTGGCTGCGGTGCCTGCCCCTGTTGATCGAGGACCGGAACCGGTTGGTCGTTCATGCCGGTATTCCCCACGTTTGGACGATCGGGATGGCGCGGGAGTACGCCCGCGAAGTGGAAGCCGTGATACAGGGGCCGGGCCACGCGGAGTTCTTCCGGGGGATGTACGGCAACGAGCCTGCCCTTTGGCGTGACGACCTCGAAGGAATGGACCGCTATCGCGCTACGGTCAACTATTTCACCAGGATGCGCCTCGTCGACGCCGAGGGACGCCTGGAGTTCAGCCACAAGGGTACGCTCGACGATCTGCCCCCAGGCTACGCGCCTTGGTTCTCCTATCCGATGCAGGTCGCCGGAACACTCTATTTCGGCCACTGGGCGGCGCTGAACGGTGCGACCGGGCAGGCTCGGATCATCGGTTTGGATACCGGTTGCGTCTGGGGACGGACGATGACCGCTGTTCGCCTAGAGGACGGGGCGACGTTCAGCGTCGCGGCCGCCGAGCCTTCGCCATGACGGCCCCCTCCTGGGCCGACGTCGGCGGCGGCGCGAAGACCTATCTCGTCGGCGGTGCGGTACGCGACGAGTTGTTGAAGGTAACGCCGATTGAATTCGACTGGGTCGTTGTCGGGGCCACGCCCGAGCGGATGCTGGCCTGCGGCTTCAATCAGGTGGGTCGTGACTTCCCCGTCTTTCTCGAACCGAAGTCCGGGCAGCAGTACGCCCTCGCGCGCACCGAACGTCGAACGGGACCGGGCCACGCCGATTTCGTCTGCCATGCCGCCCCGGACGTCACCCTGGAGGAGGACCTGGCGCGCCGGGATCTGACGATCAACGCCATGGCGCGGGACGGCAATGGCAACCTGATCGACCTGCACAACGGCCAGCGGGACATCGACGATTGCGTACTCCGCCACGTGTCGCCGGCCTTCGCCGAGGATCCCCTGCGGGTATTCCGGGTCGCCCGGTTCGCCGCCCAGCTACCGGACTTCGACATTGCCGCCGACACCTTGGCGCTGATGCGATCGATGGTCGACGAACTATCGGCCCTCTCCGGCGAGCGCGTCTTCCAGGAATTGCAAAAGGCCGCCGGCGTGCCACGACCCCAGCGGTTCTTCGAGACCCTCCACGCCATTGGCGAACATCACTGGTTCCGCGGCATCGATCTTCTGGCGACGGCAGGTCTCTTCGGCTCGGCAGCGTTTGCGGATACCGCGACGGCTCTCGCCTGCGTGGGCTGGGTCAACGATGCACAGGCGGCGGAGCGTTTGTATCGGGATCTCCGCGCACCGCGCCGGATTCTTCGGGGCGCAGGTGCGCTGTCACGCCATGGCAGGACACTGGCTCGACGTCACGCCGACGCCGAGACCCTGCTCGACGCACTGACGAGCATCGACGCGTTCCGACAGAACGATGTCGCGGACACCGTGCTCGATGGCGTCGAAGCGTGCAGCGGGGAGTCGATGGCCGGTACGCGGCGACTGATCGACGAACTGCGGGGTTTGCGGGTGGATGCCGAACCGGGCCCGGACTACGGTGCAGCGCTCCGCAGACGCCGCATCCAATGGATCGAAAACCAGCCCCGCCCGTAGGGGACGGGCTTGTCCCGTCCCGCTCCCGCAGGCAACGACAATGTCCTCGGCGCGGTCGGGGACAAGCCCCGCCCCTACGGGGTTTCCGCCGTGCGACCGGGCAGTCCGTAGGGGACGGGCTCGTCCCGTCCCTCTCTCCAGGCGTGTCGGGGACTTAAGGCGCGACTGGCCCGAGTTCGACCAAGGGCCACCGGGCGCGCGTGGTGACTTCCAAGCCTTCGGTCTGGCCGGCGCTCAACCGGATCGCACCCGCGTACGCGATCATGGCCCCGTTGTCCGTGCACAATGCCGGCGGCGGATAGATCACCCGGGGTAACGCCGCAGCCAACCGCTCCCGCAGGCGCCGGTTGGCGGCAACGCCGCCGGCGATGACCAGTTCGTCGAGTCCGGTCTGTTCGACGGTGCGACGGCTCTTGATGACGAGAGTGTCGACCACGGCTTCCTCGAACGCCCGAGCGATGTCGGCAACGTCCTGGTCGGTAAGCGGCGAGTGCCGACGGACCGTGTTGAGCGTGAATGTCTTCAGCCCCGAGAAGCTCATGTCGAGGCCGGGCCGATCGGTCATCGGTCTCGGAAAGTGGAACCGTTCCGGGTCGCCGTGTTCAGCCGCCGCAGCGACCGCCGGCCCGCCCGGATAGCCGAGGCCGAGCATCTTGGCCGCCTTGTCGAACGCCTCACCGGCGGCGTCGTCCAGGCTCTCGCCGAGCAGTTCGTAGGATCCGATGCCGTGAACCCGGAAGATCTGGGTATGTCCGCCGGACACCAGCAGCGCGGGGAACGGCAACGCGGGCGGCAAGGCATCCGCGCCTCCGATCAGCGGAGCGAGCAGATGCGCCTCCAGGTGGTGGACGCCGATGGCGGGTATGTCGAGACCGTAGGCCAGTGCACGGCCGAAAGTCGCACCCACCATGAGCGCTCCGATCAGGCCGGGCCCCGACGTATAGGCCACGCCTTCGAGGTCCGCGGTCGTTCTACCGGCCTTGTCGAGCAGTTGGGTGGTCAGGGGCACGATCTTGCGGATATGGTCCCGCGACGCGAGTTCGGGCACGACACCTCCGTAGCGGGCATGCAGTTCAACCTGGCTGTAGATCGACTGCGCGAGCGCGCCATCCACCGTGTCGTAAAGAGCGACACCGGTTTCGTCGCAGGAAGTTTCAATACCGAGAACGAGCATCCGGTGAAACCTGGAACGGCCCCCGATCTAGTACGCACCGACCATAACGATCAAATGGGCGATCACGAGTGCGATGATCAACGGCAGGGAGGAGATGGCGGCGACGACCGAGCCGGTGACGAGCGATTTCAATAGTCCGAGCATGAATCGAGCCTAGTCCCATCGAGCGTGCCGCTCAACCCGGTCTGTCTGGCGCCGGCCGCGGTGCCATAGTGCCGTCCCGGTTTGGTTGGCAACCACGGGCGCGATGCGTAGAATTCGCGTCCGGTTTGCAGCGGGCTATCCATGCCATCCGTCAAAGTCAGAGAAAACGAACCCTTCGACGTCGCGTTGCGCCGCTTCAAGCGGTCTTGCGAGAAGGCAGGTGTGTTGTCGGAGGTTCGTCGTCGCACCTACTACGAAAAGCCGACCGCCGTGCGCAAGCGCAAGGCGGCCGCCGCGGTGAAGCGCCACATCAAGAAGCTCCAGCGCGAAGCGCGGCGTTTCGAAAAAGCCTTCTAGCCGAGGAATCGGATACCCGTGGGGCGGCGCAACGGCGTCCGGCCCGAACCTCGATCCCATGAGCGATCTGCGCGACCGTATCGAAGCTGCTACGAAGAACGCCATGCGCGCCCGTGACAGGGAACGCGTCGCGGCGCTGCGCCTCGTCAATGCCGAACTCAAGCAGGCCGAGATCGACGGCCGCAAGACACTTGCGGATGCCGATGTGGTCGGCGTCCTGGCGCGAATGCAGAAGCAGCGTCGCGACTCGCTAGGACAGTTTGAGGCGGCCGGTCGGGAGGATCTCGCCGCCATCGAGCGGTTCGAGATCGAAGTGATCGAGGAATTCCTGCCTCGGGCAATGGCGGCCGACGAGATCGAAAAGGCCGTTGCCGCCGCCATCGAGGCAACCGGCGCGGTCGGCATGAAGGACATGGGCCGGGTCATGGGCGCTTTGAAAGGCGAGTTGACCGGCCGAGCCGACATGGGAACCGTGAGCCAGGTGGTTCGGGCCGCCTTGCAGGGCTGAGCACTCCCGCAGCACAGCGTCAGCGATTCGCGAAAGCCGGCGATCCTATAGCGTCCGTCACCGTGGGGGTCTATCCTTGCCGGCAATGGCAGGCCGTATCCCCGAATCGTTCATCAACGACTTGCTAGGTCGAGTCGACATCGTCGACGTGATCGGCCCCCGCGTCCAACTCAAGAAATCCGGTCGCAACCACAAGGGCCTGTGCCCGTTCCACGACGAGAAGACGCCGTCGTTCAACGTCAACGAGGATCGCCAGACCTACCATTGCTTCGGGTGCGAAGCCCACGGCACGGCGATCGGGTTTCTGATGGAGTACGACAGCCAGACGTTTCCGGAAGCCATCGAGACGTTGGCATCCATGGTGGGTATGGAAGTTCCCCGGGAGGCGGGCCGCGGTCCCAAGGTGGATACCGGCCTCTACGATGTGCTCGGGGCGGCGGCGCGGGAGTTCCAGCGCTGGCTGCGCAGTGGCGATGCCGCCGCGGCCGTCGCCTACCTGCGAGAACGCGGTCTCTCGGGAGAGATCGCCCGGGACTTCGGTATCGGCCTTGCGCCCGAGGGATGGGATCGGTTGAAGACGGCGCTAGCGTCCTACGGTGAACAGAGGCTCATCGACGCGGGTCTGCTCGTGCGCCAGGAAGGTGGACAGCGGACCTACGACCGGTTCCGCGAACGCATCGTTTTTCCCATCCGGAACACGCGTGGGCGGGTGATCGGTTTCGGCGGGCGCGTCTTCGGGGACGGGCAGCCCAAGTACATCAATTCCCCTGAGACCGAGGTGTTCCGCAAGGGACGGGAACTCTATGGCCTCTACGAGGCGCGACGCGCCCAACGCGGCCTGCAAAGCGTGGTGGTCGTGGAGGGCTACATGGACGTTGTCGCGTTGGCGCAACACGGCGTCACCAACGCCGTGGCCACCCTTGGCACTGCGATTGGCCAGTCCCACTTCGAGACGCTATACCGGCACGTTAACCTTGTCGTGTGCTGCTTCGACGGCGACGACGCGGGCAGGAGCGCGGCGTGGAAGGCCGTCGATGCGGCGTTCCCGGTATTGTCCGAAACGCGTCAGTTGAAGTTCGTGTTTCTGCCCGAAGGCGAAGACCCGGATACGATCGTCCGCGATCAAGGACAGGAGCACTTCCGCAACCTGCTCGACGAAGCCGTCCCGGTGGGGGAGTACTTCCTGGATCACCTACAGGAAGGGCTCGATCTCGATCAGGCCGACGGACGTGCGTTGCTCGCCGAACTCGCGGTGCCCCATATTCGTCGCCTGCCCCAGGGCGCATTGCAGGAGATCCTCGTCAACGATCTCGCCACTCGAGCACGCATGGATCCATCGGCGATCGCGCGGGCAGCGCGCGCGACGATCGAACCAGACGATAGACGACGCCACGTGGAAGTCCCCCGCGCAACCGGAGAAGGTGGGATCGGGAATAAACCATTGCTCAAGTACGTAGTCCAATACCCACAACTGATCGATGGTATGGATCCGACAGTGCGGGCAGACCTTGCGGACGCCGCCGACGTGAGCCTGCTGGCCGACGTAGTGAGGCACCTCGTCGAAGAGCCCGGCATGAACACGGGCACGCTGATCGGTTGCTTCGTAGGCCGGACCGGCTACGACGACTTGGCTGCCATGGCGGAAGAGGAAACCCTCTTGCCCATGGAAGCGATTGCGGGCGACATGGAAACGCGTGCCCGTCGTTACGTTCTTGAGCGGCACGGCGCGGCGCTCACGCGCCGGGCGGTCGAGTCCGGTTTGGTGGAAGACGCGAAGCGACGGTCGGACGCCAAGGTACAACAAGCGCTATAATGCGCCGTTTTTTCTTTCGCGAAGGCCGGTTCCGGCCGATCCAAACCTTCCAACCCACGAGGTGATATGGCCACTGAAACGGAACAGCAGCAGTCCCGCCTTAAAGAACTGATTGCCAAGGGCAAGGAACAGGGGTTCCTGACCTACTCGGAGGTCAACGACCACCTGCCCGACGACATCAGCGATTCCGAGCAGATCGAAGACATCATCAGCATGATCAACGACATGGGGATCACGGTCTACGAGTCGGCCGAGGCCGCCCCGGATGCCGACGAACTGCTGAACGCCGGCGACAACACGGCGGACGAACTGGCTGCCGAAGAGGCCGCGGCGGCGTTGGCGGCGGTGGAGACGGAAGCCGGTCGGACCACGGACCCCGTGCGCATGTACATGCGCGAGATGGGTACCGTGGAACTCTTGACCCGCGAGGGCGAGATCGCCATCGCGAAGCGGATCGAGGAAGGCATCCGCCACGTGCTGGCGGCGGCGGCCTATTTCCCGGGAACCGTCGAATACGTCCTCACGAACTACACCGAACTCAGCAAGGAAGGCAAGCTGGCGGACATCCTGGTCGGCTACCTCGATCCGGCGGATCATGTTCCACCAGCGGCACAGGTGGACCTGACCGCGGCCACGGACGACAAGGACGACAACACCGAGGAACGCAAGGGACCGGATCCGGTGGAAGCCAAGCGGCGTTTCACGGCGTTGCGACGAGCCTACAACAAGTCGCGGCGTACCCTGGCCGCCGTTGGCGACCGGAAGGATCCTGCCGTGGTCGCGGATCTGGCGAAGGTCTCGGCGGCGTTTTCGTTCTTCAAGCTGGTCCCCAAACACTACGACGCCGCGGTCGACATGCCGCGGGCGGCGCTGCAGACGATCCGGCGCCAGGAACGCATCATCATGGATGCCTGCGTGGAGTCGGGGATGACGCGTCGCGAATTCCTCGCGGCGTACACTGGCAACGAGACCTCCATCGACTGGGTCAACGAGCGAATCGAGGGGGGCCACGACTACAGCAAGCGACTGGCGCGATTCAAGGAGGAGATCCGGCATGCCCAGCGCAAGCTCACGACCGTGACGGGGGACACCGGCCTCACGGTGGGCGAGATCAAGGAGATCAACCGCCGCATGTCGCTTGGCAAGGCCAAGGCCGAACGTGCCAAGAAGGACATGGTGGAGGCCAACCTGCGCCTAGTGATCTCGATCGCGAAGAAGTACACCAACCGCGGCCTGCAGTTCCTCGACCTCATCCAAGAGGGCAACATCGGCCTCATGAAGGCGGTGGACAAGTTCGAGTACCGCCGGGGGTACAAGTTCTCCACCTACGCGACGTGGTGGATCCGCCAGGCGATCACCCGCTCCATCGCCGACCAGGCGCGGACCATCCGCATCCCGGTGCACATGATCGAGACCATCAACAAGCTCAAGCGTATCTCCCGGCAGATGCTTCAGGAAATGGGCCGGGAACCGACACCGGAGGAACTCGGCGAGCGCATGGAGATGCCGGAGGACAAGGTCCGGCGGGTGCTTAAGATCGCCAAGGAACCGGTATCGATGGAGACGCCGGTGGGTGACGACGAGGACTCGCACTTAGGCGATTTCATCGAGGATCTGACCATCGGCTCCCCGGCGGAACTCGCTACGGGCGAAGGACTGCGCGAAGCGACCCGCATGGTGCTCGGCGGCTTGACGGCGCGCGAGGCGAAGGTGCTGCGCATGCGCTTCGGGATCGACATGAACACCGACCACACCCTCGAGGAAGTCGGCAAGCAGTTCGACGTGACCCGGGAACGGATCCGACAGATCGAGGCGAAGGCGTTGCGCAAGTTGCGCCACCCGAGCCGAAGCGATCACTTGAAGAGCTTCCTCGACGAGTGGACGGAGCCTAACCGGCGCTAGGGACTTTCCACGGTTGTTTCCGCGAACGTCGCGCGACGGTCGCGACGCGCGGTCTGCGTTCGCGGGACGGGACAAGCCCGTCCCCTACGGACTGCCCCGTGGCACGGCGAAAACCCCGTAGGGGCGGGGCTTGTCCCCGCCCGCGCCGGATGTTGTCGCTGCCACGGGAACGGGACGGGACAAGCCCGTCCCCTACGGACTGCCCCGTGGCACGGCGAAAACCCCGTAGGGGCGGGGCTTGTCCCCGCCCGCGCCGGATGTTGTCGCTGCCACGGGAACGGGACGGGACAAGCCCGTCCCCTACGGACTGCCCCGTCGCACGGCGGAAACCCGTATGGGCGGGGCTTGTCCCCGCCCGCGCCGGACGTTGTCGCTGCCACGGGAACGGGACGGGACAAGCCCGTCCGCTACGGCGAACCGGTGGAGGGGGTAGTCGTCACCTGGCAGGAGATTTCGCGGAGCGAAATCTCGGGCGACCGCGAAGCGGTCGCGTTTGGTGGGCCCACCAGGACTCGAACCTGGGACCAATGGATTCACGGTCTCCCGGCGTTTCCGCCGGGCGCGGACTATCTCACCACCCTCGCCGTCGTGTCGTCGTCGTCGGTCGGGTGCGGGACGCTCATGCCTGTTATCAAGGACACTCGGCTCGGTACCCAAATACTGAACCAGTCCCCAGGTAGTCTCTGCACCTTCCGGCGGTGTACCACCGGCTTGGCTCAGGATTGCCGTGGTCACCGACCGACGGTTTCCCTGAATTCATCCCGTTCATCTTCCGGCTTTCGCCGCAAGCGCACCATCCGAGGTTCGCGCGATCACGAACCCCGCTTCGATGAGTCCACTGCTCTAACCAACTGAGCTATAGGCCCGTCGGCGGGAGTGTAGGGGCCGCGGCGAATGGCGTCCATAGCGCCTGGGCGTGTCGCCACGGTCGTGGGATCGTCCCAGACAGCCGTCCGGCTGCCTGTTTCCTGTCTCCGGTCGCGCGGAACGACCGGCTGGTAAACTGGCCGAATGCCAGCGTTGCTGCCCAACGGAGCCGACCGTGAAGCGACCCACCCTGCAGCTTCTTGCCGCCGTGCTTGCGATGACCGCTAGGTCGGGCCTGGCGGAAGAGACCGATCGTCCCCGGGTGGAGCCCGACGGCACCGTCCATGTCCCGGCCTTCGACTTGCCCGAGTCCGTCTATCTCAGTGAGGAGTCCCGCGCGGCGATGAAGTACTTTCGCGATGTGTACGGACCGGAGTTCGGAACCTTCTCGCGAGGTTGCCCCAACCTCTTCGAGGTCGCGGATGATCCGGAGGCGGCGCGCGCCGCCCGCCAATGTGTCGCGGACGGGTACTACGAGACCTCGATCTACAAGGACACCCGTGCCAAACACCCCGTCGAGATCACCGGCGAGACGATCGCCGGTGTCTACACGGAGGTGTTCGTTCCCGATAGCGGCATCGCGGACGCCAACAAGGGCCGGCTACTGATCAGCATTCACGGCGGCGGCTTCTCGATCGGCGCACGATATTTCAGCCACACCGAGGCGATGCAGGTCGCCCACCTCGGCGGCTACAAGGTGATCAGTCCCGACTACCGCATGGCACCCGAGTTCACCCATCCCGCCGGTCTCGAGGACGTGGTCGCCGTCTACCGGGCCATGCTGGAGGACTACGACGCCGAGAACATCGGAATCTACGGGTGTTCGGCTGGGGCGATGCTGACCGCGCAAGCCGTTGCCTACCTGCTCGGGAACCAGCTGCCGTCGCCGGGCGGAATCGGTCTCTTCTGTGCGGGGATACCCATGACGGACGGCGCGGTCCCGGGTGTGTTCAAGATGGGTCGGAGCGAGAGTGCATTCCTGGTGTCGGCCATCAACGGCTTCCCCCGTCCGGTTCAGAGGTCCGACCCGCCCCGCGCCAGGGGCTATTTCAGCGGGGCGGAAGCGGACGACCCGCTGGTCGCTCCCGGTGACCACGACGAGTTGCTTGCCGCGTTTCCGCCGTCGCTTTTGATCAGCGGCACGCGTGACTTCGCATTGGGCGGCGTGCTCGCCAGTCACAACAAGCTGGTCCGCCTAGGTGTCGAGGCCGATCTTCACGTCTGGGAGGGTCTTGGCCATGCGACGTTCGCATTCAACCCGCGGCTGCCGGAGTCGGACGAAGTGCACAAGGTGATCGTGCGCTTCTTCGACAAGCACCTCGGACGGTAACCCCGGCGTGAGCGGTGGCCTGGAGGCACGCGAGTCGTGGGGGCGCAACGTCGCGGGTGTGCTCCTCGAGTACCGGGTTCCCGCCTGCGCAACGACCGTCGTGGTCGCACTGGGGTCGATCTTCGTCCTGACCTCCCAGAGCGCATCGAGTTGGCCAACCTACATCCTTGGCGCCTACGTTCTCGCCGGCGCGCCGAAGTGGCGGACGCTTTTCCTCGACAGGGGGTTCCTCGTCGTCGTGCTCCTGCTCGCCACCATCCCTTTGTCGAGCCTGTGGTCGACGCCATGGGATGCGCGGGAGGCGTTCGGCCAGTTGATTCGCGCGCTCCTCGTGTTCACATTCGTGGTTTGCGTTGCCGAGTCCGTTCAGGTGGATTGGTTTGTTCGGCGGCTCACTCGGGTAGTGGCGGTCTGCGGGACGTTGGCGGCGGCCGCGGCAATTGCCGTTTTCTTCATCGACTCGCCGGACGACGGTCGTTTGAACGGCCTTGGGCAGTTGGATACCCACGTGATGGCGGGCCTGGTCTACGCGGTCGCCGCAGTTTGCGCCTTGGCGTGGCTTGCCGGCGTCAACAGATCCCCAAGGCATTGGATTGCAGGCGTGTGCGTGGCGGTTCTCGTCGTCGCGGTGGTCCTCACCGGATCCCGAAACGCCATGGTGTGCATGGTATTCGGGCTCGGTTGCGTACTGATCGCGAAGACCCTGCCGAGGGCGCGAGGCTTTGCCCTAGTCGCGGGTTCGTCTGCGGCCGCACTCCTGGTGGCGCTCTCGGCGGCCTATTGGCTGGTGCCCGGGGCCGATGTCGCGATTCTTCCTCGGGGTGCGAGCTTCCGGCCTGAAATCTGGGTTGACTACGCGGCTCAAGTCCACGCCGAGGGGTTGTGGTTCGGTCTCGGCGTCTTTGCCAACAACCAGCTTGAAACCCCCGGGGACGGCATGGCGCTGCACCGGGACGG
>JAPPAV010000058.1 GCA_026705345.1 Gammaproteobacteria bacterium
TCCGGTACGGGAAAATCTCGCCAACACCGCACTGCTCATGCAATATTGCGGCTAGACGTGCCGATGACGCTGAGCGCATTCAGTGAGGAATCGATTTCAGAACTGGGGATGACCAACAACGACGACCTTGAGCAGCTTACCCCCGGTTTGCAGATCGGGAACCAGGCTGAAACCGTGGGCCTTGGCATCGTCATACGCGGCATCGGCACGCAAAAATTCGGTGAAACCCACGCCGACCTGGCAGTTGCCAACTATGTTGACGGCGTCTACACCTTGAGCACCAGTGGCGCTACAGCCAACCTGTTCGACGTGGAGCGCGTGGAGGTTGCCCGGGGGCCCCAGGGAACGCTCCACGGAAGAAACTCGATCGCCGGTTCGATCAGCTATTTCACCAGGAAGCCGACCGATCAATGGGATGCCACTGCACTCATAGAGCTAACAGACCAATACACTCAGCGTCTAAGTGTCGCGGGCGGCGGGCCGATCACCGATAGCCTATTCTTCCGGGTGAGGGCCAGCGACTTCAGCGGTGACGGCGCACAGGAGAACATCGGTCTCGGGGGAGATTGGGATAAGCCCGATGAACTGTCGTTGAATGCTCAGCTGCGGTTCAAGACCGACCGTTTCGACGTCAATGTCGGCTACACCGACTATGAGGACACCGGATCGCCTCGCGGCATGTTGTACCTCGTCGGCCGTCCCCGCGACGATCGAAGAAGCGGCAATTACTACAAGTATTTTGAGCCTATACCGTCGGTGGCGAAGTGCCCGGGCCTGGTCTTTACCGGTGGTGGCGGCCCCAACGACCCCGACATCTCGGCAGGCGGCTTTTATATCTGCGACGACCTGCAGAATGTCATCAACTCCAACCGGCCCGGTGTGAAGGACAATACCCGTGAAGCCTTGAACTGGACCGCGGACTGGCATCTGACCGACACCTTAATGTTGCGATACACCGGTTCCGACAGTGTGTTCCGGACCGTCGCCAGCCGGGACGACGACGGTACCAACCGGTACGGCAACGACCAGGGGCTCTTAAGCTTCTTTGGTGGTTTGATACCGCAGGACTGTATCGATACCCTGGGTGCGGCGAACTGCCTGGATGTGCGGTATTCGGATGCTGAGCAGAGGTCCGTTTGGAGCGCGGAAGAGAAGTCTCACGAGCTGCAGTTGTTTACCGATTTCGATGGTCCGGTGAACTTTATTGCTGGGGTCTACTTCTACGAAAGTGCAACGGACTCATTTGTAAATGCATTTGATTTCGGTGGGGATCAGAGGTGGCGGGGGGAAGACCCGCTTCCCTACATCCAGGCCGCTTCGCCCATTTTCGGCTTCTTTCCGGTGGCTACTTGCGAGGACTATCAGGGGTTTCTTTCGGCCGTTCTCGGATGGGGACGCCCGGGAGAGATAGTTTCGGAGGCAGGCTGCGGCACCATCTTCCCGGAAGTGGGGGAGGACACGCGGTCCATTTCATTTGCGCGCGCCGAAACGAGAGCCGGCTTCTTGCACGCCGACTGGCGTGTCGCCGAGAACCTCCGCCTGTCCGGCGGCCTTCGCTACACCGAAGACGAGAAGGAGAACACCCGCCTTGGATTCGAAACGAACTTCCTGATTTTCGGCATACCGACATGGCTCTTCTCGGACACGGTTTTGTCCAACAAAGACAATCCCGCCTACGTTCCGGTGGGCACCTGGGACGCCTGGATCTGGAACGTCGGCCTGGAATACACCACTGCGGGAGATGATCTGCTCTATGGCCGGATTTCCACCGGTTACCGTCCCGGCGCGCCCAATCAGGGGTGCTGTACGCGGGAAGTGCTCAAGACCGTTGCAGAAGAGACGCTCGTCAACTATGAGCTGGGGTTCAAGGGACTGCTGCTTGATGACAGGCTTCAGGTGACCACTGCGGCCTTTTATATCGATTACGACGGCTACCAGATCAACGGTGCGCAGGAACTGCCGCTGGATTTCCCGTTTTCACCGCAGGCGACCACGCCGGTAACGCAGTTCACCGCCAACGTTGAGGGCACCAAAATCTGGGGAGCTGAAATCAATTTGAGCTGGTATCTGGCTGAGCGATGGCGAATCAGCGGCTACTATGCCTACACCGATTCGGAGCTGGGAACCCATCGGATGGTCATCCCCTCGACGCCGGCCAGCTCCCGGATCGTATCCACCATCCCGTTCCCCCGGCTCGACCTGAACCCGGTAAGTCCCTGGCGGGGTCAGCGGGTCTGTACGCCGGAGTGGGTGGCGGCCAACGGTGACTACGATATCGATGGCGCCCCATCCTGCTTCTGGATCCGGCCGAACGACGTATCGGGCAACCAGCTGCCCCAGCAGCCGAATCACAAGTGGGCACTGACACTGGCCTATGCGATGGATCTGCAGAACCTGACAGAATTATCCAATCCACTGGGCACGCTGCAGCTTCTCGGCACCTACAGCCACACTTCAGAGCGCTTCCCGGATTGGGGCAATTGGCCGGACTACGTGATACCGTCCTATGGCCGATTCGATTTACGTGCAGCCTGGACTTCTCCGCAAGAGAAGTGGAATGTGACCTTCTATGTTCAGAATGTGCTCGATGAGATCGGTCTAGTTGAATTCTATGTGAACGCGGTTCTTGGCAGGAGTCGTGTTGTTTCCGGGGGAACTCTGACAGAACCGCGGCAATTCGGACTGATTGTGCGGGCGGAGTTGTGATCATGAAGGTTGCAATTCGTCCATACCAAGAAGCACGGCATCGATGTTTTGCCGAACGGTCGCAACCCGGAAACAGCTAGGATCCAATCGTGCGTACCGGTAGAGCGTCCGGCCCGCTCGTCACGCCGCGACGAAGCCCCGACATGGGCGGTATCACCATGAACAGTCCACTGGTCATCCGCACGAGCACGATCACGGTGCTCTTCGCCCTAGGTGTGGCGGGATGCAGCGGGCAGGAGTCCACTTCGTGCGCCGACGCGCAACCGGCACCATCCGGGGCGGCCGCCTCCGACACGGCGGCGGACGGTTTTCCCAGGACCGCCAGCGGCAAGCCCGATTTTTCCGGTACCTACGACGTTACCACGCTAACGCCGTACTCGCGGGATCCACGGCTTGCCGACAGGCTGTTCTTCACCGAGGAAGAGGTGCGCGCGCGCGAGAAGAGGGTGCACGACCTGGTCGTCAAAGGCCTGGCGGGAAGTGACCCCGACCGTGACGCCCCCGAGGCCCTTACGGGCGAGGCGCGCGATCGCGGCGTCGATGGGCCGCCGCCGGATGCGCCGTACAGGATCGGCAGCCACGACCTCTTCTGGTTCGACTGCGGCGGCCAGTTTTGCAATCTATTCAAGATCGACGGCAAATACCCCACCTCGATTCTGATCGATCCTCCCAACGGACAGAAGCCCGCGGTCTCGGATGCCGGCAAAGCGCGGCGCGCCACGTTGCGCAATCCGTGGCCGCGCAAATACCCCGGCGAAGCTTGGTGGCTCGCCGAAGGCGGCGACCCCTACGACAATCCGGAAGGGATGACGCTGCGCGACCGCTGCATGTATTTCGGCGAGGTAACGGTGCCGATTCAGCCGACGGTCTACAACAACATGAAAACCATCGTTCAATCCGAAGACCACGTTCTGATCCTGATCGAGTGGATGCACTGGCCGCGCATCGTCCGCATCGACTCCGAGCATCTCCCGCCTGACATGATGTCCCTCGGGGGTGATTCCATCGGCTGGTGGGAGGGAGACACGCTGCTAGTCGAGACGACGAATTTCCTCGGTGCGCGGGGCGTGCCGCGCGAGGGGCTCCGCGTCGTCGAACGCTTCAGCCCCCTCGACGGCGCCAGCCTGCTCTATAACTTCACCGTGCACGACCCGGACCACGTCGCACCTTACACGGGCGAGTTCCCCTGGCCCAAGAGCGACAAGCGGCTTTACGAGTACGCCTGCCACGAGGGCAACTATTCGATGGTCAACACGCTTCGCGGCGCCCGCGTGCTCGAGGCGAAATGGATCAAGGAGCACGGCGAGCCCAACTGACGGGCCCCGCCGCGGACGGACTCATCGAGATCGTAAACACACGTGGCGCCTTGACGGTGCTTCTGCTAACTCTCGTGTCCGCTCACGCGGCCGAGCCCAGTCGCTCCATCTATACCGAGCACTGCGCAGTGTGCCACGGCGACGGGTTTGAGGGTGCGGCGCAAGGGGTTGCACTCGTCGGTCGCGAACTTGCCGGCGGCGATTCGATCGATGCGATTGGTGCCAGTATCGCCAATGGCAATCCAGCGAAGGGAATGCCGGCCTGGGCGGACGCGCTTGACGACCAGGCAATCAAGGCGTTGGCGCTATTGATCGCCGAACATCGCACGGGCCTTGCGGTCGACCACCTCATGGCACAGTACATCCCGGACGGCAGCGAGTGGACGCTCCCGTCGCGGCCTGTGACCACGCAATTGCATACCGTGACAATTGAGCTTGTCGCGGAAGGCCTGGGCGGGCAGGGGGCTGCGTACCCGAAACCCTACTCGATTGCCGTGCGACCGGACGGATCGATCCTCGTGACGGAGACTACGCCCGGCATGCGGATCGTGTCGCCCGCAGGCCGGATTTCGGACTACGTGACAGGCACGCCGCGTACCGATCTGGATGTCCCCGACCCGATAGAAGCGGGTGATGCCAAACGCGGTGCCGGTTGGATTCTGGATGTGGCGCTGCATCCGGAATTCGCCGAGAACCGGTGGCTCTATCTTCACTACACGGAACGCTGTAGCGCATGTGGAAGCGTGGATGCAAGCGAACAGAATCCTCTCACCTCGCGCAACGTACTCGTGCGCGGGCGTATCCGCGATGGCCGCTGGGTCGACGAGGAAAAGATCTGGCAGGCACCAACTTACGATGCCAGCACCTGGGGCGATGCCGTCACGGGTGGCCGGATCGCATTCGATGACAACGGCTATGTGTTCATCACCGCCGGCATGCGCAGCATGGACGGCATTCAGGATCTTGGCACCGCATACGGCAAGACGCATCGCTTGCACGACGACGGGCGGGTCCCAGCCGACAACCCGTTCGTTGGCGTGCCCGGTGCGTTGAGCACGATCTGGACCTACGGTCACCGGGCCCCACAGGGGCTCGCATACGATCCCGAGACCGGCAATGCATGGAACACCGAACATGGACCGCGGGGCGGTGACGAGCTCAATCGATTGCTGCCAGGCCGAAATTACGGGTGGCCACTCTTTTCGGCCGGGCTGAACTATGACGGTACCGAGGTTGCCTGGGGACGTGCCGAGAGTGAGATCGAACTCGAGGACACGGAGCGCCCGGCAAAAGCATGGTCTCCGTCGATTGCAGTGTCGAACCTTGTGGTTTACGACGGCGCGGCCTTCCCGGAGTGGCAAGGGGATTTTCTGATTGGATCGCTAAAGGCGACCGATCTCGTTCGCGTCGAGGTCGAGGACGGTCGCGTCGCCGGGGAGGAGCTTCTCCTTAAGGATTTCGCGCGGATTCGGGACGTCGACGTCGACGAGCGCGGTTGGATCTACCTCTTGCTCGAGCACCAAACTGGTGGTCGAATCGTGCGTCTCAAGCCCGCGCCGACAGGCGGTTGACGTCGACCGACGCTGTCGGTCCATGCCATCGAGCCGAAGAGCACAATGGTGGTGTTAGCACCGTAGAATGCGGAGCCTTGGGTCTGGGGCTGCTCCAAGACATATGGACGAGATGAAGCAAGGCACGAAGATTCTCGCCGCCGACGGCCAGGCGTTCACCGTGAACGGTGACTTGGCGGCGGCTTTTCGGCCGGGGGACCGTTTGGTTGCCGACTCCCAAGCCGGGCTGCTTCACATTCCGGCCGCCGAACTCCGTACGGCAACCGTTGCCGTGGATGCCGCCGCGGCTGCCTTCTCGGACATGGTCGGCGTCACCGACGAGGCGATCATCGCGTTCTACGACCACGCCGCCACCGCGGTGGCGGACGACGGCATCTGGAACGAGGTGGCGGCGGTCAACGCCGGCGATGTGGAGAACGCGCGGCGGCGTGGCCGGTCGACCACGCGTCTCGGCGTGTCGGAGTCCATGCGCGAAAAGATGATCGACGGCCTGCGCGGGTGGGCATCGATGCCTTCACGCCGGGGTGCCGTGCTCGACACGGTGCGCCGCGATGGCTTCGAGGTCGATTTGGTGGGCGCTGCGCTCGGTGTGGTCGCCTTCGTATTCGAAGGTCGACCCAACGTACTGGCCGACGCCTGCGGGGTGTTGCGCGGCGGCAACACGGTCGTGTTCCGGATCGGCAGCGATGCATTGGCCACCGCCCGGACGATCATGGCGCTTGCCATCGCACCGGCGCTGGCAAAGGCCGGGCTCCCTGCCGGAGCCGTCTCGCTGGTGGACAGTTCGGCCCATGCCGCCGGCTGGGCCCTGTTCCTGGATCGCCGGTTGTCGCTTGCGGTGGCCCGCGGCTCGGGCCCGGCCGTCGCCGCGTTGGGGTCACTCGCCCGCAGCGCAGGCACGCCCGTCAGCCTGCACGGTACGGGCGGCGCTTGGATGGTGGTTTCGGACAGTGTCGACGAAAACGCCGTGGAAGAGGCGGTGTTCCGCTCCCTGGACCGGAAGGTCTGCAACACCCTGAACACCTGCTGCCTCGTGAACGGGCCGGGTGCGGCACGGTTGGCCGACGCCGTACTCCGTGGGATGCGCCGCGCCGGTGGAGCAAGGGGGGTCGCGTTCAAGGTACACGTCGCGCAAGGCAGCGAATGCCTGATACCCGACTCGCTGTTCGCGGACGTGGTCGACGTGGTTCGCGCCGAGGGAGGGGTTCGCGAACCGCAGGCGGAGATGATTGCGACGCCGGACTTGGGGCTCGAGTGGGAGTGGGAGGAAACGCCGGAAATCAGCATCGTTGGCGTCGACTCGCTGGACGAGGCGGTGCGGCTGTTCAACGACCTGAGTCCGCGCCTCGTGGGGACGCTCCTCTCGAACGACGCCACCGAGCACGAGCGCTTCTTCAACACGTTGGATTCGCCCTTCGTGGGCGACGACAACACCCGCTGGGTGGATGGTCAGTTCGCCCTCGGCAAACCCGAACTCGGCCTGTCGAACTGGCAACACGGACGGCTGTTCGGACGCGGCGGAGTGCTTACGGGTGACGACGTCTACACGGTTCGCCTCCGCTATAGGTCGGAATTCGCGTCCACGCAGCTGGAGGAATAGGGAAGCACCGGCAGCGTACTTTCCACCCCGTGTTGTCTCCTCCCGCGGGCTTGGGAGCAAGTGTCAAACAGGGAAACTGGCAGCTAGTCGTGCCGTAGTGCCTCGACGGGATCGAGTTGCGCCGCCCGGCGGGCCGGCCAGACACCGAAGATGAGGCCGACGCCGACGCTGACACCGACGGCGAGGACGACGGCTTCGACGGACACGTAGGTGTTGAAACCGGCGAGATTGGCCATGGCCGCCGCAGTCCCGGCACCTAGGGCAATGCCGAGTATGCCGCCGAGGGCGCCGATCGTCAGGGCTTCGGTGAGGAACTGGGTCAGGACGTTGAACCGGGTCGCGCCGAGCGCCTTGCGGACGCCGATTTCGCGGATGCGTTCGGTCACCGAGACCAGCATGATGTTCATCACGCCGATGCCGCCAACCAGCAGGCTGACGCTGGCGACGCCGCCGAGCAGGTAGGCGAAGATCGCCATCGACTGCTGCTGGGCTTCCACGAACTGCTGGCGGTTCATGATCATGAAGTCGTTCGTGCCGCCGGGGCGGATTTTGTGTTCCCGCCGCAGGACGCGCTCGATATCGACCATGCCGGTCTCCAGCGGCACGCCGTCGGCGACCTTGGCGGACATTCGGTCGAGTCGATCGTTTCCGATGACCCGTTGTTCCGCGGTCGTGATGGGAATGAAGATGTCGTCGTCGGGGTTCTGCCAGGGGGCGCCGACGCGCTCGAAAATGCCCACGACCTGGAACGGGACGCGGTTGATCAGGATCGTCCGGCCGAGCATGGTCTCGGGCTCCATGTCGAGGTTGACCGGAATCTCCTGGCCAAGCACGGCCATCCGGCGGTGCGCCAACACGTCCCCCTCGCTGAACATCCTGCCGTGCTCCACCTCGATGCCGTGGACGTCGGGGTAGTTGGGCGTCGTGCCGTTGATGCGGTGGTTCAGGTTCTGGTTGCCGAACTTGATCTGACCGTAGGACGAGATTTCCGGCACGAGTTCCGACAGGTAGTGGGAGTCCTGCCGCAGCGCTTCGTAGTCGTCGATGGTCATCGACACCCGGTTCGAGGACGCGACACCGCGCCAGAAGGACTGGCCGGGTTGCACCGACAACACCCGTGCGCCCCCGAGCTGCGAGATCTGATCGTCGACGGCGCGCTGGGCGCCCGTGATCAGCGCCACGATCGCGATGACCGCCGCCACGCCGATGATGATGCCGAGCATCGTGAGCGTCGACCGCAGGAGGTTGTGGATGATCGACTCGAGGGCGACCCGTATGGTTTCGAAACCGGTCACGCTAGGTCATCCTCTCGCGCAAGTGGTCCTAGGAGCCGCTCACAAACGCGTTCCGGTTCCAGCGGCGCATCTGCTGCTGGAAGGCCTCCTGGGCCTGGATCAACGACGCGCTGGGCAGGATCAGGACCTCGTCCTCCTCCGTCAACCCAAGGACTATCTCGGTGCGGTCGAGGTCCGTGACTCCGGTGCGGACCCGAACGGCAACGGGCTGCTCGTCTCGTAGTGCGTACACGATGAAGTCGCCGCCGAACTGCGAGTCGATGGACGCGCTCCGGGGACGCGGTGCGCCGAATCCGCCGCCCGGCGGGCCGCCACCGCCACCGGCTCGCGGGCCGCCTCGACCGGGTCCACCACCACCCCGACGAAACTGCTGCATCATCTTGCGCTGAAAGGCCTGCTCTTCCTCGTTGAGTTCCTCGCCGTTGCGGCGCTTGGTCATGATAGAGCGCCACATCTGCATGTCCTCCTCGGACATGCCGCCCGGGCCGGACGCAGCGCCTCCTTCCGAGCTGCCGGGCTTGGGCGGAAGCGTGGACGCGGCGAGCATCGCGTCGACCTGCTCCGTGCTCAACCCGACCACGCCGCCGGCGACATGGACGTCGGCCGGCGTACGCAGGGCCGCGTTCGGGATGGTCAGGACGTCGGCGCGGTCCGCCACCACGAGTTCCACCTCGGCGTTCATGCCGGGTTTCAGCAGACCCTCCCGGTTGTCCAGATCGATCAGCACGGGGAACATGGTGACGTTCTGTTGGGGACTGGCCTGGGGCTCCACCTTGAGAACCGCGCCTTCGAACGAGCGGGTCGGGTAGGCGGCGACGTTGACCTGGGCCATGGTGCCGGGCTGCACTTTGCCGATGTCGATCTCGTCCACAAGCATCCGCACGCGCACCCTGGCCAGATCGGCCATCTGCAGCAACAGCGTACCGCCGCCGACGTCGCCCATCGGCGACGAAATGACCTGGCCTTGTTCGACTAGACGCTCGATCACGGTGCCGGAGATCGGCGCCCGGACGTCGGTGTCCTCCAGCGCGATGGCGGCGTTTTCCACCTGGATCTCGCCGCGCACGACCTGGGATTTGGCCGAGGCGTGCTGCAACAAGGATTGTTCGTAGTCGGCCTTTGACAACGACTCCTGTTCGTAGAGCTTCTGGATGCGTTCGAGTTGAGACTCGGCGTTGGTCAGTTCGGCGCGCGAGACTTCGAGACTCGCCTTGGCCTGATCAAGCGAATTCTTGAGGATGCGTTGGTCGATCCGTGCCAATAGCGTGCCCGTCTCGACGGTGTCGCCGGTGTCGACGTTGAGTTCGAGGATCTCGCCCGATGCCTTCGACTTCACTTCGACGGTGGTCACCGGCTCGATGCCGCCGGCGGCTTCCACCGCCACCCGGATGTCACCGCGGACCACGCCGACGGCTTCGAAGAAGGCTTCTTCCTCCACGTTTTGGTCGTCGCTTCCCTCGACCATGCTTACGATCTGGTCGCATCCGGCCGTGGCCATGACGGCTGCCACCAAGAGGGTCCGGAAGCGATGGGGACTGGAGCCGAATCCGTTGGAGGCGGCGCGTTGGGTGATGTTACTGGACATCGGTCCTACTCCGGCTATGGTCTTGCGTGACAACACCATCGTGCAGATGCACGTGGCGATGGGCACGATCGGCGATGTGGGTCTCGTGGGTCACGAGGATGATGGTCTGGCCGGCACCGTATAGGGCGTCGAACAGATCCATGATGTCCTCGCCGGTGCGGCTGTCGAGGTTTCCGGTGGGCTCGTCCGCAAGCAGTATTTCCGGTTCGTTGACCAGTGCCCTGGCGACGGCGACCCGCTGGCGCTGGCCGCCGGACAACTCGCTGGGCTTGTGCTTCATGCGGTCCTTTAAGCCCACGCGCTCGAGCGTGTCACGGGCCCGGGCGCGGCGCTGGCGACGCCCGACGCCGCCGTACATCATGGGGATCTCGACGTTCTGCAGGGCCGAGGCCCGTGGCAGCAGGTTGAAGGTCTGGAAAACGAAGCCGATGCGGCGGTTGCGTACACGGGCCAGCGACTTGTCGCCGAACTTCGAGACGTTCTCGCCGGATAGCCAGTATTCGCCGGTCGAGGGCCGGTCGAGGCAGCCGATGATGTTCATCAGGGTGGACTTGCCGGAACCGGAAGGCCCCATGACCGCCACGTATTCGTTGGCGTGAATCGCGCAGTCCACGCCGTTCAAGGCATGGATCGTGTCGGAACCCATGCGGTAGTTCTTGTGCAGGTCGCGCACCCGAATGACGGGTTCCGCCCCCGACCTTGCCGAAACGGCCATCTGCTCGCCGTACCCTTGCTTGAGTCCCATTCTTACGAACCAAACATCATAGTCCGTCGGTGCGAAAAGGTGTTAGCGTGTTGAGGTCGCCCGAATCCGTCCGTTTCATGCCGCTTCGCCCCATCGAACGTGCCGCGCTTGGCGTGATCTGGGCGGGCATCGGTTTGATTCTCCTGATTCCGTTCGCGGTCAGCGGGGAGAGCGCCTTCTTCCCCCTCGTCGTGAACGATCACGCGGTGTTGTTCCCGCCCACGATTTTCCCGTATCTCGTCGGCAAGACGCTGTTGTTCCGGTGCATCGTCGAGGTCGTGTTCCTGGCCTGGACGGTCCTCGCGGTGGTGAATCCCGCGTACCGGCCCCCGCGTTCGCTGCTCCTCGGACTGCTCGCCGTGGCGCTTGGCGTCGCCTTGGTGTCGGCCTTGCTTGGCGTCAGCGTCGTTCGAAGCCTGTTCTCGACCTACGAGCGGCTGGGGGGCGTCCTGGAGCAAGCCCACTGGTTGGCGTTCACCGTCGTCCTGGTGTCGGTTGTGGGCGTCGCGCAGTGGCGGCTTCTGCTGAAGGCTAACCTCGTCGTGGGAACCGTCATCGCGTTATGGGCCGTGGGGCAGCACTTCGACGTGGGGGCGTTGCTCTGGGCGTGGTCGAAGGAAGGCTACGGACGGATTACGGCGACCTTGGGCAATCCCATTCACCTGGGCGCGTACGTGCTCGTGAACAGTCTCGTGGCGGCCGGGTTCTTCATGGAATCGTTGACCAAGGCCGGGTCCACTTCCACGGACGGCGAAGAAACCTCGCGGCCTGCCGGCTTCCGAACGGTCCTACCCTGGTGCTCGACACTTTTCTGGGGACTCAGTGCAGTGCTCGGCGCCTGGGTCGTGACGTTGACGGCGGCGCGCAGTGCGTTTCTCGGCCTGGTCGCGGGTTTTGCCGCGGTTGCAGTCCTGTTCGCCTACCTGGAACGAGGCCGCGTGCGGTTGGCCGTTGGAACGGCGGCAGGTCTGCTGGCGGCGGCGGTCGTCGCGTTCGCGCTACTGGTCGCGACCTTCGAGGCGGCACCGGATAGCCAACGGATCCGTTCCGCGAACCCGCTCGTTGATCGCACGTTGGCGTTTTCCAAACGAACCGTCGAGACGCGACTCGCGGCCTGGGAGGCGGCGGCGAAGGGCTTCTTCGAAAGACCGCTACTCGGTTGGGGTCCTGAGAACTACGTTGTGGTACTGGGGCGCCACGGCTCGGAGATGGGTGCCGACATGCGCATCCACGACAACGCCCACGGTCGCCTGGCGGAAGAGCTTGCCACCAAGGGGGCATTGGGTGTCATCAGCCACCTCGCCGTCTGGGCCGGCTTGCTGATCGTCGGATTGCGCGCGGCACGACGTATGGGGCGAAGGGAGCGCATCATGTTGGTTTTCGTCGGCGGCGCGCTGGTCGGCTATTTTGCCCAGGCGCTGGTTTCCCCTGAGGTCGTCACCGGCACGCTGCAGTTCACCCTGCTCCTCGGATTCGTGGCCGTCGCGTCCCTCCGCGTGGGTGAGCCGGAACCGCCGTCGTTCTTGCCAACCAAGCTCGTCGCAACGATTCGCAATCGGTTCAGACTGACTCTTGGCCGCGTCAAGCGACCGGTCCTCGGTGTTGCCGCGGTCGTCGTATCTGTGGCTTTGGCAGGGCTTGGGCTTTGGGCGAACAAGGCCGCCTTTTCGTCTGCGAGCGTCGGCGCGTTGGCCCTGCGCAGTTCGGAGCCGAGCCTCGGAGTCGCGCCGCACCGCACCCGGGAGTTCTTTGCGGAGGCTATAGACGCATTCGAACCAATGGCGAACCAGTTCAGGTTGTTCCTTTTTCAATACACGCGGAACCGTTGGCGTTTCCTGCGGACTCGACATCGGGAGGAGGCGGCAAGACTGCTGACGCTGGTCGATGCCGAGGCGCCGACGGCAGTCCGACAGGAGAGAGAAAACTGGGAAGTACCCATGACGTTGGCGCAAATGTACGTCGAGGTCAGTGCGACCAATCCGGACTACCGGGCCGTGGCGGCTCGTCACATCGAAACGGCGCGTGAACTGGCGCCGAACCGGGTCGAAGTACGCGCCTTGCCGACTCTCTAGATGATCCGAACCACGCCTTGATCGCCGTCCACCTCGACGATTTGACCGTCTTCAAGCCGCTCCATCAGGCCGACGATTCCCGCGACGCAGGGTTTGCCGTATTCCCTGGCCAGGAGTGCCCCGTGCTGCAACTCGCCGCCCACTTCCAGGAGAACGGCCGCGGCGTTGATGAAAAGCGGCGTCCAGCCGGGGTCGGTGGTGTGGGCGACCAGCACGTCGCCCGGTAGCAGCGTCTTGTCGAGGGGGGAGTCCAACACGTTCGCGGGGCCGCGGACGATGCCGGGCGACACGGGAACCCCCTTGAGTTCGCCCGGTTGGTACTCTCGCACGGGCTTGAGGATTCGGCCGCGGGAGTCGATCAGGTGCGGGAAGTGCCGCACCCGGGCCTTGACGTCCCGGTAGAAGGCGCCGCGTTCCGCCACCAGGGCGCGAAGATCGAGCGTGTCGTCCGCCTCGGCACTGTCGAAATCATCCAAGGTCATTTGGAAGACCTGCTCGGCGTGGTCGAGTCGGCCTTCGGCGACCCATCGCGTGGCGCTTTGGAGAAGCCGGCGGCGGAGCACCATGTTGGCCATCGCGAAATGATGCTTGGGCATCTCCCGGACACTCTCGAAGGCTGCGATGGTGCGGTGGATGCGCGCGAGCTTGCGGCTCCTCCTTGCGGGAAGTTCCCCGGACAGTTCCGCGTACGCCGCTTCCCGGGCGTGTCTCCGCGCCGCATGAGTGGCAACGGGGTCGGCGTCGCCGAGTGCCACGGTGGCGAGTTGGCGGAGCAGCAAGAGGGTGTCGTCGCCGTACTTCGGGTTGGCGAGGTCCATCTCCAAGGGGCCGCGGCAGCCGAATCGCTGCAGGAAGTCGTCCCACCCGGCGAGGAAATCCTCCGGCGCTTCCCGTGTCGCGATTCGCTCCGCTAGTGCGGCGGGGTCGCTGAACGCCGAAGCGGGCAGCAGCCGCGTCAAGCGGTACATGGCAAGGCCCATTTCCAGCACCAGCTCGTCGCCACCGCCCCGGATGTCCATTGCCAAGCGCCGCTGGCGGCCCGAGGATGTGTCGATCAGGCCCATGAGCGCTTCGGTGCCGCCGTAGATGAACATCAACAGGGCGGGCGCCGTGGCGGTCAGACTCACGCGTGCCACGGCGATGTAGAGCTGCCGGGCCAGTTCGACGACCGGCATGTCGGTGTCGGTCGCCGCCAGTTCCGCCTCGAACGCCGCCAGGTCGTCCCGATAGCCCGCGAGGAAGGCATCCCGGCGCAGGATGGCGCGCGCCAGGGAAACGACGAAGGGTCCCAACCGCACCATCGCCTTGAACAGCGCGGGGATCATCCGCCGCCGGGCGAGGTTGGGCGGGGGTTTCGCCCGGTAGGGTTCGAGGTCGGCCGTCGCGAACAGCTCCGCCAACGTCGTGTCGACGAAGCGCTTCTCCGGGGCCACCTTGCGCAGGTCCCGAAACAGCATGAGGTGCGAGGCGTTGCCGTAGAGCCGCACGCCCGCCGCACCCACGATGCCGCGCTTCAGGCTGGGCGGGAGGAAGGACGGCCCGAAGACGTAGCTTCCGAGCCACTCGAACAGCTTGGCGAAGAGATCCACGGAAAGCGGCGTGATGGCGCCGCTCATGGTGATGCCTTCGCCGAGGCTCGGATCCATGTAGAGCAGGCGTTGTTCTCCCGGGGCGGTTTGAATGTCCTCGGGCAAGGGGATGTACGTCGTGATGGGACGTGCCTGCAGCAGGTAGAGGCGTGGGCCCTCGAAGGCCCATTCGACATCGACGGGAAGGCCGAACAACGACTCCACGGCGGATACGGTGCGGGTGACCGCGGCAAGCTGGGCATCGTCTAGGCAGGCCGTAGGGTCGGGTTCGCCGGGCCGCGCCCCGACACGGCTTTCCACGGTGGCGCCGTTCACCTTGTCGACCACCCACTGGTCCGGGTCGACCTCGCCGGCAACCAATTCATTGCCGAGACCGCGGATGGCGTTGACCACCGCCTCGTCGAAATCGTTGTTGTGCGGATTGAGGGAGAAGGCGACGCCGGAGACGTCGCTTGCGACTTGGCGTTGGACGATGGCCGCGAAACTCGGTGCCGGATCCAGTTCCCGCTTGGTCTTGTAGACGAAAAGGCGTGCATCGAAGCAGGCGGCGAAACAATCCCGAACCGCCGCCGCCAAGTCCGCCGGTGTCACGTTCAGCCGGGTTTCGTAGAGACCGGCGAAGGAAGCCTGAGCGAGGTCCTCCTCGGGTGCGGAGGAGCGCACCGCGAGAACACCCTGTCCGGCGCGGTCGGCGATGTCATCGAGTGCTCGTCGTTGCCCGATGTCGAACGCAAGGCGCGATGCACGGGCTTTGAGTGCAGCGCACCGCGGCTCGATCTCGCCGGAGTCGGAACCGTCGGGGTCGATCAGCACGGCGCGAAGGTCGCGCCACTCCGGTGCCGAGGTCATCGCTTCGATCCACCGGGCGAAGAAACGCGCGGTGAGCAGATCGGCTTGTGGGACCAAAAAGTCCTCGGCGACCAGACGGCCGAGCGATGCAGCCTTGCTTCCCACCAGCGACGCCTCGAGTGCCCTCGGGTCGGCGAGTGGGATTGCCAGTGGTTCGTTCATCCGGGACCGGGTGCCAAGCGCGGTCGCCATTGTAGCCGCCCGCGTTGATAGACTCGGTCACACCTAAAGACCCGGTGGATGTTTGCGGTGTCGTTGCTGACCGGCAAAGCCAGCGATTTCCTAAAGATCGGTGTGGCCGCGGCAGGGCGTGGAGATCGCGACACGCTGCAGGCGGTGTTGGCCGAGCAACCACACTGGCTGCGGCGCACCGGTTCCCACGGTCGCACAATGCTGTGGGAAGCGGCCTACCGCGGGCGGCTCGAAACCGTCGAATACCTTGCCGGTCTCGGTGCGGACATCGACGCCTGCGGCTGCCACTTCACGCCGCTCCTGGTAGACGTCTCGCCTTATTGCGCCGCCCGCCACAAGAAGCACGACGCCGTCGCGGCGTTCCTTCTCAACCGGGGTGCGGCACTCGACATCCACACCTCGGCCTATCTGGGCGAGATTGACGCGGTGCGGCAGTACTTGGACGGCGACCCCGACCTTGCCAACGCCGAGAAGAACCAGAGCGACATGGACGTCCAAGCCACCCCGTTGCACTACGCCGTCGCTCCGGGACAGGCCGAGATCGTCTCTCTTCTGCTGGAATCCGGAGCGGACCCGCGACCCTACGGCTACTTCCTTGTCCGGTTCTGCATTTGGCGGGATCGGGTGGACATTCTGGAGGCGTTGATCGCGGCGGGACTCGATCCGTCGACGTCGGAGCCGCCACGTTCGGGGATCGCCAACGCGGCAATGGTCGAGGTGCTGAAGGCGCACGGTGTGGACTATGGGCCCGACTACGCGGAAGGGGGCTGGCCGCCCATCGTGTTCCAGTCCCGTGGAGACCGCGGCGGCGACGTGGCGAGGGTGCGGTCGCTGATCGAGGCCGGTGCCGACGTGAACGTGCGCAACCACAAGGGCCAGTCCGCTCTGCATTGCGCCGCCAGGGCTGGCTTCGCGGACATCGTGGCGCTCCTGCTCGAACAGGGTTGCGAGGTGGATGCCCAGGATCGAGAAGGCGAGACGCCGCTAGCCGCTGCGTTGCGTTCGACGGTGAAGGACAAGGCCAAGGTGCTCGACGTGGTTCGCCTGATCGCCAACGCCGGTGCCGATGCCGATCTGGTGGACCGCAGGGGACGTTCCCCACGGGCCATTGCCGGTGCCAAGCGCAATGCGCGGATCTGGGTCGACGCGTTGGAAGGCGATTGACGGGACGGGTTGGAGGAGTCGACGATGGACACGAACGCAATGCGCGCTGTCGGCAGGAGCAGGCTGGCGGTCACGCCCCTAGGGTTCGGCGGCGGCACGATCGGCAGCCCGGCGATCGGCAACGAAGCAAGCCTGGCTACGGTTGCCGCGGCCTGGGAAACCGGTGTCCGGTTCTACGACACCGCGCCCTGGTACGGTTTGGGACGTTCGGAACGACGCCTGGGACTTGCTTTGGCCGGCTTAGGGCCAAGGCACGAGTTCCGTGTCAACACCAAGATCGGCAAGACGCTCGTCCCGGAGCCGGTGCGCGATGAAGGCTACAAGACCTTCAGCCCGGGCGGCGACGTCCGCACGCCGCGGGATCCGGTCAGCGGGTTTCGTGTCCGTTTCGAGTACACGGAGGCGGCGGTTCTCAGGCAGCACGAAGACTCCCTGCAGCGGCTCGGACTGGCATCGGTCGACAGTTTGACGATCCACGACATCGACTTCGGCTATCACTCGCCGGAACAGATCGAGGTCCATCTCGACGAACTGTCAAGGGATGGCGGCGGCGGTGCGAGGGCCTTGGAGCAACTGCGCCAAGCGGGCCGGATCAGCGCCATCGGCTGCGGCTGCAACCTGGAGTCGCGCAATGCCTGGAGTTGGGACGGCGGCAAGCACGAGGATCTCTGCGAACGCATCGCCGACTTGGTCGACCTGGACTTCTTCGTGGTGGCGGGGGGCTACACGCTGCTCGAGACCCGCGCCCTTCGCCGCATACTGCCCCTGGCCGAAGATCGGCGAATCGGCGTGGTGATCGCCGCCCCGTATGCCAGCGGCTGGCTGGCCGATGCCTCGGGCTCGGCGACCTACATGTACGCGCCCGCGCCACCGGAGGTGGTCGCCAAGTCCAAGCGCATGCAGGCGGTCTGCGAAGACAACGGCGTGCCGCTTGCGGCGGCGGCACTGCAGTTCCCGCTCGCACATCCAGCTGTCGCCACCGTCATTCCCGGCGCGAGGTCGCCGGACGAACCCGTTGCCAACCGGCGCAACTTGGACACCGAAGTGCCCGGCGACGTCTGGAGACGCTTCAAGGCGGAAGGGCTGCTCGACGGGAACGCGCCGACGCCTTGATCCGACCCGGCTGCTATAATTCGCGCCTCCCCGCGGTAACCAAGCCCTAGGAGTCTGTTCGGATGAGCCTTGCGAGCCTTGACCACATTCTGAAGTTCTTCGGCGGTGCGGAACCCACGGCCGACGAACTCAAGGACATCGTCAACGAGACCGTGCTCTTGGTGCTGGCGCGGGCGACTGCGGCGGATACCAACATCAAGCATCTCGAAGTCGAGTCGGTGCGCGAGATCATCAAGAAGAACACCGGCGAGGACGTCAGCGCCAAGGAGGTGCGAATGGCGTCCCACTCGGGGATCTTCGACTCCGACCCCTTGGAGCGTCATCTCGACAGGGTGGCCAACAAGATCGATATCCACGACCGGGTCATGATCGCCAATGCACTTGCCGAGGTGATCCTCGTGGACGAACGTGTGACCGGGCGGGAAGTGCGGTTCTTCAATATGGTTGCCGAGGCGCTGGACCTGACCCCGGCGAACATTGCGGGGCTGATGGTTACGCACTAACTCCCCGACGGGTCGAACAACACCCGTCCCACGGTTCTCCTTGCAGCCAATCGCTCGAGCACGCCCGGGAGCGCATCGAAGCCGACGACCTCGCTGACGAACGGCTTGATCCCGCCATCGGCAAGTTGGCCGTGGATATCGGCGTAGCATTGGGCAACGAGTTCCGGGTCGCGCTCGCGATAGCCGCCCATGTGGACGCCGACAACCGAGTAGTTCTTGACCAACAGGTGATTGGCGGGTGCGACGGGAATCGCGCCGCCTGCGAAGCCGATGACGAGAAGACGCCCCTCCCAGGCGAGCAGTCGCCTCACGGTGTCGAAGTGCTTGCCGCCCACGGGATCGTAGACGACGTCGACACCGCGGCCGTCGGTCGCCTCCATGACCCGTTGGTAGAGGTCGTCGGCTTCGTAGTCGACGACGAGGTCGGCGCCGGCTTGGGTAGCGACTTCCGCCTTCGCGCTACCGCCCACCGCGCCGACCACCCAGCAACCGTGGGCGCGCGCCATCTGAACTGCCGCGGTGCCGACGCCGCCGGCCGCCGCCAGCACGAGGACCGACTCGCCTGCAGCCAGATGCGCGCGTCGATGAAAAGCGAACCAGGCCGTGGCGTAGGTGATGTGGACCGCCATGGCTGAACGCGACGACACGGACGAGGGAATTCGGTGTGACTGTTCCGCCAACAACAGCGACCGCTCGGCGAATCCGCCAGCGGGTTCGACCGTAGGCCCCACGACCCGCTCGCCGGCGGCAAACCCGGTTCCTGTCGCGGCCGCCTCCACGATCCCCGCAGCGACCATCCCCGGCGTGAACGGCGGCGTCCATTTGACCTGGTAGGCGCCCTGGCACTGCAGGATGTCGGCGAAATTCAGATCGGACGCGTCGACGCGAATGCGTATGCTGCCCGGCGGCGCCTCCGGCGGTGCCAGATCGACGGCCTCGAGTTCTCGCCAGGGATCGCCCAGCCGCGGCATCTGCCATGCTCTCAATTGACGATCTCCACGACGGTTCCGCCGCCGTCGGGGCGACCCCAACGCGCCCGACAGGGCGTGCGATCGCCCGTTTCCGACGTGTGGCGTGGCGTTCGGGACGGGACAAGCCCGTCCCCTACGAGGGCTCTCCCGTAGCGCCCCATAGCCGGGTCGGCGCTTCGCTTCGCTGTGCGCCGACTCCGCCT
>JAPPAV010000005.1 GCA_026705345.1 Gammaproteobacteria bacterium
CGGAGGTTCGCAACGCCCTGGCGTACGTGCTGCTGAACGCGCGCAAGCACTACCGTCAGCGTCGGGGCCGGAAGCCGCCGGTGGTGCTGGACGGGGCGAGTTCGGGACTGTGGTTCGACGGGTGGAAGGGGCGGTCGCCGCCGCGGTTGGGGAAGTACGCGGACGCGCTTCGGCGGTGCGAGGTGGCGGCGGCGCGGACGTGGCTGCTGGAGAAGGGCTGGCGGCGGATCGGGCTGGTGGATCCGGCGGAGGTGCCGGGGACTTGGCGGCGTCGGCGGGCCGCGACCACCTAGACTTTCTTGGGAAAAGACGAGGCGTTTGGTCTCGACGCTTCACTCCGGTCGACCTGCCGGGTTTGTCCGTCAACCCTGGCCGCCGCAGATCGGCTAAAACGCTCGGCCGCGACTTGATGGGCGGGGCGTTCCTCCGCGGCCGCCAACGCGATCCTCCGCACACCAAACCGGCGGTGGTATCGTTGCCGCGCAACATCCAAGGCCGATTGCAATGATCAACGCCGACGCGGACGAGATCGCCAAGTTCGAGGCGCTGGCGCATCGCTGGTGGGATACGGACGGCGACTTCAAACCGCTGCACGACATCAACGGTCCGCGCTTGGACTACATCAAGCGGCGGGCGGACGTCGTGTTCGAAGAGTCCCGGGTGCTGGATGTCGGCTGCGGCGGGGGTCTGGTGACCGAGGTGTTTGCGGAACTCGGTGCCGATGTCACGGGGATCGATGCCGGCGAAGCGCCGCTGGCGGTGGCTCGGCTCCATGCCGCGGAACGGGGCGTCGAGGGCATCCGGTATATCCGCGCGACCGCGGAGACCTTCCTCGAGACTGGACCCGGTGCATTCGATCTCGTGACGTGCCTCGAGACCCTGGAACACGTACCCGACGTTCCTTCGACCATCCAAGCGTTGGCGACACTCACGGCACCGGACGGCGATGTCTTCCTGGCCACCATCAACCGCACGCCCAAGGCCTTCGCCCTGGCCATCGTCGGTGCCGAGCACGTGCTCAACATTCTCCCGAAGGGAACCCATCACTACGAGAAGCTGATTCGCCCTTCGGAGTTGGCCCGGGCTTGCCGCGATGCCGGGTTGGAAGTGCTGGACATCACCGGGGTTGCCTACAACCCGTTCACTCGCCGATGCCGATTCGTCAACGACGTGGGCGTCAACTACATGCTGCATGCCCGGAAAAGCTGACGGGGCATACACCCCCCGAGCCGATCTTCTCGCTGGCCGGGTCGTCCTGGTGACGGGTGCCGGCGACGGCATCGGGAGAGCGGCGGCGCTGGCCTATGCCGAACACGGTGCGGATGTTGTGCTCCTTGGCCGTACTGAACGCAAGCTAGAGGCCGTGTTCGATCTCATCGAGAGCCGCACGGAGACCCGTCCGGTGGTCGTCCCCGCCGATCTTGAGCACGCCAGCGAAGACGCGGCGACGATTCTGTACCACGCCATACGTCGCGAATACGGGCGATTGGACGGCGTCCTCCACAACGCCGGGCTGTTGGGACCGCGCACATCCATCGCGGAGTACCCCGTGTCCGACTGGCTCGAGGTCATGCACGTCAACGTCAACGCCGCGTTCATCGTCACCCGGGCCCTCATGCCGTTGCTTGGGGAATCCGACGATGCGTCGGTCGTGTTTACGTCTTCCGGCGTCGGTCGGCGGGGACGGGCGCAGTGGGGCGCCTACGCGGTCTCGAAGTTCGCCGTCGAAGGACTCATGGAGGTGCTCGCCGACGAAACGGCGCGTGCCGGCCGAGTTCGGGTTAATTCGCTGAATCCAGGGGCAACGAGGACCGCGATGCGTGCGGCGGCCTATCCGGACGAAGACCCGCGGGCATTGCCGCCGCCGGTGGACCACATGGGCCTCTATCTCTACCTGATGGGGCCCGATTCGAGGGGCATCACCGGCCAGCGTTTCGACGCGGCTGCCTGGTCGAGTCCTCGCTGATCGACCGTTGCGCGTAGTACTTGGGTAGACCCCAGGTGTGAGTCGAAACTTACGCCCATTTCAGCCTTTCCCTACAGATTTCCCGTAGCGCGATCCGCGAACATCGCCGTGTGCTACTGTTCATCTGCGAACCTACGGAGACCGCCCATGGCCGAAGGTGCCTTGGCGTTGCCGATGCAGCCCGGTTCGACCTGCGAGCCGCGTTGGCATGCCCAGTTGGAAGCGCTCTTGGCGCTGGACGAGCGCAGTCTGCCGAGTTCCGACGACGAACCGATGGCTGACAGCGACACGCAGCTTTGGCCGTTGACCTACTCGATTCATGCCATCGCGGCGCGGTTCGCGGATCGCAGAGATGTCTACGTCAGCGGCGACCTCTTCGTCCACTACCTGGCGCGCAACGAAGCCGGCATGCCGGTGCGGGGTCAGATTGCACCGGACGTGCTGGTCGTGTTCGGTGCTGAGGATCGCGTGCGGGACTCGTACGTGGTCTGGCGGGAGGGACGGCCGCCGGACTTCGTGATGGAGGTCTCCTCGAACCGGTCGTGGCGGCGAGACCGTGTGGAGAAGCGCGCCATCTACGAGGCCATGGGGGTGACGGAGTATTTTATCTACGACCCTCGCGAGAAATTCCGGCCGCCGCGCCTGATCGGGTTGCGGCTCCAGCAAGGTCGCTATCTGGAGATTCCTTTCGAGACCCTGGCGAACGGCGAACCCGGCCTCCGAAGCGCTACGCTAGGTTTGTACGCGCAGGTGGATGACGATGGCCGGCTGCGTTGGTTCGATTCGACGAACGGCGACTACCTGCGCACGTACGCGGAGCAGGATCGTGAACGGCGGGAAGCCGAAGCAGAATTGACCCGCTTGCGCGAGCAATTTCGGTAGCATCGGGACAACGAGTGAGTCGTCTTGCAGCATGACCCGCCGCCGTTCTAGCCGTCTGTTCGGCATGGCGGATGACAATCTATCAACACATTGTTTTGCTTAGATCTTACGGAATGAGTAGTTACGGGCCCCTAGCTACTCATTCCGAAATCTTATTCCGTTTAGCAGCTAATGCCCTCGTGGGCCCGGCGGAGTCCTGCGTCGATTCCACAAACCGTCACCTTCCCGAGGCGCGCTTCCGTGGTGCTGCGAGCGGTCCGTGGCAGCGGCCTGAGACCAAACCCTCCACCCGAGCGTTCCCGCGGGCCGCGTTACGCTCCCGGCCGCAAAAGTCGTTGCAGTTTCGGATACAGAGTGCTGACCAGCCGGTCGAGACGGTCCCGCATCCACGCGACGGCCTCGTCGAACTCGCCGGTCCCGTCGCCTTCGGGCGGGAACGGCAACCGCGTCTCCCGACGGAAACCGATCCGCGGTCGCCCCGCGTCGGTCTCCCAGTGCTGCAAGTCGTCGCCGAGGTCGGCACGAAGCCCATCCAGTTCGGCCACGAGACCGGCAAAGATTCGCTCCGCAATGTCGATCCCCTTCCGGGACGCCAGGTAGCAGTGGACATCGCCGTTCCTTCGGTAGATGTAGCCCGTGAACCACAATCCCCAGCCACCGAATCCCGAGTTGGGGACGGACACGTCCAGCTGCGCCCCCTTGGTCACATCCGGCACCTCCACCGCCACGTCCGCGAACGCGTAGTCGCGCAACACTGCGGTCCAGAACCGGGCGTTCTCCCGCTCAAGCTCCGTTGGCGGCTCGTCCGCCTCTTCGGGCTCCGGCCTCGCCTGCCCCTCCCCGAACACCTGCCGCGAGACCACCTCCGTCCGCGCAAGGCAGCGCGGCTGCACGATGATGTGGCTCGCAGTGTCCCGGTAGAGGGCAGCCTCGACCAGGGCGAGGGTGAAGTGCAAACCGCTGTGGCGCTGTACGAAGTCCACGATGTTCTCCACCCCTTCCCGGATCCCGTCGCCGATGATCAGTAGGAGGAACTCCCCGCGCGCGAGGTGGCGGCTGACGTTGTCGACGAAGTCCGCCTCGTCGAGGTCGGGCGCCCCGGAGCGGACCAGTTCGTAGAGTACGTTGCCCTTCCGTCCGAGCGACCTCGACACCTCACGCTGCAGATCCTCGTAGCTCCACGCGGCGAACTCCTTGGCGTAGTCTAGGATCTGCCCGATCACCTCGCGCCGTGCCTGCGGATTCCGCCAGAGTTTGAACTCGGCGAGCACCAGCCGCCCCAGCGTGTTGACGTACATGGCGTCCACGTAACCCGCCGGCGTCGACAGCTCGCGGCAAACAGGCACCGGGTTCGCGTACGACGCGTCGATCGATCCCACGGGCAGTGCGCCCGGCGACTCGAACAGCAGGTCCCGAAGCGTGGACTCGTCGATGCCCCCAGCGGAGACCGGAGTCCCGAGTGGAATCCTCCGGAGCGTTTCCTGCCCGCCTTCGCCGGAAAGGTCCATGCGGATCAAATCGCCGTATGCCTGGTCGGACCGGTTCACGTCGCAATGTGTTGACAGCGTTTCCGTTCAGCGAGCGTAACCAACCGCAGCAGATTCATCCACGGTTCCGTCCCGTTTCCCCATCCACTACCCATCCGCCCACCGGCGCCCGCTGGGAAGCGACCCGAGCACGGTAGCACGGCGGTACGTCGGTTCACGCCCTAGCGTGGCGTCCGGGGACCGACGCACTTTCCGCGTCGCCACCACGGAGAACCCCATGGGACCTCAACTTCCAATCGCTCGGTGGCAGCGCCTCGCGGGGCGCGACGTCGAACAGTCGACGCGCACGCCCTGGGTTTCCGCACTCGCTTCGAGACACGCAACACGGAACGGTACAAGCCCGTCCCCTACGACAAGCTAGGATAGGGAATCAGCATCGACCTCGACGGCTGCTTCCGCCGGATGGGCTTGCCGGGTGCCATACCGATGGTGGCCCGCAACTGCGCGACATCGTCGACCCCCATCTCTTCCCACGCCCCCCTCGGTAGCCACGCTGGCAGGATCACCGGCCCGTAGCGCACCCGCTTCAGGCGGTTCACGGTAGCGCCTTGGCTCGCGAACAGGTCGCGCACTTCGCGGTTGCGGCCCTCCATGAGCACGACGTGATACCAGTGGTTGGCGCCGGAGCCGTCGTAGTAGCGAATGTCGCTGAAGGATTCGATGCGACCGTCCACGTCAACGCCGTTCCTGAGGCGTTCGAGTGCATCGTCATCCAGCCGGCCGGCGACCCGTACGGCGTATTCCCTGTCGATGCCGGTGCTCGGGTGGCTCAGCCGATGCGCCAAGTCGCCGTCGTTGGTGAGCAGGAGCAGCCCCGTGGTCTGCAGATCCAACCGCCCGACGGAAATCCAGCGACCGGTCCTTAAGCCGGGCAGGTCCTCGAACACCGTTGGTCGGCCTGCGGGGTCCCGGCGCGACACGATGACGCCGGCGCGCTTGTTGAAAGCGATAACACGGCAGCCGGGACCGGACGCCTTGGCGACCTTGCGTCCGTCGACGACGATGTCGTCGGTTTCGTCGACGCGCGCGCCGATCTGGGCGAGGTGCCCGTTTACCGTCACCCGGCCGGCGGCTATCCATTGCTCCATCTGTCGACGCGAGCCGAAGCCGTGGCCGGCGAGTACTTTTTGGAGTTTTTCCGTCATGGAAGAGCCTTCAGCCGGGGAGCGCGAGGGGCTTGCCCCTCGCATGGAAGTGCCTTCAGCCGGAGAGCGCGAGGGGCTTGCCCCTTCCATGGAAGAACCCTCGGCCGGCGGACGGTCTTGTCAGCGATCCGGCGGGTCGACGGGGCGGGGCATTTGAATGATCTCGGCCACGGGCCGGGGGCGCGGTGCTTCGCGCTGTTCCTCGTCCGGCTTTTGCTCGACGTCGGGTTCCTCCGACGGAGTGAGGTCGCCGAGTGCCGGCTTCATCAACGATTCGATCTCGTCCATCGGCGGGAGGTCGTCGAGGCTCTTCAGGTTGAAGTAGTCGAGGAAGGCGCGGGTCGTTCCATAGAGGGCGGGCCGTCCCGGGGTCTCGCGTTCGCCGACGACGCGAATCCAGCCGCGCTCCAGCAGTGTGCGCATGATGGACTGACTCACGGACACGCCACGGATTCCCTCGATGTCGCCTCGCGTGACCGGCTGTCGATAGACGATCAATGCCAGCGTCTCGAACAGTGCCCGGGAGTAACGTGGCGGACGTTCTTCGTAAAGGCGAGAGACCCACGGGCTGAATTGTTGCCGTACCTGGAAGCGAAAACCGCTCGCCACGCGGACAAGCTCGAATCCCCGGTCGGCGGTAGCCTCGCCAATCGCGTCGAGAGCCGCCCGAAGCGCGCCGCGGGAGTTTTCATCCGGCAGTTCGCCGGGCGCGAAGAGTTTGATCAGCCGGTCAATGCTCACCGGTTCGTCCGCCGCGAGCAGCGCCGCTTCGACGATGCGCTCGATTTGATCGGCCTCCATCACGCGTCTTCTCCTGCGTGGCTGCCCGTCTCCGTCAGCTCTTCGGTTGGGTTGGCCCGCGGGGCGCGAACGAAAATGGGCCCGAATGGTTCGCCCTGGACCAGGTCGATCAACGCGTCGCGAAGCAGTTCCATGAGCGCGAGGAAGGTCACCACGACGCCGCTTCGCCCCTCGCCTACGTCGAACAGGGAGGCGAAGGGAACCAGCCCGGGGTCACTGTTGACACGCGCCAGCACGTCGGACATGCGTTCACGCACCGATAGTCCACCGCGTGCAATGGTGTGGCGCTTCTGGAACTCGGCGCGTTTGAGCACGTCGGCGAAGGCGACCAGCACCTCCTTCAGGTCGACGTTGGGATGCGCGTGGCGCTTCACCGGGTCCGGTTTCGCGGCGTGGGCGGTGTGCAGGTCGCGTTCGAGCCTCGGCAGTTCGTCCAGTCGACCGGCGGCCTCCTTGAGGCGTTCGTAGTCCCTCAAACGTCGGATGAGCGTCTCGCGGGGATCCTCCTCCTCCTCGTCCTCGCCTCCCGGTTGTTGCAGGAGCATGCGCGATTTGATCTCGGCGAGCGTTGCCGCCATCACCAGGTATTCGCCGGCCAGTTCGAGCTTGAGCACCTTCATCAATTCGATGTGGCGCATGTACTGCTCGGTGATTTCGGAGACCTGGATGTCCAGGATGTCGATGTTCTGGCGACGGATCAGGTAGAGCAGCAGGTCCATGGGACCCTCGAAGGCCTCGAGAAACACTTCGAGGGCATCCGGCGGGACGTACAGGTCCGTCGGCAGGTCGCGGTACACCTTGCCCCCGACCAGGGCAACGATCTTGTCGTCTTGCTGTTTGGCGTCGTGCAGCCGGTTCGCGCCTGGTTGGTCGGCCGCCGGCCCGTGGTCGCCCGAGGTCTCAGGCCGATCCTGGTCGTCGCCGGAGGAGGTCATCGATGCGCGATGCCCACGGCGGCCTTGACCTCCTCCAGGGTTTCCCGCGCCTCCTCCCGCGCGGCTTCGGATCCCTCCAGGAGGACGGTACGGACCAGGTCGGGGTTGTTCTCGAACTGTTCGGCACGTTCGATGAACGGCGCCTGTTCGCGGTTGATGGCATCGATCAGCGGCCCCTTGCAGTCGATGCAGCCGATTCCGGCGTTTCGACAACCATCGGCCGCCCAGGTCTTGGTGTCGTCGTCGGAGTAGATCTCGTGCAGTTCGAAAACCGGGCACTTGTCCGGATCGCCCGGATCTTCGCGACGTACGCGCGCCGGGTCGGTGACCATCGTGCGCACCTTCTGCTCGACCACGTCGGGACTCTCACGCAGCCGGATCGCGTTGTTGTAGGACTTCGACATCTTGCGCCCGTCGACACCGGGTACCTGCGGCGCCTCGGTCAAGAGCGCTTGCGGCTCCGGCAGGATGATGCGCCCGCTGCCCTCGAGGTAGCCGAACAGGCGCTCGCGATTGCCGATGGAGAGGTTCTGCTGCTCGGCCAGCAACGCCTGGGCCCGAGCGAGGGCTTCGGTGTCGCCACGTTCGAGATAGTCCTTGCGGGCTTGTCGGTACAGGCGGGCCGGTTTCTTGCCCATCTGTGCGATCGCCCGCTCGGCGTGCATCTCGAACTGCGGTTCCCGGCCGAAGATGTGGTTGAAGCGGCGGGCGATCTCGCGCGACAGTTCGAGGTGCGCAACCTGGTCGCCGCCCACCGGCACGTGGCCGGCGCGGTACATCAGTATGTCCGCAGCCTGCAGCACGGGATATCCCAGGAACCCGTAGGTACCGAGATCCCGGTCGCTGAGATTCGCCAATTGATCCTTGTAGGTCGGCACCCGTTCGAGCCAGGACACGGGCGTGACCATCGATAGCAGGAGATGCAGTTCCGCGTGTTCGGGAACCTTGCTCTGCACGAAGATCGTCGCCGCTCCGGGGCTCAAACCCACCGCCAGCCAGTCGACCACGGTGTCGAACGTGAACTGCTCGATGTTCTCCGTGTCCTGGTAGCCGGTGGTCAGGGCGTGGAAGTCCGCCACGAAGAAGTAGCAGTCGTACTGGTGCTGAAGCTGCACCCAGTTCTTAAGGGCACCGTGGTAGTGGCCGATGTGCATGCGACCGGTCGGCCGCATCCCCGACAATACCCGTTGATCGGAGTCGCTGCTGCTCACGTTCTCTTGGTTGCCTCTTCAACAACTTCGTAGGGGACCGACTTGCCCCGTCCTACCGGACTGTGGGGGCGGGGCTTGTCCCGCCCGCGTCGGTTGCGAGGGTATGGGTTCGCCGATGTCTTGGAATCCTGCTGACATCAACCGGTCGCCCGGCGGATTGGTCCATCGGAAGCAGTATAGCGTGGTCAGATGTCCAGCGTGCCGACGCCTTCGCGAACGACCTCGGCGCCGCCCGACGTGAGATCCACAACGGTCGTTGGCCGCACACCGCCGATGCCGCCGTCGACGATGATGTCGACAGCATGTTCGAGCCTTTCCCGTTCGAGCTCCATGTCGGTCAGCGGCAGGCTGTCCCCGGGCAAGAGCGCGGTGGTCGACATGATCGGCTCGCCGAGGGCGGTCAGGATGGCCTGGGCGATGACGTTGTCGGGCACGCGCAGGCCGATGGTGCGCCGTTGCCGGTGCACCAGCCGACGTGGCACCTCGCGCGTCGCGCCCAGTACGAAGGTCATCGGGCCCGGCAGGTGACGCTTGACGATTCGATAGCTGGTGTTGTCGACCCGGGCATAGCTCGCCAATTCCGAAAGGTCCCGGCACACGAGGGTGAGGTAGTGGTCCTTGGGCAACTGCCTAAGGGCACGGATTCGGTCGGCGGCTTCCTTGTCGCCGAGGCGGCAGCCGAGCGCATACGTGGAGTCCGTCGGGTAGACGATGACCCCACCGTTCTCAACGATCTCGGCGGCGCGGGTCACCAGCCGCGGCTGCGGATGGGTGGGATGGACGACGAGGTATTGACTCAAGATTCGGTCGTGGCTGCGTTATGATGGCGGCGCATGATACGACAGTGCGGTGTGCCTTTGGCCGCCATCGACGTCCTTAGCCAGTCCAGGTTGAGACAACCGCCGCCTACCCAACAACCAATCCTTCCGTAGCACCGTGCTCCAGTTCATCGACGTAACGTTGCGCCGCGGCGACAAGATGCTGTTCGACGGCCTCGATCTTACGATCCACGCTGGCCACAAGGCCGGGGTTGTGGGGCGCAACGGCATCGGCAAGTCGACGCTGTTCGATTTGGTTCGGCGTCGGCTTCTCCCGGAGGAAGGCGAGATCCTCTGGCCGGCGTCCTGGCGGCTCTCGTGCCTCGAACAGTCCACCGAGCCGTCTTCCCGTTCGGCCCTTGAATTCGTGCTCGACGGCGACACGCGGTTGCGTGCCATCGAGAGATCCATCGCGAAGGCGGAACGCGCGGAAGACAACCATGCGCTCGGCCACCTCTACTCGGACTTCGAGGATGTCGGCGGCTACGATGCCCCCGCCCGCGCCGGTGAAATCCTCTCCGGTCTCGGCTTTGACGCGACCGACTTCGGCAAGCCCCATGCGGCGTTCTCCGGCGGCTGGCGCATCAGCCTCAACCTCGCCCGGGCGTTGATGACGCCCTCGGAGTTGTTGTTGCTGGACGAGCCGACCAACCACTTGGATCTTGACGCGACGCTGTGGCTCGAGACCTGGGTGCGCAAGTACGAGGGAACGCTGCTTTTGATCGCCCACGACCGGGACTTCCTCGACCGCAGCATGGGCGAGATCGTCCACTTGGACGACGGCAAGGCCACGACCTACTCGGGCAACTACAGCGCCTTCGAACGCCAGCGTGCCGAAGCACTGGAACGCCAGGCGGCGACCTACAAGAAGCAGCAGCGGCGCGTGGCCGAGATTCACGCCTTCGTCGACCGGTTCCGCGCCAAGGCTAGCAAGGCGCGCCAGGCGCAGAGCCGGCTGAAGGAGCTCGAACGCATGGACCTCCTCGCGCCCGTTCACGCCGAACTTCCGTATCGATTCGACTTTACGCAGCCGAAGAAGATCTCCAACCCGACGCTCATGCTCGACGACGCGGCGGTGGGATACGACGGAAAGCCGGTGCTCAACGGCGTCACGTTGCGCGTCTATCCTAGTGACCGCATCGGCGTGCTCGGCGCCAACGGGGCCGGCAAGACCACCCTCTTGCGCTGTCTTGCGGGCGAGTTGGCACCGATGGCCGGGACGTCGAGCCGTGGCCAGCACGCAGCCGTCGGCTACTTTGCGCAACACCAGTTGGAGTCACTGGACCTCGACGCTTCGCCGCTCGATCATTTCGCCGATCCCGAGGACAGCGACGTGCCGGCCTGGACGGACCAGCGGATCAGGGACTATCTCGGCGGCTGGGGTTTCCGGGGCGATGACGTGGGACGGCGGGCGCGGACGTTCTCGGGCGGCGAGAAGGCGCGGCTGGTGCTGGCATTGCTTGCCTGTCGGCAGCCCGCGGTTCTGGTGCTCGACGAACCCACCAACCACCTGGATCTCGAAATGCGCCAGGCGCTCGCCATCGCCCTGCAGGACTACCGTGGCGCCGTACTGCTGGTCTCCCATGACCGACACCTGCTAAGGCAATGCGCCGACGATTTCTGGCTGGTCGCCGACGGTGCGGTCAAGCGATTCCGGGATGACCTCGATGCGTACACAGCGCTGCGACGGAGACGTTCGGCGGTCAAGCGTCCGGCAAGTCGCGACACGCAACCCCGCGGCAGCAGCGGTTCGTTGAGCCGTGAACAGGCCCGCCTCGAACGGCACCTTGAGCAACTGAACCGCCGCCTCGAGGACATCGACGCGGGTCTCGGCGAGCCGAACTTGCATGAACGGCCCGACGAACTGGCGCGGCTGGTTGCCGAACGTCGCCGCGCCGCAGAGGAGGTCGAACGGGCAGAGGCGGCTTGGTTAACCGTTCAGGGGGAAATCGACCGGCTGAAGTGGTAGTCCCTTGTCTGACGGCTTTCCAAAGTGACGGTCTTTGTAGACCTTCAACAAACTGCCATCAGTACCATGAGTCTACATTGGGTGACTTGCTTCAGGAGCCGTACCGTGAATGTCGCCGTGCCGATGTCGGGGGCAGCCCAGACCTTGGGACATCTGCGCGTAGCTGGTGAGTGGCACCGCGCACATCCGATTCCAGTCGGCCTGGTCGATGACCGACTGGTTTACCAGGTCGATCATGTCGTCGAATTGCTGAAGCGCGTCGCAATCGACTACCTTGGAATCCGCCGCCTTGCGGTGTTGCGGCCAGGTGTGGTCACGGGCGTAGCGCCAGAATTCACTGTCGTACTTCGAGCCGCAGGAGTAGTGCCAACCCACGAACAGTCCGTAGCAGAGCATGTTCTTGACAAGGAATCGATTGACCACCGGCGAATCGCGCTCAAGATGCTCTAAAGGGCGGTTCAGCCGTACCTGCAGGACCATCCCGATCTGCAACTGCGCGGACACGATCGCCGTCGCCTCCAACGGTTCCATGAAGGCGGCCGCGTTTCCTACCCGGGCGATGGCACCGTCGAAGATGCGGCGGTGGACGAAATTGGGGAAGCGAAGCACGGCCCGTTGCTCGAACTCCGATACGCCGTCAGCGTCAAGGAAAGCGTCGAAGTCGGACTCGACCTCCGCGAGGTCGGTTACGTCGCGGTTGAAGATGTAGCCGTAGGATGTATGGGCGGTTGGGGGAATGACGAATACCCAACCGTGCGGGCGGGCAACGGCACGGGTATAGGTATGTTGTACGACCGGGCCCTCCTGCGGCTCCTCGATAATCGTCGGACAGCGGCGGATGACGGCTGTGTTGGTGGGGATAAAGGAAATGTCGATGTGCTCCTGGGGATGCAGTTCCCTGGGAAACCCGCGTGCATCGAAGACCAAGTCGTAGTGTTCCGATGCCCGGCCTTCGAACTCCACCTCCGCGCCGTCATCCACCCTGGTGATGTCGAGCACCTTCGCGTCGACATGCTGTGCGCGTGTGCTGTCGTGCAGCAATTCGCCCATCAAATCTGCGGACAGGTGGTAGGCATAGGACACCTGCTGCGGCGTGAAGTAGTGCGTGAAGTCTCGATCGCGCCGCCCCCATCCCTCGAAGGCGACGCCGTACTTGCGAGTTCCCTTCAGACGCTGCTGGACGGTCTCGTGGGGCAAATCGGTCAGCTTGTGCAACTCCTGGACGAGGCTCGGCCAACTGCCTTCGCCCACGCCGATGACCGGGATGCGCGAGTCGTAGATGTGGTGCAGTTCGTGAGCGCTGTCGGGGTGTAGGCGCGTGACGCTCGCGGCGGCGAGCGACCCGGCGGTTCCGCGCCCGACCACGGCGATCTTTCGTAGGGACTTGCTGCCTGGCTGAATCACCCCAAGGGCCATCTGTTGTAGGTCAACTTGGTGTCTTTCATGGGATCAGAAGCTGAACGTGAAATCCACGCCCAGGAAGCTGTCGCGTCGCCCATCGTAGGTCAAGTCCCGCGGATCGGCGCGCAGATTCGCGATCGCTTCCAAGCGCATCGACCACCCATCGGACAGGCGGCGTTTCAGTTCCAGGTTCAACGCTCGATAGTCATGGTGGAGGTCGGCGAGGATGCCGGCTGCGAGCTCCGTTCCCGGCACATCGTTGAGTGCCAGGAAGCCCGCCACGAACAGGTCGTTCTGCCAGACGCTCGTGGCACGGCGCTTGCGCCCGTCGTGGTGCCATTCGGCGAGGATGGTCAAGTCGGCCCGGGAACCGAACAGCGCATCGAGACCGCGTTCCAGTCCGAAGACAACGGCTTCGTAGTCCTCTTCTTGGCCGAGCAGATTCCGCGTTCCGCTGCGGCGAATGGCTTCCATCTTGTAGAGGAAAGGCCCGGTGGTCAGCTGCGCCTCGAGCCCAAGTTGCCGAATCTGCTCGTAGTAGGGGAGCAAAGTTGCGGCCGGCGAAGGCTCGGACTGGTGGCCCGGGAGAAACAAAGGCTCGCGGCTGGTCCCAACGAAGGCGCTCAGGCCGAAATCAAGCAAGCCCACGGTGTGGCTGTATCGGAACGCAAGATCCACATGGCGTTCCTCGGCGCCACTCTCGTAGGCGGCGTCCTGGTCGATGAGGTAACGCGCACGGAGACGCCCGGAGCGCCCCGGGAACGACCGTTTGCGGTGGTACGGCAGCAGAAACGATTCGGCGATGCCCCAGTCTCCGGACACCGTCAGGTGCGCCATGGGCTGACCTAGCTTGGGCCGGTTTCGCGGGTGCTCAACGAGATCCAACTGGTTGACGATGTCCACGAGATTGTGCAGCTCGGCCACGCCCCAGAAAACCCGGTCCAGTCCCAGCCGCAGCTCCCAGAAATTGTCGCCCCAGTCGCCGTGCATGAGCAGGTAGGCCTCGCGGACGTCGCCATGCGTGCGCCGTGAGTCGGCGCTGTCGTAACGGTAGAGCGGGGTTACGGTGAAGCTCCTTGTCGGTGTGATCTCTCCATAGAGGGTCGATTCAACGACCAGCCCGCCGGTGCTTGAACGTTGACCGGGGAAGGCCGGCGATTGCGGATACCATCGCGCCTGCAGGCTTGCCTCCCCGGAGAGGTCGACCTGTGCCTCGGCACCCGCAGCGGCTATGGCCGCGAGGGCCGCAATGACACCGCCGAGTCGCATTAGCGCACGCGTCGAAGGGCCGTTTGGGTGAACTCGCTCTCGTCAATGCCCCTACCGAACTGAAAGTCCGTCCATCTAAGCACCGTGCTTGCGCCGGTCAGGTGATTCACCATCGTCTGTTCTTCCGCCCGCCAGTACCGATCCAGGTACTGCTGATAGTTCACGAACGTGAGCGTTTTGAGATGGGAGTCCCTCCGGTCGTAGAGCTCCATTTTCCAGACTCTTAGTTCGCCGATGTCCTGCCAGGTGACCTTGCGGCTGTAGCCGGATTTCTCATCCAGGGGAATCTGTTCCGTCACCGTACACATGAGGTCGCCGCAGGGCTCGTCGCGCAGGTACTTGTAGGTGTATTCGTCCACCTCCGGACTGCTCATGTCCTCGTAGGAAAACTCGCTACCCATGAACGAGCCGGAACGCCGTGATGCGCTGATGCGTTTCACCCGCTTCAGGGCGGGCAGATACAGCCATTGATCGTCCTGCGTATTGACGTGAGCGTGGGTCAAGAGCGCGGTTCCCTGTACGTCTCGCGGCTGGTCGAACACGAACAGGCTCCGGTCGCCATCCCCCGGCACCTCGAGCACCTTGAAGCGCATCTGACGGACGCTCTCCCGACCTTGTCGGTCGCGCAGCACCATCGTCATCGCGGCGGTGAAGTCCCCGAAGCCGTCGTTGCGGGCGCTCGACTCGCGGGCAATGCGCAAACCCTTCTCCTCGGGCGTTTCTTCCTCGGCGACGGCGCCCACACTCGGCAAGCAAAGGCACGCTAGGGCGAAAGCCAGGCCGCCACCCCGGCGGCAGGGACGGTCGTTCTTCCGACCGTGGACGCTAGGCCATCCTGTTGCGGTTTCGTGGTCCGGGAACACTCGCGTTACGTCGGGTTGTGGACGACTCGCATTGTACCTTGCCTCCCCGGGAGAACCGGAGTTCGAATCGAGCTTAAATTTCAAATTGAGACACTCGTGGCGTGGTTGTACGCGCGGTCTCGCCAATGCTAGTGTGGATCGCTACTGACGCGAACGTCATCCAAAGGAGGGTTGTTATGCGAAGCGGCGATGAGATGCTGCAGCAGATTGTCGAGAAGTCTGCCTTGGACGCGAACTTCAGGGAACAGCTTCTCGCAGATCCAAAGACCACGATCAGCGCGGAATTGGGCGTGACGATTCCCGAGTCGATGACAATCAAGGTCCACGAAAGCGACATGCAGACCGTGCATCTTGCGTTGCCACCGGACCCGAACATCACCGAGGAGCAACTCGAAGCGGTCTCGGCCGGCCTCTGCTGCTGCTGGTAGGGTTCTTTACTGCGAGGGGCACGCCCCTCGCGCACCCCGGCTGAGGGCTCTTTATTGCGAGGGGCAAGCCCCTCGCGCACCCCGGCTGAGGGCTCTTTATTGCGAGGGGCAAGCCCCTCGCGCACCCCGGCTGAGGGCTCTTTATTGCGAGGGGCAAGCCCCTCGCGCACCCCGGCTGACGGCTCCTTCCTGCGAGGGGCACGCCCCTCGCGCACCCCGGCTGAGGGCTCCTGACCAAAGCCGGCATTCTGCAGCCTCAAACAACCCATCGTCGCGGCCAGGGGCGGTGGGTTTTTCGCATGTCCGTGGCCCTCAGAGAGGGACACCGGCGGAAAGCACCATGAACACGTAGGCTTTCGCTTTTTGGAGCTGGTCTCCGGCGATGACCAGCTTGATGTGGTGAATGCCGCGTAGCAGCACGAAACGGCCGGACTTCCCGAATAGCGTCGTCGGTTTCGAAACCCAGGCGCCAAGCGCGGCAAGCTTCTCTGGCACGACTAGGTCTTCATGGCCCAGGGCATCAAGGAACGGATCCCAATCGGTCAGGCCGTCGAGCCAATAGCGCGAGTCCTTCGTATATCTCTGTTTGACGATGAGGGTAAGGCCGAGCGTCGGGCCAAGACCCTCTTCCCGCACGTCGATGTTCGCCCCGGTCCGCACAATGTCGGCGCGCTCCTTGAAGCGTGAGATCACGGCATCGACCGCCGAGGTGGCCCCTGGCCATCCCGTGTCCTGCAAATAGGAACAGATCTGCTGCGGCGATCTGAAACCCATGATGGCCAAGCGGATCGACCGTGAACGGGACGGAAAGACACCGAACGAATCCATGCGCGTGTCTTCCGGCTGCGCCAGGTAGGCGCGTTCGACGTTCTTCCGCTCGGCCTTGTTCGACTCCCAGCCCACGCAGGCGACGAGCGCATCGACCACTTCGCCAACGTCGTCGGCCTGACCGCACGCGCCCCTAATCGGGCGTTCGCCGGGACGGAGGAACATGCCCGGAAACGAACCCATCCCGTCTCCTGCCGAGCCGATGTCGTACTCGAGCATCAACTTGCGTCCGACAATCTCGCGCAAAGGCGAGCCGTCGGCATCCATTTGCCTGAACAGGCGCACGATCGCTCGCGCAGTCTCATCCGCCCTGTCGGTTCGTGCCTTCCTTTGAAAAAACTCTGCGGGCGGGGTTCCGCTGGCCAGGGACGCGCCGAAGTCCGCCACGGGTTCGGGTTCATGTAGCGGCAGTTCGAAGCCGAACGGCAGTGCGGCCATTGTGATGGGCAGTTTCCCGGCACATTCGAGTACGCGCTCCCATTGGTGGTCTCCGATGAGAACGCCCGCGATCCTATTTCGAAAATGCCCAAGCAGATCACCCATGGTGCCGCCCTCGTCGGCGAGACGGTCCTGGGTAAGGGTGATTGCCTCGTCGATGTCCATCACGCGATGACCGGCGCGGGATTCAGATCGGCTTCGGCGATCGGGGACTCGCGCAAACCCATGCCGACCGGCACCTCGTACAGACGCCCGGGCGCGAATCTCGCCCAGAAGTGACGCATGCCGGGCACGATGACCCGCGCCACGGGCATGCCGATGTCGGGCCGAGTCTGGTCCAGTACGAGGAACTCCATGCCCCGAGTTTCGACGAGCGTGCGGCAGTATTCCACGTCCTCGCGGGTGTCCGCCGATTCGATCACCCGATACTGCGAAGCCTTCCTAAGCGGCTCCTCGGCCCGGGGCGCCAGCCAGGAACAATCGGCTAGCCGGGCCGTCCTCCACCACCAAAGGGCCATCGGATCATCGATCATCGGTCGAGAATCGGCGACGCCGGGACGTGGCAGCCAGGTGAGGCACTGGTTCAGTTCGCAAATCGCGCGCAGGGCCGCTATGCGCGGGTCGGCGTGGGTACCGGCGCCGTAGATGATGTCCTCGGTTGGGGCGTCCGGACGGCGGGAGAGGGCAACGAACGTGGGAATGCCGATGTCGGAGGTGACGTCGAGCATCCACACCTCCCGCTCGTAGGTGGCGTAGTGGCCCGGGGCCGAGGCGAGATAGTCGTCGTCGAAACTCGCAAGATCGACCGCAGGCATTTGCAGCCGGTTGTACCACCAGATGGCGAACGCATCGCGCTCGGCCAGTTCATAGAATCCCTGCAGGATGGCTTCTTCCAACGTATTGCCGGCGGCGCAACCGTTTGAATCGGCGATCCGGTCCGCGGAGCCGCGCTGTTCGGCCGACATGCTGTAGAGCATCGAGGTCGGCAGGTAGCGATGCCGCTCGTTTGTGAGCGACCACACCGGCGTCCAGTCGATTTCCGCCTCGGGGTCGAATCGTGGCGGGACGACATTGTATGGATGGCCTTTCGCATTGATGCCCGAGGCGTTGTCGAACTGGTTTTCGCTGAAAAGCTGCGCATCGTTGGGGTGGATCGCTTCTTCTTGCCCGTCGAACTCGACGAACCGCTTGCGGATGCGGATCTCGTCGCCGTGGTAGGCACCCGAGTAGCGCTCGACGGCCTCGCAGAGCGCGCTGACCTCGGATTGCTCGCGGGTGCTGCCCTTGCCCGCGCTCTTGCTGCGCAGGCTGCGCCGCAAGGAACTCAAGCTCCGGCTTCGCATGCCCAGGTTGCTGCCGGCCCAATAGACATGCAGCCAGGAATCGTCCTCGTCGGTGGTGCGCCTGAGCCACGTCACCACACCGCTGATCGGACTCACCAAGTGGCGGTACCTGGCCAAGGTGACTTCCGGTGCCACGGTGCGCGAGCCGCCGCTCGTGCTGTGCGCTTTGGGACTTGCGCCGAGACAGATGGGAACCGGCGCTCGGTCCGGTCGATGCAACGCTTCGTCGCCGCAGGCGGGGCACTGGGGTCGGCGTATTACCCGGTGCCGCGAACTGGCGAATGTGCCGACGTTCAGCGTGATCGCGTGGTCGTGGATCGGGGACGTATCGCCGAGCACCACCCATTTGACGATCTCCGCCGCGATCAGACCGACTATGGCTTCCGCCACCGAGGGCTCTGCGGCGAAAGGCTTGAATGCGGCCTCCTCGCCGGCAATGTTGCGCAGGAAACTGTGGACTTCCTGGTGGCTACGCAGGCGGTAGGCCAAGCAGTCCCAGCAGGGCCCATCGGCGCGAAAGACGGGGCCGAACAGTGCTTCCATGCCGTGCGGTCGCACCAGTACCCAGGGCTCCCCCGCTTCAAGCTGGCGCCGATTCACTTGGGCAAGACGTGCTTCGAGATAGTCTTGTGAAACGACAACGGTGATATTCGGTTGCCGAGTACCCACAAGGGTGCCGCTACGCTCCAGAAGCCGCGTTAGTCGACCGTCATCGCCTTCGACCGCGATCTCCGACTCCTTGAGCCGCTGTTCGACCCAGCATGGCGATGCGCCGAGCGATGACCAGTAGGCCGCCCGGCGACGCTCCATGCCGTGATCCGCCGATACGACGTAGCCTTTCGCCGAGAGCGAAGCCAGTGTGGTCAGAACATCGCCGGCAGCATGGGTGCTCTCGAGGGTCGCGACGATCTCGTCTAGTGGATGTCGACCGAGGAGCGGCAGCAAATCCTGATTGAGCTTCCCGTGCAGCAGCGTATTGAACGACTCGGAGAACAGCAGCGTCTGCTCCACGCCGATGTCGTGGAATTGCAGGTGCGGCGATAGCGCGGGAAGTTTGACGAGACCTTGGTCCGCCGGAGTCGTCCTGGTCAATATTCCCCGTCGGGGATTCGGTTGCGTCTCGCTTGGCATCTGGCATTACATGCCGGGACAACCGGCACCGCTATGCGGATGCGAGAAGCGTATCGATTTGCACGGCAGCACGGGTCGCGGTTTCGGTGACGGCCGCCTCCAGCGCACCGAAATCCTCGTGCCCGCAGGCGCTCGCAACCAAGGCTCTGACTCTTGGCCCCGCCGCGGTCGCGTCGAATCCCTCCTCGCCGATGAGCCGCATGATGCCCTGTAGGTCCCGCCACATGTCCGCAGCCTGCGCCAGTGACTCGGTGCCCGCGCCAGTGAACACCTGGGCCGCCGTTGGTGCGGAGTCGCCTTGGCCGGTTCCGGTGGCCGTCAACTGCAGGAATCGCGCGGTCCGCTCGACATCCACTAGGCCGCCACGCATGCGGGCGAACGTAGAGACGCCGGTTTCGGCGCGATCATCCGGTGGACTGCGCAACTGGGCGACGAGGGTGTTGTTCGCACTCCATTCGGCGAGGACTTCGCGCCAGGCTTCCTCGATCCGTTGCCCGATTTCCGAATCGCCGCATTCGAACACGCAGCGCGTCCTGGCGACGACCGGGATCTGCCCGGGCGGAGGATTGCGACAACTCTCGGCTAGTTCGGATAGCGGCAGCGCCAGGAGGAAGTCCGCATCGGGCGGGATCGGCGAGAACAACAGGCTGTCCTGCGCCAAGTCGGTCAGCGTCTCCCGGAACCGCCGACACAGGCGTTCGTTTTCGCCGAACTGCCAGCCGTCGTGGACAAACAGCATCTCTATTTCCGCACCCGGATAGACCTCACGGCTAGCGAGGTCGCCCAAACACATCGCAGCGACCCCGCCCGCCCGCAAAGGTCCCATCCGTTCGACGAAGTCCTCGACCACGGCCGCAAGCACGGCGGAAATCGACGCGTCGGCAAGATTCGACAACGCGATCTTCGCCTCGGCCGGCGACAGGTTTCCACGCAACACGTGCATACCGATCTGAAACGCCTTGTCGTTCGACCAGTTCCGTACGATCTCAGCGGAATCACCTGCATCGGCCGTAGGCAGCTCCGCAATCAGGTCTTTCATTTCCTGGACGCCCATCTCATGCGTCCAATAGAGTCTCGCAAGTCCACGCCGTGCAATCGACTCGGTTTCCTCGTCTATTCCGAATCCCTTCGGCAGATCCAGATCGGTGAATTCTCGGTCCTGAAGGTTGTCGAGAAGCTCCGGGTTGCGTTCGATCCACTTGGCGAGCCGGGGAGCAGCGCCGAAAATTTCGACGATTGCCTCGAAGGCGTCGGGTCGCGCGGCGGTGATCGGGCTGTCGTAGGCGCTCCAGTCGTCGATCCCCGGATAGAAATGCTTGCGCCATTGATCTACCAATGGGTCCATCTTCTCGAACCATCGCTTCGGTCGCAGCACGATGTTCATCATGTCGGCGTAGGTTCCGGGCAGTTCCGGGGATTCGGCGGAATCACGAATCTGGAGCAGCGGATAATGCCGGCTCGCCATCGCGTGATGATCCGCATGGCGCTGCATGTTGAAGAACATCCAGTTGCTGAACTTCCAGTCGGCGCTCCAGGAATGACGTGGCATCACCTTTTCCCAACGACCGTTGGGCAGGCGAACCCGGCGCAGGCCGTAGTGCTGGAAATAGTTGCTGATCTTCATCGAGAACACGCAGCAGAGACCGAGGAAGGCAAAGACCAGAACCGCCCAGATCCCGCTCATCCAGAACACCAGTGCATACCAGAACGCGACGAAAATCCCGTACCGCCAGAACGGGTTGCTGTAGTGCCACACCGGCAGACGGCGCCTTGCCAAGCGTTCGGCGGCGGACTTCCAGGAATGCGTCAGATTGCTCACGACCTCCCGGGGGAAATACCGCCAGAAACTCTCTCCCTTCGGAGCGGATCCCACGTCATGCGGCGTGCCGACCTTGGCATGGTGGATATAGAGATGCTCCGTGGCGTATTGCGGATAGGAGGCCGACGCAAGAAGGAATTCGCCGAGGCGCCTCTCCCAGCTCGTACGTCGGTGAATCAGTTCGTGGCCGACGACAAATACTGCCTGGGCTTCCATAGTCAGAAGAATGACCAGGACGACGTCTTCCCAGATTGCGAACTGATTTGCGACGAGGATTTGCCACATGCCGAAAATCAACGTCGGCGGCCACAGAAACGCCCAGGTCCAGACCGGAAGGTTGTGCCACAACAGGCGGCGTTCCGGCGTTTTGGCCGGATCCATGTTGCGTCCGTCGAGTCCTAGTACCTTGTCGAGCGGGCCTGCGACACTCATGAAGAGGAATGCCGGCAGCAACCACCAGCCGCCATGGATCACGGCGAGGAGAAGCAAAGGGAAAATGCCCAATGGCAGATAGTGCGGAAGGGCGTTTCGAATCGACGGCTGGATGTACTGCGGGGTATCAGCCTTGTTCGGGTCTATGCCACCACTTACGGCTGAGTCTTCCGACATGGAAGCTTCTCTGGGTTGTCCGTTGATCGCTCGAATCGATGCTAGCACCGGGCAGGGGGACCCGCAAACTAGCTGCAATGCGCCCTCAGCCTGGAGCGTTCGCTTGAAAAAGCCCGGCGAGACGCTCTAGGGCCTCGACGCAGAATGCAGTGGTGATGGCCTCGCCGCCATGTCCGATCTGCCCGAATTGGCCCCACTTCAAGGATTGGTCGCCGAACGCGAGAAACTCCGGCCAGCTCCCGTCGTCACGTTGGGAACATAGGAGTCGTTCCAGTTGGCGTTTCGCATCGATGCGTTCTAGGGCGCCGATGTTGTCGAGCGCCGACACGGCCTGGGCGGTCTGCAGGATGTTGCCAAAGTCACCGTTCTCGTCGCGCAGATCCAGGATGCCGTCGGCAAGTACGGGGCGGAGTCCCGGGAGCGCGCCTTGAGCGCTAACCATGGTGCGGGCGATTGCGTAGCAGATCGCGACGGTGTCGGGATACCACTTGGACGAGCCGTCGAGACGTCCTTCGCGGACTAGGGCCGCAAGCCACCGCTGTGCACCCTTGGTGTCGGGCCGGTCGCCTAGGTAGGCGATGGCATTCGCGTTGACGACTGGATCGGCTTCGATTCGGAACGGCGCCACGACATCGGGTTCATCTTCGTCCAGTACCCAGGTCATGAACCGCCCTTCCTCGTCCCGGTTTGCCAGCATTCGCGGGACGTTCCTTCCGAGCAGAACCCAGGGTTGGGTCCTGACCACCAATGAACACAGGGCGCTGCTGTCCAGATCCTGGGGTAGATGGCGGTAGTAGCGCCACAGGCCGGGGTATTCGATCGTTTCGGCAAGATACGCCTTGGTGGCGGTGCGGATCGCCTCGGCACGGGCGTCGTGGGAACGTTCGAGTGCGAGTACGCAAAGCGCCGAAACAAACGGCGGTCTCTCGAAATGCCGGGGGATGTCGGAATCCGCGACATTGAACCGAATGCAGTGCCAGGCGCCATCTTCGCCGATAGTAGATTCTAGGAAACCAAGACTGCGGCCAATGCTCTCCCTAGCCGCCTCGACGACGGCCTCCGAGGCAACCGCGCTAGCTCGCGCAGCGACGGGGGGACGCATTGGCGGTGCGGGGTCGTGCATCGTCTTCTTGAGAAACTCGAGAGAGGTCGCCCCGGCTCTCGCCTCCTCGCGTTCGGCGTCGCTGAGTTTGCTGCGCGGCGGAAGTACGACATGGGTTGCAGCATGGGTTTCCTCGTGTACGTGGAGCTCATGGTCTTGGGGCAATGCCACGCCGAATTCGCTCTCGATGGTCTCTTTGGGGTTGACGAGAAGACGTTCGCGAAAATCGCTGTCCCTGCCGGCCCGATTCGCCACGACATCGGCAAGATCGATGGGTTTCTTCATTGCTCTTGGCATCAAGCGATCTGCCTTCTGACGAGTTCCCGAAAAACCCCCTCGACCTCCATGAGTTCCGTGAACGAGCCGCTCTGTACGACCTTCCCGGCCTCCAACACGTAGATGCGGTCAGCCTGTTCCAGCGTTGATAGACGGTGGGCGATGACGATCCGGGTGGAGGTCAGCGCGGTGAGATTCCGCATGACCTTGGCTTGGCTTTCGTTGTCCAGCCAGTTGGTCGCCTCGTCGAACATCATGATCCGGGGACCGCCGATCACTGAGCGAGCGATCGTGATCCGCTGACTCTCGCCGCCTGATAGGACGCTGCCGCTGGTGCCCACCATGGTCATCATGCCCATGGGCATGGCCTTGATCTCCGCCTCCATTTCAGCGAGCCGCACCGCCTTCCATACGTCCTCGGTCGGCACGCCGTCGTGGTGACTGACCAGGTTGTCCCAGAGATCCTGGGGATGGAGTCCCACCGACTGCGGCACGGCGCCGATCTGCCGACGCAGCTGCTTCAGGTTCAGGTGGCGAAGGTCCCGTCCGTCGTAGTACACCGCACCGGCGGTGGGCCGGTCGATGCCAAGGGCGAGCCGGAACAAGGTGCTCTTGCCGGCCCCGGACTCGCCGGCAATGGCGACGAACTCGCCGGGACGGGCGCGGATCGTGACGTCGTCGAGTATCAGCGGGCCGTCGGGGTCGTAGCGGAAGGAAATACGGTCGAAGAGCACTTCGCCCCCGAGATAGTCCACGGGCTCTTTCATGCGCGGGGCAAGCCCCTCGCGCTCCCCCGCTGAAGGCTCTCCTTCGACCTCGGCCTCAGCCACCGCGGCCAGCAGCGGGCGCATCTGGTCGAACGCGGGTAGCGTGGCGGCAACGGTGCCGAAGGACTCGCCGAGCCTGGCGACGGCTGACTGGAATGCGATGAAGACGGTGTAGACGACGAGGAAATCGCCGACGGGGACAGTGCGATCGCCCACCGTTACCACCGCGAAGAGGAGTACGCCCCCGGCTAGGAAGGGGAGTGCGGCCCCAAATGCCCGGGAATGGCCCTCCAGTGCACCGAGGTCGAGTTCCGCGCGCTTCTGCTCGCGGTAGTCCCGCGCCCAGATGGCGAACGCCGATCCTTCCGCATTCTCCACCCGCAGCTTGGTGATACCGGCCACGATCTGGAACAGACGGCCGGCGACTCGACGCCCGGCGCTGATCATCCGCCCATGGGGGGAAATCTGGCGCATCCCGAGGATCACCGTGACAAGCAGCGAAACGAGGCTGAAGACCAGTGCGCCGACCCCGAGGGCGGCATCGTAGAAGAAGATGACGGCAAAGACCGGAAGCAGGAAAACCACCGACAGCAGGCTGTCGGCGACCACTCCCTGCAAGCCATCGCGGAGATTCTGGAATGTCATTCCCGACATGGCCAGATCCCCGGACGGATGGCGATGCAATGAGCTCGGCGGCAGGCGCATGAGGCGGTCCCAGAAGGCGGCTTCGACCCGCGATGCAGAGCGTCCCTCGAGTCGCATCATGGCCGTGCTTTGAAGCAGGTGCAGCGTGGCCCCGAGCAGGCCGAAGCCGGCCACCGCCACGGCCACGGCGTAGAGCGCGCCGGCGCTTCCTCCTCCCGCCACATGGTTCGCAACGAAGCCAAGCGCAAGTGCCGGCAGTAGCTTGATCAGACCGCCGGGAAGCCCGGCGATCACCAGCCTTACCAGATCCGTGGCGGATCCATGCAGAGCGATCCTGAGCAGGTCCGCCGGTTTTGCGTGCCCTGCGGGCAGTGGCCGGTAGAACACCCAAGCTTCGTTCGCCAGTGCGTTGGCACCCGTTGCCGTAATCCGGGTGCTCCGTTTGCTTACCGGGTCGACCTCCCGGTAGGGACCGAACGTTCCCGGCAGTAGCGCGACCGGCTGGCCGTCCTTTTCGCGGAATGCCAGCATCGCGTTGCTGTCCCCGAGCCACCAGTTGTCCTGGGCGTTGAGCCGCACGCGCCGGGCGCGCACCCCCGATGCATCAAGAACGTCGCGGAGACCGATGGGCGCGTCGTAGGGGCGACCCTTGTGGTCGCCCGCGCCGTGCGTGCCCGAGGGTGCCGGGATTTTGAAGTCGATGCCTTCATGGCGGCCGATGACTTGGAGCGCGTCGGTCAGGGCCGTGTCCTCGATGTCGGCGTCCCGGCCAACGGGCAGGTCGTAGATATTGAAGAGCCGCTGCCGCGCAACTTTCTCGGCGGCGCGCCGGCTCATCGTACGCGCGCGTTCGAGATTCGCCTCATCGACCACGGCCAGTCGGCGGTTGAGGCGTTCCAAGGTAAACGCAACCCCGTGAAACGCGGCGAGTGCCGGCAGCAGAAGGCTTTCCCGGGCCAGCGACTCCGTCGACTTGCCCGAGAGCGTTGTTTCGTCGAACACGGAGAGCCAGCTTGTCCGTGTCAGCGGTATGACCGCATCGCCACCTCGGCCTGCCTCGGCCTGCTCCGCCAGGTCGACGATATCCATGAACGTGCTTGCGCCGGGGGGCGGTTGGGGAACCCACACCACGCCGCGCCGGACCGACAGCGTGCAGGGCGGTGCCAGGTCAAGCGTCAGGCCGGGCTCGGCCAGCGCCGTTGGACGTGGAATGCGACCGACGAACCGCGAGAGCGCATCGGTTATCGCGGTGAGCCAGGTATCGGTCTGTTCCGCCAGTTCCGCGGGGTCGACCTCACCGAGCCTGGAGGCCGGCAGCCGCCGGAGCAGGGTGCCCGGCAATCCCTTGGCGACGAGGCTCAGGGTCGTGCCTTCATCGCCGTCCTGTTCGTCCGCTGCGACACCAGGCAGCAACCAGCCGGATTCGCGGCGCAGCAAATGCCGGGGCGGCGCCTGCTCCACCCCGTCCTTGAACTCGACCAGGAACAGATTGACGGCGCCCTGATCGATGAACCAGGCGCTGTCCGGATCGTCGAGTTCCACCGGTAGGTTGCCGGCGCAGGGCACGGACGTACCGGAACCAGCCGCGAGTTCGGCCAGCGATGTGAATTGGCGCTTCGTGTCGTCCATCAACCCGACTTCACCAGCTTGAAGTAGGTGCCGTCCTCGTCCTCGATTAGCGCGTCGTGGGTGCCACGCTGCACTTGGACGCCCGCCTCAAGCACGATGATCTCGTCGCAATCCCGGACGGTGGAGAGCCGATGGGCCACGATCAGGCAGGTGACGCCCCGCCGTCGCAGCGCATCGTCGACGAATTCCTCCGTCGCGGCGTCGAGAGCGCTGGTTGCCTCGTCCAGAATGATCACGGTGGGATTGCCGACCAGCGCCCGGGCGATCTCCAGCCGTTGCCGCTGGCCGCCGCTGAAGTTCGCGCCGCCTTCCTCGACCAGCGTCGCGTAGCCCTGCGGCCTGAGCAGGATTTCGTGGTGGATACTGGCATCTCGCGTGGCGGCGAAGATGGCCTCGTCCGGAACGGCCGGGTTCCATAGGGTGATGTTGTCCCGCAGGGAAGCGGAAAAGAGGACGACGTCCTGGTCGACCATGGAAATGGACCGTCTCAGCACGTCCTCGGGAATATCGTCCCGCCGATGGCCATCGAAGAGGATTTCGCCGGACCAGGGTTGATAGATCCCGGAAACCAGCCGTGCCAGGGTCGACTTGCCGGACCCGCTGGGTCCGACCACGGCAACCCGCTGACCTGGCGTGATCACGAGGTTGAAGTCCTTGATGAGGGGCGGTTTGCTCTTGTTGAACCCGAATGTGACGTCTCGGAGTTCCAGCCGGCCGGCCAGTTGGAGCCGGCCTTTGAACGTGGGGATCGACGCCGATTCCGGACTTCGACGGGCGAAAACGGGGTCTTCGGCGGTGTTGGAGATGTCTTCGAGGCGTTGCAGGTCCGTTTCGAGCGCCTGGCGTTTGTCGGCGAATTCCAGGAAGCGCCCGATTGGGGCCAGGAACATCTCCGCCAGGATATAGAACGCAGCGAGCGTACCGAGGCTCATGGCTTCCATCATGACGAAAGTTCCTCCTAGACCGAGGATCACCGCACTGCGAAGTGCGGCGATCAGGCCCGGGAGCGCCGTGTTGACGGAGCCCAGTTCGGAATAGAGTTGGCGGGCCTCAAGTTCGCGAGCCTGCTGACCACTCCAGCGCGAGAAAAACCGGTCGTCGGCGCCCGTCATTCGCAGGTTGTCCGCCGACTGAAGCATCTGCATGCCGACGCCAATCAGCAAACCTTGTTCACGCCTCATCGCCTGGCTCCGAACGGCTCGGAGCCGGTTGAGAAAGTGGGCCAGCGCACCGTGAAGGAGGGCGAGGGCCAGCACGGCCAGCGTGAGGATGGGGTCGTAGGCCACCAAGGCGGCCAGCAGCACCGCGCTCATCGCCATGTCGACGACGAGGACGAGAAACTCCTCCGTGAAGTTCTTGGCGACTCGGTCGGTGGACGAGACGCGGTCGGTCAGATCGCCCACCAGCCGGTGTTCGAAGAACTCCACCGGCAACCGCAGCAGCCTTGACAGCCCTTGGCTGTAGCCAATCACCGAGATACGTATCGAGAGGCGTTTTAGGAATCGGTGCTTGAGCAGGGACAGGATGTATACCAGGACGCCGGCGCCAAGCAGCGCTGCCACTAATCCGCCCCAAGGTCCATGGCTACTGAGAACATCGTCCACGAACGCACCCAAGGATGCGGGTACAACCAGGGAGAGCAACGTCAACATGAGCCCGCAGGCAATCATCCCGGTGAGCACGCGCCAAGATCCTGCGAACAAGCCGCCCAATTGACTGAACAAGCCGGGTCGCTCGCCGCCGGACTTGAAATCGTCGCCGGGCTTGAAACGCAACGCGATGCCGCTGTAGCCCTTGTTGAACTCTTCCGCGGAAATCCTGCGCCGCCCCGTCGACGGGTCATTGAGATAGAAATGCCGTGAATCGAAGCCTTCGACGATGAGAAAATGACTGAACTGCCAAAACACGATCACCGGCAGATCCAGCTTCTTCAGTGCCTCGGCGCGCACGCTGAGTCCACTGCATTCGAGACCGTAGTATCTCGATGCGCGCATGATGCTCGCGGCGCTGCTGCCGTCGCGGCTCACCTCGCATTTCTCACGCAATTCGGTGAGCGGCGCCCAGCGCCCGAAGTAGCCCAATAGGCTGCCGAGGCAGGCGGCGCCGCACTCCGATGCGTGCATCTGCAGGAGAATCGGTGTGCTTACCCGTTGTTTCGTGGGTGCGCCGTCCCGGTGCCCGGGACGCTTTTGCTTGGCCCCGTTCGAGGCGCGCCGTGGCATCCTACGATTGCCTCAATCCGAAGAGCGCGAGCGGCGATTGCCTACCGAGTTCGATGGCCACCCGGCATTCCCTGGCCGTGAGGGATCCGAAATCAAGGCGGTCATCGAGGGCTATTTCGACGCGGTGAACCGTCACGGGTGCCGAGGATCCAAACGCCGGTATCTCGGATAGCGGGACCGCCGTGATTGCCACGATCTTGCCGCCGAGTGTGCCGGCCTCTCCATCTTCCACGGCGAGCTCTATCAACGCTGGCATGCCCGCCGCGATGTCCGGCGCGACCTCGGGTCGAACCCAGACGAACGCCTGCACGGATTTCCCCTCGGACGTTTCGGTCGGCTCTACCAGTAGACCGTCCAAGGCAAGGCTACGGTGTACGCTGCCGAAGAAGAGCCATGCCGCGAGGATGACCAACAACGCCGCGATCGCCGCGACGAGCAGACGTTCCCGGGGTGTGGAAACCGTCAGCAGCCGGTCGAGTTGCTCGCGCTCATCCTTTGCTTCGGCAACGGTATTGTGAAACGAGTCGAACGGGTTATTGAACACGACCCAGCTTCAGCCTCCTCGTAGACAGGCCCAACTCATTATGTTTTTTTCCTCGTTGCTCCGCTATGCGGAATCTCGGTCCGTCGTCGACAACAGCGCCGGCAGAAGCGTCAGGTCGGCAATCAGCGCAAAGCCGATGATCATCGCGGTCAGGAGCCCGACTTGCGCAGTCGGCACGAACGGAGAGAACGCGAATATCAGGAACCCGGCTACGAGCACGACCGTGGTTGTGAGCAGGGCGCGGCCGGCCGTGTCGAAGGCATAGCGGATCGCCTGTTCGGTATTCCGTCCGTATTCGCGCCGTGCCCGGCGGTACTTGCTCAGGAAATGCACCGTATCGTCGACGACGATCCCGATGGTCATGGCCACCACCACGGATAGCGAAAGCCCGACCTGTCCCACCGTCAGCCCCCAGACCCCGAAACCCAGGATCGCGGGAAGCAGATTGGGAACAATGCTGATCAACCCCAGCCGCAGTGATCGTAGGGCGATGAGCAGAATGGCGGAAATGGCCAGCAGCACGATCACCGTCCCGATCAGCATCGCTCGAATGTTGCGCTGCCCGATATAGGCGAACAGCGTTGCGGGTCCCGTGCTGAGAACACCGTCTACATGTGACGCGTTTTCGGCGAGCCAGGCCTCGGCGCGGGCATTCAGTTCAAGCACCTCCTGCGAATAGAGCGTCTCCGCCGATACGGACACACGGGTGGCCGATCGGGATCGGTCGATCTGATTGTTCACATCGAGCCCTTGCGGAAGCGACAGCTCGTAGAGCAACAGGTATTGGGCCGCTAGCTCTTGGCTTTCGGGAATACCGTATGCGGCTGGATCGTCGCCGTGCATGCTCTTGTTGAGTTGCTGGAAGGTATCGGTGATGACCGCCACGTGGCGAACCGGGGGCTGCTCGCGGTACCACTCGGCGAAGTCGGAGACCTCGGCAAGGAAAAGGGGATCGGTGGCCCCGCCCTGGGCCGATGCGTGGAGCGAGTATTCGAGCAGGGTGTTGCCGCTCAAGTGCTCGTCCATGAAATCCGTGTCTTGGCGAAACTCGACGCTCTCGTCGAAGAAATGGACCAGCACATCGTTTAGCTCGTTGCGTGGAATGGCGAGGATCATTAGGGGCACGACCACTACCCATCCCCAAAGCAGCGCCTTCTTGTGGCGTAGCGCGAAGTCCGCGAGGAGCTTCACCCCGGTTCCGCTCAAATGCCGCTCCTTGGCTGCACGAACCGGGAACAGCGAAAGCAGAACCGGCATGAAGGTGACGGAGAGAACGAAGGAAGCGGCAATACCGAATGCGACGAAGTCGCCCAGATGACGGTAGGGCGGCACCTCGGAGAAGTTCATGCTCAGGAATCCGAGTGCCGTCGTGAGGCTTGCCAGGAACACGGGGTGCAGGTTGAGCCTCAAGGACTCGACGATGGCGTCGTGCTTGGAGTCTCCGGCACGCAGCCGCTGCTGCAAGGCCACCAAGACATGCACGCAGTTCGCCACCACGATCATCAGCACGATGGTCGGCGCCGGCGAGATGGGCGGGGAAAACGGTAGCCCGACCCATCCGCCGAGCCCCATCGCCGCGAGAATCGAAAAGACGATGACGATCCCCGTCGCAGCCACCCCGACCCAGCTCCGGGTGAGGACGCCTAGGATCACCGCCATGAGTGCGAGGCTCGCGGGCAGGAAGATGAACTGGCTCGTCATCGCGGCTTCCAGGAAAGTCTGGTTGACGATGACCGTGCCGACGGTGCGAAGGTCTATGCCGGGAAATCGTTGTTCTGCCTCGTGGGCGATCGATCTCGCGAATTCGGCGACTTCCGCCACGGCCTGCAACAGACCCTCGGCGGGTAGTTCGATGGTGACATTTACGACGCTGACATCACCGGCAAGCCCCAGGATGCTGCCAGCGATGCGTGGGTCGGACAGAGCGATGTCGCGGATTCGCGACCGCGTCTCGGCTTGGGCCAGCTCGTCGGGATCCACCAGGTCGCGCACATAGAGGTCGTCGCCGTCGGCGGTCGTGTATTGGAAATTCGCGAGCGAGTCGACGCGCCTCGAGTAAGGCGTCCGCCAGGCCGCTTCGGTGAGCCACACGGCGGCCGACAGCGCGTCTTCGGATGTGGCGTCGCCGTCGTCGGGAACGATCAGGAAGGCGATGTTCTCGCTCTTCCCGTAGGTATTCTCCAGCTCCTCCAGTGCCACCAGCTGCGGATTGTCTTCGTCGAAGAAGACGCGGAAGTCGCCGGAGAATTCGAGCCGGGCAATGCCGCTTGACGCGACGGCAACCAGGATCAGCGTCGTTGCGAGGACCGCCCTCGGGGACGCGAGCATCCGTTCGGCAAATCGCTTTGCGAATGGCTCTGTTGCTATGCCGCGCGTGTCCATGGGGCTGCTAGTCACGAGTGCCCTTGGGAGCACGCGGCGCGCCAAGCTTCATGTCCGGCAACATAGAGTTCGGCGGGACGCCATGTCAACGACGAAGCCCCTGCTCCTCCGTCGGCTCGGAGGCGGAATCAACATCGAGCGCGACGGCTGTGCAGGGAGAACTCGACCGACGCGAGCGACGCGATCTGCTCGGCCACGAGAACCGGCGCCTGCATGGGCATGAAGTGGGACAGTTCGGGATAGTGGACGTCGCGCCCGTTGGGGAATGCCGCTGCCAGTCCGGGCCACGTCGGCGATCGCGAGAAATCCATTGCACCGCCGTCCTGACCGGGCGGCGTCCGTCCCTTCGCCCGCAGGACCACCACCGGTTGGCTCAAGGTGCCGATGACGGCGCGGATGTCTCGACCGGCGCTCCCCATGTAGATGGACGCTTCGACCTCCGGCGGACAACCGAGTACGAATCCCTCGTCGTTGGGCTCGAGGCCGAACCGGCAATAGTCCATCAGCATATCGGGTTGCCACAGGCTGAAGGGGTGCCTGTCCTTGAATCGTTCGAACATCTCGGCCGGCGACGTCCAGCGATGCCGCCGCCGGGACACCGGGTGCTCGAGGGCCGAGCGGAACGGTGCCGGTCTCGCGTACGACCCCGGATCCAGGATCACCGGATCGACGAGCAGCAACGCCCGGAAACGGTCCGGGTGCATACCGGCTGCTTGGACGATGGCGTGGCCACCCATGGAGTGGCCGACGCCAATGATGTCGTCGAGATCGAGTGCCTCGACAACGGCCGCGGCGTCGGAACCGAACTCGGCCCAGTTGTACGGTGGTGTTTTGGCCGACCGCCCATGCCCGCGCTGATCCACGGCGATGACGTGCATGGACTCTCCCATGGCGCGGATGACCCCATCCCAGCAGCGGGCATGGAATCCCGTCGCATGCAGCATGAGCACGGTGGGCCCGGCCCGCCGCCCCCATTCGAAGTAGGCGAGTTCGATGTCGCGGACGGCGAGTCGTCCTTCCCTCACGAGATCGACATCGGCTGCCGGCGTCCGTAGGTCAGGGTCCGCCACAGCCACTCCAGGGGGCCGAAGCGGTAGCGCTTCAGCCACCACACGCTGAACGCGATCATGGCCGCCCATTGCCCGAACACCACGTAGTAGAGCTGGTGCCGGTCGAGATCGTTCCAGAGCCCGAAGCCCATGTCGTGGAAGATCACCAGGCCGAAGATGCTCTGCAGGATGTAGTTCGACAACGCCATCCGCCCCACGGCCGCGAGCCACCGGCGAAGCCTTGCGAAGTAGCCCCGGGCGTTCGCGATCATGACCAGGGAGACGAAACCCAATGCCATGCACACGCGCCCCAGGTCGTTGGTGGGAACGGACGCGCCCGAGACCCACTCGTAGGCGTAGTCGGTGGCGATCTTCATGACCATCTCGAAGCCGTTGACGGCTAGGCCAACACCGATACCCAGCATGGCGGTCGCGACGTAGAAGCGTTGACTTCGTTTTCCGGTCAAGAAACCGATCTTGAAGAGCGCCATGCCGAGGAGCATGCAGGCGATGGCGTCCCAGATGATGAAGTAGGGCAGCGCGAACACGTAGAGGCCGACCACTTCGGCCGCGTTCGCCGCCACGGATTGCCAATACGTTCCTTGGAACCTGAGCCTCTCCCGCTCCAGGAGAGCGGGTGTCGGTTCGACGTTGACTTCCAGTTCGCGCCATCCATCGAGCATGGCCTGTTCTTCGGAGGAAACAGTCTCCCCGGCATCCAGCCGGACCTGCACGGCGTCGGCCTGTTCGGGCACGACGGTGAGCATCGCGTAGAAACCGGCGTAGCAGATCACCAGGTAGGCGAAGACGATGCCGGCGGCGATGAAGAGGTTCCGGGGACGCCAGTTCCGCGCGACGTAGAGGACCATCCCCGCCAGCGCGTAGGGCACGAGGATGTCGCCCATCCAGAGCAGCACGAACGCGTCGATCACGCCAAAGCCCAAGAGCAGCAACTGACGCCGGTAGTGGATTGCCGCGCCCTTGCCGCTTGCCGCCAGCATCGCGATGCCGGCGCCGAACAGCATGGAGAACAACGCCCGCATGGCGCCCTCGAAGACGAATCCCATGGTGAAGTAGGCCGCGAAGTCGATGCCGGTGGTGGCGCCGTCCACGGTGGGATCGAACACGGCGCGAAACGGTAGCCCGAAAGCCAGGATGTTGATGATCAGGATGCCAAGGAGCGCCAAGCCGCGGATGGTGTCGATGGCCTCGATACGCTCGGTCGGCGCGGCCGGGGCAGAGTCGGTCATGGGCGGACTATACAGGGTGGGCGAGGGTGGGCTCCTGCAACGTTCCCGACGGTGCCGAGCACGCCGCGATGCCCGGGTTCTACCGCTACTCGACCGCGCGCGGCTTCATTCGCGGAGCCGCGTGGCGCGTCGCCCGGTCGAACCAATCGTCGGCGGAGGCGTCGTTGTAGGCACGAAGCTGCGTTTTGATTCGCGCCAAGGCGCCGTCGGGGTAGGCGGCCACTTCCTCCACCAGTCGGATCGCCGTCGCTACGACGACGTCGTCGGGCGCCACCGCGTAGGCGACGCCCAACGCAACAAGCTCCGAACCCGTGAACCGCCGCCCGGTGAGCGTCAACTGCGCGGCGACGCTCTCGCTGTGGCGGAACCGGAGCCAGGCCAGGTTGTACGGCGCGGCCATCCCTTGGCGGACCTCGCCGACGTGCAGAAAGGCGTTCTCGCCGGCGACGAGAAGATCCGCAGCGAGAGCCAGGGCCGCGCCACCGTTGATGGCGAACCGTTCAAGTGCCGCAACGACGGGTTTCCGGCATTCGAAAATGGCCTTGTGCGCACCCCGCCAGATCGTGGAGAAACGCGGCATCCAGTCTGGCGGCGGCTCGGCGTTGAAGGCCTTGAGGTCGAGGCCGGAGCAGAAAGCGCCCTCGGCGCCCCGGAGCAGTATGGCTTGCACGCCATCGTCGGCGTCCGCGCGCCGTATCGCCGACGTCAACGCCTCGCCCAAGGGGCCGTTGATGGCGTTGCGGCGTTCCGGGCGGTTCAGAATAACCTCTGCCCAGCGCCCGTGATCGACGACCTCCACTACCGCCATCCCAAGACCCCGTGATCGTTGTATTGACGCCGAAGCATACTCCAAGGTTATGGTCGGCCCCGGCAAGGGCTTGTACGGTTCGGGCCTTGAACGGAGGAGCCATGGAAGACAACGCGCAGGTTGCGGCGGACATCCAAGGTTGGGACGCCATCGACGACCATCGGACCGGAACGACGGGGGATCGCCAGACGTCCGATTGGTTGATGGCGCAGGCGCGTGACGCAGGCCTGGTGGCACAGCGCGAGGATTTCGGCCTGTCACGCTGGATCCCCGAGAGCTGCACGCTACGCCATGGCGACGTCGTCGTCGAGGGTGTCCCGATGTTCGACGGCGGCACGACGGGAGCGGAAGGCGTTGGCGGGCGGCTGAGCCTGCTGACGAACGGCGAGGTTGCGCCCGGATCCGCCACCATCGGACTTGGGTCGTTCGGCAATGCCGCCGGTGCCGCCAACCGCGCACTCGCCGAGGCCCGGAACTCGGACTCCCATCAAGCCGTGGTGGCGGTTTCGAACATGGACTCGGTGGTCACGGGCTTGGCGCTGCAGAACGCCGACCGATTCCAGACCCCCTTCGGGCCACCGGTCCTGCAAGTGGCGACCGAATACGGACCCGGTCTGCACGAGGCCGCGGTGCGCGGCGAGACGGTGACGGTAACGGCCCATGTGGGCTTCGAGACGGCAACGGGTTCGAACGTCGTGTGCCGGCTGCCGGGACGCGAACCGGATCTTGCGCCGTTGGTGGTATTGACGCCGAAGAGCGCCTGGTGGGTCTGCACCGCGGAACGCGGCGGCGGCATCGCCGTGTGGCTTGCGCTGCTCCGGCACCTGGCCGCGAACCGGCCGAGGCGCGACGTGCTGTTCGTCGCGACGAGCGGGCACGAACTCGGCCACCTGGGACTCGATCATTTCCTCACCGCGAACGACCCCCCGAACGCCCGTGCCTGGATTCATCTCGGGGCCAATTTCGCCGCCGTGGACTCGCGCATCCGCCTGCAGGCATCGGATGCCGATCTGCTGGGCATGGCACGCAGCGAACTTACCGGCGCCGACGTGCCGGTGGCGACAACGACCCCCCTCGGCGAACGCCCCGGGGGCGAAGCCCGCAACGTCCACGATTTGGGAGCGCGCTACGTGTCGCTACTCGGAAGCAACGCCTGGTTCCACCATCCGGCGGACCGTTGGCCGGTCACCGTCGACCTGGATCGAACCCGGCGCATCATCGGGGCGGGTCGCGCAATCGTCGACCGCTTGAACTGAACGGGCAGCCGGAATCCGCGACATCCGGTTGTCCGGAGGCGGTCGTTCGATTCCTCAATGGCAGGTGACCCGCCGCCATGTCGGCGGCGGGTCACGAGCCCGGCAGGCCCCCTCCTCAGTCTCCGTGCACGCGTTCGAAGATCAGCAAGTGATTCCTATCCTCGAAGAAGAAACCGATGTTGGGATCGAAGCCGAAGATGGACACCGAGCCCGCCACGTAGAGGTGGCGGCCGTCGGGACTGGCGGCGAAGGAATGGACGTCGTCGTTCTCGGGCACCGGGTTCCCGAAGGAATCGGTGCCGAGTCCGCGGGCGTGGTCCGATCCGAACACCGCGCCGTCGCTGTCGACCTGCACGGTGAAGTACTCGTTGCCGCAGGCGACATCCACCGCCGTGGCGCCGTCCCGTACGTGCCTGTGCGTACAGGTCGCGAAGAAGCTCCTCGTGAACGACTCCTGGCCGCCCAGGAACACGGGGTTGGCGCGATCGGCGAGATCGAACGCGAGCGTATCGCTACCGCCCCTGCCTGCCGAGACGAACAGGTGGGAGCCGTGAACGGCAAGCCCTGCCACGTTGGCGAACCCCTCGACCACGGCTTCGCCGTCGATCCCGGTGGGACTTCCTTCCTCGATGATCGTGGAGATGCGGAGCGAACCGGTTTCGGAATCGCGTTCGATGGCGACCAGCGAATAGTCGCCCCCGTCATTGGCGAGGGCGTAGATGTTCTCGCCGTCCGCCGTCATCACGGCGCTCTCCACGTCCGGGATCATGTTGATGCCCGCGGCAGTCAGGGCGTCGTGTCCCTCGTCGAACCGGAACGTCTCGATCAGGTACGGTGCCATCACGTGATGCACCAGGTCCCCGTCGACCAGCACGGAGCCGGCCGGACACGGCGCACCCTCGACACTGCCGACATGCTCGATCCCGCCGCCCTCGGCGGCGGTGAACTTTTGCCAGCCGTCGCAGGTGGCGACGAGCAGAGCCTCGCCGGCCCCGTCCCAGATCATCAGAGTGTCCGGATCCTCGACCGGATGGTCCTCGAGGGTGTCCATCATCGACAGTTCGCCGGTTGCGGGATCCCGTCCGAAGACGGCGATTCCGGCAGCCGTGCCTAGGTACAGTTCCGTCCCGTCGCCGTTCAAGGCCTGGCCGCCGAGCCCGTCGAGTGCGATTTCGGAGCCGTCGTCGGCAATCTGTCCTTCCTCGACGGCGTCGACGTAGCGCAGCAGGGCGGGCGCATCCGCCGGGCCCCAGGCGAGTTCGAACTCCCCCCGTCGGGCGCCGCCGAAACCCTCCGCATCGTAGTAGTAGGTGCCGTAGCGGAGGACGTAACGTTCGCCCGCCTCGACGCGCACCGTGGCCGAGACCGCTCCGAGGTCCCGGCTGACCCGGAGCAGTTCCATGTTGCCATCGGCACCGACCCGGTAGATCGCGAGCTTCGATCCATTGGGGCCGTCCAATGCGAACCGGACCCAGGCGCTTTCCGCCGGCTCGAAGCTCCACCACAGCGACGAGTCGCCCAGCGTGCCGGTGACCTCGAAGCTCTCGTTGGTCGCGAACTCGTTGGAGCCGCTGACGGAGCCGCTCATGCCGGCCAGCGCGGCGGCGTTGGCGAGGTCGTCGTTCTCCGGCGTTGGGCCCCACTCCATCAGCATCAGTGCCGGCGGCAGGGGCGTCTGTGCCGCGTCCCGGGGGAGTCCGAGGGCGACCCGGTAGGCCGTGTCCGCGCGGGCGTCGAACGCCAGCTGCAGTTCCAGCCCCTCGCCGCCGTCGTCCACCGCGACGGTCTCGAGCGAGCCCAGTTCGCTGCCGGCGAACACCGCCATCTGCAGGGGCGCGTGGTCGTTGATGAAACCGCCGCCGAGGCGGTTGGCCAGCCACGTGTAGCGTCCGTCCGCCGCCGGCTGCCAGCTCCACCAGGCCGTGCGGACGCCCGACGCCGCCGGTTCGCCGTGCTCCACGGTCATGTTGTCGAACACGACGGAGCCGATTGCGAAGTCGCCGAACGACGGCGCGGCGGCAGCGAAGTCGTCGTTGCCGGGCAGCTCCCGCGCACCGGGACCCCAGGAAAGCTCGAACTCGGCACCGGCCCAATAGGCGTTGCCGGTGGCAACGCCGATGCGGTACTCGACGCCCTCGGTTGCCGGGAAGGCGATTGCCTCCTCCGCATCCCCACCCTGCGCCGGAACGCCGGACACCATCCGTGTCGCCGCCAGCGTGTCGCCAACGAATGCGGCGACGACCTGGGACGTGCGGTTGACCGAGAAGCGGAAGTCGCCGGTCGAGGGCGCCGTCCAGCGGTACCAGACGCTCCCGGTCCAACCGCGGGGATCCGCCGACGAGGTCGGGCTGGAATTGCCCATCAACTCCGCTGGCTCCGTGGTCGCCCCTTGGTTGGAGCCGCTCATTGTGCCGCTCTCGCCGTCGAGGTCGGCAGCGAGCGCGTAGTCGTCGTTCGCCGGACGGCTCCCGGGGCCCCATTTGAGAACGAGGTCGGGCAGTTTGGAACGCCGGTCCGCGAGTAGCAATGCGTGCGTGTTGAGCCGGATGCGGTAGGTCTCCCCCGCTTTCGCGAAGAACGTGCTGCCCCCGCCCAGTTGCGGACGGGCGAGGGGATCCAGGCCAGCCATCGGGCCGTCCTCGAAGACCTCCACGACCACGTTGTCGGAATGGTCGCCTGGCACGGACTGCGCGACCGCGAACCGGGCTAGGCCGGTCTCGGGCGCCGTCCAGACGTACCAGAGCGACCGCGCGCGTTGCGGATGGCCGAGTAGGAAGTCGAACGCCGGCTCGCCGGGGTCGGGCGTGGCGGCGGCAACGTCGAAGGTCGTCTCGCCGCCCATGCCGTCGAGTTCAATGGCCATCGCGAAGTCGTCGTTTGCCGGCCGCGCGACCGGTGCCGGCATCTCCGAGTCGCCGACCACCACCGCCACGGACGCATCGCCGCTCTCCGCGTTCCAGCCGCTTGCCGTCAGGTGCAGCCTGAAGCTGCCTTCGGGTTGGCCGTCGAAGCGTAGCGACACCGTCTGCTCCTCGTCCGGTCCGACCTCGCCGACCACGACGCTGACGGTATCCCGGGCGAGATTGCGTTGCAGCCCATCCTCCCGGTGCACGGTGCTGTCCCGGTCGACATAGGACAGTTCGTCGCAGGCTGTCGAGCCCACCGCCGTTCGGCACTCGATGCGCAGGTTCGCGCCGGCCGCCACGTAGGCGTCCGTGGAAACGGTCACCTCGACCTCGAACGGCACGTCCGGGGCGACCTCGACGTGGTCGCGGTCCGCCGCGACCGCCAGCCGCGGCGACGAGTCGCCGCGGACCACGGTCCAGGCGAGGCCGGCCCGGGGTGCCGGGCCGTAGATCCGGTTCGGCAGCACCTTCAGGCGGTAGATCCCCGGCTGGGGATTGGGGACGATGATCCACTCGACGTTGTCGACACGGGACCGTGACGAGTAGTCGCCGCAGGCGGCGATGTCCTGGCAGGACGCGCCCCGGTCGACCCACAGGTCGAGGTCGTGCAGCACGGAATTCGTGATCGTGTCCGCCGGCGGCTCGTCCCAGGTCATGACGATGTCCAGCCGGCTGGCGCCTTCCGGCACCACGATGTCGTGGTAGGCGTGGCTCGACGCGTCGACGTCGAACGCGGTGCTGCCGCCGGTCCAGCCGTCGTCGTCGTCGCGGCTCAGCACCGCGGTGCGCGCGGACACCTTGCCGAGGCCGTAGACGTTGTTCATGGATCCGGGCCCGTTCGTGTTGTCGTACGGGAACGAGGCCGCGCCCAGGAAGGCGTCGGGCTTGATCGCGCTCGCCATGAGCCGCGCCCTGAGCGCCGCAGGTTCCTCCTTCAGTTCCGGCACGGCGTCCATGACCAGCGTGGCCACCCCGACCACGGACGGCGACGACATGCTGGTGCCTGAGATCGTGCGGTACCCTTGGCGGGCGCCGCGGCCGAGTGCCGAGGCGACCGACACCCCCGTGCCGACGATCTGCGGCAGCAGCCGGCCGTCGGAGGTCGGCCCCCGGCTGCTGAAGGAGGCGATGTCGCCGATGTTCTGCGCCGCGCCGACCGCCAGCGAGTTCTTCGCGTTCGCCATGTTCGTGGACACGACATCCCCGCCGTTGCCCGCCGACGTGACGAACAGATACCGGGCCGTCCAGACGGAGGCGTCGATCTTGCGCTCGACAGCGGAGCGGCCCTCCCAGATGTCGGAACTGGACCCCACGCTGGAGTTGATGACCAGCGCCTTGCGTGGGACGCCGTCGCCGCCGCACGCGGTCGGCTTCGCGAACCAGTCCATGGAGCGGTTGTATGCCAATGCGGATCCACCGCCGAGACTGTGCAACGTCTTGACGAAGCGAATGTCCTGGACCAGCGGGGCCATGCCGACGCGGTTGGGTTCGTCGGCGCCGTTGCCGAACACGATGCCCGCGACGTGGGATCCGTGTTGTCGTAAGTCGTACCACAGATCCTGGTCCTCCTCGCGGGCGTCGAACAGGTTCGCGAGGTTGACGCCGCAGATGCTCCGGCGGTTCGATGTGAGATCCGGGTGGTCGGCATTGAACCCCGTGTCCATGATGCCCACCGGGACCGATGCGCCGCCGGGGCCGACAAAGGTTCCGGCGGCGGCGTCGTAGCTGCGCACGGCGTCGGCGCCCATGGACGGCGACGCGATCTCCAGCGTCGGGAAGACCCGGCCGATCGACTCGACGGCCAGCACGAAGTCGGCTTCGGAAATCGGTCCGAGGGCGGTCAGGGGGATCGTGGCGGCGTAGGTCCGGATCGACGGATCGAACCGGCCGACCTCGGCGCCGAACCGCTTCAGCGCGCCGCGCCATCGGCCGTCGGGGTCGTCCGACATCAGGGTGATCCACACCGGCACGTCCTCGTGCACGTTGGCTGCGGCGCGTTCGGCGAGCGTGTCGGTCACCTTCCGTTCGGCCGGAACCGCCCCCAGGCCAGCCACCGACTCCGCGGCGGTGATCGTGCGCAGGCTCGATGCGTCAGCCGGCAAGCGGGCGCGAATGAGGTCGCCCGCTTGCCCGAGCGCCTCGCCACCGTGCGCCCGGAGCAGCGCTTCGAGTTCCGGGTAGTCTGCTCCCTCGGCCAGCTTGACCCAGCCGAACGACCAGTCGCGACCGGCGGACGCGGCCTTCTCGGCCAGCGCGTCCTCGCTGTAGGTCATCCAATCGGGCGGAGCGGCCGGCGGCTGTGAGCGGTCGATGTCGGCCGCCGTCATGGGCCCGCGCGACACCTCGCGGTAGGCGCTGAAAGAATAGCCCTCGGGGGGCGCGGGTTCGTGGACGACCGGCGCGGGCACGAAGCCGGGCGGGGCGGTCGCCTGCGGGATGGGATCGATGCCTTCGCGCGCGGTGTCCGCGCCGGGTGCGTCGATGGATGCGCTTTCGGCGGCGATCTGCGACATCGCGGCGTTGATCGCCAGCTGGTTTTGTGTTTCCTCGTCGAGTTCGGCCCCCGCGCTTTGCGGATCTACAGGCCGTTCGCCAAGGGTCAAGCCCAGGTAGACGACAACGGCGACGGCGGCGATAGCCAAACCGATGGAGGTTAGTTTTTTGGCCATAATTCCACTGCTCCAGAATGAGTTGAACGGGGCGGTGTTCCAGGAGGTCGTCGGAAATGGGGCGTGACGCTTCGCTGCGACGGACGTTCCCGCAGTGCATTGCACATAGCCACGGCGACCAACCAAGAACTACATGGTCCAAACACCCAATATGGGGGAGATCGTGCATCGGCACCGCAGGTCGGTCAATGCTGTGCGACCATCCAGTGACGGACTATTGAACGCGAAGCACCATGAAGTCGACGGCGGCCTCGAGTTCCTCGTCCGAACACGCCGGGCAACCGGCACGGGGCGGCATGCCGGGCGGCATGCCGGCCTTGACGTTTTCGACCAGTTCGGCGCGCGTTTTCTCAAGGCGTGCTGCCCACGCGTCCTTGTCCCCGAGCTTGGGGGCGTCGGCGATGCCCGCCTGGTGGCACGCGTAGCAATAGCGCTGGTAGATGGCCTTGCCGGGGTGTTCCGCCTCGTCGGGTTTGGAACCGCAGCCTGCGGTCAGCAATACCAGGATGGCGACGCAGGCGACGCCCTTGCGGCGTCCCGGCACGGGTGAGTCGAAGGCGTGGGAGAACAGGCCGCGGGCGACGACAAGCGTCGCGCCTGCGAGTCTCCGCCACGGAACCACAGTGCGTGTCATCATGGCGCAACCTCGAAGGTGTCGGCGTCCCGCCAGGCGGGGAACCGATCCCGGTACTCCCGCAAGGCGTCGAGATCGAGCAGGGCCGACAGGATCCCCGACTCGTCCTGGGCTTCGGCCAGCACGGCGCCTTCGCAGTCGTACACCGCGCTGCCGCCGCGGTAGACGACACCGTTGCCGTCCACGCCGACCCGGTTGACGCCGACGGCGTAGCACTGGTTCTCGATCGCGCGGGCGCGAAGCAACGCAGCCCAAGCGGGCTGGCGCGCGGCGGGCCAATTGGCGACGCACAGCAAGACGTCGTAGTCGTTGCGCGACCGGAGCCAGACGGGGAAACGGAGGTCGTAGCAAACGCAGAGGCGGATCCGCCAGGGACCCATCTCGACCACGACCGTCTCGGTACCCGGCGCGTAGTGCCTGTGCTCGTCGGCCATGCGGAACAGGTGGCGCTTGTCGTAGACGGTCTCCCGTCCGTCCGGGGGCATCCACACCTGGCGGTTGAACCGTTGTCCATCCTCGATGACGACGCTGCCGGTGAGGGTGACGCCGCGCTCGGCCGCCTGTCCGCGAAGCCACGCGACGGTGTCTCCGTCCATGGTCTCGGACATCGTCTCGGAGCACATGGTGAAGCCCGTGCTGAACATCTCCGGCAGGACGACTAGATCGACAGGCGCTTCGATGGTCCCGATCAAGGCGTCGAAAAGTTCACGGTTCGCCGCGGGGTCGTGCCAGGCGGGCGCCGCCTGGACGAGCGCGACGCGTAGTCTCGTTCCTATAGTCGGCACAGGATCTGGGCAGCCTTCTCGAGCGTCGCGTCGTCCTTGGCGAAGCAAAACCGCAGGAGTTCCTGGTTCGGCGGCTCGTCGTAGAAAATGGAAATCGGAATCGACGCGACTTTCTCTTCGATGGTCCATCTTTTCGCCAATTGCGCGTCGGGTTCGTTGGTGATGGCGCCGTAGTCGAGAAGCTGGAAGAACGTCCCGGCGGATGGCGTCAGCTTGAATCGCGACTCGGCGAGAAGACTGCAGAACAAATCGCGCTTGGCCTGGTAGAAGGCGGCGAGGTTCTCGTGGTGTTCCGGGCACTGCGACAAAAAGTCGGCGATGCCGTATTGCAGCGGCGTGGCGGTGGTGAAGGTCACGAACTGGTGGATCCGTCGAAACTCCGCACTAAGCTCGGCCGGTGCCACGCAATAGGCCACTTTCCATCCGGTTGCGTGGTATGTCTTGCCGAACGACGACACCACGAAGCTGCGGTCGAACACCTCGGGATAGCGGGCGAGGCTCACATGGGGGCGGCCGTCGAAGATGATGTGTTCGTAGACCTCGTCCGCAACGACGTAGAGATCACCCCTTGCCAGGACGTTGCGCAGTCCGTCGATATCGCGCTCGTCCCAGACCGCGCCCGTCGGATTGTGCGGTGTATTGGCCATGATCAGTCGCGTCCTGGGCCCGAGGGCGTCGGCCACGCGATCCCAGTCGATGCGGAAATCCGGGGCGTAGAGGGGGATGTGGCGGCAGGTGCCGCCCGCCAGCGTCACGGCGGGCTCGTAGGAGTCGTAGCAGGGATCGAAAACGATGGCCTCGTCACCGGGCTGGATCACGGCGGTTACCGCACAGAACAGCGCCTCCGTCGCGCCGGAGGTCACGGTCACCTCGGTTTCGGGGTCGAGTGTTGCCCCGTAGAGGGCGTTCACCTTGTGGGCGATGGCCTCCCGGAGCGGCTCGACACCCGCCATCGGCGGGTACTGGTTGTAGCCGTTGTTCAGGTAGTGGCCGACGCGTTCAAGCAGCAAGGGCGGACCATCGAAGTCGGGATAGCCCTGGGAGAGATTGATGGCGCCCTCGTCGGCGGCGAGCTTGGACATGACGGTGAAGATAGTCGTGCCGACGCCGGGAAGCTTGCTGGTCAGGGACAATTCGCACCCTGCGCTCGATCTCAAGGGCAAGGGATTCTGCCACATCGTGCCGTGAGCATTTGACCATCGCCCTCCCGCGCGGAACTTTCCGCCGCCACCCCCATCCAACCCAAGCAGCAAGGGAGATCAGGCCTTTATCCCACCCCCTTGCAGCCGATCCTTAAATCCGGACGAGGACACACCCGATTCTTGTCCTATGCGCAATAGCACGACGATGTCAGAGATCGAGACCCCAACCGCAGTCGCCGAATACGGACCCTCCACTGTTTCCCTCCCCGCCGCCGAGTATCATGGCCGCATGAAACGCTTGGGCGAGATGCTCGTCGACCGGGGCGCCATCCAGCCGGCAGACCTGGACAAAGCGCTCTACATCCAGAAAACCGCTGGCGGGAAGCTCGGTGCGCTGTTGGTCCGAACCGGGGCGATCTCGGAGGATGTGCTGCTTGCGACCCTCTCGGATCAACTCGGCGCCGTCTATCTCCGCGACGTCGACGAATTCCCCGAGCAACTCGACGTCTACCGCGCGATGGCCGAGTCGCCCATCAAGCTCGATTGGTTCCTGGACCACGCGACGCTGCTCTGGGAACGGGATGGCGCGATCTGTTGCACGGCCAAGGACATCCGCGATCGCGCCTTGGAGGAAACCTTCAACTATTTCTATCCCGGCGAGGGGATCACCTACTACCTGGCCCCAAACCACCAGATCGACCGGATATTGGATGGCGTGCGCAAGGAGCGCGCCATTGAGGACCTGTTCTCCGGTGACGATGCCAAGGCATTGCGCGAAATGGCGGAAGAGGCGCCGGTCATCGAGTTGGTCAACAACCTTCTGTCCTCCGCGGTGGATCTTGGCGCCTCCGACATTCACGTCGAGCCCACGGAGGAAGTGTTCGTCGTGCGCATGCGGGTCGACGGCGTTCTGCACACCCGGGTGACCCAACCCATCGACCGTTTCCCGGCCGTGGCATCGCGCATCAAGCTCGTCGCCGGAATCGACATCGCCCAACGCCGTCTCCCCCAGGACGGGGGCATCCGAGAGCGCATCTCCGGTCGGAACATGGACATTCGTGTCTCCACCGTTCCGTGCACGTTCGGCGAGTCCATTGTGCTGCGCCTGCTCGACCAGGAGCGTGGCGACCAGGCGCTCGAGAACCTCGGCATGGAGCCCGACCACCTCACCCTGTTCCGTGGCTGGCTACGCGCCAGCAACGGCATCGTGCTGGTCACCGGTCCGACCGGCTCCGGCAAGTCCACCACCCTGGCCGCGGCGATCGAGGACATCGACGACGGCATCAAGAAGATCATCACGGTGGAGGATCCGGTCGAATACCAGATGCCGAGGATCACCCAGATTCAGGTTCACGCCGAGATTGGCTACACCTTCGGGACGGCTCTCCGCCACATCCTGCGTCAGGATCCTGACGTCATCATGATCGGCGAGATCCGCGACCTCGAGACTGCCGAGATCGCCATCCGTTCGGCACTGACCGGCCACGTCGTCCTCTCGACGGTGCACACCAACGACGCCGTGTCGAGCTTCACCCGCCTCATCGACATGGGTGTCGAACGATTCCTGGTCGCCTCGCCGACCAACGGCGTTCAAGCCCAGCGGCTCGTCCGCCGCGTCTGTTCCCACTGCGCCGAACCCATCGACGAACCCTCCCTGGCCATGGAACTGGTGCACGCCGCGACCGCTGATCAACTCGGTGACCAGTGGGTGCGCGCCGTCGGGTGCGATGCCTGTCAGCACACCGGCTACCGCGGCCGAATGGGCATCTACGAACTGGTACCGATCACCACCGAGCTACAGGACATGATCGTCTCGGGCACCCCGCTCGTCGAATTGAAGCGTTTCGCCCACGACGAGCAGGGCCACCGCACCTTGCTGCAGGACGGTTTGCTCAAGGCCTCCCAGGGTCGGACCACGGTGGAAGAGGTTCTCCGCCAGACCTTGGCAGGCGTCGAAGACGGCTAGGACGCATCCCACGGCCGCCCGAAGGTGTCCCTGCCACGCCCGGGGAGCCGACCGACGGACAAGCCGGACGACCCTCTCGACTCGCACACAAATGTACGCTCCGGATTCCCTCCGGATGCGGACACACGCGAATCGGGACTCACAGGTGATATTACGCTGCTATCAAATCCCGACGCCGCAAATGCCGCCGTTTGAGCGTCCGGCACCCACTGTGCTACGTTGCCGCGCACGTCGCGGCCGAATCCGAGGATGGACCCATGGGCGAAGCCACCTACTCCGACGCACAGAACTCTCTGCGCCTTGACGCCGAGGCACGAAGCTGCCCCCGGCGGAACTCCCCAGCGGACCCGTTGTCTACGTACCCATTCCCGTGCCGGCATCCTTAGGGGGACTCAAGCCGGACGCCAATCAACCCGGAGCGCATTGAACGACGCGGCTCCGCCATCGGTATGCCCCAGTACGACTACGAGATCGTCAACGGCGAAGGCGAACTGACCAAGGGCCAGATTGACGCCGCGTCGCCTGCGGAAGTCGCCCGAGCTTTGAGCCGTGACGGCCACACGCTCGTTGGCGTCACCGAAACGCCGCCGACCACGTTGCCGACGCTGCGCCGCCGCCTGCGCACCGTCGACCTGGTCATTGCGTTCCGCGAACTCGCCACCCTGCTTTCCTCCGGTGTGTCTCTCGGCGACGCGGTGATCTCCCAGAGCAAGGGCAGCTACCACCCCGAACTCGTCACCGCGTTCAACGTCGTTTCCCGCGAACTCATGCGCGGCGCCAACTTCCTCGGTGCCCTCCGGGCCGCTAAGCTGCCGCTGCCCGACCACCTCTACCACCTCGTCGAAGCCGGCGAGATGAGCGGTCGCCTGGCCGAATCGCTGACCCGTGCGGTCGAGCAGATGGAATACGACCGTCACGTCGCCGCCGAATTGCGCAGCGCGCTCACCTACCCCGCGGTCCTCGTCGCATCCTGCACCGCGGCCGTGCTCGCCGTGTTCCTCTTCGTGGTTCCGGAGTTCGTCCACCTCCTCGAGGAAGACGTCCCGATGCCGCTCGTTTCGCAGTTCGTCCTCGGCGCCGGCGCGTGGTTCAACGACAACGGCTGGCTGCTCGGGGCGATCTTCGTCGCCGTCGCATTCACCGTGGTGGCGCTGTTCAGGAACCCGGCCGTGCGCCAGGGATTCGTGGACGCCCTGTCCCGTCTGCCCCTGCTTGGCCAGTGGTATTCGGAGACGGACACCGCCAAGTGGGCGATGGTGATGAGCGCCATGCTGACCAGCCGGGTTGAATTGGTCGGCGCCCTAGGGCTCGCATCGCGCGGCGTGCGCGTCTCCCGACGCCGGGGGATGCTCGACCGCGCGTTGGCGGACGTGCGCGGCGGCGAGGCGCTTTCCGCCGCCCTCGAGAAGCAGGAGGCGCTCACCGCCACCGGCTACAACCTGATCCGCGTCGGCGAGCAGTCGGGCCAGCTTCCCGAGATGATGCGATCGCTGGCGACTCTCTACGAAGAGAACAGTTCGCGCCGCATGAAGCGCTTCCTCACCCTCATCGAGCCCGTGGCGATTCTCGCCATCGGCGCGTTCATCGGCACCATCTTCATCGGCGTAATCCTGGCAATCACGGCGGTCAACAATGTCCCATTCTGATCACTCCCATGGAACGAACCCCGTCCGGACGACCCTAACGCGCCCCAGCGGTTGCGTCGACGCGAGACGGGACAAGCCGGTCCCCTACGGGTTCCTTGGCCGCCGAAAGACCCATCGCGGCTTCTCGCTCGTCGAACTCCTGGTCGTGCTGGTGATCCTCGGCCTGCTGATCGGCCTGGTGGCCCCGGCCTTCATGGGCCGTGCCGAGAAGAGCCGCGGCGAGGTGGCCAAGGTACAGATCGAGTACCTGCACAGCGCCCTCAAGACCTACCGCCTGGACATCGGACGCTACCCCTCCACCGAGAACGGCCTGGCGTCGTTGATCCAGGCGCCTACCGAAGTCGCCGACTACTGGCACGGCCCCTACCTCGACGACGAACTGCCACTCGATCCCTGGCGGAACCCCTACCAATACCGCTATCCCGCGGAAAACCTCCAGGGTCTCGCGCTCTATTCGCTGGGCGCGGACGGCGTCGAAGGCGGGGAGGGCGACAACGCCGACGTCGGCTACCTGCCGACCGCGGTTTCCGAGTAGGCGCGCCGGATCCTGGTGGTCGGCGGGTCATACCTTTATATATGGACATTCGCACCGAACAGACCCTTGCCGCATTGGCCGTGCGGTTAACCCGGGACGGGACGAGCCCGTCCCCCACGGGGACCTCGTTGCCGGGCGCCCAGCGAGGCATCACCCTCGTCGAACTGCTCGTCGTCCTGGCGCTGTTGGCCGTTCTCGCCGCCGTGGCGCTCCCCAATCTCGAACGCCTGACCGCGAGCATGACCCGCGACACCCAGCTCGAGCACATCAAGAACCAGATCGCCACCCTCGGCGCCACCGCCATGCTCGACGGGCGCGACTACGTCGTCCTCGGCACCGACCCGGAGGCCGCCACGGACTTCGCGGCCCACCTGATCGGCCGGACCCCCTACCCGCTCGACGTCCCGGACGGGTGGGTAGTCGTCATCGAGGAACCGATCCTGGTCCGCGCCAGCGGCGTCTGCCTCGGCGGCCGGGTGACCCTGACCCACCAGGAGCTCGAGCCGGTCCACGTCGACCTCGAAGCGCCGTTCTGCCGTGTCGATGCGTCCTGAACGCTCAACCCCGCGCCGACCGCGTGCCGCCGGTACTGCCCCAGCCGCCGCGGTCCTGCGTACCGCCAAGCACCTCGCCGGCTTCACCCTGCTCGAGAGCATCGTCGCGCTGGCCATCTTCGCGGCGTCCGGCATGGCCCTGTACGGCCTCTTCAACACCAACCTGATCGCCCTGAACCGCACGGCTGACGTCTCCCGCCAGGTCGCCGTGGTCCGCACCGCCATGGACTACCTGTCGTCCATCGATCCCGGCCAACGAGGCGAGGGCGAGGTGGAACTGGGCGACATCGACGTCTCCTGGACATCGACCCTCGTCGAACCCGTGCGTCAGGGACAGAACGTCATCGGCGGCCGGGCCAGCTTCGACATCGGCCTGTACGACGTCGAGTTCGCCGTCCACCACGAAGGCCGCCCACTCGGCACCTGGAAGATGCGCGTCGCCGGCTATGAAAAGGTACGTGGCCTTCGTCCGGGCGAGTTGCCGTTCTGATGTTCCCGAAGACCCGACGCACAATACGGCGTACGCCTTCGACCCCACCGGCACGCTCGGCGGGTCTGACCCTCGTGGAAACGCTGGTGACCTTCGTCATCTTCGGCTTCCTCACCACGCTGATTCTCCAGGCCGTCGGCTTCTTCGGAGCTCGCTACGAGGGCGTCCAGCGCGTCCACCGCGCTTCCGCCCTCGAGACGCTGCAGCAGAACTACTTCGCCACCACGGTCCGGGGACTCGTGCCCTACGGCGTGGACTCGCGCCGGTTCCAGGGCGATGCGACGTTCTTCGAAGGCACCACCCTGGAGCCCCTGAACGCCGAACCCGGCGTGCCGGTGATCGCCCGCTGGTCGATCGCCGACGACTCCGTCGGCTATGCCGAGTCGGCCGCGCCGGGCGAGGACGGCATCGCCTGGACCGTGCGAACCGCGGCGGACAGCCACGCCTTCGAGTACGCCGACACGCAGGGGAACTGGTACGACCATTGGCCCCCGTCGGTCGAACGATTGCCGCGGCCGGGCGAGGCCCCGCTGCCCGTCATCGACGATCCCGCCTACGACTGGACGCCGACCCTGATCCGCCTGGTGTCCCCGGATACCGCAACGGTTTGGCTCGCGCGCGTGGAACCCTCGCGCCGACCGGTCCTCACCGAGGCCCTGTACCGATGAAACTCTCCACCCCGGCATCGCACCGTAGGGGACGGGCTTGTCCCGTCCCGCGCCGGCCGTTCGCCGCGTTGCGATGCGGGCGACCACAAGGGTCGCCCCTACGGGATTGTTCGGGTCGCGGACGCGCGGGGAACGCGGCAATGGCCGGCTTCATCCTGGCCGCCACGCTCTGGGCGCTGGTGGCGCTGGCGGTCGTTGCCGCCTACATCAACGGCTTCACCGAAACCAACATCGACAACGCCCACCGCACCAAGCTGATGCTTCAGGCCGAACTGGACCGCCGGAGCACCGAGGCGACCCTGCTCTACCTGCTCGCCACCAACCGGATGAGTCCGCGCAGCCTGCTGATCGAGTACGAGCAACGCTTCTCGGACCTCGACACGCGGCTCGACGACGAGGCCGACAGCGAGTTGAGCGTGGCCGGCGTGCGCTACGCGGGCCTGGGCGACACCGCCTTCTCGATCCAGGACGAAAACGGCCTGGTCTCGGTCAACTCGCCCCGCGACCCGAAGTTCGCCGCCATGATGAAAAGCGTCGGCGTGTCCGCGCCGGACCTTGCCCGCCTGATCCCCCGCATCGCCGACTACATCGACCGCGACGACCGGCTGTCCCTCGACGGCGCCGAGACGAATGCCTACCGGGAGGCCGAACAGCCGCCCCCGCCGAACTGGTTCCTGCAGACGCCCATGGAGTTGAGCCGCGTGCTCGGCGCCGCAGACCTGGTCGACCACGGGCAATGGCGGCGGCTGCGCAACATGGCCACGCCGCGTCTCTTGGTCAGCGTCAACTTCAACACCATGCCGGAAGACGTCGTGGCGGCGGTCTTGGGCGTCGAACGCGAGGCACTGGACGGCTTCTTCGCCGAACGTGCCGAAAACCGCATCCGGAGCGTCGATCAACTGCTGGAACTGACCGGCACCCGGCCGGCGTTCAATCCCGGTCTGATGGCTACCACGCCGTCCTATTTCCTCAGGCTCACGACCTGGTGGGTCGGCGGCGGCCCGCGCACCGTGGTCGGCATCACGCTGACGCCGGGATCCATGATCACGCCGTGGCGCACGGAATACCGCTACTCCGAACCTGTCGATCGCGCCGCATCGCTCGAGGAAACCCAAGTCCCGTTGCTCGGCGGCACCGCCCCGGATCCGGTCTGACGCACGCCATGAACACCGATCCGCCAACTCCCGCGACACCCGAGGCCAACGCCGTCCGCGGGTCGCCGATCTTCGCGGCGATGGGCGATGCCGTACGCCGTCTGCGGCAACGGTTCGCCCGCCGCCGCAGCGCCGTGCAGACCCGGGCCGGCGTCGCACTCGTGGACGGCAAGTCCGTGCAGTCGCGGTGGATCGTCGCGCGGAGCCTCTGCATGTACCGCTCGGAGGACTTCGCCGACGTCCCCCGCAACCGCCGCGATGCGGCCGTCGCCCTCAAAATCCCCATGTGGAGCCCCTTCGAGCATGTCGGCCACTACTGCGCCTGGTCGGGCACCACGGCGATGGTCTGGTTCTGGAACGCCGCCGCCGTCGAAACCGACGCCGCGCTGCTCGGTCTGCGGACACCTGACAGTACATCGCCGGGCGCGCCCCCGTCGGATGTCCGCATGCTTCCAGAGACCGTGCTCTACGCGAAGCGGCCCGACGGCGTCCATCTACAGGCCTGCCGGGAAGGCTTCGATCTGCAGTACTGGCGCGAGGGCGCCCTGGTGGACTCGCTTTGGCTGGCCGAGCAGCCGGATGCCGGTCGCGTCGACGCCTTCGCGGCGCAGCATGTCCACGACGGCGACCCCGAGGACCCCGGCTTGGCCGGCGTCGTCGACGTGCCCCCCGCGTCCCCGGCGACCCTCTCCCCCGATCCCTGGATTGCGCCGCCCAATCCCCGCGCCTGGCTCATCGCCAACGAACGCGCCTTGGTGATGGCCGCGCTCACCGTTTTCGCGGCGGTGACGGCGTTCCAGGAGGCCCGCTACTGGCGCTACCACCTGGCGCACGCCGCCGACGCCGCCGAACTTCGCGCCATCGACGATGAACTGGCCCCGGTGCTTGATGCCCGGGACAAACTCGTGGCCCTGAACGGCCGCAATGCCTTCCTGGCCCGCGCGCTGAACCAGCCCTCGCAGGCGTTGCTGATGTTGCAGGTGGACCGCGCCCTGCCGTCGGGGGCCATCCAGTACCGCTCCTGGCGCTACCAGCAGCAGGATCTCGCGATGGTGCTCTCGGGCAACGCCACCGTCGATCCCGTCGCCGTCATCGCCAACCTGCAGGCGGTCCCGTCGTTCGCGGACGTCCGACCGGGACGTTCCGATCAGGAGGGCTTGGAAGTCCGCCTGCGGATCGCTCCCGAGGAACAACCGCCATGAGCGCCATCGGCACAACCATCGACCGGGTCCGGGCGGAACTGGCCGCCAGTCCGAGGCTTCGTGCCGGGGTGTGGTCCATCGTCGCCATCCTCCTCGGCTACTGGGTCTTCGTTCCCCACGCCGCCCGCTTGGACGAAGCCGCCAGCGCGTACGCCGGGGAGCACGCCCGCCTGGTGCGCGCCCGCGACCTGCTTGCCCAGGAGGACTGGCAGCAGCGCCTCGAAGCGGCGGCTGCCACCGAGGTTCAACTCGGCGAGCGGTTCTGGCACGCCGACAACGAGGGTCTCGCCCAGGCCCAGTTGCGCACCGCCATCGAGGACATGGCCCGGCGGGTCAGACTCGCTCCCCGCATCGACGTGGGCCTGAGCCAACCGGTCGCCGGCGTGCCGGATCTCTGGCAGGTGCAGGTCCAGATCACCGGCACGGTCAGTCTTGAAGGCGCGCTGCGCCTGGCCCACGCCTTCGCCCGGCATCCCCAGGTGCTCGTCGAGGAGAGGCTGTCTTTCATTCGCGTTCGCATCCAGCGGCAGGACCAGATCCGCATCGACGGCCTGCTCTCCGCCTACTTCATCCTCGGCAACCCCGAAAACCCGCAAACCGCCACCGCGGGCTCGCCCCCCCGAAACCAAAAGGACCGCGCAGATGTTTGATCGACTCGCCAACAGGATTGGGTTCGGCGTCTCGCCAGGCGCATCCAGCTTCCTGCGTCGCGCGGCCCCGGTCGCCCTCGGCGCCGTGCTGTTCGCGGCGATTGGCCTCGCCTGGCCGCTCGGCGGATCGTCGATCCCGCCGGCGTTCTCGTCGTCGCCGGCCATCGGTGCCGACGCGTCGGCGGATGGCGGCGAACTCGTCGACTTTCTCGCGATGGCCCGGTGGGGTAGACCCGCCTACGATCCCGAGGCCGCTCGCCTAGCCGAGGAAGCCGCTCGCCTGGCCGCGGAAAGAGCCGCCGCTGCGGGCGGCATCAACCCCAAACTCGCGGAGCTCGGCGTCATCGGTATCAGCACGACCGTGGACAGCCGCGCCGTCCTCTTGACGAAACCCGGTGGCGATCACGAGCGCCTGACCGTCGGCGAGATGTTGCCCGACGGCCGCACCCTGGTCTCGGTGGCGGCCAATGCCGTCGTCCTCGAGGATGCCGCCGGTGGCCGGGAGTCGCTACTCCTTTTCCTGCGGCATGGCGGCATCGTGGTCGCCGGCGAAGTACCCGCGGACGAGGAGGGCGCTCCCTGATGGGTCGCCCGAACCATTTGGCCTCTCCCGTGGTCTCAATACGACACTCGCTGTCACGTCGTCCCGGCGTGCCCACGCGTAGGGGACGGGCTTGTCCCGTCCCGTGCCGGGAAACCCCGCGACGTAGGGGACGGGCTTGTCCCGTCCCGTCCCACGAAACCGGGCGACCACAAGGGTCGCCCCTACGAAGGGGTTGGTTCCATGAGAAACGGAGGATTCGATGACCGACAAGCAGCCTGAAGGACGGTCGCGCCCCGCATACATCCCGGCCTCTCTCTTGCGAGGGGCAGGCCCCTCGCGCTCCCCCGCTGAAGGCTCCTGGCGAGCAGCCATCACCGCCGCATCCGTCGCGACCGGGCTCGCCCTGGCCGGGTGCTCGTCCATGCGCGTGCCGCCGCTGCCGGAACCGATGCGTACCGCCGTGCCGGTGGCGGAAACGGAGGCCATGGACCTCCCCGGCGAGTCCGGGCAGGACCGGACCGCGCTGAAGGTCACACCCGCGCCGGGCGTGTCCGTCGGCCCGCGCATCGCCGAAGGCACCGTGGACCGCCTGGGCGCGGACCTAACCGGCGACTCCATCACCGTGGCGTTCAACGAGGCACCGTTGCCGGTGTTCATCGACGAAGTCTTCAACGAGCACCTGGGCCTGTCCTACCACATCGCGCCGGAGCTGGCCGGCAAGACGGACCTCGTGACGCTCCGCGTCAGCGACCCCATGACCCCCAGCGAGTTGTTCACCCACGCTCGCCGCGTCCTGGAGGAGCACTACGGCGTGCGCATCCGCGAGGAGGACGACGGCACGCTGTCCTTCGTCGCCGCCGAGGAGATCACCACCAGCGGCATCCCGCTCCTGATCAGCGGCCGGACCCGCCCGGAAGTGCCGGCGACCCAGCGCGTGATCTTCCAGATCGTGGTCATGAAGGCGATGCGGCCCATCGAGATGGTGAGCCTCCTGGATCGGCTGCTGAAGGGCGTCGATCTCGAGTTCGAGGAGCTAGGGGAACTCAACGCCGTGCTCCTGAAGGGCAAGGTCTCCCTCGTCGACCGCGCCGTCGCCATGATCGAGGTGCTCGACCAGCCCATCCTGTCGAGCCGCAAAGGCATCGTCATCGAGCCCGTCTTCCTCGACGTCAACGTCATGGCCTCGGAACTGATCGAGATCCTCGAAGCCCAGGGCTATACCGCGAACGAGGGCCGCGACGAGATCGGGGCGAGCGTCATCCTGCTGCCCCTGGACAATGCCAACAAGCTGGTGGTGTTCGCCGTCGACCCCGTGGTTCTCGACCGCGTGGAGGAGTGGGCGGTGGTGATGGACGCCCAGCGCGAGGCGTCGGTGGAGGACGGCTGGTTCCACTACGAGTTCCGGAACACCCAGGCCGAGGACCTGATCGCCACACTGAACGAGATCATGAGCGCCGAGGCGGCAAGCCCGGACGGCGGGGCGGCGGGCGGCAACGCTCCCCAGTCCGCCCGCAAGCTCGTCTTCATCAAGAGCACCAACACCGTCCTCTACCGGGGCAACGGCAAGGACTGGTCGCGCATCCGCGCCTTCATCGACCAGTTGGACCGGCCCGTGCCGCAGGTGCTGATCGAGGTGCTGCTCGCCGAGATCACTTTGACAGGAAAAGAGGAGTCGGGCATCCAGTACCTCGTCAACGCGGGCTTCGGCAGCCGCGGCGTGGACATCCAACTTGCCTCGGGCGGCGTCACGCTGACCCTGGACGGCGCCGGCCAGACACGGGCGCTGTTGAGTCTCGCCTACGAGGACAGCCGCGTCTCCATCCGCTCCCGGCCCTGGCTGGTGGCCAAGAGCGGCGAGTCCGCCAACATCTTCGGCGGCTCCCAGGTGCCGGTCATCTCCCAGCGCGCCGAGGGGCCCCAGGAGGGGGGATCCGCCAGCGTCGTCCAGCAGATCGCCTACCGCGACACCGGCGTCACGCTCAACATCACCCCCATCGTCCAGGCCAACGGCCTCGTGGACCTCACCATCAGCCAGAGCCTCTCGGAGCAGCGCGCCACGAGTGCTGCGTCCCTCACGCCCACCATCCTCACCCGCGATATCAGCACCAGTCTCACCCTGCGCGACGGCCAGTCGCTGCTCATGGGCGGCCTGATTTCCGAGGGCCAGAGCCAGGGCCGCTCGGGAATGCCGGGACTGGCGCGGGTGCCGGTCGTCGGACGGCTCTTTCGCGCGGATTCCTATCAAAAAGACCGTACCGAACTCATCGTGATGGTGATACCCTACGTCATCGCTGACCATAGGCAGGGCCGGGAACTGACCGATCAGATCAGGTCGCAGCTTGAACTGCATCGGCGTTTCCTGTAGAAACGGCGCGGTTAGGGCGTTTGAGCGGTGCAATTGGCGAAAAAAAGTGTTGCCAATGCGCCCAAGGCGTGGCTAAATCTCGCTAGCTCAGTGGCGTGGGGGGGGTTCCCCGCCCGGGTCATAGGCTCTATGGCAGTGAATGTTAGGAAGACTTTGGAGTAAACAATGCTCTGCAAAACAACCATGAGGGCTGCTATGGCCCATGTGCTCGCGACGGTGGGCATCCTCGGCGCCTTCGGTGCCGGTGCCGCGCCGGACCTTCCCTACGCGACCGAGTCGCTGGGGGAAGAGGGGCCTTTTACGGTCAAGGCGACGGTCGGCGAGATCCTGCTGGATATCGAGATCGACACCTTGCTCGAGGCAGACAACAACTATTATCTGGTGCTCAACTTCTGGAGCGCGCAGATCACCGGTCAATTTGCCGAGGGGTACACGGCGACGCAAGGTGACACGGTCGGTACGGCGGGCGAAGCGAGGCCTGGGGAAACGGCGGCTGCTGCTGTCCAGCCGATGGTCGGACATGGCACGGGCTTCCGTTTTTACACGATCTCGGAAAGCACCACCACGACGGCCACGGTCACTGGCGTAGCTGGGGCGGTCGCGCCCACTCCGAGCGTCGGATCAGAGGGTGGTTCTCTTCTTACGGACGCTCAAATTACCCGAGCTTCCAGAGGTGACGAAGACGATACCGCAGGGATGTATTTGCTTGATCTCCCCGACACGGCTATCCAAATCGGAACTCGTTTCCGGTTGGAACTCGGTCAGGACAACCTGAAGGTCCCTGGACCGGGGACGTACTACGGCGACGTGTACATCTACGATAACCGTGGGGAAGCGCGGGCCGCCACGTTGGCCAGTTCTCCGTCCGATGCTCCCAACACCTACCTGGTCCATGAGCAGCAGAAGCTGTTCGAGATTAGAAGCACGATCGCGGCACCCGACGTCACGCCGATGCTTGCGACCGCGGATGTCGGGTACGATAGGGCACCAACGCTGGATGACGACGACAACGTGGTCGTGTCCAACGGCGGGCCGTTCCGCGGATTCGAGGCCGATATGAGCGCGACTCCGCCGAAAATGGCCAACGTAGGCGTTCTGGCGATGATCGAGCTCAACACGGTAGAGGACTCCCTTCCAGGCTCGATGAACCCGGGGGACCAAGGCTTCCTGGATGTGTCCACTGGTGGGGCATATGACGTCGCCTCCAATGCGGGCGGTGCGAGCTTTGTCGTCAAGGCAGCCGCAGGCGCTTTCGGGTTCGGCAACGGTGCCGGACAGAATCTTGTCGGCGACCGGGGCGAGGCACCGATCATGGGCGACAACCCGGCCACGGAGGATGTAACCGAGACCGACCATACGATCAACCGAGGCGGCGCACCGACGGCCTTTAGGATTGCCACGGCCATGGACTGCACGGGTGGCAGCGCGCTTGCGTTGTACGCTCCCGACGCCGACGGCGACCCGGCGCGGATCGACCCCAGGGCGACCAGCAACCCGACGTTCTCCGCGGAAGCGACCGAAGGTCGCGCGTCGGTGAGTAGTGGTGATACGTTCTACCTCTGCGTCAACGTCAGCACGAACGAGATTCCGATTCCCGTTGTCGGCGACGACAGGGAGTTGGATGGCTACAAGATCACGGTGACGCCGGCCGGAAGTTCCGCGACCACGGCGGATGCTAACGGCGGTGCCATTGATCGCAACGGTGCGTCCATCAACATCACCTACCTGAGTCTGGATCCGTCCTACAACCAGCGTCTGGTGATCGTGAACCGCACCGGTCGGGAAGCGACCTTCTGGATGGACGAATTCCAGACCGAGGAAGGCACGATGATCATGGGCGAGATTCGGGGAACCGTCGGGGCCATGTCCAGGATGGTGGTCGACGTTCAGAACGAGTTGATGCACAACATGGGCGGCCAGGACCGCGCGTCGGGCACCCTGAACCTCACGGCGCCGACCGGCAACGTCGATGTCATGACCGTCCAGGTCCATCCCGGCACTGGCCAGATCGACACCACGATCTACTAGGTCGGACTAGAACGGAGCATTGGGCTTCGCCCCGCCGGTCCTTAACGAACGGCGGGGCGGGGAACCTCAAGGATGAGGTTCCTACGCTAAGCAACTCCAACCTATGGAGGGCGTTTCACGCCCTCCTTTTTTTTGGTGGACCAGTTGGCTGGACCACCAGATCGTAGGGGACGGGCTTGTCCCGTCCCGACAATCGTGCGAGCCATCCGTGTCCGCCACGGCAAGTAGGTTCGGACACACGCGATTTCGGTCTCACGTAGTCTAGGAGACCTCGCACAACTCCCGCCGTCAGACTCCGCGTCTGCTTTCAGCCAATTCGCACAGCGTCATTGGCGATCGACGTACATCGCCCGCCGCGCCCGTGGCGGAGAATCTCCAGAAGGCATTCGCGACTACGGGATCGGTTGACCGCAAGGCCGGTCGACCGTGGCCATCGGGTGGATCGGGCAGATCGGATGTATAGTAGGTCCACTTCGACACACCCAGCGGGTCAAGGTTCGGGTCGCGGCCCCAGGGATCCGAAAGATCGCGGATCCGACCTTGGTTCGACACGGGAGTAACAGGCAGTGGGTAGTGAAGTAATCCAGGGTGCCACGTTCGTGGCGGTTTTGGCGATGACCGGCTTTCTCTGGCGTGTCTTCGGCAACCGGTTCGACACTTTCGCCGCCGACGTGAAAGACCGGTTCGACAAGATCGACGTCAAGTTCGACAAGGTCGACGGGAAGTTCGAAAAGGTCCACGAGCGACTCGGCACCCTTGAGGGTCGGTTCGACGGTCTTGAAGGCCGGTTCGGTACGCTGGAGGCGAGGGTCGAAGGGCTGGCCACGGACCATCAGAGGCTGTCCGAGCAGATCGCCGAATTCCGCGGCGAGATGCGCGCCCGCTTCCCCTTGCCGCCGATCGGCGAGCCGTAGCGAACTCAAAGGCCGCGGGTCACGGGTCAGCCGGTCGGTTTTCGATCGCGCCCGGCGTTTACATGAAAGTTTCCACCCCGGGGCCGGGGCGCCGACGTGCAGGGAACACGGTCGTAGGGGACGGGCTTGTCCCGTCCCGTGGCGGAAGCAACGGCACATTCAGCGGGTAACCAGTAGCTTCGGACACACGCCATTCCGGTCTCACGTCGTTTAGGAGACGTCGCACAGGTTTGACGGCCAGACTCCGCGTCTGATTTCGGTCAATTCGCACATCCTGATGGGCGATTGGCGTACGTCGCCGTCGCCTTCCCTGGCGGAGAATCTCCGGAAGGTGCTCGCGATGCAGATCGGTTGACCACAGGGACAGCCGAGACGTGGCCATCGGGTGGTTCGGGTGTATAGTAGATCCACTTCGACACACCCAGCGGGTCAAGGTTCGGGTCGCGGCCCGGGGTCCGGAAAGATCGCGGATCCCGACCTTGGTTCGACATAGGAGTAGCAGGCAATGGGTAGTGAAGTAATCCAAGGTGCCACGTTCGTGGCGGTTTTGGCGATGGCCGGTTTCCTCTGGCGGGTCTTCGACAAACGGTTCGAGACCTTCGCCATCGAAGTGAACGGCCGGTTCGACCGGTACGCCGCTGAAATGAACGACCGGTTCGACAAGGTCGACGAAAAGTTCGACGGAGTCCACGACCGACTCGGTGCCCTTGAGGGTCGGTTCGCCGGTCTCGATGGGCGTTTCGACGGTCTCGAGGTCCGGTTCGGTTCGCTGGAGGCGAGAGTGGAAGGGCTGGCCACGGATCATCAGAGGCTGTCCGAGCAGATCGCCGAGTCCCGCGGCGAGATGCGTGCTCGCTTCCCCCTGCCGCCGCTCGGCGAGCCGTAGCGAGGCTCAAGAGGCCGCGAATCACCCGGTCAGCCAGGGTGCACTACCATCGCCTTCAACCCGACGCGCGACTTCCGGCACTCCGTGGTTGGACCGCCAGGCGTCTACGGGAATGACGCAGTGCTCTTTTTGACCCCGCGGCTGATCCGCCGGACGCGGCCGGTGCCAAGCCTTCCCTCGGTCGACCGCTTGTTGGACAGGCGGCTCGATTGGGTGCGCCAGGCACAACCCGGAAACGGGTGTGAACTGATCCCCTCGTGGCCCGCTAAGCCCCTAGGTTGTGTGCTGTTCTCGATCCGATGAACTCTGTGCGAAACACCTGTGTCCAATGCTCCAGCGATGAACGAACGTACTAGTGTCCCGGGCGTGAGTGTCCGTCGACCATGTCGAAGCGGCGTCATCGACTTCGGTGTACGCAGCTTTCGGCACCTCGGCGGCAGGTTGGTCGCGGTCGTCGTCGCCGCGGTTGCGATTTCGGTCGATGCAGCCCACGACGTGCCCTGGTTCCCCTCGGCCGCCGATCGTGGTCGCCAAGGCTTCGTGCGCATCATCAACCACGCGTCCCGCGAGGGCACTATTCGGTTCTTCGCCGTCGACGACGACGGCAACCGGATCGGCCCTCGGGAGCTGTCCATCGATGCCAACGAGGTCCTCCACTTCACCTCCGACGACCTGGAGACCGGCAATGCCGAGAAGGGCCTCGACGTCGGCACCGGATCCGGCAACGGCGACTGGCGCCTGGAATTCGCCAGCGATCTGGACATCGAGGTACTCGCCTACGTCCGTTCCGGCGACGGACTTCTCGCCTCCATGCACGAGGTAGTCGGCACCGGCGACGACGACCGACACCGCTTGGCCCTGTTCAACCCCGCCGGGACCGCGAACCCGGCGAGCCGCTTGCGGATCGTAAACGCCGGCGATCCGCTCCAGGTAACGATCAACGGGATCGACGATGAAGGAAGTCCCTCCGGCGAAGTCGTCGTCTCGGTTTCGGGTGGGGCCTCCCGAACGCTTGCCGCCCATGAGTTGGAATCCGGCGGCATGTTCGACGGAGCGCTGGGCGACGGCGAGGGCCAGTGGCGGCTCAGCGTATCCGCCGACGGTCCGATCACGGTGATGAACCTGTTGGAAGGCGCGACGGGGCAGCTCGTGAATCTCGGTTCCACGCCGATCACCCCGGACGCGTCCGGTGTTCACCGGGTCCCGTTATTTCCGGGCACGTCCGACGCGTCTGGCCGGCGTGGCCTGGTCCGCGTCATCAACCGCTCGGACCGGTCCGGGTCGGTGGCAGTCGACGCCGTCGACGATTCCGGCGCGGACTACGAACCGGTCACGTTGATGCTCGGTCCCCACGCGGCCGTGCAGTTCGACGCCAACGACTTGGAGACGGGCAATCCTGACCTCGGGTTTACCGCCGCTATCGGACCGGGCAGCGGCGACTGGCGGCTCAACCTGTCTAGCGACCTTGCCATCGAGGTTCTGTCCTTTGTCCGGACCGATCACGACGGGTTCCTGACGCCCATGCACCCTGTCGCGCCCGCGCCCGGTTACCGGCATCGCGTAGCGATCTTCAATCCCGCCAGCAACCCGAACGAGGTCAGCCGGTTGCGATTGGAGAACTCGGGTCCCGGCGTCGCGTCCTTGACGATCACGGGCGTCGACGACCTCGGCACGTCGCCGGGCAGGGGTGTCGGGCTCACCGTCCCGGCCGGGCAGACCAGGACGTTGACGGCACAGGAACTCGAACCCGGCAGCGATGCCTTCGAAGGCGAACTCGGCGACGGCACCGGCAAATGGCGGCTCTCGATCGAAGCCGATGGGCCGATCCAGGTCATGAACTTGCTGGCGAGTTCAACGGGCCACCTGACGAGCCTCGCCACGGTACCAACGAACTTCGCGCCCGCCAACGCCTCCGCGTTCGACGACCGCGTCGTTGGCAAGCGACTGGTCGAAGCGGGCGGCGATAGCTACATCGACTTCGTATCCACCGGGCGCTACCGCGAGACCCGGGACGGGCAGGCCGTACTCGGCGGCTATGTCTACGAACGCTCAGGCGCGGCAGCGGCGACCATCGAAATCGATCCGGACGACGGCGAAGCGTGCACCATCGAACTCACCTTCGAATCGCGAATTGCCGGTCGGATAAGCCCCTGTGATGCCGCCACGGCATCGCCTTGGCGGCTGCTCGTGCCAAGCCGGCCCGCCAACGGCGGCGTTGCCTACGAAATCACCGCCATGATTGCCACCCTGCCGCCGGGCACTTGGACACCCGATGTCGCTCGCGACGCGGAGGTCATCCTCGCCGACGACGCTGTACGCATCGAATTCGCCAACGGCGGCTATGTGGATGTGGGCGAGCACCGCTACACCTGTTGGGACGTCGCCGGCTGCGTCATCGAGGACGGGATTCTCCGGTCCGGCAGGATCCGGCAGACATCGTCGGTTCCGCTCTGGGACTTCGAACTGCTCGAGGACAACCAGTCCGCCACCGGGCTTGCCTATGCGAACGGCGCCGTCTACGTGCTCGACTCCGCAGATCGCAAGGTCTACGCCTACGACGGGTCGGGCCACATCCCGGCGCTCAGCTTCGATCTTGCTGCCGACACCCACACGGCGGTCGGCATTACCTTCGGCGACGACAGGTTCTACGTCGTCGACGAACTGGATTTCTTCGAGCAAGCACCGCGCAAGGTGTTCGTCTACGACTGGTTGGGACTTCATCTCGAGGATGCCGACTTCGAGTTGGACACCGCCATCCGGGAGCCCCGCGGCCTCGGGTACGCCAACCGCAGGCTTTTCTTCGCCGATGCGTGGACCCGCAAGGTCTATGCCTACTCGACGACAGGCGAGCGCGACCCGGACGCCGACTTCGACCTGGACGCCGACAACCGCTTGCCACGCGGAATCGCCCACGACGGCGATCGGTTCTACGTCGTCGACATCTTCGACGACAAGGTCTATGCCTACCGGGAGAACGGCGACCGCGATGCGGATCGGGATTTCGAACTGGCTGGCGGCAACGGCTTCGCCCGGGGCATCGAGGTCATCGCGGACGAGTTCTACGTCGTCGACTCGCCGTGGGTGTTCGTCTATCCGGCCGATCGACCCGATCTCGTTGTCGACGGGGTCTCGGTCGACGATGCGAGGCCGGGACCGGGCGAGTCGCTCGATCTGGGCGCAACCGTACGCAATATCGGCCACCGGCGGTCTGCGCCAACGACGTTCAGTTTCTACCTTTCGACCGACGCCCATATCGGCAGCGCCGATCAGGTGGTCGGCGAGGCCGAGGTCGAGGGTCTGGGGCCTGGCACCACCGTTCGCGCCGTCGGGGAGTTCAAGGCCCCGACGACATCGGGTCGGCACTACTACGGCGCATGCGTGGTGCCGCATGCTGGCGAAATCGACTTGAGCAACTGTTCCGGTGCCGTCCTGGTGACCGTTCCCATCGACAGCGGCGGCGCGACCGAAGGCTTCATCCTGGACGCGGACAACGAGAACGCGACGGGCATCGCCTATGTCGACGGTCGTTTCTTCGTCGTCGATTCGGAAGATCACAAGGTCTACGCCTACCGGACGAACGCACAGCGGGACGCCGCCCGCGACTTCGAGCTGGATGCCGACAACACCGGCGCCGAGGCGATCGTCTACGCAAACGAGAAGTACTACGTCGCCGACCGACTGGACGACAAGGTGTACGTGTACACGGCGACCGGCGAACGCGAAGCGGATGCCGATTTCGATCTCGCCGACGACAACGCGAACCCGAACGGGATCGCCTACGGCAACGACCGGTTCTACATTGCGGATCTGACCGACAAGAAGGTCTACGTCTACCGAACGTCGGGTGAGCGGGTCCGGTCCGAAGACTTCCTCCTCGCCCGGTTCAACGACACGCCCTGGGCCATGGAGTTCGTCGACGACCGCCTGTACGTCGTCGACAACACCGACGATCGGGTCTACGTCTACGACCTATCTGGAGACCGGCACCTCGCGCTCGAGTTTCCCCTGGCCTTCGACAACGCCTCGCCGGAGGGCATCGTCCTTTTCGACAACAGGTTCTACGTCCCCGACCACTGGGACGACAAGGTCTACGGCTACGCGAAGCCCTGAGCCCGGCGCGGACCACACAGGCGCAAGGAACCACGGCCCGTAGGGGATGGGCTTGTCCCATCCCGCCGCCGAGGCGCGGCCCGCGGTGCGTGGCCTGCTGGCGCTGGAGCCGCCGCCACAGGCGGGAGCGCTAGAGTCGGCTAGTACTCTGCGGTGTGCTCGAGGCACCGGAACCCTGTCTTCGACGCCCGCCAAGGCCCGAAGTACCTGAAAACTGACCCCAATGTTGGGGATGCGAAAGCGCGAACCGCTCCTTATGTTTGTGTTTGACGCTTTGCACGAGGGAGTCCGTGTCAGGCATCGCCGTCGAAGCCCGACGATGCGTCGATGTCCGAGGATCGCTGGGTGCCTTGGTGCTGATGATGTTGGCGATCCAGGCAAGCGCGGTGTCGCCACAATCGGTCGACGGCGGCGACACCGCACCCAACATCGTCCTCTTCCTCTCCGACGACATGGGTTGGGGACAGCCGGGATTCAACGGCGGCGAGGAGGTGGAGACCCCCAGCATCGACCGCATCGCCGAGGAAGGGATCCAGCTCACCCAGTTCTACGTCGCGCCGGTATGCACGGCGACGCGGGGCGCGTTGCTCACCGGACGGTACTCCTGGAAGAACGGTACGTCCGTCCGTTTCAACGGCCGGACAGGCAAGGGCATGCGCCTCGACGAGCGCACCCTCGCCGAAGCCCTGCGCGACGCAGGCTACGCAACCTGGCTGGTCGGCAAGTGGCACCTCGGGCAATGGCAGCACAAGCATCTGCCGCGCCAGCGCGGGTTCGACCACCACTACGGGCTCTACGGGGCGGAAATAGACTCCTTCTCGCACCATCGGGGCCGTGACAGGGACCTGGCCCTGGACTGGCACCGCAACGGGCGCCCGGTGGTCGAGGCCGGGTATTCGACCGAGTTGCTGGCCGAGGAGGCGGTGCAGCTTATAGCGCGTCACGATCCGGTGGATCCGTTCTTCCTGTACCTGCCGTTCAACGCCGTACACAACCCGAACGACGCCCCGCAGGAATACATCGACCGCTACAGCCACCTCGACAACCCCAAACAGCGCGCACAGCTCGCCGTCATGGATATTGCGATCGGCCAGGTCCTGGATGCACTGGAAGCGAAGGGCGTCCTCGACGACACGCTGGTGATGTTCCTGAACGACAACGGCGGCACGAGCACGGCGGGCTGGAACGCGCCCTACCGCGGCAAGAAGTCGGAGTACCACGAGGGGGGCATCCGGGTTCCGGCCGTGCTGCGCTGGCCCGGCAGGATCGCGGCGGGGTCCGAGACCGCCGTACTGCTGCACGCGGTGGACCTGTTTCCGACCTTCGCCGGGCTCGCGGGGGCGGATTCCGGTGCCGGACTGCCGCTCGACGGCATGGATGCCTGGGCGGCTATCGCCGACGGCGCGGAAAGCCCGCGCGACGAGGCGGTGCACTCGCTCGACGTCATCCGCAAGGGCGACTGGAAGTTCATCGAGGAGGGCATCGACTACTACGGCTGGACCACGGACGAGCCGGAGCTCTACGACATCGCCTCGGATCCCTACGAGGAGTCCAACCTGGCTTCGAGCGAGACCGCCAAGGTGGCGGAGCTGCGGGCGCGGCTGGCGCATCACGCGCAGTCTGCCCGCAACGCGCAAGCCGCCGACAACATTCCAAGCTACCCGCCGGTCGTCTATGGGGAGGAGGAGAACGCGGCGTTCGCCGACAAGGTCGAGCGGGCCGTTAACCAACTCCGAGCGGGCAATCCGGCACCGTCGCTCCTTCGCCTCGAAATCTCGGGTGCGAGCGTCAAGCTGGTTCACGACGAGACGCTGGACGCTACTTCGGTGCCGCCGACGAGCGCTTTCGCGGTGGTTTTGAAGCCGGGGTACCGATCGGCCGAAGTCGCGAGCGTGGCGGTGAGTGGCCAAGACGTGGTGCTGACGCTGGCCGAGAGGCCCCTCGGCGACACGTTGGGGCTGACCTACGAGGTTCCGGATACCGGCGCGATCCGCGACGTGGACGAACTCGAGGCGCCCGGGAGGGTCTGGATTGCGGCAACGCTGCCGTCGACGGACGCGTCGCTTGCGGGCCTGACCCTGACGGACGGCGATGGCAATGCCGTGTCGTTCAACGAGACGTTCGCGCCGCAGACGACGTCGTACACGGCGGAAGTCGGGCACGACGTGACGGAAATGACGTTGTCCCCGACCACCGGCGACGGCAACGCCACACTCGCCTACCTGGCCGCGGACGAGACCACGCTGGCAGACGACGACGCCAGCACCGCCGCCCTGGATACCACGCTGGCCGAGGGCGAGAACACGATCAAGGTGAAGGTGACAGCCGAGGACGGTGTCACGACGCGGACATACAGCGTCACCGTGACCCGGGCGGCGGCTTGGGTCTGGACCACGACGCTGACCGTCGGAGACTCCTCGGGCCGGGGATTTTCGAGCTTGCCCAACCCGGACGTGGGTGCGCTGGAGGACGATACGTTCGAGTACGCCGGCCTCACGCGGCGCGTGCAGATCGTCGTTGCCGCTTCGGGCGGCGTGACGTTTCGGACCCGCAACGGCGGGGACACGTTCGGCGGCCTCGTGCTGGAGTGGGCGGGCGAGGTCCTGCCGCTCGACGACGCCACCCGCAGTTCGGACACGTTCACGTGGAACCAGACGTGGCTGGACGCCAACGCAACCGCGCTCAACGCGGCCAGCTACGAGACGACGCTGCCGAGGGGCGGATCGGAGACGGTGTGCCTGCGCGTGGGGTCCGCGTCCTGCCCGCCGACCCCGGCGTTCGAGGACGGCGCCAGCGCGTCGCGCGCGGTCGCCGAGAACGCCGCGACGGGAACGGCCGTGGGCACGGCCGTTGCGGCGACGGATGCCGTCGGCAAGGGTCTGGCGTACTCGCTTGCGGGCGCGAACGCGACGGACTTCGCGATCGACACGTCGTCGGGTCAGTTGACGACCGCTGCGGTGCTGGATCACGAAGCCGGCCCCAGCCGCTCGGTAACCGTGAGCGCGACCGACGCAGACGGGGGCGCGACGTCGATCCCGGTGACCGTTGCGGTGTCCGACGTGAGCGAGCCGCCGGACGCCCCGTCGGCGCCGACGATTGCGGGCTCCTCGAGTACGTCGCTAGCGGTGTCCTGGAGCGCGCCGGAAAACGCCGGGCGCCCGGCGGTGACCGATTACGACGTTCGCTACCGCGCCGGGAGCGGGGTGTTCACCGACTGGGCGCACGAGGGCACGGCGACGGAGGCGACGATCACGGAGTTGTCGCCGGACACGGTGTACCAAGTGCAGGTGCTGGCCAGGAATGCGGACGGTGCCAGCGGGTGGTCGGCGGCGGGCGAGGGGCGCACGGAAGCGGAGGAGGTACTCACTGCCTGGTTCGAGAACGTGCCGTCCGCGCACGACGGCGAAAGCGTCTTCAGGCTGGAGCTTGTGTTCAGCGAGGCGGTGTTCGACGGCACCGAGCCGTTCGACAAGAACCAGCGCATCCGCAGCGCGACATCCGTCGCGGGCGGTACGCTCAAGGGCGGTCGCCGAGCGGACCCCGCGCAGTTCGACCGGTGGGTGTTGAGGGTCGAGCCTTCGGGCGCGGGCGACGTGACGGTGACGCTGCCGGCGGACGGCACCCCATGCGACGCGGGCGGCATATGCACGCCGGCTGGCGTGCCGCTCAGCGAGGGCGCGAGCGCGACCATTCCAGGACCGCCGGAGGTCCCCGATGCGGCGTCCACGGACGCAGCGGCGGAGGGCGATGTGCGGCTGGTCAACGGTAGCATTGCGTCGGAAGGCCGCGTGGAGGTCCACCACGACGGCGAATGGGGCACGGTGTGCGACGACGGGTTTACCTCGGAGGACGCGGCGGCGGTGTGCCGGCAGCTCGGCTACGCGGGTGGCGAGGCGCACCGCCGGGCGGCGTTCGGCGAGGGCGCGGGGACGATTTGGATGGACGACGTGCAGTGCGCCGGAAGCGAGTCGCGCCTAGCGGACTGTTCGTTCTTGGGCTGGGGCGTGCACAACTGCCGGCACACGGAGGACATCGGCGTGTCGTGCGGGTCGGCATCGGGCCTGTCGCTCACGGGCGCGACGGTGTCGGGTGTCGTGCTGACGCTGCGCTACGACCGGACACTGGATGGCGGCTCGGTGCCGTCGCCGGACGACTTCGTGGTCGCGGCGGGTCCATCGACTGGTGACGTGGCGACTAGCGTCGAGTCGGTCGCGGTGGTCGACGGCGAGGCCCTACTGACGCTGTCGCGACCCCTCGAGGGGTCGGATGACGTGTCCGTCAGTTACCTGCCCGCGGCGATGCACCCGCTGCAGGACGCGTCGTACAACTCGGCGCCGGCGCTGACCGGCCAGCCGGTCCGGCATGCCCGGCGGCTGAGCCGGGACGATGTTGCCGCACGGGACATCGTGCGGCCCGTCCAGCTGCCGGAGACGGGATCGTGGAACCAGGCGAAGGTCGAGGTTCTCGACCTTTCGGCGAGTGGTCTGTCCGACGTGTCCAGGCTGGCGGGACTGGAGGATGTGGAAGAGCTCGACCTCGGCCGCAACCGCGTCGACGATCTCTGGCCGCTGGCGGAGATGGCCGGCCTGAAGGTGCTCGACCTACGCGACAACGCCGTGGAGGATCTCTCGCCGCTCGGCGGCCTCGCGCAACTGCGCGTGCTCGACCTGTCGGACAACGCGGTCTCGGACATCTCGCCGCTCGCCGGGCTGACGGCCTTGCGCCGCCTGGACCTCTCGGGCAACCACGTGGCCGACCTCCGGCCGCTCTCGGAACTGCGCCGCCTCGAGGTCCTGCTGCTCGACGGCAACCGGGTCGAGGACCTGGCGCCGCTGTGGGGTCTGCAGAAGCTGGCACACCTCGCTTTGGCGAACAACCGCGTGGCCGACGCCGCCTTGCTCGGGGAGGCGCGGTCGCTCCGGCGGCTGGATCTCGCCGGGAACGCTTTGCGCGACGTCTCGGTGGTCGGCGACCTGCAGAAGCTCGTGTGGCTGCGTCTTTCCGGAAATCCCATCGCCGACTTCTCCCCGCTCGGACGGCTGACGACCGTGCGCTGGCTCGTGCTCGACACCGAGGGGTTCCGCGCTGACGCCGACTAGGTGGCGACGTGGGATAGGAGACGTTGCCTCGCCAACTACTGTCCGTTGGACGTCGGGGCTGTCGGCGCAGGCGACACGGACTCGAGCACCACGGTTTCGCGACCACCACCGAAGCTGGTCGGCAATCTGCTTTCGCTCATTACCACGTGGTGGGGAGATTCCTCGGTCACCCAATAGAGCCCCGAACCACCGGGACGGTCTGCGTCACTGAGTTCGAGCGGGTATGTCCGCACGGGACCGAGCGGCGTCTCGATGACTTCAACGCCCGAGGCCTCGATCTTCCAGCGGCGCACGACCACCAGGGTCGGATCGAAGCTACTGAGAGTCGTCGTGTAGCCGGGCGCGAGCGGCAATGTCGTCATGGCGGCGGCAACGTCCCCCACGGTCGGCGCGTCCAAACCGACTTCGATCGGCACGACGCTGCCGTCCTGGAGCCACGCCTTGCCACGGACCATGTCGTCGCTGTAGAGCAGCCGGACCCGCGTGTTTCCCTGGCTGATGTACCGGCGGATTGGCCGCAGATCCTCTGCTGCCAAATGGATCGTGTCGACGCTCCGGGCAAGGTCGCTCGACTCGTGTTCGGTCGAGACACGCCACGCGTCCTCGCCGTCCTCCTCGACCCGTGTCCAGCTCACTCGACGGACCATGGCGATGTCCTTGTCCTCCAGTTCGACGGTCATGGCATAGGTCCTGACCTGTTCGGTGAGTCCGCCGCCGTGCGCGGTCTGGACGAGCCATACCGACAGCACAACGGTGACGATCCTGAGCGCAGCGCTCCGGCCCCGGTTAAACAACATGCGCACCTTCCTCGTTTCGGTCGCCGACAACCTATCCGTTTGACCCCGGCTGTGCAATCGAGGTTCCTCCCGACTCGGGATTCCGTCCGGAACTCGGACACACGGGATTTCGATCTCACACGGCGTAGGAGATCTCGCACATTCGAGCCGATTTTCACCGGTCGGAGTCGCACGTCGATTTCAGCCGTTTCGCACGCGGACGACGGCCATGCTCCACTGGTACCGATCAGCCACACGGTGGAGGCTTCCGGTAGAAGGTCGACCGAGTGCCGCGAGGGCCGAAGCCCCGTAGGGGACGGGCTTGTCCCGTCCCGTCCAGTCAGTCCCGTCCAGTCAGTCTGGCACCGGCCCGACGACCGGTGTAGGGTGAGGGCACTTCGAACCGCGTTAGGCGTCGAGGTTGGCTGCCGCCGGTGGGTCCGGCGATCTGGATATCCAGCCTTGTAGACGTGGAGTAGCAGTCATGAATTTTGAAGCGTTCGCCCCCGGCGCCCCGTATGTTGCCGCGGTGCTGGTCGTCGGGGCTTTCCTCTGGCGGGTTTTCGTCAAGATGCTGACCGGCCTGGAAGCCCGATTCGACGACCGTTTTAGGCAGATCGACAACAGTTTCCAGCAGATGGAGAGTCGGTTCGACAACAGGTTTCGGCTGGTCGAGAACGGGTTCCAGCAGATGGAGAGTCGGTTCGACAGCAACTTCGCCTCCTTGGAGTCGAGGATCGAGTCCCTGGACAAGAAAGTGGACGGTTTGGCAGCGGATCACCACAGCCTTTCGCGCGAACTATCCGAATTCCGAGGCGAGATGCGCGGTCGATTGTCGACGCTCGTTCCGCCGGTCGCCGGCGAGACATAGCATCGTGAGGCCGCGGCCCCCCTTGGGATGGGTCCGACCTCTTCCTTTCCCGATAGGCCGCCTAGGCTCTGGGCGTTGCCGTTGACAGTCTGGGTTGGTTTGGCGGATGCTTGTCGCACGGTTGGGTAAAGCTGCCGTGCTCCCGGGGGTCTAGGTATCCCTGCTGTAGAGATGCGGCTTTCGGGTTGTAGACCGCGTCCGATGTATCTGCTGCGTCCCCACGTTCCGATTCCGTCAGGAAATCGTGGCGAATCATACTTCCCTGTCGAGAACATTCCGGCCGTTGATCGGTCGATTTGCCTCTCTTCATCGGAAGAGCAGACGAATACGTTTTCGCGGCTACCGCCGAACTTTGCCGCAACTGGGGGTGGAGCCCCCGCACTCGATTGAAGGAGGTAGAACAAGCGATGCAAACACTGATACCTGTGCATGAACTCGATCAGCTGTCCACGACAGTCGAGAGGGCGGCGAACGCGGCGGCCGAGTGCGTTCGTCAAGTGTCGATCCGGGATTTGACGCAAACGGATATCGCCACCGGAGCGGAAGGGATTCTGTTTCAACTTGGTGATGTGACGGAAGCGCTCCGCATCCTGCGAAAGGGCGGCGATGCACGCAAACGGGTCAATAGCCTGAAGAGGCTTGAACATGTCATCGGTTGGATGAGGCACTATGACAAAGACCTCATCGCGCCTGCAGAGAAGACGGTGACCGACGAGGAGGTCTGCAAGGCGGTGGCCGAATGCCGATCCGCCGCGCGTGGTTTGACCGGACAGATCAAGCACGTCTTGGCGTTGGACGAGGTACGGGCAGCAGGGCTGAACCTTCGTGCCAAGGCGGCGAACGACAGCGCCCAAGCGATCATGGCCGACTTGCGGAAACGGTGACTCGCGCATCTGTCGGCACGCGCTTGAACAGTGACGACGGGATCGTCTGGCGGCCGCCGCGTCTGGCATTGAAATGTGTGCGGCCGTCTGGACGCGGTACCACACCGGATGCGCTCGAGCGTTGGGGATTTCGCGAAAAATCCGGTAGTTTGAACAGCCCAAGGCGGAGATTGGTTGCGGCCCGACCGGTAGGTGGCAATACTTAGGCGGTCGGGTTCCGCATCGGTAGGTCTTCCACCCGCGTGAGCAAGTGGCGAACGGCCCGAAGAGGCCACGCCGGGCGTTGCATACACCGGTTGGCGCAGACACCGACAAGCAGTACCGTCCCCATGGGTCGGAGTCGGTGTCGGCCTTTTTTGCAACGTCTTTGTCGCCGGATCCTGATGGTCCGCGTCCAGAGCCGCGTTGGGTTAGGGCGCCGGCCGAACGGGAACGGCCGAGCGGCTCCGCGAGATCCGAATCAGCCAACCCAGCAAGGCAACGGCGGCAACCGCGAGCCCGACCACGAGTCCCCACCAAAGACCGTAGACGCCCATCGGCGCGCCGAACGCACTCGACAGGAGCCCGTGGAGATCCGGAATGCTTCCGACGCCGAAACACAGCGCCGCACCGACCGGCAGTCCCACCAGCCAGTAGGCCACCACGGCGATCCACATGGGGGTCACGGTTTCCTTGTAGCCGCGCAGGGCGCCCATCGTCGTCGCCTGGGCGGAGTCAAAGACCTGGAATAGCGCGCCGATCGCCAATAGCGCCGCGGACACATTGATCACCTCGGCGTTGTTGGTGTAGAGACCAACAATTGCGAAGCGCGCGGTTAGCATGACCACCGCAACGCTTGTTCCCCAGACGAGGGTCGTCGTTACCGCCACCCAGGCGGACAACCGGGCGGCGGCCCTGTCGCCGGCACCGACGTTGAAGCCGACGCGAATCGTTGCCGCCATGCCCAGTGCCAAGGGAACCATGAACGCGATGCCGGCGACGTTGAAGGCAATCTGGTGAGAGGCCACGGCTTGGACGCCCAACCGACCGATCAGCAGGCCGGCGACGGAGAAGAATCCGACTTCGACCAATAGGGCGAGACCTATGGGAACCCCGATCACGAGCAGATCCCGGATGACACCGAGCCTCGGCCACGAGAACGCCGTGAACAGGTTCGAGGCGCGCATCCTCGACCGTGATACCACGAGAATCATTGCTACGAACGTGTAGCCCATCACCACGGCGGTCGACCAGCCGCAGCCGACGCCGCCCATGGCGGGGATGCCGAGCGCGGGCGATCCGTACATGAACAGCCAGTTGAGCAGGACCTTCAAGGGCAGTGCGCTCAAGCTGATGCACATCGCCGGGGTCGTCCACGACATGCCTTCGGCCAGGCAGCGCAACGCGGTGTAGCTGAGAAGCGGCACCAAGCCGAGGCTTGCCGCGGACAGATAGCCGACGGCGACGGGAATCGCCTGTTCGTCGACGCCGAAGAACCGGTAGGCGGGCTCGGCATTGCGCAACAACAGCGTCAACACTAAACCGCCGCCCAAGGCGATCCACAGTGCTTGGCGAACCACCGCCCCCGCATCGCCGATGCGGCCGGCGCCGTTCAATTGCGAAACCGATGGCGTCACGGCCATGACGATGCCGGACATCAGGAGCATCGTCGGCCAGAAGAAATTGCCGCCGAGCGTCACCCCGGCAAGGTCCGTGGCGCTCACCCGGCCGGCCATCACCGCGTCCGCAACGCCCATGCCCATCTGCGATAGCTGGGCGACGATGATCGGCATCGCGAGGACGCCGAGCTGACGGAACTCCGTCAGCGCAGATCGGGGAGTCATGGATCGAGACGGCTAGGGCAAGGGCGGCGAATTGTACACGTCGCCACCCACGATGCCCGTAGGGGACGGGCTTGTCCCGTCCCGCGGAAACGTTCGGCCGGTTGGCGCGGGCGACGGCGAGGGTCGCCCCTACGGGATCATCGGATTGCGAACGACGCCCGTAGGGGACGGGCTTGTCCCGTCCCGCGGTCGACCACAAGGTCAGGCGAAAAATCCTCAGAGAATCTCGTAGCCGAACCGGGACACAAGGTCTTTGTCCAGCCGTCGGTTGATCGCCGAGATGGCTGCGTCCGTCAGTTCGTCTTTCCACCGCTCGTTGAGGTAGTAGTCGCGATAGAAGCCGAAGTCCTTGGTGCGGTCCTTCGTCGAGACCTCGTGGTTTCGAAAAGATGCCGTCGACCGGCGGATTCCGAATCTGTCGACCACGTCGTCAACGAAAGCCTGGGGATCGCGAATGGTCGTCTCGTAGGTCCTGTTCAACGTATTGGCCGGAGCAAGTTCGAGGTAGGAGCGGTTCTTGGTGTTCCACAACTCGACGGGGCTTTTGAGCGTCACCCGATGCATGTTGTCGCGACCGACGGTGCGCCATGGGGTCGCAAGAAACGTCTCGAAGTCCAATGCCCCGGGATGTGTCGGGTGGTAGGGCCGGCGATGCAGCGACAGCAGCCAGGCGTACGGGTTCTTGGTGACTGTTACGAATGCAAGGGATTGCCGCCGGTGCCGATCTTCCCTCGCAAGGCGCTTGGGCGTTGTTGCAAGCCCATGCTTCCATCCGAGGTTGTGCCGGCGGGTGCAAGCGAAATACAGGTCTCGCACCCACTCCCGTCCCGGCAGCATCTGGTGGATCCGACGTATCCCCGCCGGAATGACACCGGGCAATTCGCGCACCGCCAGGTTGAGCGCGATCAGTGCGCTCACGTAGTTCGTGCCGGTGTTTCGCTCACCGTATATCTTGACCAGCGTTGTCACGGCCCGAACGTAGCACGACCCCACTTGGGCCAACCAGCGCCGCCGGGGCGGTAGAATCTACCCATGATCGTTTCCGCCAGCGTTGGTTCTCGGGGCTTGCGTCGGAACGAGACGTGGCTGCTAACAGGAATTCCACGCTCGGGCAGTTCCCTAGCCTGTCGGTTGGCTGGCCAACTGCCGGATTTCGTTGCCTTGTCCGAACCCATGCCACGTACGGAGTTCGCCGGTCTGACAACGCCTTGCGAGGCACTCGCGACGATCGAACGTTTCGAGAAGCGGACTCGCGGGCGCATCGCGAGGCGACGACGTGCGCCGAGTGTTCACGTGGACGGACGTCTGGCCGACAACGTCGTGGATGCGGACGCTGTTGGCGGTTTGCGAAGGCGGCGCCTTGCCCAAGCGGAAATCGACATAGACAAACCGCTGTCCGAAGGGTTCTCTCTCCTCATCAAGCACAATGCGCTGTTCGCTGCGTTATTGCCGCAAGTGGTCCCGTCCTTCCGTTGCATTGGCCTCGTGCGGAATCCACTGGCGGTATTGGCGTCCTGGCAGACAGTTGACCTGCCGATAAACCGAGGGCGGATACCCGCAGGGGAACAGTTCGATCCTGATCTACGGGCGGCCCTGGATCGCGACGCTGATACCCTCGCGAGGCAGTTGACCGTCATCAACTGGTTTTTCGCGCGATACGGCGATGAGCTGGCGGCCGGTGGGATTCTTCGCTACGAGGAACTCGTCGCGAGCGGCGGCAAGGCGTTGTTTCGGATGCTCGGTCACGCGAACGCCGAGCGGGTGCCCTTGACGAGCCGCAACGACCACGCGGTCTACCGGAACACCGACATCGACCGCCTTCTGGGGGCGCTCCGCGACAACGGGGGTGCATGGACACGTTTCTACAGTCGCACCGATTGTGACGCCCTGGCCGAACGCTTGGCCCCGACGTGACTGCGCCGACCCGGACCGTCTGGTTCCACCGCCAATACGAAAGGCTGACCGGAGGCCAAGTCAAGCATGCACACTACTACGAGCACGTGTCGAGGCTGTCGGGCCATGCGCGCCGTATCGTCTTTAGCGGAGCGCCCGGCCATGGCCGGCTCTCCGGGGAGCAAGCCGAGTTGTGGCCGACGACGCGGTGTGAACGTGTCGAGGCATGGCAGCCCGAGTGTGGCGATGTCCTCTTTCTGGCCGGTACCGATTGGCGGTACTACGACCAGGCGGGACTCGCGGATAGGGACATCCCCCGGATCAACCTGATCCAGGGAGTTCGGCATGGCGATGTCGGTAGCGAACGGTACGGCTATCTCGATCGGCGTGCGGTGCGCATCTGCGTCAGCGACGAGGTGGCGCAAACCATCGGTGCCACCGGTCGGGTCAATGGTCCGGTGTTCACAATTCGCAACGGCACGGAGTGCCGACCCGCCGACATCGACGTCGGCGGTTCCATCGGCTTCGACGAGCGGCTCGAGCAAGTCACCGTTGTGGGCTACAAGCGGCCGGAGCTGACGGCCGCGTTGTCGCGTTGCCTGGACGAGCGGCGGATTCCACACCGGACCCTGGATCGCTTCATCGACCGCGATGAGTTCCTCGGTTTGCTTCGGCGGACCCGGGTAGCGGTATGCCTGCCTAGGCCGGAGGAAGGCTTCTACCTACCCGCACTCGAAGCCATGGCGGCTGGATGTACGGTGGTGACCCTTGACGGCATCGGGAACCGGGGTTTCTGCCGGCATGGGCACAACTGCTTCGTGGCAGAGGCCGAACTGGCGTCGGTAGCCGCGGCCGTGGAGGAGGCAAGGCGGCTGCCGGTGGCCGATCGTCGGCGTATTCACGCCAGCGCCGCTGAAACGGTACGCATCCATTCTCTCGAACGGGAGCGTAGGCAGTTCCACAAGGTGCTTCTCGACATCGGCCGAATCTGGAAGGACGCATCGGCGCCGTCGGTGTCTTCGGTCCCGTCGGAGCCCGAACAAGCCGGCGGCCGGCTGGTCGACTTCGTGATCGCCGGTGCGCAGAAGGGCGGCACGTCGGCCCTCGCCCACTTTCTCTCCGGGCATCCCGCCGTCGCCATGGCATCCCGGGAAGGTCACGTTTTCGACTCGCCGAGTTACTCGTCCGACTGGACGCCCGAGGAAATCGACGCGCGCTACGTCCGTCGCTTGGCGCGTCGGCCGACCACGGTGGCGTGCGGCGAGTCGACGCCGATCTACCTGTTTCTGCCCGATGTGGCGGCCGAACTGCACCGATACAACCCGGCCCTCAAGGTCATCGTCATCCTGCGCGATCCCGTGGAGCGGGCCCTGTCGCACTACGCCATGGAGCGGGGCAGGGGCAATGAGCATCGACCGCTCTGGTTCGCCTTGTTGGCGGAGCGCGGGCGACTGCGGCGGTGCCCCGATCCGAGGGGTCCCGAGTCGGCGGCTAGGCGGCACTCCTACCGCTCCCGAGGCCTTTACGGCGTTCAGCTTCGCAACTTGCTCGCGGTTTTTCCGCGGAACCAGGTCTTGGTGTTGCGGAGCGAAAACCTCCTGGGGCGTCACCACGAAACACTCGAAAACGTCTTTGCGTTTCTGGGCGTATCGGTTAGCGTGCGCATTCCGCCCGAGACGGTGTTCAAGGGCCCGGAACTCGGTGGCAAGCACGCCGTGGTGCGTTGGTTGTTGCGCCTTTCCTATGCGGCGGATTCCCGGCGGCTGCGCGCGACCATGGCGGCGCGCAGCGATTGCGCGCCCTAGCGGGCGCACTGGGAACCCCGCCTGACGTCCCGGAGGATACGAAATGCCGAACCCCGCCATTTGGCTTGCCGCTTTCACCGTCGTCTGCGCGGTTTCCGGGGGCAGCCTGACCCACGCCTTGAGCGCGCCGCTATGGTTGGGCGGCGCCGTTGGCGTGGGGCTCGTCGTCCCGGCATGGGTCGCGCTCTTCGCTCCGCCGTCCACCGCGTTGCTTCAAGGCTTCCACCACGCTCGGTGGGCTGAATTCACGGCGCTGATCCTGCTCGTCATGATTGCGGCGGCAATGGCCGTGACGGGGCTGTTCCCCGTGCTGGCCCTGGTGGACGTGCCGGTGCGGATCGAGTCGAACGTGTCGATGCTGTTGATGGCGCCGGTTCTCTACGGCACCTACATCGTGCTCAGCCGCCGCAATGCGAACACCCGGGCGGGAACCGTCTCCGAGCGGCTCGGCGGGGCGTTGTCCGGGCCGCCGCTGGTGCTGTCGCTGGTCATGGCCCTGGCCCTGGGCACGGGCGCGGTGCTGGCGATTCACTACGTTGGCCTAACGGTGCCGTCCTGGGAGTTCCTGGCCTCGAAGTTCACGCAACGCGGGATCATTCCGCCGCTCACCCTGGTGCTGTTCTTCTGGGGGCTGCTCCTGCTTGGCAACAAGGCGTGGGCGGTAAACCGGGAGCGGCGTCTGTTGTCGGGTGCCCAAGGTGATTCCATGCTCGTGCATGCCCATGCCGATGCCGTCGCCAACGCCTTGGAGATTGACGGATTCGTGGAGATGATGTGGCGCAAGTCGGCGGACTTCTACGTCGTTCCGCGTTATCTCAACTGGGCGATTCCCATCCTCGGTTTCATCGGCACCGTGCTCGGTATTTCGCTCGCGGCAGACGGCATCCAGAACATCATCGGTTCGGGCCGGGGTCTGTCCGACCTCTCCGGCGAACTCGGGGAAGCCATCGCGCCGCTCGGCATCGCCTTCGATACCACCCTGATCGCGTTGTCGCTGTCGGTGGTCCTGACGTTCCTGCAGATCGGCCTGCAACGCCGGGAGGACAACATCCTCGGCGACTTCGAGAACTGGGTGCGCAACGGCGCGGGCTCGAGCCGCAAACCGTCCCGAGACGACGACCCGCCGGGACCGCCGGGGCCATGATCGAGTCGGCATCGGCGCGGGATCAGGAATCGAACAGCGCGCCGATGGTGGAGATCTTCGGGGGCCTCTTCGCCCTCCTCCTGGTGCTCTTCCTGATCATGAACCTGCTCTCCCAGGCGGCGCTGGTGGAGCGCATCGAGGCCGCCTCCGACGAGGGCCTTTACCGGGTTGGCTGGGATGCGGGCGGTGCCGGCTTCGTGGTGCTGGCCTTTCGGGCCGAAGTGCGCATCGTGGAGACGGGCGAGGCTGTCGGCGCCGGACGCATCTGCGCGCCGGGCAGCCCGTTCGTCGACTATGTGCGTCGGATCTACCGCGCCGAGCGCCAGCAGATCGTGTTCGCGATCCTCGAGGGCGGCGTGCCCACCATGGCGGAGGCCCGCAACTGCATCCGCACGGTCCTGCCCGGGCGCGAGCTGACCATCGGCTGGATCGTCGCCAATGACGAGCTTCTTAGATCCGTCTCCCTGAACGACATCCCCGCGTACGTGAAGGAGGCGGTGGAATGATGCGCTACGCGTGCGACGAATGGCGATGACGATACGCCTCGCAGACGACGCGCGTGCCCGACGAACGCCACCGCGGGGGTTCCCGATCGGCGAAATTTATCATTTTATTCAATTGGTTATGGAATCCTAGATGGCCCGCCCGGCGCGCTCCCTGTTTCCGCCGTTCGCAGGCGTGGCGTTGGCGGACATCCTCGCCAACAGCGCGGCCATCGTCATCATCATGATCGTGGTCACCCTGATGGCCAATCACGAACAGGAGCAGGAGAAGCTGGAACAGACGGAGGATGTCGCGGTGCTCCTGAGTCGCGAGCTGGCCACCTCGTTCGTCATGAACGCGCTGCCCACCAGTCCGCCGGCGCGACTGCACGATTACGTAACCTGGGGTCCCGACCGCAATCCGCAGCACGCCCTGATGCCGATCCTCGAACTGCACCACGGTTTCGTGCGCGACTACTACACGGGCACGGTGTTCCGGCGCGAGGAGCTTCTGCGACACGACAACGCCCTGGATGCATACCTCTCTAGCCTGCGCGAGGAACAGCTTGCGGCCGTGCGGATTGACGTCTACAGCATCCGGGAGTTCTACATCACCATGTCGATCCTGAAGGCCCACGGGACGGCGCCGCGGCATTGGCATTTCCTGTCCGTGGCACCCGGCGACGCAACCGCCGGTGGCGGAACCTTCCTCGCGGGCCGGCTGCGTCGGGACCGGTCGGCACCGGGCATGTTGGAAGGCGCGACGGGCGCCGGGACGAACCCGTCGTCGTCGACGCTGCCGGAGGATGTCGCGCTTGCCGGGACGGTGGACTCGCATGAGCGCTATCCGCTGGATGATCTCGGGCTTGCCGGGCGCTTTGGCGGCGCGCCGGCAAGCGAATACCTGGAGTTGCCGCGCACGGGTGCGATCGGCGCACCGATCCGGTCCGGGGATGTGACGGGTGCCGAGCCCTCCGGCGGCGCGGCGGTGGAGACCGGCAGCGGAACGACGCGGTTCCGGGTCGCGCGGCCGCCGGGTCCGGAGTCCCCCTCGGAGTTGACGTTCGACCTCGCGACTGCACTGCGTGGTCTTTTCGCCTTCATGCATTCGGCCCAGGCGGATGCGGACGCAGGCCGCGTGTCGCCGCTCCCCGACTTCGACTTCGAGCGCGACGTCCTCGGTCGGGCCGACGAACCGCTAAGCGCCGCCGAGGAACGAATTGTCAGTGGTCTGGCCGACGAATTGTCCATGCCGGTCGAGAATCCGTTGGGCACCATGACCGTGGTGTCGCGCACGGACCCGGACTGGCGCGGTCAAGCGCTGGCCGTTCCGGTCAACCGTCCGCTCTATCTCGCGGTGTGGCTGCGCGGGCCCGAACAGCCGCCCCGAACGGGCGAAGAGCAGACGTCGGTGACCCTGCGGCTTGGCCTGCACGCCGCGATCTTCGAGGGGCTTCGCGTACCCATGGGACAGGACGGCGTGATCCTGATGCCGATGCCCGCGACCGTTTCGGATCCCGCGCCGCGCTGGCGTGTGGTCACCCTGGTCAACGCCCGTATCGACGACTTCGTGACCGGCTTCGTCTACGCGGGATTGGACGACTCGGGGCGACTGCTGCTTCCGGTGGACGAGAACGCCGTGGAGATCGGCGCCGTGAGCGCCGAGTCGCGGTATCCCGTCGTGAAATTCCGGGGCGAGTTCCTCCAGACGCTGTTCAACGGCGTGGTGGCGGTGTTGTTCGCGGTCGGCATCGTGGTGGTCGTCTGGAGAAGGGCGTGATCGTACGCCGCGCGCTAATTGCGGTGGCGGCGGTCTGCGTGGCGGCCGCGACCCTCAAGCTGCAACCCCTGGTGATTGACTTCGACACGGTGGGGGTTCGCTTCGACAACGCCGTCCGTCCGGAGTCGCCGGGCAAGCGGCTCGACGAGGTGCTCGTGCGCAACCTCGACCACTTCGCCTATATCCGGTCGTTCGACCATGTCTTCGCCAACGGTTCGCGCCGCGTCGAGATTCGTCGACCTCTTTGGTTCGACCGTTGCGAGGTCCGGCAAGGCGACTTCTACCGGTTCCTGCAATGGCTGCCGTTCCAGTCGGGACTTAAGGACCTGGCACCGGGCCAACCGGACGACTGGCAATACGCCACGGACACGCGCGACCACGTGATCAGCGGACGCCTCGACGCCCCGGCCAATGGCCTGACGTTCTACGACGCGTGGGCGTACTGCGGTGCCGCCGGCGGAAGATTGCCGACCGGTGACGAGTGGGTCGCGGCGGCGGTCGGCCCGGAGGGTAGACGCTATCCCTGGGGGGACGACTTCACGTCGGCACCCTGGCCCTATCTCGACCCGCTTCTCAACGCGACCCGGCCGTGCGACGAACACCCCGCGACCGACACGCCGCTGGGTGTCGCACAAATGGGTCACAACGTTTCCGAGTGGGCCGTCGTCGGCGGCCCGCCGCACACTCCGACCGCCTTGGCAATGGGCGCCAATGGCTACAACGCGCCACGGGAACTCTACAGTCTGGGTGTCCTATACCGCCGGGCGCCGGCCAACTACCGGTCGCCGTACTTGGGGTTCCGTTGCGTGTACGACTCGCGTCCCCGCGCGACGCCTTGGCGGACCCCGGCGGACAACGTGGTGCTGGCCGTTGGGGAATACGCCGTCGGCATCCCCGAGGACGCGCGGGTGCCGAGCCTGTTGGCGTACATACCCCGCGACCGTCTGTCGTTGATCGGGCGAATGTTCGCCGAGGGGGACCGACCGGCGGTGTCGGAAATCCACCTCACGGCACGGGAGATCACCCGGCGCGAGTACGACTCGTTCCTGCGGGATCCGTTCGTCGGGCTCGGTCTTCACGCGGAAGCGAATCAACCCCGCGGTCATACCCATCGACCCCCGGATTGGGACACCCAGATGCTCGAGCCCGACCTGCCGGTGGTCAACGTCGACTGGTGGTCGGCCTATGCCTTCGCGTCCTGGGCAGGAGGCCGCTTGCCCACTGCCGAGGAGTGGGAGACTGCCGCGTCCGGTCAGGGACGGCGGATCTACCCCTGGGGCAACGACTGGCGTGCGGCAGTGAACGCGGCTCCCCCGAACCAGGTGCAAAGAAGCCTGCGTGTGGTGCAGCAGGACGACTACGACGCGACACCTGACGGTCTCTTCGCCATGGGCGGCAACGCCTCGGAGTGGACGCGCAGCGTGTCGGGTGCCTCCGGCAGGTACTCGGTGGTCGTCAAGGGCGGCAACTACCTGTTGCCCATCGGGGAAACCGCGCGCATGGACTTCAGCAACCACCTCTCGCCGAATCACCGGGCGCCGACCCTCGGGTTCCGCGTGGCCTTCGACCGGCCGCGGTAGGGCACGGGCCTCGACACAACGCCGTAGGGGACGGGCTTGTCCCGTCCCGCCGAATGGGATTTTCACAAGGGAATGATGCCTGCCTGGGTTATTCTTCGCCCTCGACTCTTGGAGGCAGTAATGTTCGATCTGACGGGAAAAGTAGCGCTCGTGACCGGCGGCAACGGCGGTATCGGTTTGGGCTTTGCCGAAGGCTTGGCGGCGCACGGGGCCGGGGTGTGCATCTGGGGTACCAACGAGGACAAGAACGCGGCGGCGAAGGAGACGCTCGAACAGTACGGCGGTCGCGTCGCGGCGCTACGCTGCGACGTCAGCGACGAGGCGGCGGTGGTCGATGCGTTCGCGGAGACCCTGGCCATCTTCGGCAACGTGGATTCCTGCTTTGCCAATGCGGGCGTTGGCGGCGGCGGTGCGCAGTTCGACGCCATGACCATCGAGGACTGGCACCGGGTGTTCAAGGTGAACATGGACGGCGTCATGTTCACGTTCCGGGAAGCCGTCAAGCACATGCGCAAGTCGGGTCGCGGCGGGTCGCTGGTGGTGACAAGCAGCGGCACTGCCCGGTTCGGAGCGGCCGGCAGCGAACACTACTCGGCCACCAAGGCCGGGGTGATCGCCCTGATCCAGTCGCTGGCCGTCGGCCAGGCCCGCTACGGCATCCGAGCCAATGCGATCATTCCGGGATGGATCGAGACCGCGATGACCGAACGGGCGTTCCAGACCGAGGCGTTCCAGACGAAGGTGATCAAGCGGATTCCCCAACGGCGCTGGGGTCAGCCGGAGGACTTCAAGGGCATCGCCGTGTACTTCGCCAGCGACGAGAGCAGCTATCACACCGGCGACACCATCGCCATCGACGGCGGCGTCTCGCACTTCTAGGATGTCCCGCCCGAATCGGCGGCACGTGTCCATGGCGGGCGACCACAAGGGTCGCCCCTACGCGCGGCGGGGTCTTGCGTCGTAGGGGACGGGCTTGTCCCGTCCCGTCCGGATCGCGGCACGTGTCCATGCGGGCGACCACGAGGGTCGCCCCTACGCGCGACGGGGTCTTGCGTCGTAGGGGACGGGCTTGTCCCGTCCCGGCCGGATCGCGGCACGTGTCCATGCGGGCGACCACGAGGGTCGCCCCTACGCGCGGCGGGGTCTTGCGTCGTAGGGGACGGGCTTGTCCCGTCCCGTCCGGATCGCGGCACGTCCATGCGGGCGACCACGAGGGTCGCCCCTACGGTGCGGCCGGGTCTTGCGTCGTAGGGGACGGGCTTGTCCCGTCCCGTCCGGATCGCGGCACGTCCATGCGGGCGACCACGAGGGTCGCCCCTACGGTGCGGCCGGGTCTTGCGTCGTAGGGGACGGGCTTGTCCCGTCCCGGGCGGACCGCGGCACGTCCATGCGGGCGACCACAAGGGTCGCCCCTACGAACGGGATCGGACGTGGGTAATGCGCTTGCGGTGTCGCGTACTCTTGGGCCAGAGTCGGGCGTGTTCGCTTGTCCCGTCCGAACTATCGGGATTGTCGGGATCAGTGACCCAGTTGGCCGGGTTCGCGTTGATGTAGTCGATGATACGTGCTTCATCGGCTTCGTCGCGGACGACGTGGTCAAAATAACCGCGTTGCCACAGTCCATTTGGCATCGTCGGCCAACGACCGGCGCTGGCGCCGGTACGGTATTCCCGTGCGGTGATTGATTTGAACGCACCGATGATCCGGCCAAGCGCCGGGGGGTCGACCGTTTCGCGGATGGAGACCAGACCGTGCAGGTGATTCGGCATCACGACGAACGGCTCGTTCTCGACGCCGAAACGGCCCGCGAGACCCCGCCATTCACGGGCGAGCATTTTGCCTGCGGGGTTTGGCAGGACGTTTTCGTTCACGACGCGGCCGAACACACAACGCCGGTCGCGCACGACAACGGTGATGAAGTAGGAACGCGGCTCCGCGTAGTCGAAGTCGGCGAGGCGGAGGGATTTGCGTTGCGGCAGCCGCAATGCTGTAAAGGCTCTTCTGCACATGTGCATAGCTTGTCGCCGCCGGGGGGTCGGTGGACGTGAGCGTTTTCCCATAGTGCAAGGACGAAATCCGCCACGATGGACACCGCAAGGCGCGGGCCGCGTAGGGGACGGGCTTGTCCCGTCCCGGCGCGCCCTGCGGGCGCTACGGTGACAATTCTGTCGTTCGGCCGGTTCGTCCCGCCACGATCATGGTCAGCGCCGGCACGACGAACAGGATCATGACGCTGGCGAAGAGGATGCCGGTGGCGAGGCTGACTGCCATGGGGATCAGGAATTGCGCTTGCGTATCGGTCTCGAACAGCATCGGGGTCAAGCCCAACGCCGTGGTCGCCGTGGTCAGGAAGATCGCGCGGAAACGGTGTCGGACCGCCTCCACGATGGCTTCGGGCGGTGCTAGGCCCGTTGCCTCGCGGATCTTGTTGTAGCGGTCGATCATCACCAGGGAGTCGTTCACCACGACGCCGCTCAACGCGACCATGCCGAACATCGAGATGAACGACAGATCGTGTCCTAGGATGAAGTGGCCAATGACGGCGCCGGACGCGCCGAGCGGCACCCCGGCCAGGATGATGAGCGGTTCGGTGTAGCTCCTGAGCTTCGACGCGAGCAGAACGAAGATCACCAGCAGCGCGACGATCGCGAGGTCGCTGAGCGCCGCCATGTCCTGCGCCTGCTCCCGTCCGAATCCCGATTGGATAACGACGAGACCCGGGTAGCCCTCGCGCAGGGCCGGCATCAACTCGTCGCGGACGATGGCGTCGGCTTGGCTGGTGGTGATGATGTTGGTATCCACCCGGCCGCGCACCTTGACCACCCGCAGGCCGTCGACGCGGTCGATGGACGAGAAATCCCGCGACTCCACCAACTCCGCCACCGCCGACAGCGGTGCCTCGGTCCCGTCCGCCAGGCGGATGCGGACGTTGTACAGGTCCCGGGTGCTGCGGCGCTGATCCTCCGGGTTCTTGACCATCACCTTGATCTCCTGGCGGCCACGCTGGATGCGCTGCACCTCGTTGCCCCAGAACGCGCCGCGCAGTTGGCGCGCGATGTCGGCCGGCGTCAGGCCGGCGGCTTCGCCGGCGGAAGTGAGTTCGATGTCGTATTGGCGTTTGCCCTCGTTGGCCGTGTCGTCGATCTCGACCATGCCGGGAATGGCGCGATAGCCGCGCTTCATCTCCTCCACGGCTTCGATGAGCATATCGTCGTCCGGGTGCGCGAGTTCGTACTCGATCGACACCTCGTCGGAGAAGAACGACGACGAGAACGACAGCCGCTCGGCGCCGGCGACCTCGCCCACCTTGGCCCGCCAGACCCGTTCGAGTTCCTGGGCCGATTGGGTCCGCCCGATCTTGAGCTGGACCTGCACCATGGCGAAGTTGCTCGCGATGTCCATGCCGCCGACGGCCATGGGGCCGGTGGAGACCCGGGCCCGACCGCCCACGGTAACGCTGACCGCGCGGAAGGGCGACTCGTCGACCTCGGCGTTGGTGGCGTGAGCCGCCTGCGCCATGTGCTCGGCCGCGGCACGCGTGACTTCGAACGGCGTGCCGACCGGGAACTGCACGTCGGCGGTGATGAGGTCCGGCTCCAGGTTGGGCATGAAGTTGAACCGCACGATGCCGGTGCCCACCATCGCCACGGCGACCGCGATGAACGCCACGCCGCCGAGCAGCGTGAGATAGCGATGCCGCACCGCGACCGCCACCGCAGGAGTAAGGGTGTTGTCGCGGAAGCTCCGCACGCCCCGGGCGACCCAATCCTGGAAGGCGTCAAGGGGCCAGCGACTCCAGGGGCTGCCGTGGGATAAGTGCGCCGGGAGGATGTAGAAGACCTCGATCAGCGACATCGCCAGCACGGTGATCACGACGACGGCAACCTCCCCGAGGATCTGCCCGAACACGCCGGTGACGAACATCAGCGGCGCGAACGCGGCCATGGTCGTCAGGACACCGATCAACACGGGCCCCTGGACGCCGTGAGCGCCGGCGATGGCCGCGGCGGGGCCCACCAGGTGGCCGGCTTCCTGCTCGGCGACGATGTTCTCGCCGACCACCACGGCGTCGTCCACCACGATTCCGAGCACCATGATGAGGGCGAACAGGGACACCATGTTGATGTTGACGGCGAGGAAATCGAACAGGAGGAACGCACCGAGGAAGGAAATGGGTACGCCCATGGCGACCCACATGGCAAGCCGCAGGTCGAGCATGACGACGAGAAACAGGAACACCAGCGCGAATCCCAGCACCCCGTTGCGCACCAGCAGGTTCAAGCGTGCCGCCAGGATGTCCGTCTGGTCCTCCCAAATCGCGACGTCGATGCCCGGGGGCGGCCGGTAGGTCGAGAGCAGTTCCTTGATCGCATCGGCGATGGTAAGCACATCCTCGGCTTCGGACTTCTGAACCCGGACGAAGACGCTCTGTCGACCGTTGTATTCGTTCAGGAGATCCACATCGGCGAAGCCGTCGCGTACCTTGGCGACGTCGCCGAGGCGCAGGATCGTGCCGTCGGGACGCGCACGCAGGACGATGTCCTCGAATTCTTCGCCACGCTCGCGTTTGAGGTTGGTGCGCAGCAGCACGTCGCCCGCATCCGTGCGCAGTTCCCCGGAGGACAGGTTGAGGGACGAGCGGCGAATGGCGGCGGCCACGTGATCGATGGTCAGGCCGTAGCGCCTGAGATCCTGCTCCCGCACCTCGATGGCGATCTCGTAGTCCCGGGCGCCGGACAGGGACACCAGGGAAACTGCGGGCAGCGACAGGAGCGCTTCCTCGAGATCCTCGGCGCCGCGGCGCAGCTCTGCCTCGGACAGCTCGGAGGATACGACCAGGGTCATGACGTCGCTGACGGTCTCGGCAGCGACCACCTCGGCCTGCTCGGCTTCTTCGGGCGGGAAGTCGGCCAGTCGGTCGACCGCCGCCTCGACGTCGTCGCGAACCTTCTTCGGGTCGACGAAATCCTTCAACTCGATGGTGACGGTGCCGACGTTCTCGGCAGCCTTGGAAGTCACCCGGTCGACACCGTCGATGCCGGAAACCGCCTCCTCGACGCGACGGGTGATGCCTTCCTCGACTTCGGTGGGGGTGGCGCCCGGATAGGCCACGGTGACGAGGACGATCCCCGGTGCGACGGTGGGAAAGATCTGGGCGGTTAGACGCATTCCGGCAAGCAGGCCGCCCACCAGCATGAGCGTCATGATGAGATTTGCCGCCACCGGGTTGTTGGCGAAGTACTGGACGAAACCCCGGTCGGGTAGGGCGGGCAGAACCGGCGCCGCGGTTGCCTCGCTCATGGAGTTCCGGTGCCCGCGCCCGGACCGGCGCGGTTGATCTCGACGGCCTGTCCCTCCGTAGCACCCGGTACCGCGCCGAGTACGACGCCGTCCCCCGGGTCGAATGCCTGGGTGATCCAGCCGTCCGCGGTGCGGCCGTAGGCGGGGGTCGTAACGGCTCGCAATTCGCCGTTCGCGACGACCCAAACGCGGTCGTTGGCCTGTTCCGCGGCATCCGGAAGCAGGAACGTGTCCGCGAACACCGGACCCTCGATCTCGACGTCCACGAAGGTACCGGGTACCGGCGGCTCGCCGGTCACCTTGAGATATAGGGTCGCGAACCGGGTCCGGCTATCGAGTTCGGCGGATACCGTTTCGACGACGGCATCGAAGGCGCGGTACGGATCGCGTATCCGGGCACGTCGGCCGACGGCGGGGTTTAGGCGCTTCAGGTTGTCGGCCGAAATGGGGGCCACGACTTCGATGGCGTCGGCCGCGAAGACCTCCCCAAAGGACACCCCGCGGGTCAGTAGCTGGCCAACCTCGGCGCTAGTCCGGGTGACGGTGCCGTCGAAGGGTAGTGAAAAGGCGGTGCGTTCCAGGTCGAGTGCCGCCACGCGCTCCCGGGCCCGGGCTGCCGCCAACCGTGCCTCGGCCTGGGCGATCTGGGGCACCCGGGCGACCAGGGCGGGGACTTCCTCGTCGGGATGCAGGAGATCGTAGTTTGCCCGCGCGGCGTCGCTCTTCGCCTGTTCGAGCTTGAGGTCCGATGCCGCCGTGTCGACATCGGCCTCGGCCGCCTCGGCCGCCAGTTGAAAATCCCGGCGGTCGATGACCAGCAGTTGCTCCCCAGCGGCAAAGGTGCCGCCAACGCGCAATGACGGCGAGATGGACACGACCCGGCCGGTCACCTGGGGCGTTAGCGCGACGCGGTTGCGCACGTCCACGGAACCGGTCGCGGCGACGGTGAGGATGTTGGCGCCGGCGACGGGGTGGTAGACGTTGACCAGCGGTTTCGGATCCTCACCGGCACCGATCTGCAAGGCGGTGTTGTCGTTGTCCGGTGCCCGGGCGTAGAGCAAGGCGAGCAGGACCAACGTGATCACCACGACGACCTGCGTGGTCCCTGCCCAGCGTCGTTTGGGCTTTCCTGACGCGGGTTCGCTTAAGTCCGACATGGGCGATACTGCTCGAGTAAAACGTCAGTCCGGCAGACCCAGCACCCGCTTGGCGATGATGTTGCGCTGGATCTCGGACGTGCCGCCTTCGATGGAGTTCGCTTTCGAGCGCAGCCAGCCGCGGGTCGAGCCGCGTTCGGCACCCGTGAAGCCGTCGCCGGCCCAGCCGAGGCCCTGGGTGCCGAGAATGGACATGAGCAAGTCGTTCCGGCGCATGTTCTGCTCGGTGCCGTAGAGCTTGAACATGGACGACAGGAAACTCGGCGCCTGCGAACTCGTGGCCTCCTCGAAGGATCGGCGGATGGTCAGTTGGTAGGCGTCGTCGCCGATGCGCTGCTCGGTGACGGCGTCGCGGACGGCCGGGTCGGCGATCTGGCCGTCCGCCTCGCCGACGTATTCCTTGGCCCACTCGTCGATGGTCTTGGCCCGCTGGCGCGTACCGCCGCGCCCGCCGATGGAACTGCGTTCGTATTGCAGCAGACGCTTGCCCACGGTCCAGCCTTGGCCCGGCTGACCGATCAGGTTTCGCTTCGGCACCCGCACGTCGTCGAAGAAGGTCTGGCAGAACTCGGAGGCGCCGCTGATTAGTTCGATGGGGGTGACAGTGACACCGGGCGTCTCCATGTCGAGGACGAGGAACGAGATCCCTTCGTGCTTGGATGCCTCGAAGTCCGTGCGCACCAGGCAGAAGATCCAGTCCGCGCCCACCGCGCCTGAGGTCCAGATCTTCGAGCCGTTGACGACGTAGTCGTCGCCGTCTTCCTCGGCGCGCATCATGAGGCCCGCCAGATCCGAACCCGCGCCGGGTTCGCTGTAGCCTTGGCACCAGCGGATCTCGCCCCGGGCGATGGGAGGCAGGTGTTCGCGGCACTGCGCGTCGTTGCCGAATTCGATGATCGCGGGGCCGATCATGGTGAGCCCGTGGCCGGTCAACGCAGCCGGCGCGTTGATACGCCGCATCTCCTCGTCGAGGATCATGTTCTCGGCGTTGGTGAGGCCGCCGCCGCCGTACTCCTTGGGCCAGGTGGGTGCCGTCCAACCGCGCTCGGCCATTCGGTCAAGCCACAGCTTGGTATCGGGATTGCCGTAGGTGGCCTTCCGACCGCCCGCGGTATAGCCGCCGAGGCCCCGGCGAAGGCTGTCCGGGCAGTTTGCTGTGAGCCATTCCCTCGCTTCGAGACGAAATTCCATCATTCCCTCCTCCTTCAGAACGGGAACCCGCCGTTGGATCGTTCCATTGCCCGCTCCCAACTTGAAACTATACGACTCTCGACGCGGATGCCGTCGTTCGGGCAGAGGTTGACCACGGCGACGTGTCCCCCGTTGGCACCGGCGAAATGGGCGACCGGCGAACCGGGGTAGTAGGCAATCGTCTCGCCTTCGCTGTGGTCGGCCCAGACGTGGATGTGACCCAGCGCGAGGTAGTCGAACCCGGATTCACGAATCTCTTCGCGCGTGATCGGTGACGAACCCTGACTGACTCGGCGTTCGACCACTTGGCCGTGCGCCATGCCGATGTTCCAATGCCGGTCGTGGCGCGCCGGCACGCCCGCAAGGGGATAGTTCTCGGGCGCGTGTTCGGCCATGGCCTTGCCCCATACCCGGGCGCCGATGTCGTCGAGCGTCACGCAGTCGCCGTCGTGGGACATCAGCCCATGCACATGATCCCCGGCCGCGTCGAAGTCGAAGCGGTTCCAGACGGAGCTTTCGTCGTGGACGTCGTGGTTGCCCGGCAGCATGACCACCGGGCAGCGCAGTCGGGCGAACTGGTCGTAGACGAAGTCGATGTTGGAGTCGTCGACCCGGTTGTTGTCGAAGAGGTCGCCGGCGATGAGGAAGAGGTCGGCGTCAACGTCGCGTGTGGTGTCGACGACGCCGGCGAAAGCGCGTTCGGCGCGGCTGCGGAATCCGTTGGTGGCCTGGTCGGTGTCGCGGCTGTCCAGGTGCACGTCGGACGTATGCACGACGGTCAGGGATCGTTGCATGGTCGGAACCGACCTACTCGTTCACGGCATCCGCGAGCCGCTCGGCGGCATCGGCGAAGTCCTGCATGAAGTTGTAGACCACGGTACGCGCGGAGACCGTTTCGTTCATCAAGCCGACACCTTGGCCCACGTAGTAGTTGACGAGTTGCCGTGCGCCCGGGTGGTCCGACTGGGCGAGCTTGTTGATCTTTCGGAACGCGGCGCCGGCGAGAACGCCCTGTAGCGGCATCGGCAGCGGATCCGGTGCCTCCTCCGCGGTCCAGGCGTCGGTCCAGGCGGACTTGAGCTGACGCGTGTACTTGCCTGTGCGGCTGCGCGAACGAACGGTCTGGCGCGAGTTGGCGGCCAGCATCTTCTCCTTCACGATCGGCAGGGTTTCGGCCTCCGCGGTCGTCAGCCACACGGAGCCGGTCCACACGCCGGCCGCGCCCATGGCCATGCAGGCCGCCATCTGCCGTCCCGTGACGATGCCGCCGGCCGCCACCACGTGGCTGCGGTTGCCGTAGGTGCTAAGCGTGTCGAGCACCTCGGGCAAGAGGACCATGGTCGACACTTCGCCGCAATGACCACCCGCTTCGGTGCCCGCGACGATGATGACGTCGACGCCGGCCTCGGCGTGCTTGATGGCGTGTTCCTTGGCCCCGGCCAGTGCGCCCACCTTGATGCCCTTGGCGCGTGCCCGGTCGAACATGAAGTCCGGGGGCACGCCGAGGGCGTTCACGACGAGTCTCACGGGATGCGAGAACGCGGTATCGAGGATTTTTCCGGCGCCGACCTCGCGCATGTTGTCGCCGACGCCTTCACCGACGGTGTTGTCCCACAGGTCGCCGGTGTCGATGTCGTGTTGGGCGAGGAGTTCGGCGATGTAGCGCTTGTGCTGCTCGGGGATGCGGTCCTCGAGTTCTTGGGCGGTCAGCGCGTGCTCTTTGCTGTCCATGCTGGTCGGCACCAGGAGGTCGACGCCGTAGGATTTGCCGCCGACCTGCTCGTCGATCCAGTTGAGTTCGATATCCAGGGTGGCGGGGGAGTGACCGGCCGCGCCGAGCACGCCGAAGCCGCCCGCATTGGTCACCGCCGCGATGACGTCGCGACAATGGCTGAACGCGAACAGCGGGAACTCGATACCGAGTTCGTCGCAGAGTCTGGAATTCATGGCCTTCTCCCTGGTGTGCGCCCGCGCCGGGCACGAGTCCGCACGAACCCGGCATTTTAACCCGTGCCGTTCGCTCCTGTTTGGTTCCTAGGTAGCAACAGACCCAGGCGGGAACAGTGCGTCCAGACGCCCGCGCATCTCGCCACGGAATTCGGACAACTCGCGGGAAAGGCCGTGATGGTCAACGGCCAATGCGTCAACCTTGCGGTCTAGGGAGTCGAACCGGTTTTCTAGGGAATCGAACCGGCCTTCCAGGGAACCGACACGACCTTCGAGCGAACCGAACCGGTTCTCCAGGGAACCGACCCGGTTCTCCAGGGAACCGACCCGGTTCTCGACATCGCCAAGTCGTCCCTCAACCCTGTCGAGCCGAACGTCGACGGCGTCGAACCGCTTGCTGAACACGCTCCAAAGGAAAATCCCGAGGGCCACGACAGCCCCAAGTTGCGTCGCGGCGGGGGCGATTACTTCAAGACCCATTGACTGCTACTCCTCATGCCAAGGTTTGGATGCCGCTTGCGGGCTCCCCGCGGTCACCGGCCCTTGACGCTTGGGCGTTCGAAGTGCCGCGAACATACACCTTGTGCCAAGTCGACACAAACCGGCGTTTGTCGCGTCCTGGGGCGGCGTACCGTGACGGAATAGTCTGGCGGCTATGGAGGCCGAAGCACGACGGCGACCCGCCACCCGGCTTGTGCGAATTCGCCGCAACCAGGTGTGCGAATTTCGCCAGCCACTATACTGATGCCCCTTTGCACCAGTGGATTCCCGAGCGATGAGCGAACCGTCCGGCGGCCCCGGCAAGCATGCCAACGACATCTACGGCGACCTCGACAATCCCGCCACGGAGACCCGTCCCGCGACACCGGCGGCCACGGTGGTCCTGCTGCGCGACACGGACGACGGTCCTGAAGTGCTGATGCTGCGCAAGAACTCGAAGATCGCCTTCGGGGGCATGTGGGTCTTCCCGGGTGGCAGGATCGATCCGGATGACTACCCCGCGGACGGCGACAAGGACGCTGCGGCCCGCAACGCCGCGGCGCGGGAGGCCGGGGAGGAGGCCGGCGTCACCCTCGATCCCGCCGCGTTCATCTGGTTTGCGCATTGGACGCCGCCGCCGAGCACGCCGGTCCGTTTCGCGACCTGGTTCTTCGCTGCCCGTGCCGGCGACGAAGCCATCGATATCGACGGCGGCGAGATCGAGGATCACCGCTGGATTCGCCCGGCGGATGCGCTTGCCAAACACGCTGAAGGCGAAATCGACCTGGTACCGCCAACCTGGGTGACGCTCCATCACCTATCCCTTTACCAGCCGGTCAGCGCGTTGCTTGAGGAGTTGGGCTCCCATGATCCCCGCTTCTACGAGACCCGGGCGGTCAAGCGCGCGGACGGCGTGCGCGTCGCGCTGTGGGCGGGTGACGCCGGCTACGAGGACTGGGACGCCGACCGGGAAGGGCCCCGGCACCGGTTGGTAATGCCGGAACACGGTTTCACGTTCGAGAACGACGTCGTCGACTACTGAGGAACGTCGCGCCGAACCTAGACCTCCCCGAATGGCCTAGCCTACCGGCGGTTGTGTCGTCGAGGCGTTCTGGTCGCCTTCGTCATGCCATCCCTCACGGATGTAAAACATCCTTGACATGTCCAGATGATGTAAAGTATTTTTTACACCATGTCAACTACATCGGACTTCGGGAGAGACTTCATGGATACGTCCTTCGAGGAGAAGAGCGTCTGGATTCAACTCGTCGGTCTGGTCGTCGGCCTGGGCGGCTACCTGGTCGTCGCCGGCCTCATGCTGTCGAACGGCGTCAGTGCCTTGCCGGCCTTCGTGCCGGTGTTCGCCGTAGCGACCGTCCTCGTCGTGGCCATTAATGTCGCAGGACATGTCGTGGCGTCAGTCGTCAGCCGCACGGACGAGGCCGACGAGCGTGATCGGCTCATCGGCTGTCGTGCAGAGAGCCGGTCGTCGTGGATTCTGGGCGCCGGAGTCATTGGCGCAATCATGGCGCTGATCCTGTCGGTGGGCGGAGTCTGGGTGGCGCATTTGCTCCTCATATCGCTGTTCGGCTCCGAGGTGGCAAAGGACGTGCTGCAGATCGTCTACTACCGCCGGGGGATCTAACGTGGCCCAGTCGGGGACCCGCATCCGCAACCAGATTCGGACCCTGCGGTTCCACCATGGCGAGATGACGCAGCAGCAACTCGCAGACGAGGTGGGTGTCACCCGGCAGACGGTCAACGCGATCGAGGGCGGCAAGTACTCGCCGTCGCTCGAGGTCGCGTTCCGGATTGCCCACGTGTTCGCCGAACCGCTCGAGGAGGTGTTTCAGTTCGTAGCCGCGGCTAGGTGACGGGGACGAACTCGTAACGTCGGAAGACCGGGCTGGATGTGCAGGGAACACGGCCCGAAGGGGACGGGCTTGTCCCGTCCCGTTGCCCAAGGGAGGGGCACGTCCTTCACGGCCTACCGCGCGCCCCTACGGGCGCTCTACGGTCAACGACCCTCCACCGAGCGCCACCGTTTCATGCCCGTTCGCTTGCGATGTTCCGCTGCCGGTTGGTAAACGGAGATCTCGGCGTCGGGGAACGGGAGCGCACGGTGCGCCGCCTCGGCGTCGGCCCGCCAGCGCTCCCAGACCTCGGGCGGCTCCGCCAACGCGCGTACCATCGGATTCGAGTGCTTCAGCAGAGGCGACGGTTTGCCGCGCCACGCTTCGCCGTTGCGGCGCCATCCGGCCGTGAAGGTGACGTCGTTTCGCCAAAGCGAGGCGAGCCGCGCATCGCTCGCGGGGTAGCCGACAAACCAATAGGCCAGGAGGCGGCGGTCCGGTGCGTGGTTGAACACCGCGTGGTACATCGAGTGGTGGAAAAACACGATGTCGCCGACCCTCGCTTCGACCTTGACGGAGGGTAGCTCGACGCCCTTGACGCCGAACGTGTGCTCGGCGTACTCGGACGTATAGGTCTTGGGTGCATCCGCGGTACCGTGCCAACCCATCAACGGCTTTAGCTGCTCCTGGTACTCGGGGCGGTGGGAGCCCGGAATCAGGCGCAGCGCCCCCTGCGTCGTCGTGTCACGGAGATACATCATGACCTTGATCCGAGGCCAGCATTCGAATACGCCCGGGTTGTCGCTGTGCCATCCATGCTCCGGGACATGCGTGTCCTCCAGCCCTTTCGGGGGGCCTTGGTCCTTGGCCGCGCCCCAGAGGGTATTGGAGCCGGACAGCAGCCAGCGGCTTTCACCCATGGCCTGCATCAACTGCGCCACCGCGCCACCCGACCGGTCGTCCTCGAGCAGCAACGTCGTCAGCCGCTCGCTGCCGGCGATCAGCTCGCGCCCGTCGGCGCGGTGCAGGCCACGAGCGCGGCCCGCCTCGACGGTGCGGATGATGTCGGCCATTTCGGCCGCCGTGAACGCGCCTCGGCAATGTAGATAGCCGAACGCTTGGAACATCCTCACCTGCGCAGCCGTGAGCGGCCCCGCGCACGTCGCTTCGGACTCGATTGTCACGCTAAGGGCCTCTCCGCCACTCGTCGCTGGACACATGGCGCAATTTAGCATCATGGTGGTCGGGTATGTGATGGTGAACGAACCATCGACGAGTCCGACGGCGATGCGGCGTTCGTGGCCAAGGCGCTGGGCGACATCGCTCGCGCGCGGGGTATGGCGCAGGTGGCATTCGAGGCGGGGTTGTCCCGCGAGAGCCTCTACAAAGCGCTCTCTGGGAACGTGTCCCGACGTTCGAGACTGTCCTCAGGGTGGTCGGCGCTCTAGGCCTAAAGCTGCGTGCGGAAGCGCTGGCGCCGGACGCAGCGGGACGGAGTGCGTCGGCGCACCGCTAACGCGTTTCTGCAGCGCGAGTTGGCGGCAGTCCTGATCTGGCGTTTCGTGTTGAGCTTGGTCGATCTGCTCGGCGACGGGTGGTTCGCGGTGTCGGTTCTCGCGGGGATCAGCGGCCTGGTCTACGGGGGGATCGCGGTCGCTGCATGGAGCGGCTATCTGGCAATCACTCGCTGGGCGGCGTCCCACGCTTCCGTGACCGCAGCAGCGGGTCCGCGCCCAGACGCGGCATTCGATGAGCGCCGACGCGTCACTCGTTCACGACATTAACCCTGGGCCATCTCTTCGAGTACATCTTCTCGGCGATTCGCTTTCGGTAGGTTTCCACGCTCACCCGGCGAGGGTTCCGTCGGACCACCATCGAGAACAGATCTTCCAGTCCTAGCGGGGCCGGTCAATTGCCATCCATTCCCGTGCGACTATTGCCGCGGTGGCGGAGCAGCGCCGATCCACGCCGAGCCGTAGTCGTTTGTCGGGTTCCTGTAGATGCTGTGCGCGTGACCGGCGCCGTCCTCGCCATTTTGAGGCGAGTATTCGAGCACCAGTGAGGGGCCGGTCACGCGGAAGTAAGCGGCGCCGAGGGGACCCTGCGGCCCCCACCAGCCGAAGTACGTGTCGTGAATCTCGGCTGTGACGGTTTCCATCTTCGCGGCATGGTCGTCATTGTTGATGAAGCCCAGCCGGGCGTCGATCACGCCGAGGAGAAGCTCTTTCTGAACGCCCGTGAGATGACTGCCTTTGATGCCCTCCGGCTTAACGACTGCCCCAAACTGTCCGGGCCCGAACGCCAGTCCGATGGCTCGGTCTGCGCGTATTGCGAGCTTTCTCTGGTCCTCCGTGAGGCTGGCCATGAAGGCACGTGCGGCGGCGACCTCTTTGCGCGTGATGAAGATGTCTTCCCCGTCACGGCTCACGCGGAGTGGCTGGCCGCCCGTGAGCATCGGCGAAAAGGACACCTCGGAGCCGAACACGGTGACGTTGAAGGCGAGGTGGTGACCGCCGAACTGGAACATCCACGGTTCGATTGTCGAAGGCGTGCCGAGGAACGCTACGCAGTAGAACTCGCTCCCGTACTTCATGACACCTAGCCAATCGCCCGAGATCAGCGTGTCTTCGGCCGCCAGTTGATGGTCGATGTTCCTGACGCCGTCCTCGCTTAGAAGCTCGGTGAGCAGCTGTTGCAGATTCGCGCGCTGCGAATCGGAAAGCGCGCCAAGCTTCAGGCCGCCTCGCGGAACCATGCCCTCGGGAAAGTTCGACCAGTTCGAACGTTTTGCGTTGTCGTCGAACGCATAGGTTGCCGCTTGTCTCTGGTTGACGTCCAGGGAGCCAAGGAAATGTGCGGCCGCCGCCACCACAGCCTTGGTTTTCGCGTCCGCAGCGGGCACGTCGTACGAGCGAGCGAGACTGATATCCACGGGTGCGGGATCCACGCCAAGGAACATCCGTGCCCCGAGCTGCGGGTTCAGAAGCAAGAAGCAAACGGTTGCCGCAACGACGGCCAGCCCGCAAGGGACGAGAACCAGCACACGCCTCACGCGACCCAGCCTAGCATCGGTTGTCGAATAGGGACGGGACGCCGGTGTTGTTTGGTGTGGAAAGTGGAGTCCCCCTCGATCTGTTCATTTGCTGCGGAATGCCCTGAAACCTGAGTTGCGCCTACTGCAAGCGCTCGACTAGCGCCTCGACGTGGCGGTCCTTCACGCCAAGGTCGTTCAATGCCGCGGCAAGTTGGAGCAGGTAGTCGCGGTTGCTGCCGCTCGGACCGCGCGAGCGTGCGATCTGCGCAACCATGTCGTCGATATCCGCTGGCCCGAGAAAAGCGACATTCCCCGGCGATGCCACGTAGGTCACGCCATTCACGGTGTCATCTCCGGGAGCCGCGCCGTTGGTCGGGGACAGCCGCATCGTCACCGGTACGCGCTCGTAGCCGTTCTTCTCTCGGTGGTCGAGGTGCTCGAACACCGCTTCGTCGACGCGGTAGGCGGCGCCGACGCACACGGCATCCCGTTCTTCGACCAGCGTCACCACGCGACCCGGCGCATCCGGCGTGCCGCGGTGGTCGTGGGAGCCCTGCCAGAAACGACGCGCCCAACCGCGAACATCGGCACGCCGCCGCTCGTGGTGGGGAAAGTCGACCCGCCAGATCAGCGAGCCGTAGCCGAATACCCAGTGCTGCACGGTTCAATTTGCTTGCGGAACCTCATCATGGTACGACGACGAGTGAACGTCGCTCCACGTCGTAAGCAGGTAACCCATCGAGATCATGTCGAACCCCAAAGTACTCGCAAGGCTCCGTGCCGTTCTGCCGGCGGCCTCCGTCCTGACCGGCGAGCACGCCGTGCGCCCGTTCGAGACGGATGGCCTGACGGCGATCCGGGAGACCCCTTGGGTCGTCGTGCTGCCGGAGACGGTGGATCAGGTCCGCGCCGTTCTCGCCATCTGCCGCGAGCACCGCGTGGCGGTGGTTACTCGCGGTGCCGGCACGGGACTCTCCGGTGGCGCGAGGCCGCTGAAGGACGGCGTGCTGCTGACCTTGACCAAGATGAACCGCATCAAGGAAGTCGATCTCGATGCCTGCACGGCGACGCTCGAGCCCGGCGTCACCAACCTCGCCATCAGCGAGGCGGTCCGCGAGCACGGTCTCTACTACGCGCCGGATCCGTCATCCCAGCTTGCCTGCAGCATCGGCGGCAACGTCGCGGAGAATTCCGGGGGCGTGCACTGCCTGAAGTACGGCCTCACGGTGCACAACGTGATCGGACTCAAGGTCGAGACCTTCGAAGGCGACGAACTCGTCCTCGGCGGCAAGACCCTGGAGTCGCCGGGTCTCGATCTCTTGGCGATCATGATGGGCTCCGAGGGAATGCTCGGCGTGGTCACCGAAGTCACCGTGAAACTGCTGCCGCTGCCGGTGGCCAAGACCGTTCTGCTTGGATCGTTCGGCTTCCTGGAAGACGCCGGTCGGGCCGTGGGCGCCATCATCGCCGAGGGCATCATCCCGGCGGGTCTTGAGATGATGGACAACCCGTCGATCCGAGCCGCGGAGGACTTCGCCGACGCCGGCTATCCCCGGGAAGCCGCGGCGATCCTGCTTTGCGAACTCGACGGCACGGCCGAGGAAGTGGCCGCCGACGCGCGACGCGTCCAAGCGGTGCTCACGTCCCATGGTGCCGATGTCCGCCTAGCGACGGATGCCGCGGACCAGGAGCGCCTGTGGAAAGGACGCAAGGCCGCGTTCCCCGCGATGGGACGTCTTGCGCCGGACTACTACTGCATGGACGGGACGATCCCCCGCGCCAAACTTGCCGAGGTGCTCAACGGAATCGGCGAGTTGTCGGAGGAATTCGGCCTGCGCGTCGCCAACGTATTCCACGCCGGCGACGGCAACCTGCACCCGTTGATCCTGTTCGACGCCAATCTGCCGGGACAGTTGGAACGGGCCGAAGATCTCGGCGATCGGATCTTGAGGCTCTGTGTGGACGCCGGTGGCACGGTGACCGGCGAACACGGCGTGGGCGTGGAGAAACTGAACACCATGTGCGTGCAGTTCAACGACGAGGAACTCACCCAGTTCCACGCGCTTAAAGGCGCCTTCGATCCCGATGGACTCATGAACCCGGGCAAGGCCATTCCCACCCTGGCGCGGTGCTCGGAACTCGGTGGCATGCGGGTTCACCAGGGGCGGGTTCCGCATCCCGAGCTGGAACGGTTCTAGTGTCGCCTACCGCCGGGAGGGGTGTAGATGCGACTGCCCACGGCCGACGCACCGAGTCGTTCGGCGGGACGGGACAAGCCCGTCCCCTACGGCCATAATCCGATTGGGACCTTAATGCACGAAGCCGATCGCCTCCAACTCGCCGTCGCCGAGTGCCACCGCTTGTCGTCGAGCCTCGCTATCGTCGGGCACGGCAGCAAGGCCTTGCTGGGGCCGCACAAGGGTGAGGACACGCTGTCCACGCAGAGCCTGTCGGGGATCATCGACTACCGACCCGAGGAGCTGGTCGTAACCGCCTGGGCCGGCACGTCCCTCGGCGAACTGACCGAAGTCTTGGCGGACAAAAGCCAGATACTCCCGTTCGACCCGCCACGCTTCGGCGGCGCCGGAACACTCGGCGGCGCGTTGGCGAGCGGTCTGTCGGGCCCGTCCCGGCCTTGGCGGGGCAGTGTCCGGGACGCCGTGCTGGGAGTCGAGATCGTCAACGGGCGCGGCCAGCGGCTGCGTTTCGGCGGCAGCGTGATGAAAAACGTGGCGGGCTACGACGTTTCCCGGCTCATGGTCGGCGCACGGGGCACGCTGGGCGTCATTCTCTCGGCGAGCGTGCGAGTGCTACCCATGCCGACGACCGAGACCACACTTGCCGTGGCGTGCGACGCCGGGGAAGCCGGACGTTTGGTTCGGGACTGGGCACGCCGACCGCTCCCGATCACGGCGACGTGCTACTTCGCAAACACCTTGCAACTGCGCGTTTCGGGCAGTGCCGCGAGCGTCGCGAGCGCGCGTTCGGCGTTGGGACTGCGCGAACCCGGCGACCCGTACCTGTGGGCGGCCGTGCGCGATCACGAGCACCCGTTCTTCGCGGATTCCGCCGGAACGATCACCCGACTGTCGCTGCCGCGGGGGTCGCGATTCGAGGCCGAAGACGCGTTGGTCGAGTGGGGCGGATGTCAGGCCTGGTTGCGTGGCCGTTCGATCGATCCGCCGCAGGGCGCCTTCGCGACGACGTATACGCCGGGCCGGCAGCCCTCGACGCGCCCGCTTGCCCGTGCCGCGACGGCCAAGGTGGCGGCGCGCTTGAAGGATGCCTTCGATCCAGGGGGCATCTTCAACCCAGGCGCCGAGGGCTAGGTGCGTACCGAGATTCCGGAAGCGATCCTCGCCACGGATCGGGGCCGTCGCGCCAATGCGATCTTGAGGACCTGCGTGCATTGCGGCATGTGCAACGCGACATGTCCGACCTACCAGGTCCGTGGCGACGAACTGGACGGACCGCGCGGGCGCATCTACCTCATCAAGGGCCTGCTCGAATCCGGCGAAGCGAACGCCGTGGCGCGGACCCACCTCGACCGCTGCCTGACCTGCCGAGCCTGCGAGACCACATGTCCCTCGGGAGTCCGCTACGGGGAACTCGCCGAAATCGGTCGCGAGGTTCTCGAAGAACAACGGCCCAGTCGGAGCCTGCTTGGCCTGCTCCTGCTTGGCATCGTGCCGAACCCGGCTCTGCTGGCTCCGCTCGTCGCCTTCGCAAGGCCGTTTCAGCGGCTGCTGCCGCGGCGCCTGCGTCGTCTCCTCAAGCGCCCGCCTCGTCGACGGGCCCTACCCCGGCGCGGACGCGTGTTGCTCATGCAGGGTTGCGTGCAGCGCGTCGTGACGCCGGAGGTGAACACCCACTTGGCGGATCTGCTACAAGCGCGGGGCATGGCCGCGTTCGTTTCCGATGCCGAGGAATGCTGCGGGGGCTTGGCATTGCACGCGGGGAGGACCGCTCGTGCACGCTCGCTGATGAAGCGCAACGTCGAACTGGCAGCCGACGACGTCGATGCAATCGTATCCACAGCCTCGGGCTGCGGGGTAACCCTGAAGGACTACGGACGGGCACTGGGCGACCACGCGGCCAAGGGGTTCGCGGACAAAGTGCGCGATGTCGCGGAGCTACTCGCCGGATTCGACTTCCGCAAGAATCCGGTCGAGGGCGGGGAGGCCGAGACCGTGGCTTGGCATCCGCCCTGCACGCTGCAGCACGGACAACGGATCACGGGCCTGGTGGAGAAGATCCTCGTCGGGACGGGATATCGGCTCGTCCCCGTCGCCGATCAACATTTGTGCTGTGGATCGGCCGGATCCTACAGCCTGCTGCAACCGGGCATGGCGAGGGAACTCAAGGAACGCAAGGCCCGGGCACTGACCCGACACCGTCCGGACGTGATCGCGACCGCCAACATCGGCTGCCAGACGCACTTGGCGGACGCCGTCGGCGTGCCCGTCGTGCACTGGGTGGAATTGCTGCGTTGACGCCGCAGCTTCACCGGCTACTCCAAACGCAACTCGTCGTCCGGCCAGGTGGACAGGTTGGTCAAGTGTCCCGTGGGGCTTTCCAGCAGGTTCATGACCATGACGTCGCGGGCAGCTTCCCCCGCAGCGAATACGCGCAGTTCCCACTTGCCCGTCCCGTCGCCCAAAGCGCCAGCGAGGCCGTCGCCATCTCCCGATTCGAGCGCCGGAGACGTCACGGTTCGCGCCGTGCCCGCCGGCAACGACAGCGATACCGGACCACGCTCAGCGCCGTCGTCGTCGATGCCGAAGATGGTGATCATCGCGTCAGACTCGCCCCGGTTGACTAGCCGAAGCGAGCTGACCTGCCGCGTGTTACTCGCCGGATTGAAGAACGGCACGCGTCGCTCGCGCCGGCAATCGCGGAACGAGAAGGTACGCTCACTTCGTGCCGCGATCAGTCCATCCTCCGCGTCCTCGGCGGCGCAGGTATCCCGATGGACAACATCGTGCATGCTCGTCAGGAATCCATCCGACGTGCGCACGTAGGCGGATACCGTGAGATCCAATGTGCTCTCGAACTCCAGCCGCCACGGCCCTTCGCCGGTGCCAGCGGCACCTTCGAGCCCTTTTCCCGTATTGCCGAACTCCCAGTCGTCCGAGTTGAAGTGCCTGGTGGCGCCGGCGGGTAACCGCAAGGTGAGGGGACCGTAGGACTCCCCCGGGTCGTCGTATCCACGGACCTCCGCGGTGCCGGACGTATCGCTGAGGTTGGCCACGCGAACGAATCCCTGCTGCGTGGAATGCGACGCGGCCGGCAGCAGGGGCACGGCGAGACCACCGTCAGACGACGTCGACAGGTTGGTGAGGTGGCCGGTGGGACTCGACATCAGATTCATGACGTGGATTTCGACGTCCGCCGACACCACGAGGCGCCACTTCCCGCTGCCGTCGCCAAGGGATCCGTTCAAACCCGGCATGGTGCCGGATTCCAAGTCCTCCGCTGTCAGGGTCCTCACCTCATGCGGGGCCAGGGCCAGCCGCACGGGCTCCGCGGCCAGGCCATGGTCGTCGACGGCGTGTACCGCCACGACCGCATCCTCCCCGCCGGGGTTGACTAGGCGCAGCAGGCTCCGCTGCTTGGAATTGCTCGCCGGATTGAAGATCGGCACGAAGTGCCCGCCGGCAGCCCGCCCGGACTCCGAGACGAGTCGTCCCCTCAGGTTGTCGAGCCGCTCGTCCGGCGGGTGCCACGGCGCCGTGTCGTGCATGCTGGTTACGAATCCGTCCGACGTGCGGACGTAGGACAGAACGTCGATGGTGCCGGAGGCGTAGACATCCAGCGTGTCGCCGGTGCCAGCGCCGAGCGACGAACGAAGGCCCTTGCGCGGGTTGCCGGCGACTAGGTCGTCGACGTTGAAATGCCGGGCGTTTCGCGCACCCAACAGCAGTCGAGCGGGGCCGTCCTCCTCGCCCGAGGCGTAGATCCACGCCCCCTTGGTCGCGTCTTCGCCCGTTTCCGGCCTGCCGAATTCCGACGACACGACGCGGACAAAACCCTGCCGGAACCCGCCCGCAGCGAAGAAGGGCACGCGCCAACCACCGCCCGTCACACCGATGCCGCGTCGTTCCATGTCGGGCACGTGGACGTGAAGGGAGTCCTCGCTCAAAGGATTGCGCCATAGGCTCACGCTGCGCAGGGACTCCGCCTGGCCGGCAAACGGCGTGAGATCGGCGACTGCGTTTCCACCGAGGTACAGGGTCCGCAGACTCGGCACGCGTGCCGCCGGCCCCACCTCGACGATCGCATTGGCGACGGCATTCACGGTCTTTAGGGATTCCAGTTCTTCTAGCGCCGACAGGTCCTCGATCCGGTTGTTCGATAGATCGAGGTGCCTCAACGAAGGCACATTCGTCAGCGACGACACGTTCGAGACCTCGTTGCCCGAGAGATCGAGCCTCTGCAAAAAGACGTTGATCAACCGAGCGTCGGTGATCTGGTTGTCCGAAAGGTCGAGGATGACCAAGAACAACAGGGCCGATAGCAACGACGGGTCCGAGATTTGGTTGTCCGAGAGATTGAGCGCGGTCAGCGAGAGCTGGCGAGCCACCGGCAACACGTCCGTGATTTCATTGCCGGAGAGATCGAGAATCAGCAGGCTCCCCGTCCGCAGCGGCGAGACGTCCGAGATCCGGTTGCCCGCTAGCCGGAGTGTGAGCAAGCGCAGCCTCGACAGCGGTGCCAGGTTGGAGATCCGGTTGCCGGATAGGTCGAGAAGGTCCAGATCCCGAAGATCCGTCAGCGGCGTCAGGTTTGCGATCTGGTTGTTCGACAGATGGAGAACCTCCAGCTCGCCCAGACCCTCGAGCGGCGACAGGTCCGAGATCCCGTTGTCCGAAAGGCGGAGGACTTCCAATGCGCTGAGCCCGGCCAGCGGCGTCAAGTCCGCGATCCCGTTGCTGGAGAGGTGCAGCGTGTGCAACGTCAGGCCCGCCAGCGGCGATAGGTCCGAGATTTGGTTGTCGGAGAGATGGAGAAACTTGAGCGAGGCCAACCCCGAAAGTACCGACACCTCGGAAATGCGGTTGTTCGAAAGCCCAAGAGTGTCCAACGTGGCAAGGCCCGCCAGCGGCGACAAGCCCGATATCCCGTTGTCGGCGAGATGGAGGGTCTTCAACGAGGTCAGGCCCGAGAGCGGCGAGATATCCGCGATTCCGTTGTCGGAGAGATCGAGATCCCTCAGTCCGGTGAGGTGCGAAATCGGCGACAGGTCCGAGATCGCGTTGTTGGACAACTCGAGCTCGCCAAGCGATGCCATGCCGGATAGCGGGGCCAGGTCCGAGATCCCATTGCCCGAGAGACCGAGTTCGATCAACGAGGAAAGGCCCGCGAGCGGCATCGCGTCCGAGATCCGGTTGTTCGAAAGGCTTAGGTTGCGCAACGACCCTAGGTTCGACAGCGGTTCCAAGTCGGCGATCTTGTTGTCCGACAGGTCCAGTTGATTCAACGAGGCCAGTCCCGCTAGCGGAGACACGTCGACGATGTCATTGAACGCCAGGTCCAGCTCCGTCAGTCCCGTGGCGTGTTCAAGACCGGTGAGGTCCGCGATGTCGTCGCGTTCGGACCGCAACACCCGCAACGATTCCATGTCCGCGACGGTGATCGTTGCTCCCGACCCCTTTCCAAGCGCGTCCTGAATCGCGGCGCGCAGATTGTCGTCGGGGATATCCGCCTCTTGGGCCTCGCTCACGGTCGGCGCAACGGCGGCGATCAGGCAGATCCAGGTGACAACGGTCCCGAGTCGAACGGCACCCGGAGAATGATCGGCGTTCATGCAATACACCTCTCATCGCCCCTTCGGGTGGTCACCGATACTACGCCCGCGCTTCGCTGCCACCAATGCATGAATGTACGTCGCGTCTGCAGCGCCTTCATGCAGATCCGCTGACGGAGGGCTATTTGCTTGCTTGGTGTCGAGGCGAAATCAGTCGGTTGGGGTGTTCCAACGGTTGCGCAGGCCTTCAGCGGACTCCGGATCGCCCTGCGCTTCGCGTGCATCGGCGATCACCAGCCAGGCTTGCCGTTCGAGAGTGCTGCCAGCCGGCAAGAACAACAGGGCCTTGCGCGCACTCTGCTCGGCCATTGCGGCTTGGCCGTTGGAGAGCCGCACCACGGCGAGCTGCAGCCAGAGTTCGCCGTTTCGGGGCTCGATGCGGATCGCTTGTTCGATGGTGGCCGCGGCTGCGTTCGGCGAGCCGGCGTCCTCCAGGATCCTCGCCTCGTCGAGAAGCGCTTCGGCGATCACTGTCGGGGGCTCGACCGCGGGTGGTGGCGGGCGCGGCGGCGGCTCCGGCGGTGCCTCGATAACGACGGGCTGTACCGAGGGCGGCGGCGGTGGCGGAGGCGCGGGTGCCGGCGTTGCGGGCGGCCTGGGTAGCATTGAGCAACCCGTGGCCGCCAGGCCGATGGCGGCGGCGAGGATCAACCGGTTCACGCGTCCAGGGACTCCATGACCACCTCCCACGCACGTTCGGCATCGATTCCGTAGGCCACCTTCGCATTGGCTTGGTCACGCCGTCGGCTGACGCGCTGGTCGACGACGGTCATGCCACGGGTCAGGGTGCCCGTGAGTTCGACCGCAACCGCCCGCGGCTGGGTGTCTAGGAGCTGGGGATGGGTTATTGCCAACACGGCGCAGGGGTCGTGCATGGCGGATGCGCGGCGGCCCGTCAGGGTCTCCATGCGGTCGTGCTGATAGTCGAAGATCTGCGCGGCGAACGTCGCCTTGCGCGACCCCGCGTCCCGCAGCCGTTCGGCGAGGGCATCGCTGGTCTGGAACTGGTGGGTTAGGTTGAGACCGCATAGGGTGATCTCGGCACCCGACTCGAAGACTATCGCTGCCGCTTCGGGATCGGCGTAGATGTTGAACTCCGCCACCCGGGTTGCGTTGCCGACATCGGTGCTGCCGCCCATGATGGATATGCCCGCGATGCGCTTGACCCAGGTCGGATCCCGTTCGATGGCGTGGGCGAGGTTGGTCAGCGGCCCCACGGCGACCACGGTGATGTCGGGCGCCGCGACATCGAGCAGGTAACCCGCCGCGTCGTCGCTGGCGATGGTGCGTTCGTGGGCAAGGCGGTCCACGCCGCCCAGTCCGGACTCGCCGTGTACGACCGCGGCGTGAATCGGTTCCGCCACGACGGGTCTGGCGGCGCCGCTCACCACCGGCGTAGCGACATCGAGCAGGGCGGTCACCATCAACGCGTTGGCCGTCGTCGCGGCGAGCGGCGCGTTGCCGCTGACCGAGGTGATGCCGACGACCTCGGCGTGCCGGTGCGCCAGGATCAGCGCGATGGCATCGTCGTGGCCGGGATCGCAGTCGATGATGAGTCGCGTCATTGGTCGTCCTTCGACGGTGCCAACTCACCCTATCATGGCGCGTGGTTGTTGTTGTGTTCATGGGGTCGTCATCGCGACTGACTATTCGCCTGCGGTGGAACGGCGCGTGCTGGCATGGATGTGCGTGCTGATCGCCGTCAATCAACTCGGCTTCGGTGCCGTGATCCCGGTGCTGCCACTGTACGCGAAGTCCTTCGACGTCTCGCAGACGGCGATTGGCGCGACGGTGGCCGTATACGGCGTCGCGCGCGTTTTCCTCGGACTCCCCACCGGCAAGGTCGCAGACGTATTGGGGCGCCGTGCGGCGCTCGCGGTCGGTGGCGGCGTGACGGTGCTCGGCAACCTCTGGTGTGCTGGGGCCGAGACCTATGTCGAGTTGCTGATGGCCCGCTTGATCGCCGGCGCCGGTGCGGGAGTCGTGCTCACCGCCGGACTGATCGTGCTCGCCGACATCGCATCGCCGACGACCCGGGGGCGGACGCTGGCGATCTACCAGGGCGTCTTCCTGTTCGCCGTGGGCATCGGCCCGTTCCCGGGCGGTTTCCTCGCCGAGCGGTTCGGTCTCGAAGCGCCGTTCCTGGTGTACGCGATCATGGGTGCCGCCGTGACGGCGGTCGCCTGGTTCGGTGTCGCGGAGACGCGGGGCGTGGGCGGAACACCTGCAAGCCCCGAGGCCGTCCCGCTCCGTGACCAGGTCCGGGTGCTACTCGGCAACATCGGGTTCCGGCTGGTCTGCTTCATCGGCCTGGCGGGTGCGCTGGCCCGTACCGGCGGCCTGTTCAGCATCGTGCCGATCCTGGGACGGGAGCGTCTCGGACTCTCGGCCACCGAGATCGGGTTCGGATTCGCGCTCGGCAGCGTCGTGGGGCTCCTGGTGACCTATCCCGCCGGCTACATGGCCGACCGGTTCGGCCGCAAGGCCGTGATCGTGCCCGCCACGGTGTTGATCGGTGTCTCGATGGTGGCTTTCAGCGTTGCCGGCGACTACGCATGGTTCCTCGGGGCTTGCGTGATCTGGGGCGTCGCGATCACCGCATCGGGCGCCGCGCCTGCGGCCTACGCGGCGGATGCCGCGCCGCACGGCATGAACGCGGCGGCGATGGGCTCCTACCGCATGCTGAGCGATGTCGGCTACGTCGTCGGCCCGATCCTGCTGGGTTGGCTGGGCGACGCGGGCGGCCTCGAGACGCCGCTATGGGCCGCGGCTGGCAGCCTTTTCCTGATGGCGGGCCTGTTCGGTGTGTTCGCGTCGGAGACGGTACGGAAAACACCGTAGGGGACGGGCTTGTCCGGTCCGGTTGACGGGAGTGCGGAACCCCATGCGGGCGGCGACAAGCCCCGCCCCTACGCAATGACGCACGCGGGTTCGGGCGAATTCCCACGCTACCCAACGTCACTAGATGACAGGGACCGGTGCTATTATCCCCTGCCTTGAGCCCGCTCTTCGCAGGCATAGTCGGCGTTTTCAGACGACTCTGCATTCGGGGAGTAGCTGTGGAAGGAGAGGGCAACCGCGTGACGAGGGGCGAAACGATTGCCGTGGTAGGTGTCGGTGTCGCGCTGCTCGGCGTGATGGTCGCGGGCTGGGCGGATACCCGCACGGCATTGTCGGCGATGCGAGGGGAGATCGACGACCTAAGGGTCGAGGTGAAGCAGGACATTGCCGGTCTTCGTGGGGAGTTGAGGGAGGACATCGCGGAGCTGCGCGCAGACGTGCGGCGGCTCGACGACCGCGTGGACGAGCTCAACGTGCGTATGGTGGCGGTGGAGATACATACTGGCGCCGTCGCCCGGAGAACCGCCCAGGACGAGCTTCCCAATGGGGGTGACCCCGGCTAACAGTTCGTGCTTCGCGGCGAATCGATGCGCGATCAGGTCATGACTCCTGCCATTGGTCGTTTCCATCCCCGGATCCGGGACTGGTTTTCTGACCGTTTCCGCACCGCGACGGACGTCCAGGACCAAAGCTGGCCACGCATCGCCGCTGGCGAGCACCTGCTGATCACGGCGCCCACGGGTAGCGGCAAGACGCTGACGGCGTTCCTCTGGGCCATCGATTCGTTTGCGACCGGTCAGTGCGAGCCGGAGGCGACCCGCGTGCTCTACGTCTCGCCCTTGAAGGCGCTCAACAACGACATTCGCGCCAACCTCGTCGTGCCGATCGCCGAGATCCGCGAACGGTTCGCCGAGGCGGGCGCCGAATTTCCCAATATCCGGGTGCAGACGCGCAGCGGCGACACCGACGCGGGCGACCGCCAGCGCATGTTGCGCCGGCCTCCCGAAATCCTCATCACGACGCCGGAGAGCCTGACGCTGCTGCTCACCACCGTGCGCGGCCGGCAGGCCTTGTCCACCGTCGAGACCGTGATCGCCGACGAGATCCATTCCGTCGTGGAGAACCGACGGGGCGTGCAACTCATGACGGGGCTCGAACGCCTGGTCGAAGTGGCGGGCGAGTTCCAGCGGGTGGCGCTGTCGGCAACCGTGCGGCCCCTCGAAGCCGTGGCCGACTACGTGGGCGGACGCGATGCCGCGGGGGCCAGGCGACCGGTTGGGATCGTCGAGTCCAGGGCACCCAAGGCCATCGACTTCCGTGTGCGTTTCCCGGAAGCGGCCCGGGTCGCCGCCGACAACGGGGAGAAGATCTGGGAGCCGCTCTCCGACTCGTTCAAGGACGTCATCGACGCCAACCGCTCGACGCTGTTCTTCACCAACAGCCGCCGGATGGCCGAGAAGATCACGCTGAAGCTGAACGACGACACCGTCTCGCCGCTGGCCTACGCGCATCACGGTTCGCTCTCCCGGGAGATCCGAACGGAGGTCGAGACCCGACTCAAGCAGGGCGAGCTGAAGGCCATCGTCGCCACCAACTCGCTGGAAATGGGCATCGACATCGGCGACCTCGACGAGGTGGTGCTCATCCAGTCGCCACCGTCCATCGCTTCCGCCCTGCAGCGGGTGGGACGGGCCGGCCACCGGGTCGGCGACACCAGCCGGGGCACGCTGTTCCCGACCTTCGCGCAGAACTTCCTTGAGGCGGCTGTCATCGCGAAGGCCGTGCGGAGCCGTGACATCGAACCCTTGCGGCCGCTTGCCAACCCGCTCGACGTCCTCGCACAGACCCTGGTCTCCTGCGCGGCCAACGAGGAGTGGGGAACCGACAAGCTGTACGGCGTGCTTACCCGGGCGGCGCCCTACGCGGAACTGCCGCGCGAGCAATTCGACCTGGTGATCGAAATGCTGGCCGGACGGTACGCCGGTACCCGGGTTCGCGATCTCAAGCCGCGCCTCGCCTACGACCGGGTACGCGACACGGTCAAGGCGCGCCAAGGCGCCGCGTTCGCCCTCTACACATCCGGCGGGACGATCCCCGACCGGGGCTACTACACCCTGCGCCATGCCGAAAACGGCGCATCTATCGGTGAACTCGACGAGGAATTCGTCTGGGAGTCGAGCGTCGGACAGACCTTCACCCTCGGCACCCAGAACTGGTTGATCCAGCGCATCACCCACAACGACGTGCTCGTCAAACCAGCGCGTCCCAAAGCCACCGCGCCCCCGTTCTGGCGCGCCGAAGGCTTCAACCGGAGCGCCTATTTCTCGCAACGCATCGCGGAGTTCCTCCGGGAAGCCAACGAAATGCTTGAGCGCCGGGACGAGGCGGCGCTCGAGACGGCGCTGTCCGACCTCGGGTTCGAAGGCATCGCCGCCGAAGAACTAACCGGTTTCCTGAAGCGCCAGCGGGAGGCGACCGGTACCGATCTGCCGCATGCCGACCACCTCTTGGTCGAGCACGTCATGAGCGGTCCCGGCGGCTACTCCGGACCGGACCGGGAACGCCAGATCATCCTGCACACCATCTGGGGAGGGCGGGTGAACCGTCCCATCGCCCTGGCGCTCGAAGCGGCCTGGCAGGAACGCTTCCCGTACCGGGCGGAAGTGTTCGCCGACAACGATGCCATCGTGGTGCAGGTCAAGGACGAGGTGGATCCGGCGGTGCTGTTGAGCCTCGTCACGCCCGCCAATTTCGAACCGCTTCTGCGCCGGTCCCTCGAAGGATCGGGTTTCTTCGGTGCGCGTTTCCGGGAATGCGCCGGCCGGTCGCTGCTGTTGACCAAACGTCGGTTCAATCAACGCATGCCGTTGTGGATGACCCGGCAGCAGGCCAAGAAGCTGATGACAGCCACGAAGGGGTTCGCGGACTTCCCGGTACTGCTGGAGACCTGGCGAACGTGCCTAAAGGACGAGTTCGATCTCGTTGCGGCTCTTGAGGCCCTCGAACGACTGGCCGCCGGCGAACAGAACTGGTCCATGGCCACCGTCTCGGTACCGAGCCCGTTCGCGGCGGGCATCGCGTTCGGCCAGGTGAGCCGGTACATGTACGCCGACGACGCACCGGAACGCTCCGGACGTTCCGCGTTGTCTGACGACCTGATCCGCCAGGCGGTATTCGACCAGGCGCTGCGGCCGGCGATTGAGCCCGAAGTCATCCGGGACTTCGAGTCCCGTGTCCAGCGAACTCGCCCGGGGTACGTACCGGACGAGGAGTACGAACTCGTCGAATGGGTCAAGGAACGTGTCGCGATCATCGAGACCGAGTGGTTCGAGGGGACGGAGATTCCACCGGGCGTCCGTCGCGTGAACGCCGACACTCGCTCGTTCATCGTGCATCCGGAAATCGACTTGGGCGAGGATCCCGTCCGTCAGGCCGGCGAGATGCTTCAGTTCTACGGACCGAGAACGCCGGACGAGTTTCGTCTGCTGCTGCCTTTCGAAGGCGTCGAGGCGATCCTGCGCGAACTGACCGACGGCGAGGTTCTCGTGCGCGGCGCCCTCGTGCGCGGATCGGATGCCGAATACCTCTGCGACGCGGACAACCTAGAGACTCTGATCCGCTTTCAGCGCGCCGCGGCCCGCCCGGGTTTCGAACCGCGGCCGATAACGGATCTCGCGCCGTTCCTGGCGGAGTGGCAGGGATTCGGGGGGGAGGTCACCAGCGAGAGCCTCCTCGACTCCAGCGACCGGTTGCGGGGCTACGCCGCGCCGGTGGATTTCTGGCTCGACGAGGCGTTCGCGTCCCGGTTGGCTGGCGCCGCGGCATCGAGTCTCGACGCCGCGGCGACCAGCGGGGGTCTGGCCTGGCGGGGCGCCGGCACGGGAGTCGTCAGGATCGGTTTCGGCGGGGACTTCGAGGTGCTTGACAGCGGCACGGAATCGGACCGGGAAGACGGGGTGGCGTCGTTCAAGGATCCGCGTGCCCGCTACACCTTCCTGCAGCTTTTGGACGAGTCGGGCCTCGATGCCGAGGCATTCAATGCCCGATTCTGGGACGCCGTCTGGGCAGGCCGAATCGCTGCCGACGGCTTTGCCGTGCTCGACGCCGCACGTTCGCGGGACTACGCGCTTTATGGGGCACGGTCGGGGACAACGAGCCGGGAACCGATCCGGCGGTCGAGGTCGCGAGCGCGGGGCGTGTCAATGGGTTGGCCCGGCACCTGGTATCAGTGCGAGCCGCCCGCGCCGGTGGCTGACGGGATCGAGAAGCTGGAACAGAGCAAGGAACGCTGCCGGTTGCTCCTCGACCGCTACGGCATCCTCACCCGCGAGCACGCCAACCGGGAAGGCGGTCCGTTTCGGTGGTCTGCCGTTTTCCCGGCGCTTCGGCTGATGGAACTGTCCGGTGAAGTGGTCGCGGGACTGTTCTTCGAGGCGATGTCCGGACCGCAGTTCGCGCTGCCTGAAGCCGTCCGCCGTCTCGAACGTCTGGACAGGTCCCGCGGGACGTTCTGGATCAGCGCCCACGACCCGGTGGCGCCATGCGGACTCGGCCTCGCCCTTCCCGACCTGCCTCACCGGCGTGCCGGCAACCACCTAGGCTACTTCGAAGGAACCCTCGCCTTGGTCTCGGAGAACTTCGCCCGCCGGCTCACCATTCGGCTCGACCCGGACCACCCGGGTCTCGACTCCCTGATGCCGCACCTGGCGATCCTGTGCAGACGCCGCAGGCGTCTGACGCCGGAGTCCATCAACGACGAGCCTGCACGCACGAGCCCCTACCTGGCGGCGCTGTCTCGGCATGTGGCCGTCGTCAAGGATCACAAGGGGGTCTACTTCGAGACCCGGGAGTTGTGATTGCGCGTGCCGCGCAAGCGGGGGAAGTAGCGACCCACATTCCGGCAGTACTCCCCGTAGTTTTCGCCGTGGCTGCTGCGTAGGTAGGGTTCTTCGACCTTCCTGACCTGGATCTCGAAGCCGATATAGCTGAGTACGGCGCAGCAAACCATGAGGACGTGCGGCACGAGCATCACGAATCCGATCCCCACCAGGAGCATGCCGGAATAGATGGGATTTCTCGACAGCTTGAACATGCCGTCGGTGACGAGGCGGTTCTTCTCCGAGGCATCCACTCCGATTCGCCAGGCGTCGCCCATCTGGTATTGCGACAGCATGGTGATCGCCACCGCCAGCGCGCACACCACGACACCGGCGATTGTCCCCGGCAAACCGAGGTCGAGTTGCCCGGGCAGGTGGGACATCGTGTCGAGGACAGTCAGCACCAGGACGCCGAACAGGGCGCACGCCTGGAGAACGGTAGCCGCAACCTCCGTGGCGGTGGAGGTTTGTTTCGCTAGGCGCAGACCATGGTCACCCGTGCGCCGGAGTTGCAGTCCGACCCTGAAGCCGAAGATGAGAACCGCGCAAAGGATGAAGCAGACGAGCGGCAGTTTCATGGCATTGTCTCCGCAAACGGACTCACCCGTAGGGGCGACCCTGGGGCGACCCTTGTGGTCGCCCGCTCGACCCTTGTGGTCGCCCGGGTTGTGACTCCGCATGGCTTCGGTTCCACGGTACGAGATGCGATAGGATTCCCGATCGCGCCGAAGGGCGCGCCGGGACGGGACAAGCCCGTCCCCTACAGCGGTCCCCCGCCGTCGCAGTAGATCTTCTCGCCGGTCAGATAGGTGTTCTCGTCGGACACGAGGAAGCGAACCACCCTAGCCACGTCTTCGGGCTGGCATACCCTCCCGAACGGCATCGACGTGTCGAGAACACGCATGTTCGTGATTCCCGCCGTCGCCTTGACGAGTCGCCGACCCATTTCCGTTTCGACCAGGCCCGGGGCGACGATGTTGACCCGGATGCCGTGGGCGCGTTCTTCCTTGGAGAGCGTCACGGCGAGACTTTCCATCGCCGACTTCGCCATGTTGTAGGGTGCGCCGTTGGCCGCCAGTCCGCGGGTGGCCGTACTCGAAATCATAACGATGTCGCCCCGGCCGAGCTGACGCATTGCGGGTACTAGGAGTTTCGCCAGGTAATGTGATCCGAACGCGTGTGTGGCCACGACTCGGCGCAACTCCTCCGGGTCGGTGTCGACGACGGACAAACCCCGGCTCGCGATACCGGCGTTGTTGACCAGTATGCCCACCGGACCCAGTTCGTCCTCGACGAGGGCTGCCATTTCCGCCGTTCGGTCGAAGTCGTCGACCGGGGCGGGGTACATCCGGGCGGTTCCTCCCTCGGCCTCGATCGTCTCGACCGTGTCGCGTGCCGCGTCTTCGTCGCGCCGGTAGTTGATGGCGACGGCCGCCCCGTCCGCGGCAAGGGCAAGCGAGATCGCGCGCCCGATCCCACGGCCGCCGCCCGACACCAACGCGACACGTCCCTTGAGGGAGCCTTCAGCCGGGGAGCGCGAGGGGCTTGCCCCTCGTAAGAAAGAGCCCACGTCTACTTCCCGCTAAACGTCGGGTCCCGTTTCTCGAGGAAAGCCCGGACGCCTTCCGCATAGTCCCGGCTGCTGCCAGCCTCCGCCTGCAGGCGTGCTTCGAGGTCGAGTTGCTGTTCGTAGGCGTTGTGCCACGTTGCCCAGTAGGCGCGCCGGATCAGTGCCAGGGAAGCGGGCCCCTTGGCAAGCTGTTGGGCGATCGCCATCGCGCCTTCCATCAGAGCCTCGTTGTCGTCGAACAGCCGGTTGACGAGACCCCAATGGTGTGCCTTCTCGGCAGGCAGGCGTTCGGCGAGCAACGACAGTTCGACGGCGCGCCCCCAGCCGATCAGGCGTGGCAGCATGAAGGTGGCGCCACCATCCGGGACGAGCCCGATACGCGCGAACGCCTGCAGAAAGAACGCCGACTTCGAGGCACAGACGATGTCGCCGAACACCGCGAAGCTCATACCGACGCCGGCGGCCGCCCCGTTGACGGCTGTGACCACCGGCATCTCGAGATCGCGCAGGGCGAAGAACAGGGGATGGTACGCGTTGCGCAGGGACGCGCCGGCACCGCGCTTCGGGCGTTTCGTGTCCGAGAGATTCGCCCCTGCGCAGAATCCACGGCCTTCGCCGGTGATGAGCAGACACCGTGCGCCGTTGTTCGGATCCTGGATCTCGCGCAACGCGTCGGCGAGGCCCTCCAACATGTCCGCCCCAACGGCGTTCATGACCTCCGGATGGTTGAAGCGAAGCACTGCGACGTTCCCGTCGAAGTCCAGGATGACTCGGTTGAGTTCCAACCGCCCCCCTCAAGCAGTCCCCTACCAACCGACCATAACCTATCAGCCTGCTAGGCTTCGCCGCAAGGCGAAGCCCGGCGGCTGTCGGTAGCAAATAGATCTGTCCGCTTTTGTTAGCACATGATCTGTCCGGTCTG
>JAPPAV010000115.1 GCA_026705345.1 Gammaproteobacteria bacterium
TCGACTTCCTGGGCTCGGTCACCGACGGCGACCTGCTCGACATCGACCTCGCCATCCGCCACTGGGGCCGGACCTCCTGGACCCTCGGCTATCGCGGCAGCCACGAGGGGCGACTCGTCTTCACCGCCGAAGTCCTGTATGTCAGCGTCCAGGCGCCGGAGTACACCAAGATGGAGACCCCAGCCGAGATCCGCGCCTACATGGGACCGGAGACCGATCTGGCCGAGGTGTCAGACTGAGCGCCGGCTCCTCCCGCCTCACGCCGCTCCCCCGCTCGTTCTACGCGCCCACGGCGCTCGACGTGGCGCCGCGGCTCCTGAACAAGGTCCTCGTCCGCGGCAGCCGAGCCGCCCGTATCGTCGAAGTCGAGGCCTACGAGGGCGCGGAAGACCCCTCCAGCCACGGCTACCGCGGTCCCACCGACCGCACCCGGACGATGTTCGGGCCGCCCGGTCATCTCTACGTCTACTTCACCTACGGCATGCACCACTGCGCCAACGTCGTCTGCAGCGAGGACGGCGTCTGCTCGGCCGTCCTGCTGCGCGCCGCCGCACCGCTGGCCGGCGCCGGCATCATGCGCCGCGCCCGCAACACGGCCAGCCGCCGGCGCTCCACCAAGCCCTTCCGCCTGGTCGACCTCTGCTCCGGTCCCGCCCGCCTCTGCCAGGCCTTCGGCCTCGACCGCCGCGACGACGGCGCCGACCTGGCCAACGCCTCCACTCGTCCCGGACACCGCCCGCCGATCTTCATCGCCGACGACGGCACGCCGCCTCCCAGGAACCCGGGCCGCAGCGGCCGTATTGGCGTCACGCGAGCCCCGAACCGGCTCTGGCGCTTCTACGTCGACGGGGAGCCCAACGTGTCCTGACCGGAGATAGCCGTTCGAGGTTCATCACGGCCAATCGCCTGGTACTGAGCTTGGCGGTCGGCTCATCTTCGCCCTCCTACACCTCCAAAACGGGAGATGCGCGAGCCCTCTGGCCTGTTGTATTGAAGCGGCAGGATGCCAGACCGCTTCATCTTTGCTGCCTCTGCCGCCGTTGCCCTGTGCGCCTGGGCGTCGGCGGCATCGGCGCAACCGGGTGTCGAGGAGGGATCGGGTGAGGCGGAGTTCTCCGGCCTGGCGCCGTTGAGCGAGGTGGCGGTCCTCGAGGTTCGCGGTCCGGCGTCCGTGGAGAGCCGGTCGATGACCGGTCCGGACGATCCGAACGGCCCTTTCGTGTTCGCGGAACCGTTCGCGGTGGCGGCGGGCCCGTCGAGCCACGGCCGCTGGGAGGTCGCGGCCGACGGCCGGACGGCGGTGTGGCGCCTGCGGGTGGTCTCGGAGGGAGCGGTGTCGCTGAACTTCGGCTTCGCGCGGTACCGGATGCCGCCTGGCGGGCGGCTACGGATCCACGCGCCGGACGGCGGTGAGGTCGTCGGCCCCTACACGGACGCGGACAACGAGGAGCACGGCGAGCTGTGGACTCCGGTGCTGCCGGGCGAGGAGGCGGTCATCGAGGTGGCCGTGCCGGTCGGCCGGATCGGCGAGGTGGAACTCGAGATCGGGTCCGTCAACCGCGGCTTCCGCGACCTCGTGGATCTTCAGGTCCCGATCGGAGGCCGCGCCGCCTGCAACATCGACGTGGCTTGCAGCCAGGGGGACCCGTATCGGGACCAGATTCGGAGCGTGGGCCTCATGCAGTTCGGCGGAACCGGCGGCTGTTCCGGCGTCCTGCTGAACAACACGGCGGAGGACGGAAAGCCCTACTTCCTGACGGCTCTGCACTGCGGCTTCCTGGGAGGACCCGACGCGAACGCCCGGAGCGTGGTGGTGTACTGGAACTACCAGAAGCCTGCTTGCGGGAGCGGGAGCGGATCGCGGTCGCAGACCCAGAGCGGCGCGCACTACCGGGCGGGGCACGGCGCTTCCGACATCGCGTTGATCGAGCTGGACGATGCCCTGGACCCGGCCCACGATCTCTTTCTGGCGGGCTGGGACGGCAGCGGTTCGGTGGTCGGCTTTCCGACCGCCGTGCACCACCCCCGGCAGGACCTCAAGTCGATCACCCCGTTCAGCACGCCGGCGTTCCCGGGCAGCGACGCCTTCTTCGGCACCCGATGGACGCAGGGCGGGGGCACGATCGAAGGCGGCGCCTCGGGCTCGCCGATGTTCGACGACATCGGCCGGGTCGCAGGCGTGTCGTCGAGCATCGGATTCGGATCCGGTTGTCATGGCGGCTGGTACTACGCGGGCCGATTCGGCAGCGCCTGGGAGAGCCTCGGATCGTGGCTGGATCCGGGTTCGACGGGTGCGACGTCGCTCGACGGGATCGAGGCGGACACGGGGCCTCTCAGCCTCCGCGCGCTCGACGACAAGGCGGTAAAGGCGCCGGGTGACGGCGAGCCGGCGGAGGCCCTGGAGGTCGACGTGGCGCCGTTCTTCTGGCGCCGCGGCGGCTCCCTCGCGTACGCGGCGAGCTCGTCGAACGAGTCGGCGGCGACGGTGTCGGTGTCGGATTCGGTGGTCACCCTGACGCCGGTGGCGGTGGGCAACTCGACGATCACGGTGACGGCGTCCGACTCCGGGGATTCGAGCCGCTCGGTCACGGGGACGTTCCTGGTCACGGTGGGAAGCAATCGTTCACCGGAGCCCTCGGGGACGTTGGCGGATCGCTCGCTGAACGAGGGCGGCACGACGCAGGTGGCGCTGTCGAGCGCGTTCACGGACGGCGACGGCGACACGCTGACGTACGCGGCGTCGTCGACGGACACATCGGTTGCAACGGTGGCGCTCTCTGGCTCGTCGGTGACGGTGACGGCGGTGAAGGGTCCGGGCACGGCGACGATCGACGTGACGGCGACGGACGCCGGCGGTTCGGGCACGAGGGCTCGACACCGTTTCGAGGTGACGGTGCTGAACCAGCCGCCGCAGGCGGTGGGTTCGCTCGCCGCCCTCGCGCTCCGGGTCGGGGAAGGCAACGGGGTCGTGGAACTGGCCGGGGCGTTCACGGAGCCGGAAGGCGAGCCGTTGACGTACCGCGCCTGGTCCTCGGCGTCGTCGGTTGCCCGTGCCACGCTCTCGGGTTCGAAGCTGACGTTGCATCCGGAGAGCCGCGGCGACGCGACGTTCACGGTGTGGGCGAGGGAGAGGGGCGGCTCGTACGCATCGGCGACGCAGACGATCGGTGTGCGGGTGAAGGCCGGACGAGGCGTGATCCTCTCGACCGGGACCGGCGCGTTTGACGTGGTGGAAGGGTCGACGGCGACCTATACGGTGGAGCTCAAGTCCGAGCCCGAGGGCGAGGTGACGATCACGCCGTCGGTCTCGTCGGGGGCGGCAAAGGTGACGGTATCTCCCTCGTCGCTGACGTTCGACGCGACGGACTGGGAGACGGCGAAGACGGTGACCGTTGCTGGTGTGGAGGACACGGACTCGGACAGGGAGTCGGCGACGATCGATCACGCCGTGAGCGGCGCCGACTACGGTTCGATCACTGCTTCCTCGGTGAGCGTCAGGGTGCTCGACGACGAGGGACCGCCGGAGATGTCGCTCAGCGTGACGTCGACCGTGGAGAACGCTGGTCCGATGACGTTCCACGTGACTCTGTCGCATGCGGCCGGTGTCGACGTGCTGGCGAACTACACGTCGATCAACGACAGCGCCAAGGCGGGCGCGGACTACACGGCGACCAGCGGAACGTTGACAATTCAGGCAGGAACGACCACGGCGCAGGTCGTGGTCGAGATCACGGACGACGACGAGTGGGGCGAAGGCAACGAAGACCTCTGGCTGTCCCTTTCGAAACTCCGCAACGCGACCCCGCGGGGAGGCGGCGCGAGCGTTGCGGTTCCCGGGACGATCGTGGACGACGAGGGGCCGCTCGTCCGGGCATCCTGGTACCGCCCGAGCACGTACCTCGCCCTGCTGGACGAACACGAGTCGGGTACGCACGTGTGGGTGCAGCTCGACCGGGACCCCGAGCGCCAGGTAACGATCGAGCTTGAAGCGACCCCGAGCAACGGGGCCGACGAGAGCGACTACCGTGTCGTACCGGGGCTCGAGACATTCAACTTTCCGGGCTCGGGTCTCGACCCGTTGCATGCCTCCGTCCGAATCGACGCAGTTGCCGACGATGTCCACGACGATTGCGAGTCAGTCGTCTTGAAGATGGTGCCGGAGTCGCCGGGCGTCATCGTCGATGCCGGAGTACGGAAAGTCTGGATCCTCGAAGGCGATGATCCCGAGCGCGATTGCCGCGGCGGCTCTGCTCCGCCCGGTGGGAGTGGCGGTCCCCCGGGTGGCGGCGGGGGGCCGTCACCACCTCCGGAGCCCGACCCCGAGCCGCCTCCACCACCGCCGTCCCGACCTCCGACCGCCTCCTTCGATGTCGAGGGCGCCGCCTGCGACGGGGAACTCTGCCGCGCGGTCGCTGGCGAGGCGCTGCGCTTCACCGACACCAGCACCGGCACGGTGCGGTTCCGCCGCTGGGAGTTCGGCGACGGGACCGCCTCGCGGTCCGGCGCGCCGGTTCACGCCTGGTCCTCGCCGGGCTTCCACGAGGTGACGCTCGAGGTGAGCGACGGTTCGTCGCCGTCGACGGCGCGGCGGACGTTCCTGGTGACGGCGGCGGAGCCGGCGGGGACGTGCATGGCCGACGCGGAGACGCTCTGCCTGCAGGACTCGCGTTTCGAGGTCCAGGTGGAGTGGCAGGGGGCCGACGGCTCGTTGAACGCGGGCCGGGTGGTCCACGCCGGCACGAACGACTCGGGGATGTTCAGTTTCTTCGACCGCGCCAACTGGGAGGTGCTGATCAAGGTGCTGGACGGTTGCTCCGCGAACGGCCAGGTCTGGGTCTTCGGTGGGTCGACGACGGACCTGGGCTACGTGATCCGGGTGACGGACACGGCGACCGGGGCGGTGAAGGAGGACCGCAACGAGCCGGGGACGGCGGCAGCCGCGATCACGGACGTCGCGGCGTTTCCGGACGGCTGCCGGCGGTAGCCGGCCGCAGCTTTTTTCGGCCTCCCGCACCTCCTGAATGGGAGATGCGCGGACGTGAGGGGACGTGAAGAAGAAACGCGTGAACCAACGACCTCGGGAGAACTCATGCAAGTCCCCTTCAGACGACACCAGATCGCGTCCTCACCGGTCACCGTGTCCGTGACCTCGGTGGATCACCACCGGCCGAAGGCCAGCCGTCGCCGCCGAGTCGTGAAGCCCTCGCGGCGGGCGCGCTTCCGTGCCGCGGCATGCGATACCCGACGCCTCGCTCGTTGAAGATCCACCTCGGGTCCGCGGCATCCTCGCCAAGCTTGGCGCGCAACTGCTTGACGAAGTTGCGCACCAGGTCGAGCTGGTCGAGTTCGCGCCCGGGCCAGACCCGCTCAAGCAGCTCGCGGTAGGACACGACCCGGCCCGCGCCGAGGGCAAGGGCGCGGAGCAGGTCGTACTCGGTGGGCGTCAGCGGCACCTTCCGGCCGGCGACGGTGACCAGGCGCTTGTCGTGATCCATGGCCAGGTCGCCCAGCACGAACGGGCCGGGCCGGGCCGCGCGGCGCAACGCGGCGCCGACCCGGGCGGTGAGTTCCGTCGGGGAGAACGGCTTGACGATGTAGTCGGCGGCCCCAGCCGCGAGTGCCCGGGCGACGGTCTCGTCGCGCCCGTAGACGGAGATGAACACGACCGGCAGCCGGGCGAGCCCGGCCACGCTCGTGAGCAGTTCGATGCCGTCGGCGCTCGGCAGTACGAGGTCGAGGATGACCAGGTCGGGCTTCTCGGCGGCGAGGATGCGGGGGAGATCCTGCGGATCACCGGTGACGAGCGCGGCGTAGCCGGCGGCCACCAGGGCGTCGCGGACATAGCGCAGCGTCTCCGGATCGTCGTCCACCACCAGCACGCGGGCCGGCTCGGGCTGGCCCTCCGCCGCCCCCGCGGACTTGACCTCCGCGTCAGGCAGGCCGCCGTCCGCCACCGGCACCGTGAAGGTGAAGCGGCTGCCCCTGCCCGGTCCGTCGCTCTCCGCGCGGATACGGCCACCGTGCGCCTCCACGAGCCCCTTGCAGATGGCGAGCCCGAGACCCGCGCCGCGGCGCTGCGGTGAAACGCCGCCAGGGTATCTGCGAAACAGGCGCGTCAACTCGCGGGAGGACATTCCCGACCCCTCGTCGGCGACCGAGAACGCAACGTGAACGCCGGCCGGTTCCGCGGAGACGCGGATCGGCGTCGTGCCCGGCGAGTGCGCCGCGGCATTGGTGAGCAGATTCGTCAGCACCTGCGCGATGCGGCGCCGGTCCGCCATGACCTGCTGCAGGTCCGGTGGGAGATCGATCAGTACCGCATGGCGGCCGCCGCCGCGGACGAAGGTAGTCCGCGCCCGGTCGATCAAGGCGGCGGCGTCCGAGGGCTCCGGCGACACCGACAGCGTGCCCGCCTCGATCCGGCCGGCGTCCAGGAGGTCGCCGATGAGGCCGCGCATGTGCCCGGCCTGATCGTGGATGATGCGGTGAAACTCGCGCATCTCGGCCGGGTCGAGTTGCGCCGCGTCCTCCAGAAGCGTGACGGCCGAGCCCCGCACGGCGGCGAGCGGTACGCGCAGCTCGTGACTCACCATCCCGAGGAAAGACGCTCGCTGGCGCTCGAGTTCCCGCAACGGCTCGAGGTCCTGCAGTGTGACAACCACCGACGCCACCCTCTTGCCCCCCGGCCGGTGGATCGGCGTCACGTTGATCAGCGTCGTGACGCTGCGTCCGTCGGGCACGAAGAGCTCGACCTCCTCGGCGCGCAGCATCCGCGCGTTGCTGATCGCCTCCGGCACGGACATCCCGGCCAGGCCGATCTCGCGCCCGTCGGCGAAACGGCAGCCGACGACGCCGAGCAACTCCTCGAGCGGGCGTCCCGGCATCCGGAGGCTCTCGACGATGCGCCGCGACGCGCGGTTGACCAGCACGGGCCGCAAGTTCCTCGCGTCGAACACGACCACGCCGACCGGGGACGTCTCGACGAGCGCCTCGAGGCGGGCGCTGGCGCGACGCTCCGCGCGGTGCGCCCGGGCGTTGGCGATGGCCACGGCAGCCTGCGAAGCGAACAGCGTCAGCAGCTCCTCGTCCTCCGCCGTGAACGCCGGGGCGCCCCGCTTGCCGGCGACGAAGAAGTGGCCCTCGTAGCGGTCGCCGCGGCGCATCGGGGTGCCGTGAAACGTGTCCGAGAGCATGAGCTCCGGAGAGAAGCCCTGGGAACGCACGAAGGCCGGAAAGTCGGTCAGGCGCAGGGGCTCCGGCAGGTCGCGCAGGCGCTCGAAGAGCCTGGGGCCGTCCTGCCAGCCGATGAGCCGGTCGAGCTCCTCGTCCGTGAAGCCGGAGGACACCACTTCACGGATCACGTTGTCGTCGTTGACGGTCACGACGAAGCCGTAGCGGGCGCCGGTAAGGGCGCGGGCGCCGTCGATGGCTTCCTGGAGAACGGTCCGCACCCTGAGGCTCGCGGTGACGCGCAGGATCGCCGAACTCAGGGACGAAACGCGTTCGCGCAGCGCGCGGATCTCGTCGTGGGCGGCGGCCTCGTCCGCTGCTTCGTTTGCTCCGTCCATCGTGCTCCTTCCCCGGCCGGGAGCGGGCCCGACTGTCGTGTGGTTTGCGCGCCCAACCGGCAGCGCCTCGAATGCCGCCTCAGTTTACACAAACCGTATGGAATTCCGCCCGGTCCATACACCAAATTTACTGCGAAGTCCATCAGAATGGAGTGCTGGCCCAAGAGAGTAAACGGGCGTCTGAATTCAACCTCCGTTGGGCCGGCGGAAAGGCCCCGACGGCGTGACTCTCGGCTCCCCATTCTGCGCTCCGACGACGCAGGATGGGGTGCGAGCCGCGGTGCCCCGAAACGGACTGAAGCGATTGCTCTCCGCGGTTCGATGGGCGGCCGTAGCCCTCTCCATCCAGCTTCTGCCCGCCGAGTTCGCCTCCGGGCAACAGAGCGTTCCCAAAGCCGAGCTCCGATGGAACACCGCTGCCTTCCAGAACGCTGCCGAGCGACAGGTAACGGGCACCGAGGGACAGACGGTCTATCTGAGTCTGGAACTCACGAACGTAACTCAGGCCTGGCTGAACGAGCGGAAGGGCAGGTCCGTGGGCGCGAGGCTGACCCGGCTCTATGGCAACGCGGTCGCTTCCGACTACTCCCACGACTACACGGTGTGGATCCCGGCCGACAAGCTGGCCGTCTCCTTCGGGATCACGCTGAACGATGACTCGCTCATCGAAGGAACCGAGCTCACGTCCGTCTGCTTCGCACCGACGGGCGATCTGGCCATCTCCCACAACACGCACACGCGTTGCGCCGAAGTCGTCATTCGCGACAACGACGTCGCGGTTGTCTCGGTCACCGGCGGCAGGAGCAGGCGAACCGTGGACGAAGGTGAGGCGGTCGCACTCGAGCTGACGCTCAACAAGGACGTGGAGCGGAACGTCCACCTCAGCCTGAGTGTGAGCAACGGCTCTACCAGCAGCGACGACTACACGCTGAGCCCGCAGCAGATCAACTTCTCGCCTACCGACACGGACGCCACCAGGAAGCGGACGGTCACGCTCACGACGACCGGCGACAACGTCGTCGAGGGCGACGAGGACCTGACCATCCAGTGGGCGCTCCGCTCGGGCGGGGTGCATGACGCCATCTCCCTCGAAGGCAACTCGGTCCCCGTGACGATCACGGACGACGACTCCGCGGTCCTCACGCTGGAGAGCTCTCCCGAGCCGGTGGCGGAGGGGTCGGACGTGACGTTCACGGCGCGGCTGTCCAATCCGGTGCAAGAGGCGTTCGAACTCGACTGGTGGGTGCAAGCCACGTCGGGCAGCGTCGCCGGCTTCGCGAGCTACTCCGACCTCGTCGGCGTGGAACGGACCACCACGAACAGCCTGGCTTTCGCATCGAAGCAGACGGCCGCGACGTTCACGGTCAGGACGGCAAACGACACGGTGGCCGAAGACAGCGAGACCTTCAAGGCGGTCATGCAACTGGCGGGAACCGTACACGGTCTGGACCCTGGAACGGTGCGCACTCAAGGGCGGACCGTGACGATCACCGACAACGACTCGGCAAGCGTTTCGCTGACGCCGGCCGCGGTCACGGTGACGGAGGGCAGTGCGGCCACGCTGAAGGCGCAACTGGACGCGGCGGCCGAAACGGAGGTGAAGGCGAGCTGGTCGACGGCCGGCGGCACGGCGACCGCGGGCACGGACTACACCGCCCAGGCCGCAACGACCTTGACCTTCGCGCGCGGCGAGACACAGAAGACTCTCACCGTGGCCACGACCGGCGACGAGGACGCCGAGGAGGACGAGACCTTCAACGTGAAACTCGCCACCGTCGAGGGCGGTCGAGCGACGATCGGGACCGGGACGGTCCCGGTGACGATTCAGGACAGGGCGCCCGAACGGAAGGTGTCCGTGTCGGCGCCGGCGACGGTAACGGAGGGGAGCGCGGCCAGCTTCACGGTGAGCCTGTCGCTCGCGGCCACGAGCAACGTGATCGTGGGCTACCACACCGTCGAGGGCACGGCGGGAGCGTCGGACTTCACCCCGGTGGCTCCGAATTCCTGGTCGATCACCTTCGCGCCCGGAGAGACCCGGAAGACGATCAGCGTGCAGACGACCGACGACGATGTCTTCGAGAACGACGAGACGTTCAGTATCCGCATATCCCTGCTGACCACAGGCTACGAACTGGCCACAAGCGACGCGACCGCCACGATCCGCGACAACGAAACCGCGACGTTGTCGCTCTCGGGCCCGTCAGGACTCGTCAACGAAGGGGACTCCGCCGAGTTCACGTGGAGCCTCTCACGGGCGGTGACGAGCGCCGTCGACTTCCAGTGGGTTGTCGTCCCCTGGCGTGATCATCCGCGGGCGAGTCACACCACGGACGTGACCTATGTGCGAGCCAGAACGACGTTCGCGCCCGGGGAAACAACGAAGACGATCACGGTGCAGACCACCCAGGACACGATCGTGGAGGCGAACGAGCACATCGGCGTGTCCTCTCTGTTGTTCCTGTCGCTGCCAGACCGCGTGACGCTGGGCACAACCTACACGTACGCCACGATCCGCGACGACGACTCCCTGACGGCCTCCGTAGCGGACCTGAGCGTTTCGGAATCGGCAGGCAGCGCCTCCCTGACCGTAACGCTGAGCTCGACGCCGGAACGCGACGTGACCCTGTCGTACGCCTCGTCGGACGGAACGGCGACAGCCGGCAGCGACTACACGGCAACCAGCGGAACGCTGACCATACCGTCGGGCAGGTCGACCGGCGCCGTGAGAGTCCGGGTGACCGACGACGCCGTCGACGAACCGGACGAGACGCTGACGGTGACGCTGAGCGACCCGAAGCCGTCGGCCCAGGTGTCGCTGAGCGATGCCTCGGCAACGGTCACCATCACCGACGACGAAGACGCGCCGACATTGTCGCTGGAGCTGAGTTCCAGCGCGATTCCCGAGAACGGCGGGTCGGCGACGGTGACGGCGGCGTTGAGCGTGGCCTCGAGCGAAGAGGTGACGGTAACGGTATCGGCGGCGCCGGTTTCTCCCGCCGTGGCGGCGGACTTCACGCTAAGCACGAACAAGACGCTCACCATCGCCGCGGGCTCGACGACGAGCACGGGCACGGTGACGTTGACGGCCGTGGACAACGACATCGTCGCGGCGGCCAAGCGACTGACGGTGAGCGGTTCCGCCAGCGGCGGGCGCGACGTGGCGGACCCCTCGTCCACGACGCTGCGCATCCTCGAAGACGAGTCGGCCGTACTCGCGTTCGGTACGGCCTCCGTGAGCGTCACCGAGGGCACCGCGGCCCAGGTCACCGTGAGCTTGTCGTCCGGGCTGGCGAAAGCAACGACTGTGCTCTGGACGACAGCCCACGGAACCGCGGACCGCTCGGACTACACGCCGAGAACGGGGGCGCGCGGTGGAGGGGAGCAACTGACCTTCGCCGCGGGCGAGAAGGAAAAGACGATCACGGTGCAGACCACGGCCGACAACCTGGTCGAAGCCGACGAGACGTTCACCATCAGGCTCTTTCCCACGTATGAGCCCCTGATCGCGGCGGTTGGCACGGGCTCGGTGACGGCGACGATCGTCAACGACGACAACGCGACGGTTTCGGTGGCGGACGCGGCGGTGTCGGAGTCGGCGGGCACGGCGACGCTCACGGTAACGCTGAGCGCGGCGGCCGCCAGACCGCTGGAACTGTCCTACGAGACATCGGACGGAACGGCCTCGTCCGGCAGCGACTACACGGCCGCCAGCGGGAGCCTCACGATCCCGGCCGGCGACACGTCGCAGGATCTGACCCTCACGGTGCTCGACGATGAGATCGACGAGCCCGACGAGACCTTCGACGTCACGCTGAGCGCCGCAGACTCGACTCCCGTCACGCTGGAGGACGGCGAGGCGACGGTGACGATCACGGACGACGAAGACACGCCGACCGTCTCCCTCGCGTTGAGTTCGTCGTCGGTGACGGAGAACGGCGGTTCGACGACCGTGACTGCCACCCTGAGCGCCGCTTCCAGCGAGGACCTCACCGTGACGGTGGCGGCGACAGCGGTCGCGCCGGCGGTGTCCGGAGACTTCACGCAGGCCGGGACGACGCTGACCATCGCCGCCGGCTCGACGACGAGCACCGGCACGGTGACCATCACCGCCGTCGACAACGATGTCGACGCGCCGGACAAGCAGGTCACCGTCTCCGCGACGGTGGCGGGCGGCAACGACGTCGCCGCGCCGTCGGACCAGACCCTGACCATCACCGACGACGAAGACACGCCGACCGTCTCCCTGGCGCTCAGCGCCTCGTCGATTTCCGAAGACGACGGATCGACGACGGTGACCGCGACGCTCAGCGCCGTTTCCAGCGAGGACGTCACCCTGACCGTCTCCGCGGCGGCCGTCTCGCCCACGGTGTCGGGGGACTTCACACAGGCCGGGACGACGCTGACCATCGCGGCTGGAGCGACCACCAGCACCGGCACGGTGACCATCACCGCCGTCGACAACTCGGTGGACGCCCCCGACAAGGAGATCACCGTCTCGGCGACGGTGGCGGGCGGCCACGGAGTTGCGGCACCGCCGGACCAGACCCTGACGCTCACCGACGACGACACCGCGACGCCGTCGCTGGTCCTCGGCTCGTCGTCGATCGACGAGGACGGCGGCTCGACGACGGTGACGGCGACGCTGAGCACGGAGTCGAGTCAGGCGGTGACGGTGACCGTCTCCACCTCTCCCGTGTCGCCAGCGGTGTCCGGGGACTTCACGCAGGCCGGTACGACCCTGACCATCGCCGCGGGAGCGACGACCAGCACCGGCACCGTGACGATCACCGCTGTCGACAACGACGTCGACGCGCCGGACAAGGAAGTGACGGTCTCGGCGACGGTCGCGGGCGGCAACGGCGCAGCCGCGCCCTCCGACCAGACGCTGACGATCACGGACGACGAAGACACGCCGACCGTCTCCCTGGCTCTCAGCGCCTCCTCCATCAGCGAAAACGCGGGCGCCACGACCGTCACAGCAACGCTCGGCGCCGTCTCCAGTCAGGCGGTGACTCTGACCGTCTCCTCCGCTCCGGTGTCGCCGGCGGTTTCGGGTGACTTCACGCAGGCCGGGACGACCCTGACCATCGCCGCGGGGGCAACGAGCAGCACCGGAACGGTCACGATCACGGCGGTCGACAACGACGTGGACGCGCCCGACAAGGAGGTCACGGTCTCGGCGACGGCGGCGGGCGGCAACGGCGTGGCCGCGCCGTCCGACCTGACGCTGGCGATCACCGACGACGAGGGTACCCCCACCGTGTCGCTGACGTTGGGCTCCTCGTCCATCTCCGAGGACGGCGGATCGACGACGGTGACCGCGACGCTGAGCGCCAAATCGAGCGAGGATGTCACCCTGACCGTCTCCGCGGCGGCCGTCTCGCCCGCGGTCTCAGGGGACTTCAGCCTCAGCACGGCCAACACCCTGACCATCGCGGCGGGGGCGACGACCAGCACCGGCACGGTCACGATCACCGGTGCCGACAACGCGGTGGACGCGCCGGACAAGCAGGTGACGGTCTCGGCAACGGCCGCGGGCGGCAACGGAGTCGCGGCGCCGGCCGACCAGACCCTGACCATCGCGGACGACGAAGACACACCGATCGTCTCGCTGGGGCTCAGCGCCTCCTCCATCAGCGAAAACGCGGGCACCACGACCGTCACGGCGACTCTCGGCGCCGTGTCCAGCCAGGCGGTGACTCTGACCGTCTCCTCCGCTCCGGTGTCGCCGGCGGTCTCCGGAGACTTCACGCAGGCCGGGACAACGCTGACCATCGCGGCGGGAGCGACGACCAGCACCGGCACGGTGACCATCACCGCCGTCGACAACGACGTCGACGCGCCGGACAAGCAGGTGACCGTCTCGGCGACGGCGGCGGGCGGCAACGGAGTGGCCGCGCCCTCCGACCAGACCCTGACCATCGCGGACGACGAAGACACACCGACCGTCTCACTGGCGCTCAGCTCCTCCTCCATCAGCGAGAACGCGGGCGCCACGACCGTCACGGCGACGCTCGGCGCCGCTTCCAGTCAGGCGGTCACGGTGACCGTCTCCGCCTCCCCCGTGTCGCCGGCCGTCTCCGGGGACTTCACGCAGGCCGGGACAACACTGACCATCGCGGCGGGAGCGACGACCAGCACCGGCACGGTGACCATCACCGCCGTCGACAACGACGTCGACGCACCGGACAAGCAGGTCACCGTCTCAGCGACGGTGGCGGGCGGCAACGGAGTGGCCGCGCCGTCCGACCAGACCCTGACGATTACTGACGACGACGGTACGCCGACCGTCTCGCTGGTCCTGGGTTCCTCGTCGATCGACGAGGACGGCGGGGAGAGCACGGTGACCGCGACGCTGAGCGCGAAATCCAGCCAGGCGGTGACTCTGACCGTGGGCGCTTCTCCGGTGTCACCGGCGGCGTCGGGCGACTTCACGCAGACCGGGACGACCCTGACCATCGCCGCGGGGGCAACGAGCAGCACCGGAACGGTCACGATCACGGCGGTCGACAACGACGTGGACGCGCCCGACAAGGAGGTCACGGTCTCGGCGACGGCGGCGGGCGGCAACGGCGTGGCCGCGCCCTCCGATCAGACCCTGACGATTGCTGACGACGACGGTACGCCGACCGTCTCGCTGGTCCTGGGTTCCTCGTCGGTGGCGGAGAACGGCGGTTCGACGACGGTGACCGCGACGCTGAGCGCGAAATCCAGCCAGGCGCTGACTCTGACTGTGGCCGCTTCTCCGGTGTCACCGGCGGCATCCGGCGACTTCACCCAGGCTGGAACGACCCTGACCATCGCGGCGGGGGCGACGACCAGCACCGGCACGGTGACGATCACGGCGGTCGACAACGACGTGGACGCGCCCGACAAGCAGGTCACGGTCTCGGCGACGGTGGTGGGCGGCAACGGCGTCGCCGCGCCGTCGGATCAGACCCTGACCATCACCGACGACGAGGGCACGCCAACCGTCTCCCTGGCTCTCAGCGCCTCTTCCATCAGCGAGAACGCGGGCACGGCGACCGTCACGGCGGCGTTGAGCGCGACCTCGGGCGAGGAAGTGACGGTAACGGTGTCGGCGACGCCGGTGTCTCCCGCCGTGGCGGCGGACTTCACGCAGGCCGGAACGACACTGACGATCGCCGCAGGCGCGACGACAAGCACCGGCACCGTGACGATCACGGCCGTGGACAACGACGTCGTCGCGGCGGCCAAGTCACTGACGGTCAGCGGTTCCGCCAGCGGCGGTCACGGCGTGTCGGACCCCTCGTCCACGACGCTGGGCATCGTCGAAGACGATACAGCCACGCTCGGCTTCAGTACGGCCACCGTGAGCGTCACCGAGGGCGGCGCGGCCGAGGTCACCGTGAGCCTGTCCTCCGCGCTGGCGAAGGACACGACCGTGCTCTGGACGACGGCCGACGGCACCGCGGGCAGTTCGGACTACACGCAGAGAACGGGGACGGACAACAGTGGGGAGCAACTGACCTTCGCCGCGGGCGAGAAGGAAAAGACGGTCACGGTCCAGACCACGGCCGACAACCTGGTCGAAGCCAACGAGACCTTCACCATCAGGCTGCTGCCCACGTATGAGTCGCTGATCACATCGGTTGGCACGAGTTCGGTGACGGTGACGATCGTCAACGACGACAACGCGACGGCCTCGGTGGCGGACGTCCCGGTGTCGGAGTCGGCGGGCACCGCGACGCTGACGGTAACGCTGGCCGCGGCGGCCGCCAGACCGCTGGAACTGTCCTATGCGACATCGGACGGAACGGCCTCGTCGGGCAGCGACTACACGGCCGCCAGCGGGAGCCTCACCATCCCGGCCGGCAGTACGTCGCAGGACCTCACCGTCACGGTGCTCGACGACGCGATCGCCGAGCCGGACGAAACCTTCAAGGTCACGCTGAGCGCCGCGACCTCGACTCCCGTCACGCTGACGGACGCCGAAGCGGCGGTGACGATCACGGACGACGAGAGCACGCCGACGGTGTCCCTGGTCCTGGCTTCGTCGTCCATCAGCGAGGACGGCGGCTCGACGGCGGTCACGGCGACGCTCAGCGCGGAGTCCAGCCAGAACGTGACGCTGACCGTGTCGGCAGCGGCCGTGTCACCGGCCACCTCCTCGGACTTCACGCTGAGCACGGCCAAGACCTTGACCATCGCGGCGGGCTCGACCAGCAGCACCGGGACGGTGACCGTCACCGCCGTCGACAACTCGGTCGACTCGCCAAACAAGCAGGTCACGGTCGCGGCGACTGTGTCGGGCGGCAACGGAGTGGCCGCGCCGTCGGATCAGACCCTGACGATCACGGACGACGAGAGCACGCCGACGGTCTCCCTGGTCCTGGGCTCGCCGTCGATCGGCGAGAACGGCGGCTCAACCACAGTCACGGCGACGCTGAGCGCCGTGTCCAGCCAGGACGTGACGCTCACAGTCTCGGCGACGGCGGTGTCTCCGGCCGCGTCCGGGGACTTCGCGCTCAGTGCCAACAAGACCCTGACCATCGCAGCCGGATCGACTTCCAGCACCGGAACAGTGACGATCACCGCGACCGACAACGACGTCGACTCGCCAAACAAGAGCGTCACGGTGTCGGCCACGGTGTCGGGCGGCAACGGAGTAGCCGCGCCCTCCGATCAGGCGCTGACGATCACCGACGACGAAGGCACGCCCACGGTGTCCCTGGCGCTGAGCTCGTCGTCGATCGACGAGGACGGCTCCACCACGGTGACGGCGACCTTGAGCGCTGTGTCCAGTGCCGACGTGACCCTGACCGTCTCGGCGGCGGCCGTGTCGCCAGCGACGGCGTCCGACTTCACGCTCAGCACCGCCAACACCCTGACCATCGCCGCGGGCGCGACCAGCAGCACCGGCACGGTGACGATCACGGCAGTCGATAACGCGGTTGACGGGCCGGAAAAGGAAGTCACAGTCAGCGCCACCGTCGCCGGCGGCAACGGAGTCGCCGCGCCGTCCGACCAGACGCTGACCATCACCGACGACGACACACGGACGGTCTCCCTGGTCCTTGGCTCACCGTCGATCGGCGAGAACGGCGGCTCGACGGCGGTCACCGCGACCTTGAACGCGGCCTCCACCGAAGCCGTGACGTTGACCGTCTCCTCGGCCGCGGTGTCGCCGACCGTGTCGGGCGACTTCACGCACAGCGGGACCACTCTGACGATCGCCAAGGGAGCGACGACGAGCACCGGGACGGTGACGATCACCGCCGTCGACAACGCGGTCGACGCTCCCGACAAGAAGGTCACGGTGTCCGCCACCGCCACGGGCGGTCACGGCGTGGCGGCACCGTCGGATCAGACACTGACGATCACCGACGACGAGGGCGCTCCCACCGTCTCCCTGGCGCTGAGCTCGTCCTCGATCGACGAGGACGGCGGATCGACGGCCGTCACGGCCACGCTGAGCGCGGTCTCCAGCGAGGCTGTCACTCTCACGGTCTCCTCCGCTGCGGTGTCGCCGACAGTGTCCGGGGACTTCGCCCAGACCGGGACGACCCTGACCATCGCCGCGGGCTCGACCAGCAGCACAGGCACGGTGACGATCGCCGCGGTCAACAACTCCGTCGACGGGCCGGACAAGGAAGTCACGGTCAGCGCCACCGTCACCGGCGGCAACGGCGTAGCGGCGCCGTCGAACCAGACCCTGACCATCACCGACGACGACACGCGGATGGTCTCCCTCGTCCTAGGGTCGATGTCGATCGGCGAAGACGCCGGCTCCACCGCGGTGACCGCAACGCTGAACGCGGTCTCCACCGAAGCCGTCACGCTGACGGTCTCCTCCGCTGCGAAATCGCCGGCGGTGTCGGGGGACTTCACTCAGACCGGGACGACCCTGACGATCGCGGCAGGAGCGACCACAAGCACCGGCACCGTGACGATCACCGCGGTCGACAACGATGTCGACGCTCCTGACAAGGAGGTGACCGTGTCCGCCGCCGCCTCGGGCGGCCATGGCGTATCCAACCCGTCGGACGAGACGCTGACGATCACCGACGACGAGGGTGCACCCACCGTCTCCCTCGTGCTCAGCTCCTCGTCGATCGATGAGGACGGCGGCTCGACCACGGTCACTGCGACTTTGAGCGCCGAATCCAGCGAGGACGTAACTCTGACCCTCTCGGCGGCGGCAGTATCGCCGGCAGTCGCGGGCGACTTCACGCTCAGCACCAACAAGACGCTGACCATCGCGGCGGGCTCGACCAGCAGCACAGGCACCGTGACGATCGCGGCCGTCGACAACGCGGTTGACGGGCCGGACAAGGCGGTCACAGTCAGCGCCACCGTCGCCGGCGGCAACGGAGTCGCCGCGCCGTCGGACAAGACGTTGACGATCACCGACGACGACACGCGGGAGGTCTCCCTGGTCCTCGGCTCGTCCTCGATCTCGGAGAGCAGCGGTTCAACGACAGTCACCGCGACGCTGAACGCGGCATCGAACGAGGCGATCACGCTGACCGTCTCCTCTGCTCCGAAATCGCCGACCGTGTCCGGCGACTTCACGCAGGCCGGCACGACTCTGACGATCGCGAAGGGAGCGACGACCAGCACCGGGACCGTGACGATCACCGCGGTCGACAACAACGTCGACGCGCCCGACAAGGAGGTGACCGTGTCCGCGACGGCCACGGGCGGGCACGGCGTATCCAACCCGTCGGACGAGACGCTGACGATCACCGATGACGAAGGTGCGCCAACGGTCTCCCTGACCCTGAGCTCGTCCTCGATCGAAGAGGACGGCTCCAGCACAGTGACGGCGACCTTGAGCGCTGTGTCCAGCCAGGCGGTAACGCTGACGGTCTCGGCAACGGCCGTATCGCCGGCGACCTCCGCCGACTTCAGCCTGAGCACCAACAAGACGCTGACGATCACCGCAGGCACCACGACCAGCACCGGCACCGTGACCATCGCCGCGGTCGACAACACCGTCGACGGACCCGACAAGGAAGTCACCGTCTCGGCAACGGTCTCCGGCGGCAACGGCGTAGCCGCGCCATCCAGTCAGACGCTGACGATCACCGACGACGACACGCGGACGGTCTCCCTGGTGCTGGGCTCCTCGTCGATCGGCGAGAACGCCGGCTCGACGACTGTCACCGCGACCCTGAACGCGGCGTCCACCGAAGCTGTCACGCTGACGGTCTCCTCCGCTGCGAAGTCGCCGGCGGTGTCGGGGGACTTCGCCCAGGCCGGCACGACCCTGACCATCGCGGCGGGGGCGACGACCAGCACCGGCACGGTGACGATCACGGCCGTCGACAACGACGTGGACGCTCCGGACAAGGAGGTCACCGTCTCGGCCAGCGTCGCCGGCGGCCACGGTGTGGCGGCGCCCTCCGATCAGACCCTGACGATCACCGACGACGAGGGCAAGCCGACGGTCTCCCTGGTCCTTGGCTCCTCCTCCATCGAAGAGGACGAGGCCACCACGGTGACCGCGACCTTGAGCGCGGAGTCCAGCGAGGCGGTCACTCTCACGGTCTCCGCTGCTGCGGTGTCGCCGACCGTGTCGGGCGACTTCACCCAGACCGGGACGACCCTGACCATCGCGGCGGGCGCCACCAGCAGCACCGGGACGGTGACGATCGCCGCGGTCGACAACGCGGTCGACGGACCGGAAAAGGAAGTTACGGTCAGCGCCACCGTCGCCGGCGGCAACGGAGTCGCCGCGCCGTCGGACAAGACGT
>JAPPAV010000150.1 GCA_026705345.1 Gammaproteobacteria bacterium
CGTTTCCTCTTCACTGCGGGAATCACCGGTCGGGGTACTGCGACTGGCGGACAGCATACGCCGGACTGCTGTATATGTCAACAGTACCCGTGCGATTCGGCCAACTGTTCCGCAGCGAATGAAAGGGGCGATGTTCGCCTGCCGGGCCGCGATGCCCCGCGATCCGTCCTGCCGCCCGACCTCGAACAGAACACCAAGGGTCGTGCGTTTTCCACGCTTCGTCCACGGCGCCGGTCCCCGACAAAAACCGAGGCGCGGTGGGCGAAGGGTGGGAAACGCAACTCGGCTCCTCCAATTGAATGGGGCGATGTTTCCGTCGACGGCCTCGGCGAACGTTCCCCGGTTGAAACGGGCGATGTTCCTTTCCGACGCCGCCCCACCGTCGTCGCAGTCGCCGGCGCGCCTGCCGAGTTGAAAGGGCGATGTTCCCCATCGGGCAGGACAGGTCGGCCCAGCGCGACCAATGCAGTTGCCTGATCCGGCCCCGCGTTTCCCACCGCCTGCCCGCCGCCGCTGTGCTTGATTTGGGGATCGCGGCCGTGGACAGCCCGTGGAAAACGCTCCTTGCCAAACCCGGCACAGAGCCGTTCCCCCAGCCGCGAGCCACTCCGGTTCTGCCGCGTTTCGACCACTACTCCAGCGCCGGCGCGTTTTCCACGCTTCGTCCACGGCGCCGGTCCCCGCAGACAGCCGAGGCGCGGTGGGCGAAGGGTGGGAAACGCAACTCGGCGCCCGGTTTGAAACGGGCGATGTTCTTAACACGCCGGATGCGTCACGCGGTCCCTTGCCCCATACTTCGCACCCATGCCCGTTCACACACATTCGCCCGAGGAAGTCGACAAGATGCGCACCGCCGGAAGACTGGCGGCAAGCGTGCTGGAGATGATCGGCGAACATGTCGAACCCGGGGTGACCACCGAAGATCTCGACCGCATCTGCCACGATTTCATCGTTGACGAACTCGACTGTGTTCCGGCGCCGCTCAACTACACGTTCGGGAGGGAACAGCCACCGTTTCCGAAGTCCATCTGCACCTCCGTCAACCACGTCGTCTGCCACGGCATCCCTTCCGCGAAGAAGGTCTTGAAACGCGGCGACGTGATGAACCTCGACGTGACGGTCATCAAGGACGGTTTCCACGGCGACACCAGCAAGATGTTCTTCATCGGGAAGCCGAGCGTGTTGGCCAAACGGCTAGTCGACGTCACCCAGGAGTGCCTCTACGAAGGCATTCGGCAAATCCGGCCCGGCGCGCACGTGGGGGACATCGGCCATGCCATCGCCTCGCTCGCCCACGCCAACCGCTTCTCCGTGGTCCGAGAGTTCGGGGGGCATGGCATCGGACGCCGGTTCCACGACGAACCACAAATCCTGCACTACGGCCAGCCGGGGAACGGCGCCAGGCTCGAACCGGGTATGACGTTCACGATCGAGCCGATGATCAACGCCGGCAGGCGACACGTGAAGCTGCTCCCCGACCAGTGGACCGTGGTGACGAAGGACCACAAGCTGTCCGCCCAATGGGAGCACACCCTGCTGGTCACCGAAGACGGCGCAGAAGTCTTGACGCGTCGTGCCGAGGAGCCGTTCTAGCCCGCAAACGGCATGGAAACCGATCATTCCGAGAGTCTCGAGGCGCCGGCAACCGCCGCCGTCACCGACATGCGCCTCGACACCGCCGAGTTGCGACGCCGCATCGCCCAGGCCGATCGGGCACTGGCCGACGAATTCTGGTCCGGTGCGGACATCGACGAGCTGGTGGCGGAACGGGCGCGGTTCATCGACGCGTTCCTGGCGGAGATCTGGCAGCACTGGTTCGAACGCAACGACAACCTCGCGCTGCTCGCCGTCGGCGGCTATGGCCGCAGCGAGCTGCACCCCCATTCCGACATCGACCTGCTCATCCTCGCAAAGAGACCGGGGGCCGTTGCCGACGACCTCGCGGCCTTCGTGAGGCTGTTGTGGGACTTGAAGCTCGACATCGGCCACAGCGTGCGAACGCTCGCCGATTGCAAGCGCGAGGCGGCACGGGACGTCGTGGTCTTCACGACGATGATGGAGCGCCGGCGCTTGGCTGGGTCGCATCTCTTGACAGCCAAGCTCGACAAGGTTCTGGCGCGCAAGTCCATCTGGCCGCGCAAGCGTTTCTTCCGGGCCAAGCAGGACGAGCAGATCGGGCGCCACCGCCAGTACGACAATGTGGACTACGACCTCGAACCCAACCTCAAGGGCTCGCCGGGCGGATTGCGCGACATCCAGACCATCCTCTGGATCACGCAGCACGAGCACACCTCCCCGGAACTCGACGAACTGGTGGAAGCCGGTTTCCTCAACGGCCTCGAGGCGCGCTGGCTGACCGAGGGCCGTCGGTTTCTCTGGCGTGTCCGGTTCGGTCTGCACCTGATCGCCGAACGCAAGGAGGACCGGCTGCTGTTCGACTACCAGCGGGAGCTGGCTAGGCGCTTCGGGTACCGCAACACCGACGCGCAACTTGGCGTCGAACAGTTCATGCACGACTACTACCGCCACGTGCTGCTGCTCCGCGAAGTCAACGACATCCTCCTGCAGCACTTCGACGAGGCCATCCTGCGAGCCGGGGAGCGGCCCAGGATCGAACGCGTCAACGACCGCTTCCACATCCACAACGACTACATCGAGGCGAGTCACGACAACGTCTTCAAGACGCGGCCGGCGTCCATCATGGAGATGTTCGTGATCATGGCGAACCGCGACGATATCGCGGGCGTGCGCGCATCCACCATACGGCTGGTGCGGGACCACCTGCATCTCATCGACGACGCGTTCCGCAACGATGCCGGCGTCACCGGCTACTTCATGGACCTCCTGCGGGCGCCCTACACCCTGGTCAGCCAACTCACCCGCATGCGCCGCTACGGCGTGCTCGGACGCTACATTCCGGAATTCGGCGAGGTCGTCGGGCAGATGCAGCACGACCTCTTCCACATCTACACAGTGGATGCCCATACGATGATGGTCATCCGGCAGATGCGCCGCCTGCTGTTCGACTCGGCGGCCGAGAACTTCCCCTTGGCGGCGCGCGTGGCCCGCAAGCTGCCGAAAATCGAACTGCTCTACGTCGCCGGCCTGTTCCACGACATCGGCAAGGGGCGCGGCGGCGACCATTCGGAACTCGGGGCCGACGATGTCGTTCGTTTCTGCCGCCGACACGCCTTGTCCGACGAAGACACGGACCTGGTCGAATGGCTGGTTCGCGCGCACCTGGCCATGTCCGCCACGGCCCAGCGGCAGGACATCCACGATCCCGACGTGGTCCGCGAGTTCGCGCGTCGCGTCGGTAACGAAACCCGGCTCGACTACCTCTACGCGCTGACCGTCGCGGACATCAACGCCACCAACCCGACCCTCTGGAACGGCTGGCGCGCGACGCTGTTGGGACAGCTCTATCAGAACACCCGGCGCCAACTCCAGCAGGGTCTCGACGCGCTCGGCGAGCGGGCCGCCGCGTGCCGCGAGGCCGCGCTGGCGGAACTGGTCCGCCAAGGCGTCGACAACAACCGGGCAATCGCGCTGTGGGACGATCCCGCCGACGATTTCTTCGTACACCATTCTCCCGCCCAGGTGGTCGCCATCACGTGCGCCATCGACGGTCACGACATCGACACCGGCCCGCTCGTGACCGTGCTCGACGTCGCCGACGAAGCAAGCGCCGAAGGGGCGACGGAGGTCTTCCTCTACGCCCGCGACCGCGACAACCTGTTCGCGGACAGCGTTCGCGCCATCGACGCCGCCAGTCTCCGCGTGGCCGCGGCCCGGATCGCAACCAGTGCGTCGGGAATCTGCTTCAATTCCTACATCGTGCTAGACGGCGACGGCGCCCCGGTGGCCGACGACCGTCGCGGGGAACTCGCCGAGTCGCTGACCCGCGCGATGCAAGGCGACGGCGGCGCCCAGCCGCTGCGCCACGTGTCGCGGCAACTCAAGCAATTCGTCATGCCGACCGAAGTCGCGCTGACCACCGAGCCGGGTGCCCGAACCTCCACCCTGCGCGTGGTTGCCTCCGACCGACCGGGTTTGCTGGCCACATTGGGGGGACTCTTCGAGGAACTCGGTCTCAGCGTCCGCCGCGCCCGCATCACGACCCTTGGCGAGCGGGTCGAGGACGTGTTCGAGATCACCAATCGTACCCAGCACCCGATCACCCACGCCGGCCTGACACAGGCAGTCACGGAGACGATCCGCTCCACACTCGATGCCGAGATTGCCCGCGGCCACCAGGCCGGCGTCGCCGCGCCCGTTCCGGCGACCCGATGAACCCGCATCTCGACCGGCTCAAGCCCTACCCTTTCGAGCGTCTGAACGTGCTCCTCGACGGTCTGACCCCGAATCCGTCCCAGCAACCGGTCGCGCTGTCGCTCGGGGAACCGAAACACGATGCGCCGCATTTCGTGGTGACAGCGCTCACCGCAGAGGACACGATCAGGCACGGCCTCGCGACCTACCCCCCAACGCGTGGCAGTGACAATCTCCGCTCCGCGATCTCCCTGTGGATAAATCGCCGGTACGGCATGGAACTCGACCCGGCTGCCGAGGTGCTGCCGGTGAGCGGAACACGCGAGGCGTTGTTCTCGTTCGGCCAAGCCATCCTCTCGGACAAACCGGGCGCGACGGTGCTGATGCCGAATCCGTTCTACCAGATCTACGAAGGCGCCGCGCTGTTGCGGGGCGCGACTCCCTACTACGTTCCGGCGACGGGTCTACCCGACTTCGATGCCCTGCCGGCAAGCATCTGGCCCAACGTGGAACTCGTCTACCTGTGCAGCCCCGGCAATCCGAGCGGCCAGGTCGTTCCCGAGCAGACGCTGGCCGCCCTAATCCGGAAAGCCCGGGAGTTCGACTTCGTGATCGCGTCCGACGAGTGCTACTCGGAGATCTACCGGGACGAAGACGATCCGCCGGTCGGGTTGCTTGAGGCCGCCGCCAACGCGGATTTGGGACACCGGAACTGCGTGGTCTTCAACAGCCTGTCGAAACGATCCAACGTGCCCGGCCTGCGCTCGGGCTTCGTCGCCGGCGACCCGGACATCATCGCCCGATACTACGACTACCGGACCTACCACGGCTGTGCCATGTCCGCGCACGTGGCGGCGGCGAGCGAACTGGCCTGGTCCGACGAGGCGCACGTTGTGGCCAATCGCGCCCTGTACCGTGCCAAGTTCGACGCCGTATTCCCCGTGCTCGCCTATGCACTGGATGTCGCAATGCCTCCCGCGGCGTTCTACCTTTGGCCCAAGACACCGGTGGACGACGAAACGTTCACCGCCGCGCTCTACCGGCACCAGAACATCACCGTCGTGCCCGGCAGCTATCTCGGACGCACCCACAACGGTGTCAATCCCGGCAAGGGCCGGGTTCGCATCGCGTTGGTCGCGCCGTTGGCCGACTGCCTTGCCGCCGCTGAACGACTCGCCGACTTCGTCAAGACGCATGACTTCGGATAGCTCGCCCCCCAACAAGCGGCAGAGCGCCAGCTCGCTGACCGACGAGGTGTTGACGCTCACCCAAGCGCTCGTGGCACGCCCATCGGTTTCCCCCGACGACGCGGGGTGCCAGAACATGCTCATCAAGCGACTCGAAGGCGTCGGTTTCGCGGTGGAACGCATGCGCTTCGGCGAAGTCGACAACTTCTGGGCGGTTCACACCGGTCGGCGGTGCGGCGCGGCCGACCCGGAACCGCGGTTGGTACTCGCGGGCCACACCGACGTGGTGCCGAGCGGACCGGCAGAAGCCTGGTCCTCGCCGCCGTTCGAGCCTAGTGTGCGCGACGGCTTTCTGTACGGTCGCGGCGCCGCCGACATGAAGTCGAGCCTTGCCGCCATGGTCGTCGCCGCCGAACGCTTCGTGGCCAACCACCCCGACCACCCCGGTGCCCTGGGATTCCTGGTCACCAGCGACGAAGAGGCCGATGCCGTCGACGGCACGGTCCGCGTCGTCGAGGAATTGCTCCGGCGAGGCATCGGAATCGACTACTGCGTCGTGGGCGAGCCGTCCTCCACCACGCGGGTCGGCGACGTGATCCGCGTTGGCCGCCGCGGTTCGTTGGGCGCCACCGCGACAGTGCACGGCGTACAGGGCCACGTGGCCTACCCTGACCAGGCCGTGAATCCGATCCATTCGGCCGTCCAGGCCTTGCAGACGCTCGCCAGCACGACTTGGGACGAAGGCGACGCCGACTTCCCGCCGACGAGCTTTCAGGTGTCGAACGTCCGAGCCGGAACCGGGGCAGGCAACGTCATTCCCGGACAGTTCGAATGCGCGTTCAACTTCCGCTTCAATCCGATGCAAACACCCGACGCCTTGAAGACCGCGGTGGAACGGGCATTCGAAGCCGCCGGCACCGATACCGAATTCGACTGGCGGCTTTCGGGCATGCCGTTCATCACCCGCGGCGGAAAGCTCATCGACGCAGTGCGGGAGGCGGTCGCCGACATCGTCGGACTCGAGACCCGGTCCTCCACCTCAGGCGGAACGTCGGACGGTCGCTTCATCGCGCCCACCGGGGCGGAGGTCGTGGAACTCGGGCCGGTCAACGAGACCATCCACCAAGTGGACGAACGGGTGGCCTTGGCGGATCTCGGACCCTTGACGCGCCTCTACGAGGCGATTCTCGAGCAGGTGCTGCTGGCCTAGCACTTGCGCCCGCGCGACCACAAGGGGGGTCACCCATACGGCCCGCGCCGCCAACGCCCGGCCCGGTGCAGGAACGAGGGAGTCAACGTTCGAGACGCCTGCGTCGTCAATGTATTGTTGATCCAACGACGAACGCCGCTCGTTCGACATCCGGAGTGGACACATCATTGGCCGTGCTCGGCAAGACCACCAAGACAGTCGCCGCGCTGGTTGGCATCGCCGCGCTGCTGCTCCTTGGTGTGGCCCTGATGCCGGCCCGGGCAATCAAGTTGGCCACCGACCGCGTCGACGGCTTGGCGCTCCACACGGCCGAGGGACGGCTGTTCAGTGGCGAAGCGGACCTCGCGTATCGAGGCGAGAACCTCGGTCGGGTTACGTGGTCACTGCGACCCGGGGCACTGCTGGACTTCCAATTGGGAACCGACTGGAGAATCGCGCACCCGGACTACACGGCGTCGGGAACCGCAGCCGTGGGGGCCCGCACAACCGAGTTCGCGGCCACCGGCATCATCGACGCGCTAGCCGTCAACCGGTTCCTCTCCCAGTATCACATCTCCCTCGACGGAATGTTCGAAGTTGCCGGCCTCCGTGTCCGCCATGACTCCGGCGGTGTCGCCGCCGAAGGAAGACTGCGCTGGTCAGGCGGCCGCGCGGTCTACCGATTGTCCGGTGAGACTCACGATGTCCTGTTGCCGGCCATGGTCGGCACCTTGGCGAACGTGGCGGGCCAACCGGGCCTCGAGGTGATGACGGCGGACGGTTCGATGCCGTTGCTCAATATCCGACTGGACGCCGAAGGCTGGGCCCATATCGGCGTAACCGCACGGTTGACGTCGCTGGCAGGGAATCCATGGCGAGATGGGAACAACGAGGACGCCGTGGTCGTCACCGTCTCCGAACGCCTGTTCGAACCTAGTGGCCCCGATGTCTAGGGATTCACGGGTTGATACAATGCCGTGCATCGTCTTTCCGGCGGTATCGCGGTCGCGAGCGCGCATCGTGCGGTTGACCGTTCGGCGCCGACCTCGGCGAGGGTGGTCGCCGGCCATGGAAATCCAGGGCTAGTAGGGACAGTAAGCGTGGTCGACATCCCCAAGCTCTTGAACAACAGGATCTTCAGTGTCGCCGCGTTGGTAGTCGTCGTCCTTGGATTCATGGCGACGTTGTGGTGGATGTCGCTGTTCTTCATAGTGGGGCCGGATCCCCTGCCCGTCGAGGTGTCCGCCGACGCGTCGGCACGAGACGTGCCTGACATCCCGATCGACCGAATCGTGGCGATGAACCTTTTCGGCGAACCCACCCGCGACGCCGCGCCGAGGAGCGAGAAACTAAGCGAGACGAAGCTCTCGTTGGTCCTCCACGGAGTATTCGTTGCCGACAAGGCGGACGCCTCCACCGCGTTGATCTCCCAGAGGAACAACAACCCCAAACTCTACGCGATCTCCGATCGCCTGCCCGGCAACGCCCGCCTCGAGGAAGTCTACCGAGACCGCGTCGTCGTCAGCCGCGGCGGTGTACGGGAGAACCTGAGCTTCAAGCGAGGGGACCAGATGATCCGCCCCGGTGTCCGACGGTCGAATGCCGATCGCGCGGAGTCCTCGGCACACCGCCAAGCCTCGTCGCCCAGGGCGCAGCGAAACCCCCGGAGCCTGATCGCGAGGACACTTGCCAAGCACCGCGACGAGATAGACCGCGACCCTCGGAAGTTCATCGAGACCCTGGGCCTTACGACCTCCGAACGAGGCGGTTACGTGCTCGGCACATTCGCCGACCACGACACCGGCCTCGAGCCCGGGGACAGGCTGCTGAGCCTGAACGGCACCCCGGTCGGCAATCCGGAAGAGGATCGCCACCAACTCGAGAGGATCCTCGCCGGCCGGTCCGTGGAAGTTCAGATTCAGCGAGGCGAGCAGCGGATCACATTCAGTCTCTCGCTGGACTCGTTGAACTAGCCCGGCGTAGACCACGCTTCGTTCACGTAAGACAACGATTCAACGCGACTCAACGTCTAGAGAGGATCATGAGCACCAGCCGACGAGCCGAACAGCCGGTGAAACGAATACCCCGGAGTTCACCGGTCCGGGGATGGGCGCCTTGGCCGAAGGACGACGCCCGCCACGCCGTCTCGTCCGTGTTGGTGGCCGCCGCCCTGTTGGCGGGCACGGCTGTCGCGCAGTCGACGTGGGTGGTCAACGGCGCCGACATGCCCATGCAGGAGTTCGTCAACCAGGTTGCGGAGATGACGGGCAAGACGATCATCCTCGACCCCCGCCAGCAGAACGCCAAGGTCACGGTCTTCTCGAACACCGAACTCGACGGCGACGGCGTGTACGAACTGTTCCTCACCGTGCTCAAGGTCCACAACCTGGGTGCCGTCGAGAACAACGGCGTCGTGGAGGTGCTCCAGAACACCGCAGTCAAACAGAGCGGGGCCGACAGCGCCAACCTGGAGGACCCGGCACCGAGCCGCCTCGTCACCCGCGTCATTCCTCTGTCACACGTCGAAGCTTCCGAAATCGTCAAGACGATCAGACCCCTGATGCCCCAGGCCGCCCATGTCGCTGCGATCGAGAATCCCAACGTCCTGATCCTCGCCGACTTCGCGAGCAACATCTCGCGGCTGACCAGCCTGATCGAGCAGACCGATGTGGTCGACGAGGACGAGATCGTGCATCGCGAACTCGAGCACGCCTGGGTGGGGACCGTGGCCACCATCCTGGAGGAGATCGCGCCGGACCAGCTCGGTCGCGGCGCGAAGGGACCGCAAGCCGTGCAAATCGTCGCCAACGAGCGTAACAATTCACTGATTCTGAAAGGAAAACTGGAGCCGATCGCGGATGCTCTACGGCTCATCGACAAGCTCGACGTGCAGGAGACCACGACCGGCACGGCCCGTGTCATCCGTCTCAACCATGGCGACGCGGTTGCCGTGGCCGAGTTACTGCGCCAACTGGTGAGCGTCACGACGGAGGAAGGCCAAGAAATCAGCATCCAGGCCGACGAGTCGCTGAACGCGCTGGTTGTCCGGGCGGACCCCGCGACGATGAAGGAGCTGCTAGCCATCGTCGCAGAGCTTGACGTACGCCGGGCCCAGGTGCTGATCGAAGCGGCGGTCGTGGAGATCTCGATCGACGCGCAGGAGGACGTCGGCGTCGAGGTTGGCGCTGTGGATGCGCGGGGTACATCGGTTCCTATCATGACGACCACGTTGAACGGCGTCGTCGGTGCGATGCTGGCGCGCCTCGACACCAACAACGAAATCGACCCCGCCGTGGTCGTAGGAGCCGCGACCTCCCCCACCCTCGCCGCTCTAAAGCTCGACCGGGATGGCATCTCGTTCGGTGCCATCGTCAATGCCCTCGAGACCGATGGTCGGGCGAACCTACTGTCGACACCGAGCGTTCTGACGTTGGACAACCAAGAGGCGAGGAACGTCGCCGGCCAGAAAATCCCGTTTCGAACGGGATCCTTCACCACGACCACCGACGGCGCGAGCAATCCGTTCCAGACCATCAACCGCGAAACCGTCGGAGTCGAGTTGCGGGTCACGCCGCACATCCACGAGGATTCGTCCATTCGCATGGTGATCCTCCTGAAAGTGGGCAACGTAGCACCGACTTTGGCGGGTCAGGGATTTGCGGACGTGGTTACCAACGAGCGCGAACTCGAAACCACCGTGCTGGCGGAGGATCGGCAGATCATCCTGCTCGGCGGGCTAATCAAGGACGACGACCTACGTACGACACGCAAGGTTCCGCTGCTCGGCGACATTCCCGTGGTCGGCCGTGCGTTCCGCTCGACCAGGGACACCAAGACAAAAAGGTACCTGCTCATGTTCCTGCGCCCCACGATCCTGCTTTCCGGCGAAGCCGCAGAGCTTCTCGCCGGTGAACGATACGAGGCCATATACTCGGTGGAAGGCAGTACGGACCCGGCCGACATGAACGACCTCTTCGAAACCGGTCCGGACGACTAGTGCTGCTCCCGGCGGCACGACGCTTCAACTACGCAGTTGCCCGCCGTTTCGTCCGCCTTCTTGCCCGCCCCACGGTAAACGCCGCGACCCTTCCCGGTCACAACGGGGAGGAGATCGTCTACGCCCTCGCCAATCGGTCGCTGGCCGACATCGTCCTGCTCGACCTCGTCGCCAGCGACCACGGATTGCCGTCGCCGCTTTCCTCCATCGATGCCTTCGACGAGGCGCGCCGGTTCTTCTTCCTGAACCGGCCAGCGGGCTGGACGAGACGCCACACGATGCGCACGACGTCGCCGCGCATGCGCCGCCTTGAAGCCAAGCTTCGGGACCGCGAGCACTCGACGCTGGCGCTGGTTCCGGTGTCCATCTTCTGGGGACGGGCGGCCAACAAGGACAAGTCCTGGGTTCGATCGCTGTTCTCGGAGGGGTGGGCGATGTCCTCCCGGCTACGCCGGTTCCTCATCCTGATCTTCAACCGTGGCGACATCCTCGTGCAGTTCGGCCAGCCCATGGGCTGGCGCGAAATCGTCCGGGCAAGCGGTACCGAGAACCTCGCCACGCGACGCACGGCACGGCTGCTGCGAGTGAAATTCCGCAACCAGAAGGTCGCCGCCCTCGGTCCCGATCTCTCGCACAGACGCACCCTCGTCGGGCAGATCCTCGCCAGTGCCCAGGTCTCCTCGGCGATTGGGGAAATGGTGGCCGCCGGGGCGTCCCAAGCCCGCGTCGAACGTGCGGCCCGCCAGGCGGCGTACGGCATCGCTTCGGACATGTCCTATCCCGCCATCCGATTCCTGGACAAGCTGCTCACCTGGTTGTGGCACCGCATCTACGAAGGCGTGCGGGTCGCCGGCATCGAGAAGTTCGAGCGACTCGCCGCCACCCATACGCTGATCTATACGCCCTGCCACCGCTCCCACCTCGACTACCTGCTGCTGTCCTACGTACTCTTCCACCGGGGTTTAATGCTTCCGCACATCGCCGCCGGCGACAATCTCGACCTGCCGGTCGTCGGCCGAATACTCCGCGGCGGCGGTGCATTCTTCATGCGGCGCCAGTTCGGCACCGACGCGTTGTACGTCGCGGTGTTCTCGGAATACCTCTACCAGATGTTCCGGCGAGGCCACGCGGTGGAGTATTTCGTCGAGGGCGGTCGGTCCCGTACGGGCCGCCTGCTGCCGGCGCATACGGGGATGCTGCGCATGACGATCGACGCCTATCGGCGCGGTCTGCCGCGGCCCCTTGCCTTCGTACCGGTCTATTTCGGCTACGAAAAGGTCATCGAGGCCAACGCCTATCTCGACGAGTTGCGGGGTGCGGCGAAGCGTCGCGAAACCGTCGGCGGGATCTTCCGAAGCCTCCGTCTCATCCGGGAGTCGTTCGGCACGGTTCAGGTCAGGTTCGGCGAACCCATCGATCTTGCAGACTCTCTCGGCGACCCCGGAAACGACCGGCTCGTGCGGGCGCTGGGCCGGCGCATACTCGGCGGCATAAACGACTCCGCCTACGTCAACGCCGTGAGTCTGGTGGCGCTCGCGACGCTCTCGATGCCCCGCCAGTTCATCGACGAGACGACACTCAAGACCCAAATCGAGCTCTACCGGAACCTCGTCGAGCAACACGACAACCACGCCTACGCCGTGACCGGGGCCTCGGTCGGCGAAGTGATTAGACACGTAGAAGACTTAGGACTACTTACCCGGGAGAACGTCGCGGGCAAGGTGGGCGACATCCTGGGGCACGACCCCGTGACCGCCGTGCTGATGACGTGGTACCGGAACAATGTTCTGCACACCATCGCCGCGCCGTCACTGATCGCCTGCCTGGTGGCAAACCGCCGGGGTATTCGGCGGGTGATTCTGCGCCGGCTATTCGAAGCGATCTATCCTTATATCGCCCGCGAGCTTTCGAGTCTCGGAGCCGACGGGTTCGGCGATTGGCTCGAACGCCTGCACGGCGTCGATGTCATCGAGCAACGCCGCGGTACGGTGTCCGCCCCGGCCGATCCCGGTGGTCGCTACCGACTTCGACTCCTCGCCAACACGATCATGCCCGTGCTCGAACGCTTCTACATCACCCTGGCCTTGCTGCACCGTGCGGGCTCCGGTGTGCTCGACCAAGCCGCCCTGTTGCTTGAATGCCGCGCAACGGCGGCGAGATTCTCGAAGCTGTACGGACTCGACTCGCCGGAATTCGCCGACGCCCGACTCTTCTCCGCCTTTCTCGCCCACCTGACCGAGAACGAAGTTCTGATACCGGACGACGCGGGGCGCCTTGAGTTCGACGAACGCGTCGCCGACATACTACGCGCAGGCCGCTACGTGGTTGCCGTGGAACTGCGTCAATCGCTGGAGCAGCACGGCACGGCCAAGTAGACGTCGAAACGCACGCTACGGGCACGAATCTGCCAATCCGGCTGGCCGAAGGCTGCGACGCGCGCGCGGCGTTTGACGACCACGCGCGAAGACGCAACGCAACGCGCGTTCCCGATCAACTCGATGATCATTTCTCGAGACATTTCGCCCGCGAGGTTCGCGAGCACCTGCATTCGCTTCGCCGGCAGTGCGGTCTTTGGATGTTGGCCGAACATGGGATCGAGGTAGACGACGTCGAAGTGGCCGCCGGTTCGCCATCGGTCGCGGGCGTCCTCGTGCGCCCAACTGATGGAATCGGATTGCACACGAGGCAATCGATCCGATTCGGCGCGCAGTCGAGAATCGAGAATCCGATACACCTCGGCGTTCCTTTCGCTCAAGTGAACCCGGCAGCCCAGTGCGGCGAGCACCAAGCCGTCTGTACCCCAACCGGCGAGGGCGTCGTGGACGCGCAATCCCGGCCGCGCGTCGCAGGCTCGGGCAAGCGCCAAGCGCCGTCCCTGTCGAACGCGCCGACGAACGTCCGGCAGTTCCATCTCGCTCAGGTCGGCCGCCAAGGGCTGTCGCCTTCTATGTAGTACGGCAACGCCGTGGCCGGTTGCCCCGCACTAGCCAGGTTGGCGAGCGCCAGTTCCCCCACGATCCGTGCGCTCGGCACGTACCGCGTTCCATCGACCACGCATTCGTCGACATCCGCGTTCTGTACGAGTTCGTCGAACTCGAGGCAACGCACACCCTGGTCGAGCAATTGGTAGCGGGCGACGTAGGACCACCCCGACCGCGACGTTCGCGACAACGACACCTCGCCACGACGGGGCGTCGAACGGCGCAGGATCTCTGCGGCAACCGCCGAACTCGCCACCTGGAGAACACGCGCTCCGGCACCGAGGGCGATTCCTTGCGCGACCGCCGCGCCGATGCGCACGCCCGTGAACGAGCCCGGGCCGGCCCCGAAGGCAATCACCTGTATGGCTCTACGGTCGAGGGAGGCAGCCTCCAAAAGACCGTCAATCATGGCGAGGACGTGCCGATTGTGCAGGCGGGGAGCGAAGCGCGTATCCTCGAACCAATGCCCGCAGAAGGCCAACGCCACGGAACACGTCTCGGTCGTGGTCTCGATTGCCAGCACCTTGTCCACCGTGTCCATGAAGGCCATGCTAAACGTTGACCTGGCATTTCAGAAACTCGGTGATCTCGTGCGGCGCGTCGATGAGACGGAGCGCGTGGCCATCGAGGATGCCGTCGGCCGCATTGCCGCCGAATCCGTAGAAGCGCCCATCGACCTCCCGCCCTTCGACGCGTCCGCCATGGATGGGTACGCCGTCGACGCAACGGGCTTGGACCACTCGAGAAAGAAGCGCTTCGAGGTCATCGACGAAAGTCTCGCTGGTCGACCGGCAGCAAGTGCCTTATGTGCGCCTTCAGACGCGATCCGCGTGTTCACGGGCGCCGCGATCCCCGACCAAGCGAACGCCGTCGTCCTACAGGAGGATGCCCTTCGCCAAGGTGGCACGATGATCACCGAGACGCCGATCCACCGCGACCAGCACGTGCGCCACCGGGGCCACGACGTGCAGCAGGGCTCCAGGCTCTGTTGCCGCGGAACCCGGCTCTCGCACTTTCATTTGGCCTCCTTCGCAGCGTGTGGAATCGAAGAGGTGACCGTTTCACGACGAATCCGCGTCGCCGTGTTCTCGACCGGCGACGAACTGGCCGAACGCGGCAGGCCGCTACAGGCCGGTCAAATATACGACTCGAACCGATTCGCGATCACATCGCTGCTACGCGAAAAGGCCGTGGAGACGCGCGATCTTGGCTGCATCCCGGACGATCCGGAGATGATCGCGAATTCGCTCGACAAGGCGTCGAAAAACGCCGACCTGCTCGTCACCAGTGGCGGCGTCTCGGTGGGCGATGCCGACTACGTCAAGGACGCGGTGGATCGGATCGGACGAATCGAGTTCTGGAAGATCGCACTCAAACCTGGAAAACCGCTCGCGATTGGCAGAGTCGGAAACGCGTTGTTCTTCGGTCTTCCGGGAAATCCCGTTTCCGCGATCGTGACCTATCTGCTTTTCGTCGCACCGACGATCGATCGATTGGCAGGGTGCGAGCCAACGCCTCCCCTGACTCTTGCTGCGACATTGAACGGAAGGGTCAGGCACTCGGCCGGGCGTCGCGAATATCAGCGGGGGATTCTCCAGTCGTCCGATGGCCAACTCGTCGTCACTCCAACCGGGGATCAGGGCTCCAACCGTCTGGCGACGTTGGCTGGGGCCAACTGCCTGGTGGTCGTAGACGAAGACAAGGGGGACGTGGAGGACGGCGAGTCCGTCGACGTGATTTTGTTGCCCGACGAAGGCGCTCATCTGATGCACAGTTAGTGTGCCTCGGCAACGCCACGGGGGCGTCCTCTCGCTTGGAACGACGTAGGAGACGGGCTTGACCCGTTCCACGCCGGCAAGCCGCACGCCTCGGCGGACGACGGCGCCGCCTAGCGGTCGCGATCGCGTCGCTCCGAGGTAGTTACTCAGGTGATTCGACGTTTGCGCCGCTTTTTCTTCCCGCTTCTCAACTCCGCGATGGTTTTCTCCGCAATGCGGGCACGCTTCTTCGCTTTGCGTGCTTCGACTCGAACGACTTCTGCGCGCTTGCGCTTTGCGAAAGTCGCCGCCGCCCGCTCGACGCGGGCGTCGATCCGTGCCTGCGCCGCCGCATTTGCCTGTTCGAGCTTGACTTCGATCGACCTGACCCGGGCATTCAGACGGTCTCGGGAATTGAGCTCGACTGCCCGCGTCTTCGCTGTTCGAGCCTTCTCTCGAGCCTTGGCTACCCGCAGCGTCACGCGCTTGATTTTCTCGCGGGCCCGTTTCGCCACAGCCTTGTCGGTTTTGTTCCGCGTCTGGCGAGCCTTGGTGCGGGCGACCACGTTCGCTTCCTTGGCAGCCGCCAAGACTAGGCGCTCACTCTTGAGAACCGAGACCAAGCGCTCTGCCGCGCGCTCAGCGCGCAGCGTCGCGGGCGAAACCTGCCTCTTCCTGCCGTTCGCGGAAGGCACTCTTTTCGGTGGCCGTCCCCGACGTTTCGGTGCGGCTTGACCCGTTGTCGCCTTCGGCGGTCGACCTCTGCGCTTCGGCGCTGCCTGTTCCACCTTCGCCTTCGGCGGGCGGCCGCGGCGCTTCGGGGCCGCCTGCTCAACCTTCGCCTTCGGCGGGCGGCCGCGGCGTTTTGGCGGAGTTGCCTTTGCCGCCACCTTGGGAGGCCTTCCTCTACGCTTCTTCGCGGGCGCGCCCGTTCCGTCGCCTCTTGCCGCAGCATCCATTGCACGTTCTCCCAGAACCGCCGAATGTGACGACCGAATAGTATTTGATCAAGGGAAAATGTCCAGCATCGAGACTATCGCTCGATCTGCCGGGGCTTGATTTTCCTACTGGGTTAAGGCGTCGGCGATCGCCTGCTTTATTTCGGTAACACTTCCTGCACCGTTGATCCGCGTGTAGCGAACACCCAACGTCGGTGCCCCCTCTTCGTAGAAACGTGTCAACGGTCGGGTTTCCCCGTGATAGACACGCAGTCTTTCGCGAATTGTCTCTTCCTTGTCGTCGTCCCGTTGAATCAGCGGTTCGCCCGTATCGTCATCCACGCCCGGCGTCGCGGGTGGATTGAACGTGACGTGATAGGTGCGACCGCTTTTTTCGTGAACTCGGCGACCTGACAAGCGGTCCACGACCAGGTCGTCCGGCACGTCGATTTCCAGGACTTCATCGATACCGATTCCCGCTTGGACCACAGCCTCCGCCTGGGCAACGGTCCTCGGAAAACCATCGAACAGGAATCCGTTTCGACAATCCGGCAAGGCGATGCGGCGCTCGACCAAATCCACGATGAGCTTGTCCTCGACTAGCTCGCCCGCATCCATTACCGCCTTGACCCGCCGACCCAGCGGAGTTCCCGAGGCTACTGCGACCCTCAACATCTCACCGGTGGATATCTGGACTATTCCATAGGATCCGCAGATAAATGCCGCCTGGGTCCCCTTACCCGCTCCCGGCGGTCCGAGTAGTATGATTTTCATCGGTCAAATCGGCCCTGCGAATGACAATCCACGACCACCAGTCACAGGGAACGGACGCGTCTTACATCGTGGACATCGGGAACGCGGCGGATATTGTCCACGGCACTCGCAAGCTGGGCAAGGTCGTCCACGTGCAGTTCTAGCGATAGCGTTGCACTCTTGCCCGGCACTTCGGCACGTGCGTTCGTCGCCACGACCGAGATTGACAGTTCGGCGATGGCCGCGGCCACATCGCGAAGTAGGCCGTCGCGATCTTTGCCCTTTATCACGATGCCCTGGAATGTCCCCGTCTTAGCATTCGGTTCGCTAGGCAGCGTTGCTTCGCCTTGCGATTTGGACACCAGCTTCAACAGGTCGATGACGAGTTGGTCTCCAACCCCCACGGCCAGCATCAGGGCATCCTCGCTGTCGTAGCCCGCACGCGCGGCCAGAGCGGCGAAGTCGTCCGTGAAGCCTAGGCGCGCCGCGCTCTCCTCCAGCAACGCACGACCGGCACGTACGTTCGACTCGGTCAGCTGGTTCCTGAACCAAGACTGTATCTTCGAACGGGCACGCGACGTATTCACGTAGCCCAGCGCGGGATTCAGCCAGTCGCGGCGAGGTTCTTCGGTGTCTCCCGTCTCGATCTCGACGCACTCGCCCGTATTCAGCCGACGGTTTAGGGGAACCCGTCGACCATCGACCCGCGCGCCACGACAACGGTGTCCTATCTCGGTGTGGATGCGATATGCGAAATCCACGGGCGTCGCATTGGGCGACAAGTCCAGAACATGTCCTTGTGGCGTCGTCACGAATACGCGATCGTGGTTGAGTTGCTCGCCGTTGACGCGCAGACCTAGGTCGTCGTGCCACTCTAGTACGCTGCGCAACCAGTCCATTTTCCTGGACTGCAGCGCACCTTCGCTACCATCTTTGTATGCCCAGTGCGAACACACGCCGAGTTCCGCTTCGTCGTGCATTTCCCGAGTTCGTATTTGTACCTCCAGCGTCTTTCCCACCGGTCCGATGACTGCCGTGTGGATGGAGCGATAGCCATTCTCTTTCGGATTCGCGATGTAGTCGTCGAACTCCGTCGGAATGTGTGGCCAGGACGTGTGGACGACGCCAAGAACACCGTAGCACGCATCGATGCGGTCCACGAGCACTCGCACGGCCTGGACATCGTAGACCTCGGAAAAATCGATGGACTTGTGCCTCATTTTGCGACAGATGCTGTAGATGTGCTTCGCCCTACCATGTACCTCCGCATCGATTCCCCGCGCCGCGAGTCGAAACTCCAGATCCTGACGAATGGCCTCGATCTGACGTTCGCGCTCCTCCCGGCGGCCATCGAGCTTCGACGCGACTTCCCCGTAGTCGTCCGGGAACAAGTACCGGAAAGCGAGATCTTCAAGCGTCCACTTCAGTTGCCAAATGCCAAGCCTGCCGGCAAGCGGCGCGAAGAACTCCATGGCTTCCGTCGCAATCGTCCGCCGACTCGCTTCGTGTGCGTGTTTGGCATCGCGAAGCACAACGACTCGTTCGGCCAGCTTGATTACGGCCACGCGTGGATCGTCGATCAGCGCGATCAGCATATGGCGGACATTATCCGTCTGGCTCTTCGACTCGCTGGATAGAACCGCCGAATCATTGTGGGCGAGCACATCCGTGGAGGAGAGTTTGAGCACGGCTGCGA
>JAPPAV010000040.1 GCA_026705345.1 Gammaproteobacteria bacterium
CGTACGCCAGGGCGTTGCGAACCTCCGTCGGCGTCCGCTTCGCGACGTGGTGGAAACGCGTCGCCAGCACCCGCCCCGTGCGCCGGTATACCGGGTTCACGCACCGCGCGAAACGCGCCCCCAGGCTCTTCACGCCGTTGGCGAGGCACAGCTTGTCGTCCGCCTCGACCAGGAAGTGGGCGTGGTCGTCCTGCACGGAGTAGTGCACCACCCGGAACCCGGGGCGATGTTCGCCTGCCGGAGCACCGCGATCCGCCTTGCCGCCCGACTTCCAACGGAACACCAGCGGTCGTGCGTTTTCCACGCTTCGTCCACGGCGCCGGTCCCCAGACGAACCGGAGGCGCGGTGGGCGAAGGGTGGGAAACGCAACTCGGTCCCTGGATTTGAAACGGGCGATGTTCCCTTCCTTCCCCGTTCCACCATCATCGCGACCACTAACGCGCCTGCAGAAACTGCTGGGGGCGATATTCCTTCCCAAGACATCCAACTGTCGCGACCGCCGATCCGCCGGAACCGAAACGGGCGATGCTCCCTCAGCTGCTGCTGCCTTCCGCCAGGTCTTCGCGGTTGGGTGTTTCATTGTCCCGCTTGGATCTCCTCACGTTGCCGCAGCCTGCCGGACCGGCGGTTGTCAGTTCCGGCGAGCGCGCCTACAATGCGCCGCTCGCGCGACGGGGAGCCCGTTGCGCGTCTTGACGGTTGGGCATGATTTGCCAACCACCATGGATGTCCTTGGAGACTTGATGGCCACCATCAGCCAGCTAGTGCGGAAACCGCGCAAGCGCCGGATCGAGAAGAACCGGGTACCCGCGCTGCAGGGGAGCCCGCAGAAGCGGGGTACTTGCACGCGTGTGTACACCACCACGCCGAAGAAGCCGAACTCGGCGTTGCGCAAGGTATGCCGGGTACGTCTTACCAATGGCTACGAGGTCAACTCCTACATCGGCGGCGAAGGCCACAACCTCCAGGAGCACTCGGTGGTTCTCATCCGGGGCGGTCGCGTCAAGGATCTTCCCGGTGTGCGCTACCACACCATCCGCGGCACGCTCGACACGTCGGGTGTTGCAGACCGACGGCAACGACGGTCCAAGTACGGCACCAAGAGGCCAAAGTAGCCGCACGACCCAATCAATCCTAGTAAGGCCGCCCGAGGTGGCGGACCAGCCTGAAGCTAGTTCCTTGGTATTCGCCAAGGCGACTTAAGGAGACCCCAAAGAGATGCCCAGACGCAAAGTCGTCGCCAAGCGCGAGATTCTTCCCGATCCCAAATACCACAACCAGACTGTGGCGAAGTTCATCAACCACGTCATGGTCAACGGCAAGAAGCCCGTGGCGGAGCGGATCGTCTACGGTGCTCTGACGCGCATCGAGGACCGCGATCATCGGGATCCCATCGAGACCTTCGACAAGGCGCTCGAAGCCGTCGCGCCGTTCGTGGAGGTGAAGTCAAGGCGAGTCGGGGGCGCCACCTACCAGGTGCCGGTGGACGTGCGGCCTTCCCGACGCCAGGCGCTGGCCATGCGCTGGCTGGTGGACAGCGCCCGCGGACGCAGCGAGAAGTCCATGGCGGCGCGCCTAGCGGGCGAATTGGTCGACGCGTCCGACGGTCGCGGTTCAGCCGTCCGGCGCCGCGAAGAGACCCATCGGATGGCCGAGGCCAACAAGGCGTTTTCGCACTTCCGCTACTGACCGGACTCCGACGAGTAACTAGGCAAATCTGACGCGGGCGTTTAAGGAACGCCGGCATTGAGGACTCAAAGATGGCTCGCAGCACTCCAATTGGCCGCTACCGCAACATCGGCATCGTCGCCCACGTCGACGCGGGCAAGACGACCACGACCGAGCGCGTGCTGTTCTACACCGGACTTTCCCACAAGATCGGCGAGGTTCACGACGGCGCCGCGGTCATGGACTGGATGGAACAGGAGCAGGAGCGCGGCATCACCATCACCTCGGCCGCGACGACGTGCTTTTGGCAGGGCATGAACCAACAGTACGATCAACACCGCATCAACATCATCGACACGCCAGGACACGTCGACTTCACCATCGAAGTCGAGCGTTCGCTGCGCGTCTTGGACGGCGCCGTCGTGGTGTTCTGCGGAACCGCCGGCGTCGAACCCCAGTCCGAGACAGTGTGGCGCCAGGCGAACCGCTACGAAGTCCCGCGCATCGTGTTCGTCAACAAGATGGACCGCGACGGTGCCGACTTCCTACGCGTGGTCGACCAGATCAACGAACGCCTCGGCTCCACCCCGGTAGTCATGCAGCTAGCCATCGGCTCGGAAAAGGACTTCAAGGGCATCGTCGACCTCGTGCGGATGAAGGCGATCTACTGGAACGAGGACGATCAGGGAGTCACGTACACGGCGCAAGATATTCCCGACGACCTCGCCGACGACGCCGAGCATTGGCGCGAGGAACTGGTCGAGGCCGCGGCCGAGGCCAACGAGACGTTGATGGAGAAGTACCTGGAAGACAGCGAACTGACCGAGGACGAGATCCGCCAAGGCATCCGCACCCGCACGTTGGCAAACGAGATCGTCCCGGCGTTGTGTGGTTCGGCATTCAAGAACAAGGGCGTCCAGGCCATGCTCGACGCGGTCATCGACTACCTGCCGTCGCCACCGGAGGTGAAGGCGATCGAAGGCACTCTCCCGGACGGGGAGACGCACTCGGAACGCAAATCCGACGACGCCGAACCCTTCGCGGCGTTGGCGTTCAAGATCGCCACCGATCCGTTCGTCGGGACGCTGACGTTCTTCCGCGTCTATTCCGGTGTGCTGAACTCCGGCGACCAGATATTCAATGCCACCCGCGACCGCCGCGAGCGGATCGGCCGGATGGTGCAGATGCACTCCAACAGCCGCAACGAGATCAAGGAGGTCCGCGCCGGGGACATCGCTGCCGCCATCGGCCTCAAGGACACCACCACCGGCGATACGCTGTGCGACGGCAACAACCTGATCACTCTGGAGCGCATGGACTTTCCGGACCCGGTGATCTCCGTGGCCGTCGAGCCGAGGTCCGTGGCGGACCAGGAGAAGATGTCGACGGCGCTCGGCAAACTCGCCCAGGAAGACCCGTCGTTCGCGGTGGCCACCGACGAGGAATCCGGGCAGACCATCATTTCGGGCATGGGCGAACTGCACCTCGACATTCTGGTCGAGCGCATGCGCCGAGAGTTCGGTGTCGAGGCCAACATCGGCAAACCGCAGGTGGCATACCGCGAGACGATCCGCTCGGCGATCGACCAGGAAGCCAAGTACATCCGCCAGACCGGCGGCCGCGGCCAGTACGGCCACATCCGGGTGAAGCTCGAGCCGACCTACGGCGAAGAGGACGCTCCGAATTTCGAATTCGTCGATGCCATCGTCGGCGGCGCCGTCCCCCGGGAGTACATTCCGGCAGTCTCCAAGGGTCTCGAGGAACAGATGGCGAACGGCGTCATTGCCGGCTACCCGCTGATCAACGTTCGCGCGACGCTGCACGACGGGTCTTTCCACGAGGTGGATTCGAGCGAGATGGCGTTCAAGATCGCCGGCTCCATGGCGATGCGCGAAGGCGCCGTTCGAGCCAATCCCGTGCTGCTCGAACCCATCATGTCCGTGGAGGTGGTAACGCCGGAGGACTACATGGGCGACGTGGTGGGCGACCTCAATCGGCGGCGGGGCATGATCGACGGCATGGACGAAAACCCGGCCGGCAAGATCATCCGTGCGTCGGTCCCGCTTGCCGAGATGTTCGGCTACTCCACCGACCTGCGTTCGGCCACCCAGGGCCGGGCGACGTTCACGATGGAGTTCGCGCGCTATGCCGAGGTGCCGGACAACATCGCGCAGGGAATCATCAGGAAATCATGACGACAAACGACATTTTCGGAGGGCAAGACGGAATCTGATCGGTGGCAAATTGAGCGTGGTTCGCGGCGTTGTAACCAAACGCCTAGATGCGTAGAATCCGCGCTCCATTTTGGAAGCGGGCAATCTCAAGCTTCCGTTGGCGACTATAAACGCCAATAAAAACAAGAGGTTGCCCGTGCTGACGAATTCCCGGGAAGACAGTGGTTCAGAACCAGCGCATACGTATCTGCTTGAAAGCCTTCGATCACCGGTTGATCGACGTGTCGACGGAGGAGATCGTCGAGACGGCTAGGCGTACCGGCGCACAGGTGCGTGGGCCGATTCCGCTGCCCACCCGGAAGGAACGCTATACCGTGCTGATCTCGCCGTTCGTGAACAAGGACGCCCGCGACCAGTACGAAATCCGGACCCACAAACGGCTGCTCGATATCGTCGTGCCTACCGGCAACGACAAGACCGTCGACGCGCTGATGAAGCTCGATCTCGCCTCCGGCGTGGACGTGCAGATCAGCGTCCCGCGGTCGGCCTGACGAACCCTCTTCGATTCGGATTGACTAGGTAAGGCGGACGGAAATGGCCATCGGGGTCATCGGAACGAAGAGCGGCATGACGCGGGTCTTCACGGAAACCGGGGAATCGGTACCCGTTACCGTCATCGTGGCCACGCCCAACCGGGTCACGCAGGTAAAGACCGAAGACACCGACGGCTATCACGCCGTGCAGGTGACGACCGGACAGGCCAATGCCAACCACGTGAATCGACCGCAGGCAGGGCACTTTGCGAAGGCTGGCATCGAAGCCGGCCGGGGTCTATGGGAATTCCGGCTTGCCGACGCACCGGGCGAGGACATCAAGCCCGGTGCCGAACTCGGCGTCGGCCAATTCGAGAAGGGGCAGGTCGTCGACGTTGCCGGGGTCAGCAAGGGAAAATCCTTCGCCGGCACCGTCAAACGGTGGAACTTCCGCACCCAGGACGCTACCCACGGCAACTCGCTCTCCCACCGTGCGCCCGGCTCCATCGGCCAGTGCCAAACCCCCGGCAGGGTGTTCAAGGGCAAGAAGATGGCCGGCCACTTGGGCAATAGCCGCGTTACCACCCAGAATCTGACGATCGTCGACGTCCTACCCGAGGAGAACCTGGTTCTCGTCAAGGGCGCCGTTCCCGGGGCTCCGGGCGCCGATGTGTGCATCAAGCCGGCGGCAAAACGGAGGCGCGGATGAGCCTCTCGGTGGCTTCGGCGGACGGCGAAGCGGTGCAAGTCTCCGAAGCGGCTTTCGGTCGTGAGTTCAACGAGCCCCTGGTGCACCAGGCCGTCGTGGCTTGGCTTGCAGGCGCCCGCAGTGGCAGCAAGGCACAGAAGTCCCGTTCAGACGCCCGCGGCGGAGGACGCAAGCCGTGGCGGCAGAAGCGTACCGGTCGCGCCCGGGCGGGTTCGATTCGCAGCCCGATCTGGGTGGGTGGCGGCCGCACGTTTGCCGCGCGGCCAGCGGATCATTCCCAGAAGCTGAACCGCAAGATGTTCCAAGGTGCGATCCGCTGTATTTTTTCCGAACTCCTCCGCCACAACCGCCTCGTTTCCCTCTCCTCTCCCTCCGCCCTCTCCCTCGACTCTCCCAAGACCAAGCTCCTCGCCAACCGGCTCGCCGAACTCGGAATCGAGGACGTTCTCATCCTGACGGACGAGTCCGACAGGAACCTTGAACTGGCAGCCCGCAACCTCCCCGATGTCGAGGTGCGGAACGTTGCGGCCATCGATCCGGTTTGCCTGCTTGCCCACGAAAAGGTCCTCGCCACCCTCCCCGCCCTCAAGGTCATCGAGGAGCGATTGTCGTGAGCCTCGGACCCGAAGAGCGCCGCTACGCCGTGCTCATCGAACCCCATATCACGGAGAAGGTGACCGGCCTTGGCGAGTCGAGCAACCAATACGCCTTCAAGGTCGCCAAGGACGCCACCAAGCGCGAGATCAAATCAGCCGTCGAGTCGCTGTTCAAGGTCAAGGTCGCGAATGTCACCACGCTGAACGTCAAGGGCAAGCGCAGGCGGACCGTTCGCGGTTCGACGACGAAGCTCGCCAGCTGGAAGAAAGCGTATATCCGTCTCGCCGAGGGCGAGAATCTGGACTACATGGCAGTGGACAACTAGGGAGCATCGGATGGCGGTCGTGAAAGCCAAGCCCACCTCTCCCGGACGCCGCTTCGTCGTGAAAGTGGTGGACCCGTCGTTGCACAAGGGATCGCCCTACAAGCCACTCGTCGAGAAGCAGAGCCACACGGGCGGTCGCAACACCGCCGGTCGGATCACGACGCGTCACCGCGGCGGCGGCCACAAGCAGCACTATCGGAAGATCGACTTCAAACGCGACAAGGACGGCATCCGGGCAACGGTCGCGCGCCTCGAGTACGACCCGAATCGCACGGCCAACATCGCCCTGCTGAAGTACGCCGACGGCGAGTACCGCTACATCGTGGCCCCCCGAGGCCTTAGGACGGGTGATCAGGTGATGTCCGGTTCGACCGCCCCAATCCGACCGGGGAACGCCATGCCGCTGCGCAACGTCCCCGTCGGTAGCGTGATCCACTGCGTGGAGCTCAAACCCGGCAAGGGTGCCCAACTGTCTCGCAGCGCCGGGTCGTCCTGCCAATTCGTCGCCCGGGAAGGCTCCCACGCATTGCTTCGCCTCCGTTCGGGGGAAATGCGTCAGGTACCCGTCGAATGCCGGGCGACCTTGGGCGAAGTCGGCAACAGCGAACACAACCTGCGCTCGCTGGGCAAGGCCGGCGCCAAGCGTTGGCGCGGCGTACGCCCGACGGTGCGCGGGGTTGCCATGAACCCGGTGGACCATCCCCATGGCGGCGGGGAAGGAAAGTCATCCGGCGGTCGTCATCCCGTGTCGCCCACGGGCGTGCCCACCAAGGGCTTCAAGACGCGCAAGAACAAGCGAACTGATCGACTCATCGTTCGTCGGCGCGGCGGGTCTAGGAGGTAGAAGGATGCCGAGGGCGTTGCGCAAAGGTCCGTTCGTGGACCTGCATCTAATGAGCAAGGTAGCCGAAGCCGCCGCCAACAAGGATCGGCGACCCATTCGGACCTGGTCGAGACGATCCATGATCGTGCCCGACATGGTGGGCCTGACCATAGCCGTCCACAACGGACGTCAACATGTCCCCGTTTTCGTTTCCGAAGACATGGTGGGCCACAAGCTCGGCGAATTCGCGCCGACCCGGACGTTTCGGGGCCATGCAGCCGACCGCAAGGCGCGGCGCTGATCACGGGTCCATCCTAAGAGCAAGTCGGTGAACACCATGGAAGTGAGTGCTACGGCCAAGCGACTGCCCATCTCGCCACGCAAGATCCGCCTGGTGACCGACCAGGTGCGCGGCAAGGAAGTCGGCGTGGCGCTGGACTTCCTTAACTACAGCACGCAGAAAGGCGCAACACTTGTGCGCAAGGTCCTGGAGTCAGCCATAGCGAACGCGGAAAACAACGAAGGCGCAGATATCGACGAACTCAAGGTGTCGAGCATCTACGTCAACGAAGGGCGAACCATGAAACGCGGCAGGCCGCGGGCCAGGGGCCGCATCGACCGGATTTTCAAGCGCACCAGCCACGTGACCGTGACGGTGACGGACGGCCAATTCTGATGAACGCGTTGCCAAGTTGTCAGATGAGCAAATTTATGAACGACGTATTGGGACCAAGGACTTGCCGGTCCAAGGTTCTCGCTAGGGCGGATTAGCATGGGACAGAAAGTCAGCCCCACGGGCCTGCGCCTCGGGATCATCAAGAACCATACGTCCGTGTGGTACGCCACGAAGAAGGACTATGCCGGCTATCTGCTGAACGACCTCGAAGTTCGCGAGTTCATTTCCACGCAACTGGCGGCCGCGTCCGTCAGCCGGATCGAAATCGAGCGTTTGGCCCAGACCGCGCGGATCACGGTTCACACGGCCCGACCCGGCATCGTGATCGGCAAGAAGGGCGAAGACGTGGAACGCCTGCGCGCCGCGGTGACCCGAAAGATGGGCGTTCCCGTTCATATCAACGTCGAGGAGATCCGCAAGCCGGAAGTCGACGCACTGCTGGTCGCGCAGAACGTCGCCCAGCAACTCGAACGGCGGGTGCGCCACCAACGGGCCATGCGGCGAGCGATGCAGAACGCCATGCGCCTTGGCGCCAAGGGCATCAAGGTGCGGGTCGCGGGAAGGCTCAACGGCAACGACATCGCGCGCGCCGAAGTCTACGCGGAAGGCCGCGTGCCCCTGCACACGCTGCGTGCCGACATCGACTACGCCACGGCCGAAGCCATGACGACCTACGGAATCATTGGCGTCAAGGTCTGGATCTTCAAGGGCGAAGTGCTTGGAGACGAACCGGAGAACCGCGACGTCGCGGTTACCCGCTGACAAGCCCTACAGACGGGTCAAAAGAGAAAAATGCTGCAGCCTAAGCGAACCAAATTCCGAAAACAGCAGAAGGGCCGCAATCGCGGCCTGGCGCAACGTGGCAACCGGGTTAGCTTCGGCGAATACGGCCTGAAAGCCACGGGCCGCGGCCGCATGACGGCCCGGCAGATCGAGGCCGGCCGACGCGCCATGACGCGGCATGTACGGCGCGGCGGCAAGGTGTGGATTCGCGTATTCCCGGACAAGCCGATCACCAAGAAACCGCTTGAAGTGCGCCAGGGAAAGGGTAAGGGCGGTGTCGAGTACTGGGTCGCCCAGGTGCAGCCCGGCCGCATTCTCTACGAGATGGAAGGCGTTGGGGAAAGCGTCGCCCGCGAAGCGCTGGCCCTCGCTGCGGCCAAGTTGCCCTTTCAAACGGCTTTCGTCAAACGGTCGCTGTTCTGATGAAGGCGGAAGAACTAAAGGACCTGCGAGCCCAGACCCTCGAGGAGCTGGGGGACGAGCTCGTACGGTTGCGCAAGGAGCAGTTCCAACTGCGCATGCAACGCGCCAGCGAACTGTTGCCGCAGACACACCTGCTCACGCGTACCCGGCGGGACATCGCGCGTGTGAAGACAGTGATCCGGGAGAAGGCAAGTGCCTGACGAACAGACCCACGCCATCGCAGGGGAAGTCGATGCTGCGACCGGTGAAGAGCGCGATGAAACACTCGCCGCCGATTCTCGCCCCGATGCGACCGCCGACACCTCGGCCACGGAGTCGGCTGGCCCCGACGCGCAGGCGGCGGCGCGCGAGAGTACAGGGGTCGTGGTCTCCAACAAGGCCGACAAGACCATCACCGTTCTCGTGGAACGTCGAGTCAAGCATCCCGTGTACGGCAAGTTCATCCGGCGGTCGACCAAGGTTGCCGCCCACGACGAGGCCAACACATGCAACGAAGGCGATGTCGTGACCATCGTCGAAACGCGTCCGATTTCGAAGACGAAGTCGTGGACCCTCGGACGCGTCGTGGAGCGCATGCGCGAAACCGAAACGCATGGGGTGGGGCCCGATGAGCCGGCGGCTTAAGGGTTGAGGACGCAACGATGATCCAAGCCCAGACCATGCTCGACATCGCCGACAACAGCGGGGCGCGTCGCGTGCAGTGCATCAAGGTCCTTGGCGGCTCCCGTCGGCGCTACGCAGGCATCGGCGATGTCGTCAAGGTAACCGTCAAGGAAGCCATTCCGCGCGGTCGGGTCCGCAAGGGCCAGGTCATGAACGCCGTGGTGGTGCGTACCAAGCACGGGGTCCGCCGATCGGACGGGTCGCTGATCCGCTTCGATCAGAACGCGGCCGTGCTGTTGACGGCCGCGCTGCAACCCGTGGGCACGCGGATCTTCGGACCGGTTACGCGGGAACTGCGCAGCGAACGCTTCATGCGGATCGCTTCCCTCGCACCGGAAGTGCTTTGACACTCGGTAGATGCTCGCCATGCGCAAGTTGAGCAAGACCCATGCACACCGTTGCGCTCGCAACGGAAGTGATTTGGAAGACTAACGGTACGTGTTCGACATGCGGAAGGTAAGAAAGCAAGACGAGGTCGTTGTCATTGCGGGACGCGACAGGGGCAAACGCGGCGAGGTGCTCGACGTCGTGTCCGAGGACAAGCTGCTTGTCTCGGGGATCAACCTCGTGAAGAAGCACTCCCGGGCGAACCCAGTCAACAACGACCCGGGCGGAATCAAGGACATCGAAGCCCCCATCGCAGTCTCCAACGTGGCACTCGTCAATCCCGAGACGGACAAGGCCGACCGGGTGGGCATCCGCGAGGAGGACGGGAAACGGGTGCGCTACTTCAAGTCCACCAACACGCTGGTGGACGAGGACGTTTAACCATGTCGGACTTGAAAACAAGGTACTTGGAAGACGTCAGGCCCGCCCTGGTTGAACAGTTCAACTACCGGTCGGTGATGGAAGCGCCCCGTCTCGCCAAGGTCACGCTCAATATGGGTGTGGGCGATGCCGTGGGCGACCGGAAAACCATGGATGCGGCGGTGTCGGACTTAGCACTGATCGCCGGCCAACAGCCCGTTGTCACCAAGGCAAGGAAGTCGGAAGCCGGTTTCAAGATCCGCGAGGGGTTTCCGGTCGGCTGCAAGGTCACGCTACGTCGGACGCGGATGTACGAGTTCGTCGAGCGCCTCATCGGCATCGCCATTCCGCGCATGCGGGACTTCCGGGGCTTGAATCCCCGTTCGTTCGATGGCCGCGGCAACTTCTCGATGGGAATTTCGGAACAGATCGTCTTTCCGGAAATCGACTACGACCGGATCGACAAGATCCGAGGTCTGGACGTGGTTGTCACGACCACAGCGAAGACGGACGAAGAAGGCCTTGCGCTCCTCAAGGGCTTCGACTTCCCCTTCCGAAACTGACCGCCACGCCGCACCGCATAGGGAAGAAGAGTCAATGGCAAAGATTTCCGTCATCGAGCGCGAGAAGAAGCGCCAGAAGATCGTCGCCAAATACGCGTCGAAACGAGCCGCCTTGAAGAAGGTAATCGGCGACCGCAACGCCTCGGACGCCGACCGGTGGCAGGCCCAGCAGCAACTGCAAAAGCTGCCGCGCAATGCCTCCCCTGTCCGGCTCCGCAACCGATGCGGCCAAACCGGACGACCCCGGGGCGTCTATCGGAAGTTTGGCTTGGGTCGCAACAAGCTCCGCGAGGCGGCCAACCGCGGCGACATTCCCGGGCTCGTCAAGGCGAGCTGGTAGCGGTGGCACGGCGGCTGGCGAATGACGGCAACAATACGGCATCAGCGCTTGTTTCGAGCGAGAGCCATGTGCCGCGGACAGGAGAAAAAGTGAGTCGATCATGAGCATGCAGGATCCCATCGCCGATCTCCTGACCCGGATCAGGAATGCCCAACGAGCCCAACACGAATCGGTCGACGTGCCGAGTTCGAAGTTGAAGACGGCGGTCTGCAAGGTGTTGCGCGACGAGGGCTACATCGGCGGCTACCAGGTTACCGAGGGCACGAAGCCCTTGCTCAGCATTTCGCTGCGCTACGTCGACGGCGAACCCGTGATCGCCGACATAGACCGAGTGAGCCGGCCGGGGTTGCGTATCTACAAGCCCTGCGACGAACTGCCCGAAGTCCGCGGTGGTTTGGGAATCGCCGTCGTCAGCACGAACCTCGGCGTCATGACCGACCGCGCGGCCCGACGGGCCGGCGTGGGCGGCGAAGTCCTCTGCACGGTCTTCTAACATGTTTGAACGCGGCAAAAGGCTCCCACTCGAGTCAAGTTTCGAAGCCGTCATGGCGCAATCACTCGTCGCGCCGGGGTTCCACCGCTAGCCATGTCCAGAATCGCGAACAGTCCCATACAGGTGCCCGACGGCGTCGAAGTCGCTGTCGTTGGCGGAGACGGTGCGGTGGTCACCGCCAAGGGCAACAAAGGGTCGCTGTCCCTGGACGTTGCGCCCGAGGTGGAAGTCAAGCGGGAGGACAACGTCGTGACGTTCGCCCCCCGGCATGCGACGCGAACCGCCAAAGCGCTTGCCGGCACGACGCGGTCGCTGGTCAATAGCATGGTGGTGGGCGTCTCCGAGGGATTCGAGAAACGGCTCGAGTTGCAGGGCGTCGGCTATCGCGCCCAGGCCCGGGGTCGCCGACTGAACTTGCAACTTGGCTACTCGCACCCCATAGATTACGAACTGCCCGAAGGCATCGAGGTTGAAACCACCAGCCAGACCGAGATCGTGGTCCGAGGCATCGACAAACAGCTTGTGGGACAGGTTGCCGCGGAAATTCGCGGTTTTCGTCCGCCCGAACCCTACAAGGGCAAGGGTGTGCGCTATCTGAACGAACGCGTGCGACGCAAGGAAGGCAAGAAAAAGTGACGCAACGCTCTGTCAAACACAGCGGCGCGGGCCGGGCCAGAAAGGTAAACCGGGCGAAGCGTGCCAAGCGGACGCGGATGAAGATCCGGGAATCGAATTCCCTGCGGCTGACCGTGCACCGAACGCCTCGCCACATGTATGCGCAAGTGATCAACTGCGAAGACGGCGGCGACCGCATCTTGGTGCAGGCATCGACCCTCGACGAGGGACTGAAGGACGGCAATGGCGGCAATGTCGACGCGGCAAGGGCCGTCGGCGCCCTGGTCGCCGAACGGGCCGTGGCGGCCGGTGTGCGCGAGGTCGCATTCGACCGCTCCGGCTACAAGTACCACGGCCGCGTGAAGGCCTTGGCGGAGGCAGCACGCGCCGGGGGATTGGAGTTCTAGCGGTGGAACGCCGGTGCGACGAGTGATGGTGACAATACGGCATCGGACGTCGATTCGGGTGAGAGCCTGTTTCCGCGTCCAACGAAAATAGAGCAAACATGGCTTATTCCGAAGAAATCAAGGAAGAGGGCCTCGTCGAGAAGGTTGTCCACGTCAACTTTGTCGTGAAGGTCGTCAAAGGCGGGCGCCAACGTGGCGTCACCGCGCTCGTCGTCGTCGGCGACACCGAGGGCCGGGTTGGATTCGGGCGCGGCAAGGCCCGGGAAACCCCCATGGCGATCCAGAAGGCGAACGAGGCGGCCCGCCGCAACATGGTCGACGTCGAGTTGAACGGCACCACGATCTGGTACCCGGTCAAGGAGAACTTCGGTGCATCCACCGTCTACATGCAGCCGGCCTCCGAAGGCACAGGCATCATCGCCGGGGACAAGATGCGCGCCGTGCTAGAGTGCGCCGGCGTCCGGAACGTACTCGCCAAGTGCTACGGATCCACCAATCCGGTGAATGTCGTGACAGCGACGTTCCGTGCCCTGACAAGCATGCGGTCCCCGCAGATGATCGCCGCGAAGCGCGGCAAAACGGTCGAGGAGATCACCGCCTAGCGGCGGAGGCGTGGCAACGTGGCGAAGAAATCCGTGAAGATCAAGCTCGTGAAGTCGCCTTCGGGCCGACTCCCCAAGCACCGTGCTTGCGTGGCGGGGCTCGGTCTGCGTCGCGTGGGCTCCGTCAGCGAACTGGAGGACACGCCCGCAGTGCGCGGCATGATCGACAAGGTCGCCTATCTCCTCGAGGTGGAGAACGAATAGATGACGACTCGGCTGAACAACATCGGCCCAGCGCCCGGCAGCAAGCAGCCGAAGAAACGCGTCGGCCGCGGCATCGCGGCCGGTGGCGGCAAGACCGCGGGTCGAGGTCACAAGGGCCAGCGGTCGCGCTCGGGCGGCAACGTGAGGCCCGGTTTCGAAGGCGGGCAGCTGCCCCTGCAGAAACGCATTCCGGCGTTTGGTTTCCGCTCGCGCGTCGCCTTGAAGACAGCGGAGGTGCGAACGTCCGAACTTGCCTCGGCCACCCGCGACGGCGTCGTCGATCTTGACGGACTCAAAGCGGCCGGCGTGGTGTCGAAACGCGCCGTACGAGCCCGGGTATTCCTGTCCGGCACCCTATCCAGCGCGATCGAGGTGCGGGGGCTACCCGTCAGCAAGGGCGCTCGCGCCGCCATCGAGAAGGCGGGGGGCAAGGTCACGAGCGAGTAGCACCTCGCAGGACAAGTGAAAGGCACCATGACGGCATTCATAGGATGGTTCAAGTGACGACGTCGCCCGACGGACGAGGTAGATAGTGGCGACCGCGGCGCCGGCCATTACCGGAGCAAGAAGCGGAGGACTGTCCGAGCTACGCTCGCGACTGCTGTTCGTCCTGTTCGCCCTCCTGGTGTACCGGATCGGCACCCACATTCCGGTGCCCGGTATCAACCCCGATCAGCTTCGCAACCTGTTCGATGCGAACCAGGGCGGCATCCTCGACATCTTCAACATGTTCTCGGGCGGTGCGCTGGAACGGATGAGCATCCTGGCGCTCGGGGTCATGCCCTACATCACGTCGAGCATCATCATGAACCTGTTGACGATGATGTACCCGACGCTGAACCAACTGCGCAAGGAAGGCCAGGCGGGCCGCCGCAAGATCACCAAGTACACCCGCTACGGCACGTTGTTGATCGCCCTCATCCAAGGCTCCGCGCTGACGGGCACGCTAGCGGGACAGGGTCTTGCGTTCAGCGCGAGCTGGGACTTCTACCTCGTGGCCATCGTCACCCTGGTGACGGGCGCCTTGTTCATGATGTGGCTCGGCGAGCAGATCAACGAGCGCGGCGTCGGCAACGGCATATCGCTCTTGATTTTCGCGGGTATCGTGTCGGGTTTTCCCGGTGCCGTTGGCCAGTCCTTCGAAGCGGCGCGACAAGGCGACATCAACATCCTGGTACTTGGCGCCGTCGCGGCGATCGGCATCGCCATCGTCGGTTTCGTCGTCTTCGTGGAGAGCGGCCAACGCCGAATCACGGTCAACTACGCACGGCGCCAACAGGGCCGGCGCATGTACCAGCCGCAGAGCCATCCCCTGCCCTTCAAGATCAACATGGCGGGCGTCATTCCCGCGATTTTCGCCTCGAGCCTGCTGCTCGCCCCGGCTTCGATGGCCCAGTGGTTCGGCCAAGCGCCCAACATGTCCTGGCTGCAGGACGTGGCCCTGGTCCTGTCGCCCGGACAACCGCTCTATATCCTGTTGTTCGCCGGCGGCATCATTTTCTTCAGCTTCTTCTACACCGCGCTCATGCGAGACCCGAAGGAGCTTGCCGATGACCTGAAGCGCCAGGGTGCCTACATTCCCGGCATCCGGCCCGGTCGGCAAACGGCCGACTATCTGGACGACGTGATCACCCGCTTGACGTTCTTCGGCTCGATCTACGTCGCCGTGGTTTGCCTGTTGCCGGAGTTCATGGTGGTGTTCTTCAACATCACGTTGCAGCTGGGCGGCACGGCGCTCCTGATCGTGGTGGTTGTGTCCATGGACTTCATGTCGCAGGTCCAGGAACACATGATGTCGAGCCAGTACGCGAAGCTCATGGAGAAGTCCAATCTGCGCAACTACGGTCGCGGCGGGCGTGCCAGAACCGGGCGGCGCGGCAGTTCGGTACCCCAAGGGCGAAGGTAGGAGTTCGAGGCAATCCCGAGCCCCCCGACAGGGCGGCTCCAGGGAGGATGTACAATGAAAGTCAGGGCATCGGTCAAGAAAATCTGCCGCAACTGCAAGATCGTTCGGCGCAAGGGTGTCGTGCGCGTCATTTGTCGCACCGAGCCCCGTCACAAGCAGCGACAGGGTTGAGAGTGGCCGGAAGAACGGCTGCGCAACGCGGATATCAGGAGATCTAGGAGTGGCACGAATCGCGGGCATCAACATCCCGGACAACAAACACGCGGAGGTTTCGCTCACCTACATCTACGGCGTCGGTCGTTCGAGCGCGCGCAAGATGTGCGACGCGGTTGGGGTGAATCCAGCCGCCCGGATCGGCGAACTCGGTGAAGACGATCTCGACAAGCTGCGCGCGGAAGTAACCAGGCTGAACATCGAAGGAGACCTCCGCCGCGAAACCCAACTGAACGTCAAGCGGCTGATGGATCTCGGCTGCTATCGGGGCATGCGGCATCGCCGGGGACTGCCGGTCAACGGTCAACGTACCCACACCAATGCGCGAACCCGCAAGGGTCCGCCCCGCTTGATCAGAAAATAGCCAGCACGCGCAGGCCAAGGGAGACGGAACAAGCCAACATGGCGACAGCAACGACGACGAGGAGCCGCAAAGGCCGACGCATTGTCACGGACGGCGTCGCGCACGTGCACGCCTCGTTCAACAACACGATCATCACCATCACCGACCGGCAGGGCAACGCGCTGTGCTGGGCGACGGCCGGCGGATCCGGCTATCGGGGTTCGCGGAAGAGCACGCCGTTCGCCGCGCAGGTGGCGTCGGAACGCGCGGCAACCAACGCCATGGAACAGTACGGCATGAAGAGTGTCGACGTGTTCGTGAAGGGGCCCGGTCCCGGACGCGAGTCCGCGGTTCGCGCGATGAACGCCGCCGGGTTGAAGATCAACAGCATCTCGGATGTCACGCCGATTCCCCACAACGGCTGCCGACCTCCGAAACGTCGGCGGGTGTGACAGATGGCCAGATACCTAGGACCGAAACTGAAGCTCTCGCGCCGCGAGGGTACCGACCTGTTCTTGAAGAGCGGCATTCGGCCGCTCGACTCCAAGTGCCGGGCAGACACCATTCCCGGTCAGCATGGTTCCGCCCGACGCCAGAAGGTCAAGGACTTCGCCGTGCAGTTGCGGGAGAAGCAGAAGGTCCGCCGTTTCTACGGCGTGCTGGAGAAGCAGTTCCGCAACTACTACAAGAACGCCGATCGCCAGAAGGGCGCGACCGGCGAGAACCTGCTCCGCCTCCTGGAACGCCGGCTGGACAACGTCGTCTACCGGATGGGCTACGGATGCACGCGCGCCGAGAGCCGCCAACTGGTTTCGCATCGGGCCATCGAGGTCAACGGTTCCGTGGTCAACATTCCGTCCTACCAGGTGGTACCCGAAGACACCGTCACCGTTCGCGAGTCCAAGAGAGCCCAATTGAGGATTCGACAGGCGCTCGAACTTGCCAGCCAACGCGGTCCGGTCGAGTGGGTCGACGTCGACCCCGACAAAATGGAAGGGGTCTACAAGCGCGATCCCGACCGTTCCGAGTTGCCCGGCGAGATCAACGAGAACCTGATCGTCGAGTTGTACTCCAAGTAAACGTTTTCGTCCCGGAGGAAATCCATGCCACAGTCGGCAACCGAGTTTCTCACGCCTCGACACATCGACGTCGACGAGGTGAGCGACACCCATGCCCGGGTGACGCTGGAACCCCTTGAGCGCGGTTTCGGCCACACCTTGGGCAACACCTTGCGCCGCATCCTGCTGTCGTCCATGCCAGGCGCCGCAATCACCGAGGTGCAAATCCGCGGTGTGGAGCACGAATACACCGCCGTGGACGGTGTACAGGAGGACGTGATCGACATCCTACTGAACTTGAAGGGTGTCGCCGTTCGCTTGCCCGGTGGCGACGCCGCGACCATTCGCCTTTCCAGGAACGGTGCCGGGGAAGTCACGGCGGGCGACTTCCAACTCACCGGGGACGTGGAGGTCGCGAATCCGGATCACGTCATCTGCACCCTGAACGAAAACGGCAGCATCGAGTTGGAAGCGAAGGTCACCCGGGGTCGCGGCTACCAGCCCGTGGAATACAAGACCGAAGAGGAAGAGGAATCCCGACCCATCGGCGTGCTTCGCCTCGATGCCAGCTACAGCCCGATGCGACGGGTTGCCTACACCGTCGAGAGCGCGCGTGTCGAACAGCGTACCGACCTCGACAAGCTCATTCTCGACATCGAGTCCAACGGAACGATCGACCCGGAGCAGGCCATCCGTCGCGCCGCCACGATTCTGCAGCAGCAACTGGCGGTGTTCGTCGACTTCGACAAGGAAGGCGAGGCAACCGTGGAGGAGGAAAAGGACGAGGTGGATCCGATCCTGCTGCGTCCCGTCGACGACCTCGAGTTGACCGTGCGCTCGGCGAACTGCCTGAAGGCGGAACACATCTACTACATCGGGGACCTGATCCAGCGTACCGAGGTGGAGTTGCTGAAGACGCCGAACCTGGGCCGCAAGTCCTTGACCGAGATCAAGGACGTGCTCGCCTCCCGGGGCCTTGGTCTCGGCATGCGGATCGAGAAGTGGCCGCCAGCGAGCCTTCGTGAAGGCACCTCCTGACGGAGGCGCGGGATGCGCGTGACAATCGTTCAGGGAGACTAGGGTCGTGAGACATCGCAAAAGCGGGCGTCAACTGAACCGGACGAGCGCCCACCGCAAGGCCATGTTCGCCAACATGTCCGCCTCGCTGTTCGAGCACGAGGTCATCAAGACCACGGTGCCCAAGGCGAAGGAGCTTCGACGGGTGGCCGAACCACTGATTACCCTAGCCAAGAGCGACACGGTCGCCAACCGCCGCCTGGCTTTCAGCCGGCTGCGCAACAAGGCGGCCGTCGGCAAGCTTTTCTCAGAGCTCGGACCCCGCTACGAGGATCGTCCCGGCGGCTATACGCGAATCTTGAGGGCCGGCTTCCGCCGAGGTGACGCCGCACCGATGGCCTATATCGAACTGGTCGGCCGGGAACTCGAGGACGACGAAGAGGACTTCGAGGAAGAAGAGTAGCGTCTCGACACTCGCCGGGTAGTGGGCATCTTCTCCGATCTCGGGGCATCGGGTTGAAAGCCAGGCAACCATCGTAACGGCCACGGACCCTTTTGCGGGACCATTGACGCATGGCAACCCCGCCGCGCACGATCCCACAGGATTCCGGACACACGTGGGCACGGCACGGATTCCGGGGCCGGCACGGATTCCGGACACACGCGACTCCGATCCTACACGGCGCGGGGCAAGAATCCGACGAAGATCCGCTGCCGTTTCTGACGGCAACCATGGCCGTGGCACGGATTCCGGACACACGCGACTCCGATCCTACACGGCACCGGGCAAGAATCCGACGAAGATCC
>JAPPAV010000043.1 GCA_026705345.1 Gammaproteobacteria bacterium
CCCGACCCAGTTCCTTGCGCGACAGCGCGGCGGCTCCGCCGAGGATTGCTACGGTTCGGCCCCCAGCGTCGGGGCGCTCACTCCCGCAACGTCCGAAACAACGACACGATCATCGCCACGCCGATCGCAAGGAGCGGCAGCGACACCACGAGCACCGACGACTTGATCGCGTCCAGCCCGCCCAGGAACATCAACGCCAGCGGCAGTACCGCCAGCGCGAATGCCCAGAACACCCGATGCCAACGCGCCGGATTCTGCCCGGCCTGCAACTGGCGCGTTGCCGAGGCGGAAATCGCATAGGATGCGGAGTCGTAGGTTGTCGTGACGAAAATGAACGTCACCAGGATGAAGGCGATAAGCGGCAACGGCTGCCACGGGATCGCGGCCATGATGCTGGCGATCGCCTGCTCCGCCTGGCCGGCGGCGACGAGTTCCCGCGCCGGCACGATACCTTCGAGGTCCATCCACATGGCCGTATTGCCCACCGTGATGTAGAACAGCGCGCAACCCACCGTCCCGAAGCCGACCATCCCGAAGATCAACTCCCGCAAGGTCCGCCCCCGCGAGATCCGGGTCACGAAGATCCCCATGTACGGCCCGTAGGCGAGCCACCAGGCCCAGTAGAAGATGCTCCAGTCCTCGACGAAATTCGTCTTGAGGACCGGATCGGTCCAGGTGTTGAGCCGGATGAAGTCCTGAACCATCAACCCCAGGCTGTTGGTGCCGTGCTTCAACGCGAAGAGCGTCGGACCCGTGAACAGCACGAACAGCGCGAACACGCCGGCGACCGACATGTTGATGTCGCTCAACACCTTGATGCCCTTGGTGAGGCCGCGGAACACGCTGTAGGCGAAGAGCGCCACCGCCAGCAGCACGACCGCGTACTCCAACTGGGTCGTCTGCTCGATGCCGAATAGTTCCGCGACGCAAGCGGCCAGCATCGGCGTCGCGAGCCCGAGCGACGTTCCCGTGCCGCCGACCAGGGCAATGATGAAGATGAAATCGACGATCCGGCCCAACGGCCGGTTGGCGATGTCGTCGCCGAACAGGCCCGTCAGCGCCGTGGAGAGTCGAAGGTAGGGGATCTTGCGCTGGTAGTACGGGTAGGCGATCGCCACCGTCGGCAGGCAGTAAAGGCACCACGCCGACAACCCCCAGTGGAAGATCCCGTAGGTCGCGGCCCACTCCTGTGCTTCCGGCGAGCCGGGCTCGGCGCCGAACGGCGGTTGGTCAAGATAGTGGGCCCACTCGATGGTCGCCCAGTACATGATGCCGGCGCCAATGCCCGCACAGAACAGCATCGACATCCAGGACAGATCGGAGAACTCCTTCACCGCGTCGTCGCCGCCAAGACGACGACTCCCGGTCTTGCGCAAGGCGATGATCGCCAGCACAACCGTCGAGGCCAGCACCATCCATTGGTAGAGCAAGCCGATCTCGCCGGCGATCCACTGGTACATCGCGCCGACAACCTCGGAGGATCGTTTGGGCGCCAGCGCCATCGGAATGCAGACGGCGACGATCAGTCCGGCGCTGGCCGTGAACAGCACCCAGTCGACCCGCGGCTTCATACGCCCACCCGTTCCCCCTGCGGTGTCGCCATGTTAACGCGCCGCACGGTCCCGGCGAGGCGCGTTGTAAACTTCTCGCTTTCCGGGAGGTGACGATGTCCGAATTCACGACCTACGAACTCATCGATCACGTCGCGGTGATCGTCATGAACGACGGCAAGGCCAACGCCTTCGGACCGAACATGATCGCCGCGGTCAACGAGCAACTCGACCGCGCCGAGGCCGAAGCGAAGGCCGCCGTGCTGGCCGGCCGCCCGGGCCTCTTCTCCGGCGGCTTCGATCTCCGGGTCATACGCGGCGACGACCCGGAAGCCTCGCGCGTCATGTCCCTCGGCGGCGCCCGGTTGATGATGCGCCTCTACGGCCACCCCCAACCGCTGGTCATCGCCGCCACCGGACACGCCGTCGCCTTGGGAGCCTTCTGCCTCCTGACGGGCGACTACCGCCTCGGCACCGCGGGCGACTTCCGCATCCAACTGAACGAAACCGCCATCGGCATGAGCCTGCCGCCTTTCGGACTGATGTTGGCCAAGGAACGGCTCTCGAAGCGCTACTTGAGCCGCGCCACGATCGCGGCAACGATGTTCTCGCCAACCGAAGCCACCGACGCGGGATTCCTGGATGAAGTGGTTGCCGCCGACGAGATCCTGGAAACCGCGCAGAAACGAGCCCGCTCGATGCTGGAACTTGACGGCGCTGCCTACGCGGCGGTCAAGCAGTCGTTGAGGGGACCTTCCATTTCAGACGTGCTTGAAGGACTGGACGCGGGTTTAAGGACCGCCTGAACGGTTCTCGGCTGCGCGTTTGCGAGCCGTCGACCCCGTAGGGGCGGCCCTTGTGGCCGCCCGCAAAAAAATACGTTGTCATCAATCGCTCCGCAGAAACGCGTTCTTCCGTTCCTGCCGCTCGATCGCGATGTCATCGATGATTGCCCCGACATCCGAATCAACGGCCGGATCGCCGAGGACTTCGACCACGCGACCGTAGTTCAGGAAGTACCGCGATCCGTTCGTGGTGCGCTTTAGGAAACCGCAATCGACCATACGACGCCTCAAGGTCACGTGATCGATGTCGGCACGAGCCGAGTCCAACCAGTCGGTCAAGACTTCGTTGACCTCCGACTCCGCGTAGGGTCGCCGCCGCTCCAAACCGGCGGTGGCAACGGCGAGAACGATACTCAGGTCATCCGGGTTCTTGGGGAACCCCTCCAGGCGACCCGGCTGCAGCAGGCGGCGGAAGAGAGCCTCGACCCGCTCGCGAGTGTTCATTTGGGTACTAGCAAACGGTGCGGTTCGCCAAAGGCGCGACGCGTCGTTCGATCAATAGAACGCGAACAGCCGCATCTCCACGCTGTGCCGCGGCGCCGCGTTCGGACCCGCATCCGGCAACTCGAACGCCGTGTGCAACGTATACCGCGCCCGACCGTCGGTGGCCGAGTCGTAGACCTTGAAGAAGATCGCCTCGTCCGGGCTTAGGTACGGGTAGTAGAAGAACCGGTGCTCCGGGTTGTACAGCGCCCGCCAGGTCTCGCCGATACGCCCTGGCGCCGTGCGGGGCACGGGCACGAAATCGGATTCCTCAACCGTGCGGGCATCCGCGATGGTGATCGGATCGGATTCAATCCGATGTCCGATAGCCCGCCAGGCCTGCACGATGGCGAACCGCCGGCCGAGCAACTCATCGGCCTCCTCGGGCAGCAGATCTCGCACCCGCTTCCTCGCCGACCAATGCGTGTAGTCGTTGTGCACACCCCTCGCCGGCGGTTTGACCCGCATCTCGCGGCGAACGTCCGGATCGCCGTGTCGGACCGTGTGATCGAAGACGTGAATACGAGCCGCGCCGGTGCACTCCTTGGCCAGTTTCTCCATCGCCGGGTAGTAGAGTTGTTTGACGCAGGCGTCGTCGAGAAAGTCGATCGGCGGCAACGGGCCGCGCATGAGTTCGAAGCCGTGGACATCGAGCGTCAATGGCTCCGGCCACTCCCGGGCGTCGAAGATGGCCATGTCGCGTGTAACGGTGCCGCGTCCGATGTTCCTCCCCTGTGATTCCGGCGTCGCGATCTCGTAGTAGTACTTGTCGCCCTCGTCGGTGGCGTAGGCCAGCGAGGCCCGGATGGGGTTCTCTTCGAACGCGATGGCTGGTTCGGACATCGGACTGTTCCCGTCTTGCCGGTTCAGCGTGAATTATAGGTCAGGGCCAAACCACGCAGGCGCCGCTTCGTCCTCTCGGCGCGGTGAGGGTCGACCGCTTCGTATTCAGATGTTCTCGGACTTGGTCCCGTGGGTGCGGCAATCACCCCGCAGGGGCGGGGCTTGCCGGAACGACGGTGTCCAGGCGTCCACGCATTTCCCCCCGGAATTCCGACAGTTCGCGGGCGAGACTCCGATGGTCTTTGGCGAGCCCATCGACCGGACGGGCCGTTCGCGGTACAAGCGAATCGCTATTCGAGCTGTAAGACTTCGCCGTTACGTGACGTGAGCCACTGCCGTACGACCGCATCGGAATCTGGCGAATAGGCCAATCGAAGGCGAAAGTCCCGACAAAGCGCGCCGTTACCGCTGGTAGAAGCCTTCCCGGTCTTCGCTCAACGGCTGCGGCTCGTACTCCCCCACGTAGTCGAAGAAATCAACCCGAAGCCGCGGCAGGTCGACCTTGATCCGCTCGATCAGCCGAGGCGTCGCCGCCCCCTCGAAGTCGTCGTACACCAGGAACGTCACCTTCCCGGACTGCAGATGCGCCTTGATCAGGTCGACCGATCCGGCATCCCCGAAGAGCTGCAATGCGCACCCCACGTAGATCCGGATGAGCGGCAGGCACTCGCCCAGCACCGACTGGTGGAACGTCAGATCGTGGCCGTCGTTCAGAACGCCGATCCCGAGTTCGTCGTGGCAGAACGCGGCCGCTTCCTCCAGCCGGCCACTGTCGCCCGCTGCGAACAGGGCCCGTTTCCCGGCGTTGCGCGCCTTGGTGATGCTGCCGAAGAAGACCTGCACATCCCGTTGCAACCGGTCGGGCAGCTCGCTGACCGGTCGTCGCCGGCCAAAGTGGCTTAGCGCGAAGTAGACGAGCAGGTCCTCCTGCCGGCCGATTGCCGCCGCCTCGAACTCCTCCGGATTGAAGAACCGGCCGACCCACTCGTGCACCCGTCGCCAGGAACCCACCAGCCGGATCAGCGACTGCGCCTCCGGACACTCCTCCGGCGCAGCTGGACGGCCGAGTTCGAGTGCGCGCAGCCAGTAGGCGTCGATCTGTTCCTTGTGGTCTTCGATCATCGACGCGACCGCCGCACCGTCGGGATCCCGCCTGAGCAGCCGCCACTCCCGCCTCACCTGTTGCCGGGCGAGCAGGAACAGCTGCTCTTCCACGGTGTCCTTGAACACGAGGCAGATGCCTGCCGCGATGGGGATCGCGTTCGCCCCGAGCGTCTTCTCCACGTAGGACCGGAATTCGTCCTGGACGTAGTACTTCTGAAAGGTGTTGCGCTGCGTCCTCACCCCATCCTCAAAGGCGGCGAACTGTTCCCGCTTGCGCTGGTAGCCGAGCATGACGCTGACGATGAGAACCTTGCGGGCGAGCGAGAACGCGGCCTTGAGCGTTTCCCGTCGCTCGCCCGGATCTTCGATGACGTTCAGTACGAAACCGAGGTTGACCATGTCCGCCGGCCGCCGTTCGACGTCCGCGCGGAATACCGGATCCCAGCCGGTCGCAGGCACCTTCATCTCGGCGAGCAGCCGCAGGTCGTCGCCCCGGCCGCAGCCGTAGTCGAAGAGCGTTCGGGTGCCGTCGAGGAAGCCGAACCGGAGGAGGTGCTGCATCGGCGAAGACAGCCCCGACCGACGCAGCGCCGTCCGCCGTCGATCGATGGTGGAAGTCATACGTCGTGCCGTGCGCAAAACTGGTCACATGGTAGCGTGTCCGTCGTGCGGTGCGGCCTGGTCGGGCGCGTGACGGGCAGCCACCCAGTCGGGTGTTATACCAATTGGTCGGGGGGTTTCCTCAGGCGGCGTGCCCACCACACAACGCCCATCGCCACGATCACCACTAGCGGCCCGAACCACGCGCCATGTTGAGCCAGGAGGTCCTTCGCGACCTTGGAGTTGAGGACGGAGATGACGAGGCCAACGAGCACGAATACGACACCGCCCATGGCGATCAGCCAGCGGTCCTGCATTGCGGGCAGCTCTTCTCCCACAACTTGGCGGATTCGATCATTGACCGTTTGGGCCCCGGACCGAGGCTCACGGCCCAAGACACCAACTCTCGACCTCCTCGAAGGTCAAGCCCAACGCCTGCAGCCTCGATCGCCAACCCTCCCGGGTGCCGATCGTCTTCACGCCTTTGAACGCTCCCAAACCCTCAAGGCGCTGAGTCAACCGAACCGCCTCGGGAACCCGCGGATCGTCGGCCGGCAGGAGCAGTTCCTTGCGGTGCAGGATGGGCGGATTGGGCCGTCGGGAGAAGTCGGTGAAACGGCTCGTCCCGCTCGCGAGGTCGCAGAAGAGCGACGTCCGAAGTGCGGGAAACGGCGCCGAAAAGCGCTCGTAGTGCAGGAAGCTGAGTCGACAGCGAGAACCTGACCACGTTGTAGTTGCTGCGCGGTTCGAACCGTCCCCGCGTCTTCTGGACGAACTCCCAGGCCGTCGGCACCTGCACAACCAGGTCGACATGGTAGTAGCTGAATCCGCCAACGTGCTTGCCGCGACCGGTCGATCTCAGTTGGCGATTCGCCAAGCCGAGTTTTGCGCAGTCCAAGTTGGCAGTCATCTACATGTCCCCAAGGCTCGTGTCGTCCGTTACCGCCCGTCTCAGAGCACCTTCAAAGCACCGCATTCGCGAACGACTGGATGAAATGGATGCCGGGCACCACGTGCCGGCCAAGGCGGTGGTCGTTAGTGATGAACATGTCGACCCCGGCCACCGATGCGCACGCGAGCTGGATCGCGTCAGGCGGTGCGATGGACCGGTCTTGGCGGATCTCCGAGAACGCAGCCGCCGCGGCGCGGTCGAACGGCAGCACCGTCGCGGCGGCCGTGATCGACTGTTCGTACCGACGGGCGAGGGTTTCGTCGCCCACCTCATGGGGCCGTACGAGAATCTCGCCGAGTGTCAGGGTCGACGTCAGCAGTTCGTCGCTGCGTTCGACCATGCGCTCGCGCAGCGCCACGACCTGGTCGGTGAGTTCGCCCTTGTCCTCGAGCAGGTACACGAACAGGTTCGTGTCCCAGAATATCCGGCTCATTGCCAATCGGACCGCTGGCGGCGAACGTAGGCATCGGCGTCTTCGCCGGCCCAGATCTCCTTGCCGAGGCCCCGTAGAGCCAGGACCGGATCGTCCGTTTGGCCGTTCGAGTCCGAGTATTCCCGGTGGTACCAATCGAGGAGATCGCGGTGTTGCGCCGGGACGGCATCGTGCGCAGGTACGTCCTTGCCGTTCGCGCGCTGGCGGTGGCACGGGTCGCCGGGTCGAAACAAGCGTCGCCGGCGAGGCGCGGTCTCAACGAGCATGCGGTACCGACCTGGATTGGGCGGCTTGTTGGCGACGCAGTGCTGGTAGACGTGGACCTTGACGCCGGGCCGCAGGGGCTTGCCCGTCAGATTGGCCGTCGCGGCCTCGGCCAGGATCTCGTCGGTCGCGAAGTCTGTTCGGTCCGGATGCCGGCGGTGGAGAGATGCGGTCGCGAGCCAGACTTCGTCTGCGACTTTGATTTCTGAAACCATGTTCAATGCCATCGGACTGTTTAACTTGTTACTACAAATCATGCTTAGTTAGACAAGGCTCGTCCTGTGTGTCAAGGACGGGTTCCCTTACCTGCGGGATCGATGAGGTCGCGCCCGGCCCTCAAGCAATCCCGACCGCCGATGGGCATCGACGCAGCCCAGCCCACGCAACGACGACAGCGTGGCCCCGACTATTCACTTCTTGGCGGGCCATGCAATAGGCATGGCAAATGTCTTACCCGTCGGCGGGCGCATTTCTCACAGCCTTTGTAGCCGACATCCGGCAGTCGGCCTTGCTCGTGATCCTTAACCTTGCATGCCATGAGACAGGACCCGACGTTCAAGGACATCTTCGCCTATGGGTTCATGGTGGAGGAACTTCTGCGGTGGTTCGTGGCCGGTTTGCCTGGCGGACGCGAAGTCGTAGGGGCGACGCTTGTCGTCGCCCGCGTAATGTGGCGCGGGACGGGACAAGCCCGTCCCCTACGGTCGCGTGCAGGAACAGTCGACGTCGGGTCCGTCCGCTCGAAAATGCTCCTACGCCAACGACATCGTCTGGCGGGTGCCCTTCCGGGACCGTCCGGCAGGCGAGTCCGAGTCCGGCTGGCTGCACCTGATCCTGATGATCGAAGTGCAGGGCACAGTGGACCATCTCATGGCCCTTCGCGTGCGCAACTACGTGGACAACCATCACATGGAGCTGTGGCGCGGCACACGATTCGGTGCCCGGGATCGTCTCGCGCCGGTGCTGCCCATCGTGATCTACACGGGCAAGACGCGTTGGACTGCGGCGCGACGCGTGATCGATCTGGTCACCCCGTCCGCGCCCCTGCAAGCCGAGCCAGACCTGACATCGCGGACGAGCGAGCTATTCACCGGCGACGGCTACCTCACCCTTGACACGCTGCGGGTAGCGGTCAACGATCTTCCGCGCGACAATGCTGCAGCGTTGCTGGCCGGAATCTGCAACCCGACCATTGAAAGCCTGCCGGTGGACGCGGCGAAGTTGCGGAAGCTGCTCGGTGATCCGGACCTAAGGCCGCTCTTGGAGATCGTGCTGTTGTGGGCACAGCGAACGGCGCAGCTAATGAACTTGAATTTGGGGGCTGACGACATGGCGGTAGTGGACAGGCTGCACGAATCCGGCGAACTGGAGGACTACCTCGCGGCGCGGGGTCGGGCCTATCAGCAAAAGTACCGTGCCGAGGGCATCGAGCAAGGCATCGAGCAGGGCCTTGCCGCCGAGCGAGACCTGCTGCGTCGCCAAGCCGCACGCAAGTTCGACCCCCGCACGGCGGAGCGGCTTGCGGACCTGCTGGCCGACATCGCCAGTTCCGAAGGTCTCGCCGGCGTGGGTGATTTGATCATCGACTGCACGACGGGAGAAGAACTGATCGAACATCTTCGCGACGGTTCGCCCGGTTAGTTTCGTCAGTACGTGGTACGTGAGCGTTGAACGCGGCAACTCAGCCGCCAATGAATCTCGTCTCCGCACTTCGACGTGGCTGATCGGTTCTCAAAGACGTGGTAACGGTGTGTTGGGCTCGCTGGGTCGCTAGCAGTTGACGGAAGGCGGGCGGGGCGGACGGCCGTAACGCCTAAGGACCAGATGGCGGAATTGGACGAGTCTCACGAATCCGCCGAGACGGAGGCCTACTTCGCGGCGCGCCGTTGGGCCGAACAGGAACCATACCGTGCCGAGGGTAGGGCGCGGGGCGTTGAGCTCGGCATCCAGCAAGGCATCCAAAAAAGCGTTGAACAAGGTCTCGCCGCAGGCGCGACTTGCTTTGCCGGCAAGCAGCCCTCAAGTTCGACGCCCGCACGGCGGCCCGGCTTCGGAAGATCCTTGCCGAGACCGACGACGCGCGAGGCCTGGCGTGGGCAGCCGACTTGATCATCGACGGTGCCACGGGCGAGGAACTGACCGTGGACATTGCGACGGGCAACCCCGCGGTGTTTCGCACCTTCGCCCGACTGAGCGTCAACATGGCGGAAATTGACAGGTTGCACGAGCGCGGCAAACTGCAGGGCTACTTCGAGGCGCGCGCCGATGACTATCGAGACCGGTACCGCGCCGAGGGTATGGCGCAGGGCCTTGAACGAGGGATAGCGCAAGGCATCGAGCGGGGCATCAATCAAAGCCTCTCTGAGGAGCGCAACCTGCTGCACCGGCAAGCGGTTCGCAAGTTCGGTTCGAAAACCCCGTCGACGCTCGAGAGCATCCTAGCCGACATCGGCGGCGTCGAAGGCTTGTTGAGCGCGGGCGACGCGATCATCGACTCCACCACCGGTGAAGAACTGATCTCATGCCTTCGCAACGCGCAGGCTTGCGCCTGACGAATCTCGGCCGACTTCGGATCAGGAACAGGTCTATCGGCATCGGCCCTCACCCGGGGTGCCGTTGAGTCGTGGCCTTCGGTTACCAGAGGCGCTGGGTTCACCAGCCTAGACTTCGCGATCCGATTCAGCCGCGCCGACGGATGCGTCCATATCCTGGCAGGCGAGTGGAAGTACAGGAGAATAGGGACATCCACCCTTAGGCCGTTCCGGGACACCCACATGGCTGCGGAGGTTCGGAATGGAACGACCCAATCACAAGCAGGGTGGATGTCCCTTTTCCGCCGCTTCGAGCCAGCCGAACAGATCTTCAGTTTCCTGGAGAAGGCACTGCTCGTGGACCCGGATCCTTGAGACCCGCGAGTGATGGCAGACGTCCGATCTCGTTGCCGTGATCGCGTTCCGCGCGCCTCAACTCGTAGAGCTTCTGCAGGTTGAGCCAGAACTCCCCCGATGTCCCGAAGAATCGTCCCAGACGCAGCGCGGTGTCTCCCGTAACGGCACGCTGGCCGTTCAGGATCTGCGTGATCCGGTTCACCGGCACTTCGATCCGCCGCGCCAGCTCCGCCGCGCTCATGCCGAGCGCTTCAAGGTCATCCCGCAGCGTCTCTCCCGGATGTATCGGTCGCGCGTCATGTCGTGTTTCCTCTATCAGTGGTAATCGACGATCTGCACTCTCGTCGGGCCGGGGTTTCCGTCCCGCCACTCGAAGCAGATTCGCCACTGGTCGTTGATGCGCATGCTCCATTGCCCTTCTGCGATCTCCCTTCAACCTCTCCAAGCGGTTGCCCGGTCGCGCTAGGTCGCGCAACGCGGTCGCCGCGTCGAGCTGGTCGAGCTTGCGCGACGCAGTCCGCGCGAAGCCGGAGAAAGCGCAACCCTTCGTCCGTTGTAGAAGTCCTCCGTTCTGCTGTCCGCAAAGCCGACAATCAACGTCCTTTCGATTCGCTTGGTAGTGGTCTGCGAGCGTAGACCTCGGTATGCGTTACGTCGAGCCTAATCCGGTGTCCGGTCGCCGACGGCGTTCTTGAGGCGGCGCCATCTATACACACCGTTTGCCAGCGGCATTTTCCTGATCGTCATCTTCTCGCTCTGGCTCGGCTGGTTTCCGGGCGTCAGCATGCCGGATCCCGAAGCCAGTCTTCTCGATTCCGCGAAAATCCTGGTCCTGCCCAATCTGGTGTTGTCCCTCGACGAGATCGGCTATCTCGCCCGCATGACCCGGGTCAGCATGGCCGAGGTCATGCACAGCGACTACATCCGCACCGCGGTGCTGAAAGGCATTCCCGAGCGCCTGGTCATCTGGCGGCACGCGTTGCGCAACGCGCTCATCGCGCCCTTCACCGCCATCATGCTGCACGTCAACTGGCTGATCGGCGGCGTCGTCGTGGTCGAGGTGCTGTTCAACTACCCTGGCTTGGGACGGCTGTTGCTCGATGCCGCTATGCGCAACGACATCACGCTGGTCATGGGAAGAACGCTGGTGCTCACCTTCGTGGCGGTGGCGTCCCAGGTCCTGGCGGACATCGGCCTGTACTTCATGAATCCCCGAATTCGATTCCAGCGGTCGGCCGATGTTGGCACCGCGTAGGCTCGCCAGGGCATTCACCGAACTCACGGCCTCGCGCAGTGCCGCGGTCGGGGTCGCCATCATCCTCTTCTGGATATCGTCGCCGTTGCCGCCCCGTTGATCGCCCCCTACGGACCGACCGAGATGCATGACGCGCGGCTCGAGGCGCCGTCGCTGCAGCACTGGCTGGGAACGGACCACCTGGCGCGGGACGTGATGAGCCGCCTGTTCTGGGGTACCCGCGTGGTGGTGGCACTGGCGCCGATTTCCGTCTTCCTCGGGATACTCATGGCCGCGGCGATCATGAACCTGCTGCAGGAGTTTCAGCGGGAATACGGAACGACGATCCTGTTCATTTCTCATGACCTAAGCGCGGTCTATCAGCTATGCGACAACGTGGCCGTGATGTACCTGGGCCAGATCTGCGAGACGGGCCCCCGCAGTGTAGGTTAGATAGCTAGTAGATGGCTTGATGGCTAGATTGCTTGATGGCTATCGCACTCGGTGCTATAAAACCCGCGTTGTTTAGGGACGCTAGCGGCAAACCGGAGTGCGCGTCTTCAAAACTAGGGCGTTCGCCCGGTTCGCCGCCCGCGAGAACATTGGCGACGAGGCGTTGCGTGAGGCTGCAGACCGGGCTTCGAGGGGGCTGGTCGACGCTGATCTCGGCGGTGGCGTGGTCGAGCAGCGAATCGCCCGACCTGGAGAGGGCAGGTCCGGCGGTGTTGCGAGCGATCCTCCTTTGGCGGCGGGGAGGGCGCGGGTTCTTCGCCTACGGGTTCGCGAAGAGCGACCAGGCGAACCTGCGACCGGACGAACTCCGGGCGCTGCGGCGGCTCGCGGACGAGATGCTGGCGCTGGAAGGGCCGGCCCAAGATGCGATGCTGGCCAACGGCACGATCGACGAGGTGGAATGATGGCAACGGGATACGGAAGCGAAGTGTTGGCGGCGGTGCACGAGACCGCGCTCGGCATGGCCGAGGCGGGTGCCATCTCGAAACGCACGATGCGCGAGTTCGACGAGATGTGTCTGACCCCGGTCGCGGAACTGTTGCCCGAGGAGATCCGGGCTCTCCGGCAGCGGGAGAACGCGAGCCAAGCCGTGTTCGCCCGGCACCTGAACGTGACGGCGGGGCTGGTCAGTCAGTGGGAGCGCGGACAGAAGCGCCCGCGAGGAGCCTCGCTGAAGCTGCTGGCACTGGTGGCCAAGAACGGCCTCGCCGCAGTTGCGTGATGGCTAGGCGGCTGGCGCGCACGACTTTCCGGTGTGCAGAGTCGCCACGCGCTGACAGGTGGTGCTGTCGGCCGGTGTTTGCCCGGGTCGGTGAGCCCTCTCAGTGACGATTGGATGCAAGTCGCCTCGGCCAACAACTCACCCTAATCGGCTAATCGGCACTACCTGAGGGCGAAGCGGAACGTCGCGGGTACGATGGGGTGTCCGAGAAAGCCGCTGTGCGCCACGTTGTAGTCGCCGTCTTGCCGGCGCGGTATACCGGCTCTGTTGTCTGAATTCTTGGACGAGCGCATGCTGCGCTAGTTCGTGCCGTCATGCCCATCGAGACAAACTATGTGTTCACCGCATGTTCTCGGGTAAACTATGACGTGATGTCATAGAAATGCGAAGGATAGAAGGATGCCGGACTTCTCGCCTCACTCATGGCACACCGAGGTACGGAAGGCCCGCAAGGGCCGGCGCATGTCTCAATGCGCGATGGAGGAGAGAACGGGCATACACCAGACCCGGCTTTCCCGTATCGAGAACGGGTTGGTCGACGCGAAGGTGTCCGACGCCATCCAGATGGCGCGGGCTGTCGGGCTTGAGTTCGTGCTTGTCCCGCGGCGGGCGCTTCCGACCGTCTACAGGCTTATGAGAGAGCACATCGACGGCGGTCCCCGTCCTTCGGCCGTCGAGTTGCTGGTTGGTCGCGGCGACGCCGAATGAGCGACGTGTTGGTCGTCCGGTTGCATGGACAGGACGTGTGCGAGATCGTCCGGCTACCCGGCGGGCGGATAGAGATGGAGTTCTATCCACATTACGCCGCCCAGAGGGACCGGCCCACCTTGAGCCTGTCGTTCCTCGACGACTACGGCAATCTCAGGGGCGGCGGGGAGCATACGGTCAACGGAGAGGTGCCCGACTTCTTCTCCAACCTGTTGCCGGAAGGAGAGTTGCGGTCCTATCTAGCGGCCAAGGCCGGTGTCCCGGAAACCCGCGAGTTCGATTTGCTCGAACTGCTGGGAGGGGATCTGCCGGGAGCGGTCGAGGTGGTCAACGCGCAACCTGAGGCGGATCGCCGCCCCGCCGCACACGATCCGCCAGCCAGCCGACACACGCTCCCGCCCAGCGACGCCCTGACGTTCTCGCTGGCGGGCGTGCAGTTGAAGTTCTCGGCCATCAAAAATGCGTCGGGCGGGTTGACGATCCCGGCTCGGGGCATGGGCGGGGATTGGATACTCAAGCTGCCTTCGCTTCGTTTCGACGCCATCCCCGAGAACGAGTATTCCATCATGACGCTGGCCCGGAAGATGGGCTTGGAGGTTCCCGAAGTCCGGTTGACTCCGATGCGGCAAGTAGAAGGTCTGCCACCGGAAGCGCTTGAAGGGCGGACAGCCGACGCGAACGCGCTGATGATCAAAAGATACGACCGGACGGACGATGGCGGAAAGGTCCATGCGGAGGATTTTGCCCAAGTCCTCTCAATGAAGCCGAGGCACAAGTACGAGAAATTCACCTATGCCAGCCTGGCTTTGATCCTGTCGGTATACGCGGACGAGCGGTCCCTCAAAGAGTTCTCGAAGAGGCTGATGTACGGTGCCTTGACAGGTAACGCCGACATGCACGCCAAGAACTGGTCGGTGATCTACCGCGATGGCCGGACCCCGGAGCTATCGCCCGCCTACGACCTCCTCTGCACGACGCCCTACATCCACACCGACAGGATGGCCCTGGAACTGGGGTCGACCAAATCGTGGCGGAATCTGACATTGGACGACTTCGCAGCCGTCGCGGAGTCCGCGCACGCAGATCCCGTCGGTTTTGTGGAAGCGGCCGCCGAAACGGCCGAGAGGTTCCGGGACATCTGGCGGGACGAATCCAAATCGCTCCCGCTGTCCGGGGCCGTAAAGTCTGCGATTGAAACCCAACTGGCAACCGTACCCGCAGTCACCGAGACGCCGGGGCCGCGCCGGCGAGGCCGCAAACCACGAACGTCCCCGTCGAGAAAAAGACCGAACGGGGATCAGTGACACTAGCTCGCATATCTCACCAAGTCGCTGTGCTGGGATGCAACTGATTGGTTCCAGTGTTTTTCGGACGTTGCGACGAACCGCTGTCGGCCTCCCAAGCGCACTCGACCCCCCGACAGGCTGCAGGTTCCATACCTGCTGCCCGCGCAAGATCGGGCCGATATGCGAACAGGAGGCGCCGCCCTGCCGCGGCGAACCGGAGTGGCACCGAATCTGGTGCCACATTGATGCGGCTGAACTGCGAAGCGTGGAACCGGTGTTCAGCAAGACCCCGTAGGGGCGACCCTATCGCGCCCGTAGGGCGCGCGGTCGCCCGCGCCGGACACAACCACTCGGTCTGGGAACGGGACGGGACAAGCCCGTCCCCTACGGTTCTTTGTTCCCTGCACGCCGCGACCCGGCCCGGGGTCGCGCTCGCAGTGACGATCCGGTCTGGCCTCCGGACACGCCCAAGGCGCCGAGGCATCGCGTCTGGCACCGCCCAGCTCCGGAATTGCGGAATCCAGATATCAGTCGATCCCAAAATATTGCCTTCACCCCCATGCCGCCTCCGACGCGATCCGACCCAGGAATTGCTCCATCACGCTATTGACCTCCCGCTGCCTCAACAACCGAGCTTCGCGCTGCTCAGCCTCGTCTCCCTCGCCCAGCTCGAACCGGCCCACAGCTACCGGACCGTCCTTCCGATACCCCTCGACCGCGTCGTCCTTGGCGAATCGATTGCCGAGAATTGACAAGCAGTCCCGGACCACTGCGCCGTGCCTGCCCTCCAAGGTCTCGCGAAACATCTGCGCAGCGTCGTCGAGACCCCCATCTGCGTGTTCAATGCAATAGACCAGGTCATGGGCGTCCTTCGGCTCGAAACGCTGATCGAAGGCGAAAGCCTTCAGGCAGGTGAAGCTCACCAGGTCGGCGTGTTTCACTTCTTCGACGGCGATTCCCGCGCCGCCAAGCAGCTCTGCCCGAATTTCCGCAACCTTGTGCAAATCGAAGACGATGGACGAATGCGGAATGTTCAGGCGGAGATGTTCCCTTTCGTGGGCAGCGGCTCAACCCTGCCACCGGCAATCTCCGGCGCGTCGGCGAGCAGTTCGACCACCATCAGCGCGCCGGTTTCGGTCCGGGTCTGCCACCGCCACGAAAGCCTCTGGCCTCTTTCGTTGGTCGACCGCTCGAAACTCATTGCTCGCAGATTCTCCTCGAGCGTGCGATAGCCCGCGGTGTCGGCGAGGATCTGCAGGTCGACGACGATATCCACGTCGAGCGTGCCGGCATGCGCCGGCACTTCCGGCGGCCGCGCCGCCACCAGGTATCTCGGAGTCAGCCCGCCCACCAGAAACACGGACTCCTTCCACGGGCCCAGTCCGCGAAGCAAAGTCACGAGGACACGCTCGCAGTCGACCGTGTACCGATCGCTGTAGCCGTCCAGGGTCGCAGGCTTCGCCATCAGAAACCGATCCTTTCCTGGCGCAGGTGCTTCGCCATTTCCCTGGCGCGGCCCTCGCTGCGCATCAAGTCGAGGTAAACCTGCAGGACGCCTGCCAGCCAGACCCCGTTCACGGACTCGCGAAACAGCAATTCGCCCGGCGACTTGACCTCGATGACCGCGAGGTTCGCGCCTTGGTCGACGGATCGAGCATCCAGTGCGCCAAGGGCCCGATCTGCTGCCGGGCCGTCCCACAGCCGGCAACGCACCTGGGAGACAGTTGACAGAAACGGCGCATACCGTTGACCTGCCGCCTCGTGGGTGATCGCGTACTCGGCCTTGCTCACGGCGCACGCCTCGGCGAACTTCTCCACCAGCCCTTCCCCGTGCGCCGCCGGCACGAAGTAGCGCCGCATCGACAACGGTCGCATCACCGCTTGCTGGTTCACCCATGCATCCAGCAAGGCGCCCGGCTCTTGCAGATGGCGTTCCTTCGCTGGCCCCCGCCCACGCGACACCACCCATTCGAATTTCTCCAGCTCCCTCAGCACCTGCGAGGCGGTCGCGGGCGCTACATCGGCCTGGTTAGCGATGTCCTTCACTCCGAACCATTCTCGATTCCGCAGTAGGACCGCGTGCAGCACCTGCGCACGACGGCCCGAAAAGACGGAACGGATCGATCGCGACAGGCTTTTCGGAGGCGGCTTGTCCACGTAGGCGTATATATTGCCGGCGGGCAGAAAGAGGCTGCCGCCGCTGTCGTAGTAGCCGACCCGCTCGTTCCTCAGCAGCTCCTTGGCTCCAGGTGAAATCGATTGAGCGATCAGGAAGAACGCCGCTTCCAGTTTTTCCGCCGCGTGCGGCCATCTCCGTGCCGAGTCCCGGAGCTGCCAAAGTACCTGCCGCACGTCACGGGGATATACTTCCTTCTTCATCTCAATCAGCAGGGTGACCGCCTTCCCGCCCACCCGGAGGTCGACCTGGGCATCATGTCCGCGATCTCGGCCGCCTGAGTGTTCCACGCGACTGACCTCCGCCTGCGCATCGGGGAGTTCCCGCAGGGCTTCCAGGAGCCCGTCAAGCAGCTGTCCGTCCATTACGTCTGAGTCAAGAGTCACCATTCAAGTCTATTTTGCTGTGCAGCAAATATGGTCTTTATAGAACATAATCGAGATCTGGGCAATATTCACTGCGCAGCGAAGAACGCCGACGAGCACCCCAAGGTTTCGAGGCCCGCTGGCCGGCAAAGAGCTACCGAGCTAATTCATACCGATCGCCTTCGCAATCACGATCCGCAATGTCGGCGCGGTCTCGCCCCATCGGGAGCATCGTACGGTCCCAAGTCTATGTCCGCGACGACGGGCCGTTCGCAGCCCCGCACCCTCCGACGGCCTTGTTCCGCTGCCGGTCCGGCGATCGTCCGATTGAGCTCCTGTTCACCTGTAGACCTTTGCTGGCCACGCAGCGCGAATCCTCGATTCTTCCCTTCATCCTCGGAAACGGGCGCGGGCTCCCGCCATCGTGCGGCAGAGCTTGTTCCGCGACAATCAAGATGAGAAGTCGTAGCGACAATCAAGATGAGAAAGCCGATGTTGCGCGCCTGGCTCAGTCGGGCTACGCCCTCCCTCCCCAGGCGCGCAACTGTCCGGCGGCCAGCAGCAGCGGGTGCTGATTGCGATGGCGCTCTTGACCAACCCCGCGCTCCTCATCATGGATGAACCGACCACAGGCCTCGACGTAACCGTGGAGGCGGAGATCCTGGATCTCATCGGCGAACTGAAGCGCGAGTTGGACACGGCCATTCTCTTCATCAGTCACAGCTTCGGGGTGATCAACCGGGTGGCGGACCGGGTGGCCGTGATGTACGCGGGCGAACTGGTGGAACAGGCGGCCGTGCGCGACATTTTCGTTGAGCCGAAGCACCCGTATACCGTCGGGCTCTTGGGATGCGTTCCGAAGATCGGTGCGGGCAGGGAACGGGGAACCCTGTCACCGATCCGGGGGAGAGTCCCCGCGCTGCACGAAGAGACAGCCGGTTGCGTTTTCGCATCGCGTTGCGACCGCGCCCAGGACCGTTGCCGCTGGAGCATCCCGACATGGAGGAGGGCACGAGCGGGCATCCCGTGCGCTGCTTCTATCCCGACAGCCCAAGCCCTGCCGAACTGCAAGCCCGCTCCGCCCAGGCCGCCGTCGCCGAATCCCCGGAAACGCAGCGCGAGCGGTTCGTAGGGGACGGGCTTGTCCCGTCCCGTCGCGGAGGCAGCCCGGAACCGGCTCCAGCGCCATCAACCGCGGGCATCCCGGTTCTGAAGATCGAAGGACTCAAGGCCTACTACCGGGCCAAGGATCGAGGTCTCGCGGGATTGGCGGGCAGGCACCGAAAAGAGGGGTCGTGGGCGGGCACCGGTTCGGCCGGG
>JAPPAV010000121.1 GCA_026705345.1 Gammaproteobacteria bacterium
TGGGCGTTGACGTGGTGCGTGACAAGGCGAGCGTCCCGCTACCGCGGTTCCAGCCATAGCCGCCCGTCAGGTTGAGGCTGCTTGCGTGTGCGTCGGTGGAGCTGTATTCCTTGCGCCCCTTGATGGATACGCCGGCGTAGTGCTTGCGGGTTATGAAGTTCACTACACCCCCGATGGCGTCGGCGCCGTACACAGCCGAGGCCCCGTCCAGCTGAATGTCCACCCGCTCGATCGCAGCCAGCGGTATGTTGAGGAGATTGGCGAAACCCTCCACCTCGCCGGCCTGACCGGCCACACGCCGGCCATCGATCAGAACCAGGGTATTCGCCGAGCCCATGGCCCGCAGGTTGACCGTCGAGAGGCCGAAACCGTCGATGATGGAATAGCTTTGGTCGGCATCCACCGCCCCCACCGGCGTGGCCGTGGTGTTGTTCTGAGTCGTGATGGACGGAAACGTCCAAGGCAGTGTGCGAAACAGGTCCTCCAGACTCGATACGCCGCGGGCGGCGATGTCTTCGGCGGACAGGCTGAGAACCCGCGCAGTCGGATCCCCTCCTTCCAACCGCGACCCGGTCACAACTACCACTTCGACCTCCCTCGGCTGCTCTTTCTGTCCACCCTGTCCACCCTGTTCACCGCCGGGTTCCGCCGGGACCGCGGCATCCGCCTCCGACACGCCCACCGGCCGAACGAGCACCACGTTCGCCGATGCGTATGCGAAGGTCAGGCCCGTGCCCGACAGCAACGCGGCCAAAGCGTCTTCGAATCGATACTCGCCCTTCAGGCCTTCGACCTCGACCCCTTCGCCCGTCTCCCCGTCAAGCATGATGTGCACGCCCGAAGTCTCGGCCAGGGCAACCAATGCGGATCCGACGTCCTGCCGCCTGACATCAAGCGTCAGCACGTCGTCGGACTCCGCCGATGCGGCGATCGCCGCGAACAGGAACATGGCCGACACCACCGCCCGGCGCATCCCCGCGCCGGGCATCTGCAGATTGCTGTTCATGGTCGACCCTCCAGAGGTCTTGTTCCTGTTTCAGTTCACTTGCGAACCCGAAATGACGATCCGGTCGTAGTGGCGTGTGACTTGGATCGGCAGCAGTTCCTCCAGGCCGTTCAGCGCGGCATCGATCTCGTCGATTCCCACCGTCGCGTACACGTTCAATTCCATGACCGACGCATCTTCGATCAGGATTTTCTTGCGCGAATAGCGATTCAGTTCCCGGACCACCGTATAGAGAGGCGCCGCGCGGAAGCTGAGCGTTCCGCTGCGCCATGCCCGGTAGCGCTCGATCGACTCGGGCCGTGTTGCGGTTAGCCGGTCGCTGCCCAGTTCGTACTCCGCTACCCAGCCTTCCTCCAACCGGCGACGTCCCGGCGAGGCAATGACCACCGCCCGGCCATCGCCGGAAATCCGCGGTTGAGACGAAGCCAGTTCATCCCCCGTCTCGTGGAACGCTATGGCACCCTCGAAAACCGCAACCTCGTAGCGCTCCGGGGTCTTGTGCACGTTGAAGACCGTCCCGAGGGCCGTGACGGACCGTGCGCCCAGGTCCACCGAGAAAGGACGCTCGGGATCTTCCGCCACATCGAAATGGGCCTCCCCCCGGTCGAGCCGGACAGCGCGAACACCTTCGTTGTAATCCACCGCCAACTGACTGGCGGTGTTCATCGCGATCTGGCTGCCGTCGTCCAGTCGGATGGTGCGTTGCTCGCCGATGCCTGTGGCGTAGACTTCGGGACGGCTGCCGACAGGCCCGCTCCAGGGGGTGACGTACGCCAGCACGGCGCCGATTGCCACCAGCATCCCGGCAGCCATTCCCAGCGCAGCGCTACGCCGGGATCTGCGCCTCTGGATCAGTCGCCGGATGTCGGGGACAACCTCCTGTACCGCTGGGTCGTCGGCCAGTCCCTCCATCGCGGCGAGAATCTCAAGCGAACCGTGGAGCTCGTCCCCGTACTTCGGATCATTTCGAACGCGCCTGCGGATCGCTGCGGCTTCGGCTGTCGAGAGCCCATCGGACCAAAGGCGGAGCAACGCATACTCAACCTCGCCGTTCATCAGGTCCTGCAGGTTGCTCACGACCGTTCCCCTTCCGCCTCGATCTTCCGCCGTGCTTTGCGAAGCTTCCGCAAGGCCCGCCGCATGTAGTTCTCGGCTTGCGTTTTCGTTACTCCCAGGTTCAGGGCGATGTCCTCGTAGGTCATGTGGTGAAAACGCCGCAGGACCAGTACCGCCCGCCAATGCGGGGGCAGATCCAGAATGACGGCCCGAATGGCCTCCAACTCCAGCTGCACCGCGAGGATTCGTTCCGGCGAGCGGTCGTCGATCCGCTCGCAGCCGACATCCCGCCGCGCCTCGGCGTGGGCGTTCCGCACGCGTTCCTTGCGCTGCCTGTCCACCATCATGTTGTTGGCCATGGTCAAGAGATAAGAGCGATTGCTGCCCGTGCCGGCGGCCATCTTCTCTTCGAGGCGTTGCACGGCCATCAGCCGCATGAACAGTTCCTGTACCAGATCCTCGATCTCGTCCCGACGCGCCGACCTTCCAAGCAGGAAAGTGCGCAAAGCCCGGGCGTGGTGGTCGAACAGCTTGTTGACCAACTGCCTACGCCCGGGGTTCTCGCGCAAAGCCAGTTCCACAATGTTGCTGCTCGCGGGTTTGGTCACGCCTTTGGCCGGGGCTTTATAGGTCTACTCATGTGCATTAACGTCCCAGCACATCAAAACGGTCACTTGATTCTCCAGGGCGGCCCGTCAGCCAGCCCGACATCGCCCAGCTTGGTCGTCAACCCGGTGAATGGATGGTCAATTCGTAGACCCTTTGTGGTCGCCCGTGCCCACGTACCGGCGCCCTCGGCATCGGGACGGGACAAGCCCGTCCCCTACGATCTGATCATCCGGGTGTTGGGGATTTGTTCCATGGGCCACGCTAGTAGGTCGTCGGACCCTTGCGCTCCCATGCGGCAAACGGTTCCTCGGATCCGGGCGACGGAACGCGAACCATCGTCAACTCTCTCGCGGCGGGCGGCTTGGCAAGCTCGTCGTAGAAGAACTCGTCCGAAAAACCGTAGGACGCGGCGACGTCACGGCCATTGGCAAAGCAAACCCTGTCCATTCGCGACCAGTAGATCGCACCTAGGCACATGGGACATGGTTCCGAACTCGCGTAGATTTCGCACCCGGCAAGGGAAAACGAACCCAGTCGCCGGCAGGCATCCCGGATGGCGACGACCTCGGCGTGGGAGGTCGGATCCTGGGATATCAGGACTTCGTTCGAGCCTTCCCCCACGACGACACCGTCCTTGACCACGACGGCGCCGAACGGTCCGCCGCGGCCCTGCTCCACGCCCTCGCGGGCAAGTTCAACCGCCCGATGCATGTAGCCATCGTTCGCCATCGTTAGACCCCGATCGTTGCAACACCCGTTTTGACTCGGTCGGATCCGACGGGTTCCGGTCGTCGAGGACGGGCGCTAACGGAATCCTGAACGGCGATCGCCGAACGGCGCTACGCCGCGGCGTCGAAGATCTTGCCCGGGTTGAGTATCCCGTTCGGGTCGAGCGCCCGTTTGAGGGTGCGCATCAGCGCGATTTCCTCGTCGTTTCGGGACAGGCCGAGGTACTTCTTCTTGTCGAGTCCCACGCCGTGCTCTGCGGATACCGAGCCGCCGATGGACGCGAGCGGCTGGTAGACAGCTTGCTTGACGCCGTCCTGGGCGCCTTCGTCCGCGCCCGCCGCGACGGCGAAGTGAATGTTGCCGTCGCCGATGTGGCCGAACACGAAGTTGGTGTATTCGCCGAACGTGGCCTCGAGACCCCGGTTCACCTCGGCAACGTAGGCGTCCATGTCGGAGACTCTCAAGCTGACGTCGAAAATGAACACCGGCTTGTACTGGTGCACCTGTTCGACATCGTCGCGCATGGCCCAGAGTTCCTGCCGCTGGGTTTCGCTCGTGGCGATGACGGCGTCCTCGATCAGACCGGATTCGTGTGCCTCCGAGAAGACCTGTTCGATGCGGGCATGGTCTGACTGCGGGTCGCCCCCCATCGCCTCGATCAGCACGTAGAAGGGATAGTCCTGCGGGAGCGGCGGCCGCTGGGTGGCCGGCGGGGTCGTCACCAGCCGGTAGAAGTTGTTCCAAAGGACCTCGAACGCCGACAGGGTGCCGCCGAGCCCGGCGTCCATTGCCTTCAGCAACGCGGTCACCCGGTCGAAGTCCGAGACTGCGACGAACAGGGTCTCCTGGCTGCGGGGTTTTTCGCGCAAGCGCAGAACAGCCCGGGTGACGATGCCGAGGCTGCCTTCGGTACCGATGAAGAGTTGCTTCAAGTCGTAGCCGGCGTTGTTCTTGATCATGCGGTTCATGGACGACACCACGGTGCCGTCCGCCAGCACCGCCTCGACGCCGAGCACCATGTCCCGGGTCATGCCGTAGCGGATCACCCGGTTGCCACCGGCGTTCGTCGCGATATTGCCGCCCAAGGTGCAACTGCCCCGGCCGCCGATGTCGAGCGGATACATGAGACCGTGCTCCTCCGCGGCGTTGTGAACGGCTTCGAGGACCACCCCCGCCTGCACCGTCATGGTGCGTTCGACCGGATTGACTTCCTCGATCGTATTCATGCGCTCGAGGGAGAGCACGATCTCGGCGGCTTCGGTGATGTGACCTTCCACCAGCCCCGTCAACCCGCCCTGTGCCACCAACGGCTGTCCCGCCGCGTTGCAGATGGCGAGGATGCGACTCACCTCCTCCGTCGTACGTGGTCGCAGGATCGCCTTCGCCTCGATGCCTTGGCTACGCCAAATGCCGCTGGCGCGGGAGGAGACGTCGGTTCCGGTCAGCACCCCGCCTTCCCCGACGACGTCGGCAAGCTCTTCGAGAAGGTCGCCCATGTTCGATCCCGTTAGATCAACCAATGCCTAGACTAACACCGAGCGGCACCGCGGCAGTCGCACGAAGTGGCGCGTTCGATGCGGAATCAAGGCACAATTGCGCCCTTTCACCATCGAGGAAACCAAGTGAAAGTTGCGTTGCAGGGTCGCGCCCAGGGGCGGCAGAGGGAGCTTTACGAAACAGCGGGCATCGAGATCGTCGAGGGCGGCTGCCGCACCGAGGACGACATGATCGAACTGATCGGCGACGCCGACGGGGCGCAGGTGGGCATCTGGCCGCTGACCTCGAGACGGGTATTGGAAGGCTGCCCGAACCTGAAAGCCGTCAGCCGCTTCGGCGTCGGCGTGGATTCCATCGACCACGACGCTGCCACCGAACTCGGCGTGATGGTGTGCAACGTGCCGGGCTCGAACACCACCGAGGTCGCCGACCACGCTGGGGCGCTCCTGCTGTCGGTGACCCGGCAAGTCGTGGAGGGTGTCACCAACACCCGCGCCGGCAACTGGGCCGACGATCCGCGCGCCATGCGCTTCGCGCCCAGGATGCGACGCCTGACCGGACACACGGTGGGCATCGTCGGCTTCGGCAACATCGGGCGCGCCTTCGCGACCCGGATGCGCGGCTTCGGCGTCAGCCGGATACTCGCTTTCGACCCCTACGTCAGACAGCTTGCCGGCGACCTGTACGGCGTCGAGATGGTGGATTTCGAGACGCTGACCCGGGAGGCCGACTACATCAGCATCCACAGTGCGGCAACCGCGGAGTCCCAGTATCTCTTCGATGCCGGGGCGTTCAAGCGCATGAAGCCGACCGCGATCCTCATCAACACCGCGCGCGGCCCCATCGTGAACGAGGAGGCCCTGGCCGACGCCCTCGAAGCCGGCGAGATCGAGGCGGCGGCCGTCGACGTGACCGAGGTCGAGCCGCTGGCGTCCTCCAGCCGCCTGCTCAAGCTGCCGAACTGCTACGTGACGCCGCACGTCGCCGCCATGTCCTCCGTGTTCGTCGCCGAGACGGCGGTCATGCAGGCAGAGAACATCATTTTCGTGTTGCAAGGCAGGAAACCCCACGGCCTGACCAATCCGGACGTCATCAAGACCATCGCGGTCATGCGGCACACGGATCCGGGACGCTGGGCAAACGTGCCGGATCTCTAGATTCCAGCGCACCGACGCGGACGCCCGATGAGCCACGCGCAAGCGCTCCTAGACGGTCTACGCAACGTAGACGATCCGAGAAGGCGACGCATGATCGCACTCGGGATGTTGACGAGGGCGCTCGCGCCGCACGGCATCGAGCCCGTCCTCGTTGGCGGTGGCGCGTTGGAGTTCTACACGGCGGGTGGGTACGCCACCAGCGACGTCGACTTGGCGCTGCCGTCGGGTCCTGAAGTCGATGCCGCTTTCGCCGAGATGGGTTTCTCGAAGGAAGGACGATACTGGGTTCGAGACGATCTCGACCTGCTATTCGAAGCGCCAGCCCCGGCCGGTCTACCGGGCGAGAACGCGTTGCGAACCGAGGTCGAGGTCGACGGTCTGCGCGTCGTCGTCATCGGCATCGAAGACCTTCTGCTCGATCGCCTTCGCGCCTGGGTCCATTGGCAAAGCGGCGAGGACGAACGCTGGGCGCGTCGGCTGGCGCTTCTCTACAGGGAGCGGATCGACTGGCAGTATCTACGCGACCGTACCAAGCAAGTCGCCGAAGAGGCGGATGCCGTGACCCAACTCGCCGAGGAGGCCGGCACATGATCGACTACGATGATTTCCAAGCCGAGGTCAGGCGACGCAAGCGGGACCGTTGGGCGAGGATCCTCGCCTCGGAACCACCGGGACGACGGGCTGGAAGGCGACCGCGGGACCCCGAGAAGGAACGACTCCTGGCACGGCTCGACCGCGCCCGGTTGGAACGGGAGAACCCGGAACTGCTCCGGCGAACGCGGTGAAGCCCAACCGCTTCGACAAGGCCTACTACGACCGCTACTACCGGAACCCCGCCACCCGGGTGTGCAGTCCTCGGGAAGTTCAACGCCAAGGCGACTTCATCGCGGCCTACCTTCGCCACCTGGAAGTCCCCGTGAAGAGCGTGCTCGACATCGGTTGCGGGCTCGGGCGGCTGCTGGGCGCACTGACGGCGGCGTTTCCCAAGGCCCGGGCGGTTGGCGTCGAATCGAGCCCCTATCTTTGCGACGCCCTGGGTTGGGAAGCCGGATCGCTTCCGCACTTTCCCACCGCGCGCCAGTACGACCTGGCGATCTGCTACGACGTGCTGTCCTACCTGGAAGACGACCCGGCCGCCGAATCCATCAAGACCCTCAGCCGGCTGACGCGACGGGCGCTCTACTTCGGTGCTCTGACCCTCGAAGATCGCGAACTGTGCGACCCGGTGCGCACTGACACCGACGTGTACCTACGCTCCAATCGCTGGTACCGGCGTCGACTTGGCCGTCATTTCGAGCCAGTCGGCGGAGGGTTGTGGCTGAAGAAACCTGTTGAGGCGTTTATCTGGACGCTGGATAGGCGCTCTGGGTCCGGTTGACAAGGATCTGATCCTTGCTAGAGTAAGGACATGAGCAAGGTCACTAGTAAGCTGCAGGTCACGGTGCCGAAGGCCATCGCGCGGGAGTACGGCATAAGCCCGGGCGACGACATCCACTTCGAGCCATCCGGCGAGGTCATTCGCGTGGTGCCGCCTAGTGCCGATGTGCCGGCCGGACCCCTCGAAATGGAAAAGCGGCTCGCGCTGTTCGATGCCGCGTCCACCCGACAGCGTGCTCGCCAAAGCGTGGCGAGTCCGGAGCGCTCGGCAACGCGCGGTTGGACGCGCGAGGAGTTGTACCGACGTGGCGACCCGCACCCTGATTGACACGAACATCCTCGTCTATCGCTACGACGCTCGGTTCCCGGACAAGCAATCGATCGCCGAGGACGTGCTCCGCGGCGGCATCGCTAGCGGTAGCGCCCGGCTCGCGCACCAGGCCCTCGTCGAGTTCGTGGCTGCGGTGACGCGTGGTGGTCCGGAAAGCTGGCTGCTCGAACCAAGCGAGGCGCGACGTGAGGCAGAGGAGCTCATGGCCCAGTTCCCGGTGATCTATCCCGACGACGCCGTGTTGCGGACCGCGCTTCGAGGGGCGGCGGCTTACGGGATGTCCTGGTTTGATGCGCACATGTGGGCGTATGCCGAGGTCCACGGGCTCGAGGAACTGGTTTCCGAGGATTTTCAGCATGGCCGGTTGTACGGCATCGTCACGGTGAGCAACCCGTTCGCGTCGATCGCGGACTAACCCACATCGAGCAATCGATCAAGGATGTCGTTGGCCGTCCGAATCGCCGCAGAGTCGCCTCTACGGCCGAGTTTCCGAACTCACGCAGCCGTGCCGGTCTGCGCCTCTACGACCCGCCTATACGCGCCGTCCGGGTTGGCCATCTGTGGCTGAAGAAGCCGATTGGGCTTTCATCTGGACGCTTGATAGGCGAGCGCAGGGGCCGCGCAGGCGACGACAAGCGTCGCCCCTACGATTCAACTACCAAGCGAAGCGTCTTGCCAGGTTCGACTTTTCGCAGGTAGTGCCGAGCGTCTCCCGCAGGGTCGTCGACGACGAGTTCGAGCCAGCCGGGGCGGATCGAGTCCAAGATGACCGGCACCCCTTCGAGGAGGACGGCCGGCGGCGCGGGAATCGGCTCGATCGGGCCGCCGCTGCTTACCACGATGAACTCGTCGCAGAAGTCCGCCCCGGAGCGGCCGTCCCGGGCAGTCCGTTCCTTGTACATTCGATCGAGAATCCGGAGGATGCGGTTTCGGATCGGCTGACCGTCCGCATCCACCACTTCGACGACAAGAGGCTCCGGTCGGTGGGAACCGAGACCCTCGAGGCGCGTCGTCGCGCCTGCAGCAAGGGTGACTTCCCGACCGCCTCCCCACGCCTGACGATCGGCCAGATGGTGGAAGAGATGGTAGTCCCCGGCCGGCAGGCCGGCCAAGGCGAAGGTGTGCGGATTCCGACCACCCTCCTCGTCCGGTCGAGGAAGGCTGTACATCACATTCCAGCCCGCACGGGGACCGCCCATCGCGACCAGCATCAGCCTGGGTCCGGCAACCCAATGGTACGCGACCACGTCGTCGTCAAGGTCCGGTTCGTAGGTCATCGTGCCTTCGAGCGAGGCAGCGAGCGGCAAGCGAAGCTCACGAAACTCGCCCGCGCCCACATTCACTTCGACGAAAAACGATTGGGTCCTCGATTGCCCTGCGTGAACATTCCAACGACCCGTGCCCGGCAACCGCAGAACACGGGTAGCACCGCCGACTGATTCCACCTGGACCGGCATTTTTCGGTCACCGAAATCCCGCCAGTCCCCGTGTGGAAGCCGGGAGGCACCCACGAACCAGCCACCCGGCTCGCGACGCTCGGGCAGATGGAGAACCACCTGCGGCCGTCGATCCTCACGGAGGTCGACGCCATCGGACGCATCCGCAGCGGCGAACGTCGTTCCGGACACGATCTCGCCATCCAGACCCTCAACGGTTGCGTCGTACGTCCCCAGGGCGAGCCGGGCGACGACCGGCTCGTCGTCGACACCGCGCACGACCGCCGCCAGCGCATCGCTCCCCGCGACCTTGACCCGCAATAGCTCACCAGCAAGGAGGCCCCTAAACCGCACGTCGACATCACGAGCTACAAGCTCCACCCGCATGTCGATGCCCGCCGACAGCCGAACCCAAGCGGGTTCATATCCTTGGGCATAGACATAGGCCACATAGAGACCGTCCGGGTCGCCGGCAAGGCTCAGGCGGCCCTCGGAGTCGGTGACGTCGTGTTGTTTCAGCACAATCGGCACGCGCGCGTCTTGGCGGCGAAGCCGCAACGTCCGCAACGTCAACGGCGTCGCGACATCGAGGATGTCGACCTTGGCACCTGCCACAGGTTTGCCTTCGTCGACGACCACGACGCCGTGGGGTTGGTCGTTGCCGAATTCGAACACCACACTCGAGTTCTTCGGAGCATAGGGAACGAAGCGATCGATACGACCGGGAGCCCTCGCACGGACCAGTGTCCGTTCGTCCGACTTGCCCAGCACGGTGCCCAGCGAATCGGCCGTTGTCGGATGCCATTCGTCGTTCCATTCACCAAGCCAGTGGTAGTCGATTCGGTCCTCGCGTTCGCCCCTTGTGACGAGGCGGAGCCGCCTCAGCGTCTCGAAGTCGGCTTCGAACGGTCGGTCGGAGACTCTCAACAGCGACCGTTCCGGCACGGGCGGCACCCCATCGGGCCACACGCCCTCTTGCACCTTGACCGCTTGATCGTCGGCGTCTTCCCGGGGCAGCGTGACGAGCAAGTGTCGATGGGGCCGCAACGGATCCACGGCGAACGGAACCTTGTGGATAATCAAGTTGCGTTGTTCGCGCGACCACCAACGGATTTCGATGAAGAGGTTCGGCTCGATGTCGAAGTCCTCCATCCGAAAGACACCCGCGCGCCCGTCTCGGTCATCTGCGAGGGCGTCGTCGACCCCCCCTCCCCGCCGCCGCGACTGGGCGCGCAACTCCACACTCACGTAATCCGCCTTGAGGAGGCCGTCAACGTCCTCTTGCAACAACACACCCGTGACACCGAAGTTGCGTTCGAGGCTCACCAAACCCAGGTCGACGACCCCGTTCGAGACGCCCTCCACACGCTGACAGTAGGGTCTCAGGACATCTGTCGCATAAACGTCGACGTACACGTGGTGACCGACAACCCCATGCAACTCCGCGCGACCGTTGGCGTCCGTTTGGGTAGCCACTCCCGCAATGGCGAACGGGGCCATGGCGCCCTCCCCAACCCTAACCCTCGCTGGCAGGGGCAACCCGTCGTGGTCCACGCGGACGACAAATCCGCCGTTGTACATCCCCGGACGGTCATGGGCGGCGCGTTCCTCCACCCAATCGGCGCCGCAAACGGCTGTGCAGACACCCAATGCGACGACTCGCACGAGCGTATTGAACCGATTGTTCATCGCAATCCCTAGGCGGCGTCCACGCCGAGGTGCACCTCCACGAACCGCCGGTAAGCGCCGTCGGGCTTCGCCATCAGCTCGTCGGGACTGCCGGTCTCGACGACTCGTCCCCGGTCGAGGTATACGATGCGGTCGGCGCATTGGACGGTGGACAGCCGGTGCGCAATGACGATGGTCAGGCGATACTGCCCCGAAGCGCGCAGAGCGTCCAGCAATGCCCGTTCCGTGTCCGGGTCGAGGGCGGCCGTCGGTTCGTCCAGGATCAGGATCGGCGCGCCGCGCAACAGGCCTCGCGCGATCGAAAGACGCTGTTTCTGGCCCGTCGACAACGCACCGCCGCCTCGTCCGATCCTCGAATCGAACCCCTCCGGCATGGCCCGGACGAAGTCCAATGCGCCCGCAAGCCGGCAGGCCGACTCCATCTCGGCGACGCTGGCTTCGGGTTTCGCGATGCGCAGGTTCGCGGCGACGGTGTCGGTCAGCAATTGGTGTTCCTGGAAGACGTAGGCGACGGCACGGCGCAGGGCGCCCGAGTCCAACTCGGCGATGTCGACGCCGTTCATCGTGATCCGACCCTCCGTGGGATGCAGGAACTTGGGGATCATCTGGGCGAGCGTCGTCTTGCCAGCGCCGCTCGGCCCGACGATTGCCAAGGTCTGCCCGGCACGTGCCTCGAAGCCGACCCCCGCGAGAGCCCGGCGTCCGTCGGGATAGCGGAACCCGACATCCTCGAAGCGCAGCGAAAGCGGGTCGGACCACTTCAGCGGTGTATCGCGGCGCGATTTCACCGACTCCGCCTGGTGGTCCATGGAGAAGAACACCCGCCTGGCGGCGGCGGCGTTGTCCTGTTGATCGATCCAGATGCGCCCGAACTGCATGGCGGTCTCGTAGAGCAGGCTGTACATGCGCAGCACCACGGGGATGTCGCCGAGGGTGAGTTCGCCGCGGATGATGCCGGAGAAAATCACCCAGAAGCCCGCAGTGGCGAACACCAGGTGGACGTGCTCCGCGATCCACTCGACCAGGTTCACCACCCAGACCAGAAGCAGGCTTTGCCGGAACGACTCGCGGCTCGCGGCGGCGAATTGCGCGCGCTGCCGGTCGCTGCCGCCGAGGCTCTGTACCGCGGCGACGTTCTTGAGGCCCTCCTCGACCTCGTCCGTGGTCGCGCTGCCCGAGGCACGGCTCGCCTGGCTGACGCGCCGTGCCCAGCGGGCGAGAGGCGATGTCGCCAACAGCGTCAGGCCGACCGCCGAGAAACCGATCCACACGAGTTCCGGGGCGACGCCCCCGTAGACCGCCGTCAGAACCCAGAGATTCGCGCCGACGCTGACGATCATCCCAAGCGGACTCAAGGTCAGCGCATAGCAGATCCCCGCGATGGACGGTGCATCGTGAAGCACCCGAAAAATCGCATCGCCGGAACGTTGCAGGTTCATGCTCGTCAGCGGTTGGCGCGACAGCCGCGAGAACAGTTCGCCGCGCACGTGATGGGTGATGCGTTGCGAGAGGCGGATCGCGAGACACAAGTCGAGAAGACCGACGAGCCCGTGCGCCGCGCTGAAACCGGCGCTGATCTTGTTCTCGGAGCGCGTCGCGACATCCGCGCCTTCGGCGAGATTCGCCTCGAGCAAGGTGTTGCCCGAGTAGCCGACGAACAGGAACACCACGGCGAGAGTGGTCAGCGCGTAGAGGGTGAGGGCAAGCGGGTCCAAGCCGGACGCCGAGTCGAGGTACCCGGTCATGAAGAAGGGGAAAAGAAGACCCTCGCCCTCCGGTGGTATCGGCTGCTGCATGACGCCGTGGTCGATCAGAATCTTCAGAAACCAGGGCAGCGGCAGCCCCAAGGCGTAGATCAGGACCATGAGTCCCGCACGCGCCGCGAAAAGACGCCGCTGCGGCCAGAGATAGCCGAGCGCACGCCGGAACAGGGCGATGACGTCGCCGGTCGCCAGCGTCGTCCGAGTGTCCAGACGGTCGTGGTAGTGCTCAGCCATGACTCGGCTCGTTGGCGAACACCAGATCGTGATAGCGGCCCCCGTGCGCCATCAGTTCGTCGTGGGAGCCGGATTCCACGACGCCGCCGTCCGCCAGCACCGCGATCCGGTCGGCGGTGCGGATGGTGGACAACCGATGGGTGATGACGATGACGACCCGACCCGCCGCCCAGCGCCTCAAGTTCGCCAGCACCCGCCGCTCGGCATCGGCATCCAGGGACGCCGTCGGCTCGTCCAAAACCAGGATGGGCGCGTCGCGCACCAATGCCCGAGCGATGGAGACCCGCTGCTTCTGCCCGGTCGACAACAACGCGCCGCCGACGCCGAGCACGGTTTCGAAGCCATCCGGCAACTGTTCGATGAATGGCGTTGCGCAGGCGACGTCCGCAGCTTCACGGATCTGGGCGTCCGTTGCTCCGGGGGTCGCGTAGCGCAGGTTGTCCGCGATGGAGGTCGGGAAGAGCACGTTCTCCTGCAACGCAATGGCGACGTGTCCGCGCAGATCGGCGACGCGAACCGAGCGCAAGTCGACGCCGTCGATGGCAACGCTCCCCGCGTCCGGGTCGCACAGCCGCAAGAGGAGGGCCATGGCCGTGGATTTGCCGGCCCCGGATTCGCCGATGAGAGCAGTGACCTCGCCGGTCCGGGCGGCGAACTCGAAGCCGGTGAGCACCGGCGCCTCCGGCGCATATCCGAACCGGACGCCCGTGAAGCGAACGCCTTCATGCACGGCGGGAAATGGCACGGGTTCGTCGGGATCGCTCACCTCCGGTCGTTGCGCCAGGAGCCAGAACGCGCGGTCGAGGCCCACGGCCATGTCCTGGGCGAAGCACCAGACCCGCGCAAGCTCCTCGAAGTGGAGCGCGAAGGCGTCGATCCGGCTGCGGCGTGCCTGGTGGACGGCCACCGTCCACTGCGTGACCGACATCCCGAACAGAACCAGCACCGACGCCCCGAACACGGCCCCTTCCGCCAGCACGAACCGGGTGGCGATGTAGTCGGTGGCGAACACCAAGAGCGCCAGGAGGTACGACACCACCACCTTCAATGCCGCGAAGTCCCGTCGGAGCGTGAACGCCGTGTCCAAGGCCGCCGTGGACTCGCTGCGGAATCTTCCGAAGTTCGCGTTCTCGAAGCCGTAGGCCTTGATCGCCTGGATCCCCTGGAAGGTCTCCTGGACGCGGGTGAAGAGGGCGGCATTGGCCTGGCGGGCGGCCCGGCTCCAGCTCTGGAGCCTGGGCGCGAGGGCGAGGGCCATGGCAACGACCGCAGCACTCGCGATGAGCATCAGGAGGGCGAAATAAGGGCTGAACAGCGTGGCTACGGCCAGTTGCACCGCGATCATCGAGATCGCGATGATGGGTTGGACGACCACGTGGTCCACCACCGCCGTGACCATGGCGCTGTCCTGGAAGACCCGGTAGATGCCGTCGCCCGCCGACGTTCGCGAGTGGAACCTCAAGCTCAAGTCCTCCGCGTTGCGGACCATGGCGACGCGGAGGTCCTGGTTGACGCGCTGCAGGATCCACACCTTGTACATCGTGAGCAGCGTGAAAGCGCTGGTGGTGGTCACGATGATCACGGCGGAAACGATGAGAAAACGGAACAGCACTTCGAAGCGGGCGGCATCGCCTAACGACTCGACGTCGACGTAGTCGGCGTCCGGCAACCACATCACTGAGGCCTGGGCCCCGGAGAGCGGCTCCGCGCGGCCAACGGAGTCCAAGAGGACGTCGAAGCCGAGAAAGGCGACCGCGGTGCCGAAGCCAAGGAGCGCCAGGTTCAGGACAAGCAGCGCGATGAAATGCCAGATCTGGGCGAAGATGTACGGCCAGGTGGCGACGTAGACGCGACCGAGACCCTTGAGGTCAAGCCTCAGCGCATCGAAATCGGACGGCTGTTGCAAGGGAGTCTCCACCCCGGGGCCGGGCTGCGGGCGTATAGAGAACAATAGGCCGTAGGGGACGGGCTTGTCCCGTCCCGCCAGACCGCAGGACGGGTATAGCGCGGGCGACCACAAGGGTCGCCCCTACGATGGCGTTCCGGGTGGCCAGCCGGATCGCCAGGCGGCAACGCGTCGATCAGAGTCGATAGCGGACTTCCGCCCCCCAGTACCGCCAACCCGAGACGAACGGGTCGTCGACCAGGACGAACACCTCCTCGCCGGTGTCCGGATTCTCCCATTCGTAGTCTACGAACTCGAAAAGCTCGATCTCCTGTTCGTTGAAGACATTGTGGCCGAACACCGACACGGACCACGCGTCCCCCGGCGCGGTCCAGGTGACGTTCACGTCGAAGCGGTCGTAGGACGGCGACCTCTCCAGCTCGTTGTTCGATACGTAGGCGTCGAATTTGCCGCGCCACGAATACACACCTAGGAACGCGATGTCGGATCCGTTGGCGAGCGGGACGGTGTATTCCGCCGAAATGTTGTACTTCGTCTTCGGGTTGTTCGGCAGTTTGTTGCCGGTCAAGCTGCCGATATAGCCGTACTGTGCATCGGGGGCGATGTCCTCGTTGCCCGTCCAGACATACTCCGGCAGCACGAAGGGATCGAGCACTTCGCCGCCGTTGTAGGCAACGAAGCCGAACAAGGAGAGGTTCTCGACAAACGGCACGTCCCAGGCGAACTCGAAGTCGACGCCGGTGATCCGAACCTCGCCGTAGTTGACGTTCGGCTCGGCGGCGCACTCCCACGGGTCGTCCGGGCACAGCGTGACGGCGACGTTGGCGATGAAGTTGTCGTAGCTATAGAGGTAGGCCGACGTCATGAAGCGCAGGCCTAGCTCGGGGAAGCTGGCCTTGACACCCGCCTCCCAAGTCAGGAGTTCCTCTTCGTCGTAGAACTGGAACGGCACGAAGTCGTCGCTCACCGACAGGATCGGGTTGGTTCCGCCGGAACGGTAACCGGATGCCATCCGGGCGAACACGAACAGGTTGTCGGTAGGCGTGTACTCCACATCGAAGTTGAACACGAAGGCGTCGAAGTCGAGAACCGTCGCCTGGGTCCGGAGCACGCGGAGCCAGCGCGGCGGGCCGACATCGTTCATTTCGTAGAAGACATCCCACAGGCACTCTTCGAAGCTGATCTCCTCGTCCTCGAGGAAGGCGGAATCGTTGCAGGGGCCCCGGGAATCGCCGGGAACCAGCGCCGCGATGTCGACGCTGGAGGCAAACGGGTTGAAGGGGGTGGCGAAGACCCGGTGGAGGGTGATCTTCCGGAACTCGTGGCTTGGCTTCTCGTCCTCGATCGAGCGCACGCCCAGGGAGACGTTCCACTCGGGCGCGATCTGCCAGTTGACTTCGCCGAACACCGACACCTGATCCTGGGCCATGAACTGCTCGCCCGCGAAATCCGCACTGTTGAGTCCGGCGGTTCCGCCGCCGACGCCGTCCTTGTCGTAGCAGGTCAGGTAGCCGGGAATCCACCCCATCCGGTTCTCGGGAGAACCCGGCTCGGCGCCGCTCAACGGCGCGATCGGTGCGCCCATTGCGGCGTCGATGGAGGTTTGACCGTAATGCTCCATCAGGATGTCCTCGCACGAGCCCGAGGGGAAGCTGGCACCGAGATCCGGGGCGCCTCCGACGGCGTGCAGCGCGCGCAGTTGGTCGAGCGTGGAGGTGTAGAACGCGGCGTCTTCGTAGCGTTTGCCGTCGAAGACTCCGAGGCTTTCGGCGCTCAGGGTGAAGAGGCCCAGCCGCACTTCGATGTCGTCGCCCAGCGCGGCCGTTAGCTGCAACTCGTGCTGCGCCACGTCGTAGTCGTTGCTCCCGATGGACAACCGGTCGCGGTACGGACCGCCGTTGTCATCGGCGCGCGGCCAGACGCTCGGGTCGCCCGGGTCCATGAACCCCGGCGTTCCGGTCCGGTCGGTTTCGTCGGTGTCCCGATAGCGCCATTCCTCGTGGTTCGAGGTTCCGGTCTGGTAACGCAGCGAGACACTGTCGGTGATGCTCCACTCGAAGGTGGCGATCAGGTTGGACGATTCCACCCAATGGGTCGTGTCCCGGTTGAACTGCACGGCGCCGTCGCTGGTCGGAATCTTCGCGTCCCAGCCGTAGTACGACGTCATGCGACGCACGCCGCTGCCGCTGACCCCTTGGTTGACATGGGTGGGAAAGCGCAGCCCGGCCGGCAAGACGCCTTGGGGAAATTGCCCCGGCGTGTTGCGACCCATCAGGCGGTCGGATTCGTACCAGCCGGCGAGCAGGTTCAGACTCCAATTCTCGCCGCGCCATTCGAGCTGCGGCGATAGGGTCCAGTTGTCGACGCTGTCGATGTCGTCGCCGGTGCATGCCCCCAAATCGCAGATCTGGTTCGGATCCGGTTCGCCGAGGTTGCGTTGCCCGCCTTCGCGCTTGTTTGTGTGGGCGGTAAGCCGGAACGCGAGGTGCTCGCCGAGTCCCGCGATGTCCACCGGACCCGTGTAGGCCACGCCGAAACGGCGGTTGTTTCTGCTACCGAGCTGTCCGACGATCTCGCCGCCGGACTCCCACTCGGGCCGCTTGCGCACGTAGTTGATCGTGCCGCCGACGCCGTTGCGCCCGTAGATCGTGTTCTGCGGGCCGCGCAGCACCTCGATCCGTTCGATGTCGAAGCCGTCGGTGTCGATTCCCGCCGTGCGACCGGCAAGCGCCGCGAGCCCCGATTGATAGACCGCCACCGACGACTCGCTCAGGTGGAAGGCGCTGAACGTCGTGCCCACCCCGCGCATGGTGAACATGTTGTTGGCGGCGTGGGTGGTCGCCTCCAGGCCCGGCGTCATCAGGGCGAGGTCGTTGACGTTCTCGATCTTCAGCTTCTCGATCTTCAATGCATCGAACGCCGTGATCGCAAGGGGGACTGTCATCTCCGACTCCTCGCGTTTCTCCGCCGTGACGATCACCTCCTCGATGATCGACCGGCGATCCGTGTCGTCCTGTTCCTGTGCTACGGCAGCAGCCGGAACCACCAACGCCATCGCCAAGATGGCG
>JAPPAV010000139.1 GCA_026705345.1 Gammaproteobacteria bacterium
TTCGCGGATAGATAATCCAGCGACTCGTATCCACAAGGCACTCGTTGGTTTTTCAGTCGCGGGAGCGCTCCTACTCCCATTCGATCGTCCCCGGCGGCTTGTTGGTCACGTCGTAGACAACCCGGGAGACGCCCGCGAGTTCGTTGACGATGCGGTTGCTGACCCGGGCGATCAGGTCGTGCGGCAGTTCGGCCCAGTTCGCGGTCATGAAATCCGTCGTGACCACCGCGCGCAGACCGATCACGTGTTCGTGGCGGCGCGCATCGCCCACCACGCCCACCGACTTGACCGGCAGATAGACCGCGAACGCCTGGGCGACCTTGTCGTAGTAATCGGCCTTGCGCAGTTCCTCGATGTAGATCGCGTCGGCCTCGCGCAGCACGTCCAGATAGGCGCGCTTCACCTCGCCGAGCACCCGCACGCCCAGTCCCGGTCCCGGGAACGGGTGGCGGTAGACCAGGCGATCCGGCAGCCCGAGCGCGAGACCCACGGCCCGCACCTCGTCCTTGAACAGATCGCGCAGGGGTTCGACGAGCTTGAGGCCCATGCGTTCGGGTAGGCCACCGACGTTGTGGTGGGACTTGATGACGTGCGCCTTGCCGTGTTTGGAGGCGGCGGATTCGATGACGTCGGGATAGATGGTGCCTTGGGCGAGCCAGGCCACGCCGGGAATCCTAGCCGCTTCGCGTTCGAAGACCTCGATGAAGGTCCGGCCGATGATCTTGCGCTTGTCCTCCGGATCGTCGACGCCTAAGAGGGCATCGAGGAACTCGTCGCGGGCATCGACCGTCACCAGGTTGATGGGCAGCACGTTGGAGCGCCCCGAACCGGCCGACGAGAACGCCGCCTCCACCTCCGCGGTTTCGTTCTTGCGCAGCAGGCCGTTGTCGACGAACACGCAGGTGAGCTGATCGCCGATGGCGCGGGACAGCAACGCGGCGACGACACTCGAATCGACGCCTCCAGAAAGACCCAGGATGACCTTGCCGTCGCCCACCTCCGTCCGGACCCGGGCGACGGCATGCTCGATGATGCTCTCGGCGGTCCAGCCGCCCCGGCACCCCGCCACGTCGCGTACGAAACGCCGGATGATCTCCCCGCCGTGGCGCGTGTGGGTGACCTCGGGATGGAACTGCACCCCGTAGAATCTGCGTTCCACGTCCGCCATCGCGGCGATGGGCGCGTTGCCGCTCTCCGCCGCTCGCTCGAAGCCCGAAGGCAGCTCGGTCACCTTGTCGCCGTGGCTCATCCAGACGTCGAGCACGCCGCCTAGGCCGCGAAACAGCGGTGTATCGCCGACGATCCGTGCCGTGGCGTGGCCGAATTCGCGCCGGTCGGAACCCCTCACCCGACCGCCCAATTGGGTCGCCATGGCCTGCATGCCGTAGCAGATGCCGAGAATCGGAACCCGGGCATCGAACAATGTCTGCGGAATACGCGGTGTCAGGTGCTCCGTGACGGTCTCCGGACCACCGGAAAGGATGATGCCCTTGGGAGCGAACTCGCGCACGGTTTGGTCGCTGAGGTCGAAGGGGTGGATCTCGCAGTACACGCCGTGTTCGCGTACGCGACGGGCGATGAGTTGGGTGGTCTGCGAGCCGAAGTCGACGACGAGAACGCGGTCGCCGAAACCCTCCGGATGCATCGGACTATGCGACGGGATAGTTCGGCGGTTCCTTGGTCATCGCCACGTCGTGCGGATGATTCTCCGCGATCCCGGCGGACGACACCTTGGCGAAGCTTGGCCGGGTGCGCATGTCGGCGATGTCGGAGCAACCCGTATAACCCATCGCGGCCCGCACGCCGCCCATCAACTGGTGGATGATCGGCGCCACGGGACCCCGGTAGGGGACGCGCCCTTCGATGCCTTCCGGGATGAACTTGCCGCCGTCGCTCAACGGTTCCTGGAAGTAGCGGTCGCTGGAACCGTAGTGTTCCGACATGGCGCCCACGGAACCCATTCCCCGGTAGGACTTGTAAGTGCGGCCCTGGTATAGCTCGGTCTCGCCCGGCGCTTCCTCCGTGCCGGCGAACAGCGAACCCACCATGACCGCCGACGCGCCGGCGCTGATCGCCTTGGCGATGTCGCCGGAGAACCGCACGCCGCCGTCGGCGATGACCGGGATATCCTCCTCGGCCGCCTCGCTCGCGGCTTCGGAGATCGCCGTGACCTGCGGCACCCCGACGCCGGTCACCACCCGGGTGGTGCAGATGCTGCCGGGACCGATGCCCACCTTGACCGCGTCGACGCCGGCATCGAGCAACGCCCGGGCGCCGTCCGCGGTGGCGACGTTGCCGCCCATCACCGGTACCGCGGGATACTTCTGCTTGATCCAGCTGATGCGGTCGAGCACCCGCTGCGAGTGACCGTGGGCGGTATCGACGACGATGATATCGACGCCGGCTTCCACCAACGCCGCGACCCGGTCGTCGGTATCGGCACCTGTGCCCACCGAAGCCCCGGTTCGAAGCTGGCCGCGCTCGTCCTTGCACGCGTTGGGATAGGCCTGGGCCTTGGCGATGTCCTTAACCGTCACCATGCCCTTCAACTGGAACTCTTCGTTGACGAGCAGCACTTTCTCGATCCGGTGGCTGTGCAGGAGTTCGGTGACAGCCTCGACCGGCGCGTCCTCCGGCGCGGTCACAAGACGCTCCCTGGGCGTCATGACGTCGGCCACTCTGGCATCCATGCGCGTCTCGAACCGGATGTCGCGGCTGGTGACGATGCCGAGCAGATCCGAGCCCCGGACCACGGGCACACCCGAGATCTTGTGCTCCAGGGTGAGTGCCACGAGTTCGCTCACCGTGGCTTCGGGCCGAATGGTGATGGGGTCGCGGATCACCCCGGTTTCGAACTTCTTGACCGCCCGGACCTCCCGGGCCTGGGCCTCCATGGAGAGGTTCTTGTGGACGATGCCGATGCCGCCTTCCTGGGCCAATGCGATGGCGAGTCCGGACTCCGTCACGGTGTCCATGGCGGCGGAGACCAGCGGGATATTGAGGCCGATTTCGCTCGTCAAGCGGGTGCTGAGATCGACTTCGGAGGGGAGGGTCTTGGAGTAGGCAGGCACAAGGAGGACGTCATCGAATGTCAGAGCTTCGTGAACAATCCTCAGCATCGGAGCACCTAGGCCAAACGTGGGGGCGGATCATACGCGCGGCCCTGGGGGGTGTAAACTGCGTCGATGCACCCCCGCCCCCAACCGCGCCCCGCGCAAGCCGACCGCGTTCGCACCGTCAGCGAGGTAAACGCCGAGGCCCGATTCCTGATCGAGGAGCGGTTTCGGCGGGTCTGGATCGAGGGCGAGGTATCGGATTTCCGTCCCTATGCGTCCGGTCATTGGTATTTCACCCTACAGGACGACCGTGCCCAACTGCGCTGCGTGATGTTCTCGAGTGCCAACCGCTTCGTGCGTTTCCGCCCGGGCAACGGCCTCTCGGTGGTACTCCGGGGTCGATTGTCGATCTACGAGGGTCGGGGAAGCTTCCAGGCCATCGTCGATCACATGGAACCGGCCGGCGAAGGCGCTTTGCGCGCCGCCTTGGAAAAACTGAAGGCGCGCCTCGCCGCTGAGGGAGTGTTCGACGAAGGCCGGAAACAAGCGCTGCCAAGCTATCCGCGCCACATCGGGGTCATCAGTTCCCGGGCCGGCGCGGCGCTTAAGGATGTGATCGCCGTGATTCGCCGCCGCTTTCCCTGCATTCGCGTCACCTGCTTCGACGTCGCGGTGCAGGGCTTCGAGGCGGAGGGCCAGATCATCGCCGCGTTCGACCGCGCCGAGTTCATGCGCCACCCCCCCGACGTGATCGTACTGACCCGAGGCGGCGGGTCCCTGGAGGATCTTGCGGCTTTCAACCTGGAGTCCGTAGCACGCCGGATCGCGGCCGCCGGGATTCCGGTGGTTTCCGCAGTCGGCCACGAAACCGATGTAACCATCGCGGACTTCGTCGCCGACCGGCGCGCGCCGACGCCTTCCGCAGCGGCGGAGATGGTGACGCCGGACCGTCACGACGTCGAGAACCGGCTGCGCGGTGCCGAGGCCGCACTGGTCTCGCGAATGCGAACTCGGCTCGATGTCGACCAACGGCTGCTAGCCGCGACGACGCAGCGCCTAGTACATCCGCGCCGGGCCGTGGAACAGCGCATGTTGCGCACGGATGAACTAGGCGAACGGCTGCGCGGTGCCATGTCGGCCAGGATCGCCCGGACACGCGCCGACCTAGGCCACCGCGTTCAACTGCTAGCCCGGTGCAGTCCCGCAGTGCGCTTCGCGCCCGCGCTTGGCCGCGTCGCAAACGCCGCAAGGCGGCTGCATGCCGCCGCGTCCAAGGCGACGGAGCGGGCCCAAGCGCGGCTCACAACACTCACTCGCGCTTTGAATGCGGTCAGCCCCCTGGCAACTCTCTCCCGCGGCTTCGCAATCGTCGCCAAGCCGGACGGTAGCCGATGGGGTCAACCGGTAGCGTCCGCAACGGACGTCCAGCACGGTGACGCGATCATCGCGCACTTGGCGGATGGGGCCGTACAGGCTACTGTGGAGGGGACGGATACGCGTACGCCCAAGGACGGATAGACAATGGCTCCACTGGTATTGATGCTTGCCGCGACGGTGACGGTCGACACCGGCGGCGTGGCGGCGTTGCCCCTTCCAAAGGGGGCCATCGATGTGCTCCACGGCGACGAACCGGCATTGATCGTCGCGGATCACGTGATCGTGGGTGTAGGTCTCGACGCGGCGTCCGGTCCGCACCAGATCGTCGTCCGCACGGTGGATGGGGACAAGACGATGGACTATAACGTCGTCGCCAAGTCCTACCCGGAGCAACGGTTGACCATCCCCGACAGGCGCAAGGTCAACCCGTTGCCTGAAGATCTCGAGCGGATCGGGCGCGAGTCGGAACTGCAACGCGCCGCCTACGCCCGCCGGACGCCCCTGCGGCAAGACCTGCTGCCATTCAAGCAGCCGGTTGAGGGCATCTACTCGAGTCCGTTCGGACTGCGTCGGTTCCTCAACGACCAACCGCGGTCGCCGCACTCCGGTCTCGACATCGCCGCCGACACGGGCACGCCCATCGCCGCGCCTGCGCCCGCCACGGTGGCGCTCACCGGCGATTTCTTCTTCTCGGGCAACGTGGTCTTCCTCGACCACGGCGGCGGCCTAATCACCATGTACGGACACCTGGACCGCATCGATGCCAAGGACGGCGAGGACGTCGACCGCGGCGACATCATCGGCACGGTCGGCGCCACGGGTCGTGTCACCGGTCCCCACTTGCACTGGACCATCAGCATCCAAGGCGACCGCGTCGATCCGATCATCCTGATGCGGGAGTTCGACAGGCTGGCGGAAACAGCCGACACCGCGAATTGACCCCCGGGAATTGTCAGGACGAGCGATGCCGAATCACCCGCTGGCGGCGCTTGACCTGACGCCGCGTCAACTCGTTCCGCCGTCCGGCGTAGGGATTCCGGGTTGTCCGGGTTTCCAGCCGAACGGGAACGCCGACTAGTCCCAGTTCGTCGCGGTAGCGGTTGACGAGGTAGCGCCGGTAGCTGTCCGGCAACGCCTCGGCGCGGTTGCCGTGCACCACGACCGTGGGCGGGTGGTCGCCGCCCTTGTGGGCGTACCTGAGCTTGATCGCCCGGCCTTGCACCATGGGCGGCGGATGGTCCGCCGTGGCGGCGGCGAGAATCCGGTTGAGTTCCCCGGTCTGCACACCGAACTCGCCCGCTCCGTAGACATTCGAAACAATGCCAAGTAGGGACTCAACGCCGCGTCCGCGGAGCGCCGAGATGTAGCGAAGCGGAATCCAGGGCGCGAATGCCAGCCGCCGTTCGACGGAAGTCCGCGCCACCTTCCTCTCGCCTTTGTCCAAACCGTCCCATTTGTTGACGGCAAGCACAATGCCCGCACCCCGATCAATCGCATAGTCCAGTACGTGCAGATCCTGCTCGACAACGCCTTCCCGGGCATCCACGACAACCACCGCCACTTCGGCACGTTCCAACGCCGCGAGCGTCTTCACAATCGAGAACTTCTCGACCGCGCGTTGCATCGACGGGCCCGATTCCACACGGCCCCTGCGCCGGACACCCGCGGTATCGATCAACAGGTAGTCGCCGAACGGGATGTCGATCGAATCGCGGGTAGTCCCGGGTTTGCTGTCGACGACCTGGCGCTCATCGCCGAGGATCCGGTTGATCAAGGTCGACTTGCCGACGTTGGGACGCCCCACGACCGCCACGCGAATCCCCGGCGGATCGGCTTCGTTGTCGACACCCGTTTCCGGCAAACACGCCGCGACGGCGTGGGCCAACTCCGCCATCCCCCGCCCATGCGCCGCCGACACGGGGCAACAATCGCCGAAACCCAACGCGGTGAATTCGTGGACCGCCGCAGCCGGTACGCCGTCGATCTTGTTGGCGGCGACTACGACCGATTTGCCACGTTTGCGCAGGTCACGCGCGATGTCCCAATCGCCGGCTGTCAGGCCTTCCCGAGCATCGGCGACGAAAACGGCGACATCCGCCTCGCCGATCGCCAGCATCGCCTGGTTCGACATCTGTTCGTAGACGCTGCCCGTCTCGTGCGTCAATCCCCCGGTGTCGACCAGGGTCACGGTCCGCCCTGCCAACGTGGCGCGCCCGTAACGCCGGTCCCGGGTGAGTCCCGGCAGGTCGGCGACCAAAGCATCGCGCGTGCCGCACAGGCGATTGAAAATCGTCGACTTGCCGACGTTGGGCCGGCCGACGAGGGCCGCGACGGCATGGTCGGTTTCGCGTTTCGCGGTCGCTTGGGAGGAACTTTGCGCTTCCGACATCCGACACCCGCGAGTTGCACGCTATCGACCTCGGCGACGCTCCGCCGGGAGAATTCGCGCCGGGAATTCTCAGGCGATAAGCGAAGCGGTCGCGTTCACCCCCTGAGCCTGATCTCCAACGCCGAGAGCTTGCCGTCGTTGGCAAGCACGTACACGACGCCGTCGCTTTCGACCATCGGCGAACGAAGGCCTGCGCTCAACCGCCGTCGTGCGACGAACCGGCCGTCGCTCTGGGCCAGGACGTGCAGATAGCCCTGGGCGTCCCCCACCAGAACGTAGTTGCTAAACGCCAACGGACTGGTCAACTTGCGGTTCTTCAATGCCTCCTGACGCCAAACCACCTCCGCGTTACCCTGCTGAACCGCCGTCACGACGTCCTCGTCCGTGACGAAATACAACTGCCCGTAGCCCTCGGCGAGATCAAGATGCGAGGATGCCGGGATTTCCCAGAGCACCCGTCCGTCCGGGGGACTCAGTGCCTTGAGTCGGCCCTGGTAGCTGATGGCGAACAGTGCACCACGCTCGGGCAAGACCAGGGGAGAACCGTCCACGTCGACCAGCCTCTCCAACTCCGTGCGGCCCTGGGGCAGCACCAAGCGGTGTTGCCATATCGGTGCGCCGGTCTCGGTGCTTAGCGCCGCCACGCGACCGTCCCCGAAGCCTGCGAACACGTAGCCGCCGGCGATAACCGGTGCCGCGGTTCCCCGAAGGGTCAAGAGCGGCACCTGGTTGTCGTAGGCCCAGCGTGTGTCGCCGTCGGCACCTTCCAAGGCGACGAGTCGACCGTCGTTGGTCTGTGCCATTACCACGCCGTCGTCGGCCGCCGGCGCGGAGAGGATCTCGCTCGTAAGCTGGGAACGCCATACCTCCGATCCGTCGCCAGCATTCAGCGCGATAATCTCGCCCCGGGTCGTTCCGACGAGGATCCGACCGTCGCCGGCCCCGACTCCGCCCGTCAGGAACGACGGATCGCGCCGATCCCAAATCTTCAGGAACGGACGGCCATCGGGCTCCCCCACGGACGTGGACCAGATCCGTCGGCCGCTGAACCGATCGAGGGCGACGACCAATCCATAGCCATCCGCCGCGTAGATCCGGTCGGCCAGGATCGTCGGCTTGATGCGCAGGTACTTGCGTCCGGTCCCGCGACCCACGCCCACCTGCCAACGCCGCTGGAGATCGGCTTCCGCCACGAACGAAACCAACGGTTCGGGGTCGCCTTCCTCCCCGGTGTCGGCCGGGTCGTCCACGAACGGAAGAAACGAAAAGACCTGGCAGCCACCCGTCGCGAGCAGCCCGCCGGCGAGGATCGCCGCGGCCAATGCGGGAATGGCCCGGGAATCGAAACGCTTGGAGGTCACGTTTCGGGGCGGTTCAGGTCGGATCGTTCTCATTGGCGTGCCCCGCGAGTTCATTGGGATTCATCGACAAGACTGGCGAGTTTGAGTTCCATGAGTTCAACACCGGGGACCGGGTTGTTCGGATCCCGACGCGCCGCGTCGATCCCCGACCGGTAGGCGATCCGCGCCCGTTCCAGGTCGCCGCGCGCCACGAACACATCGCCGGAGAGTCCCGCGACGTGCGCTTCCAAGCCGGAACTGCGGATTGCGGCCAGTACCGCCTCGCATTCGTCGAGGCGGTCGAGTTGATAGAGCACCTTGGCCATCCGGTAACGCGCGATGTCCTCCAGGTTGTCGTTGTCCGCGAGTTGCGCCGCCCGCTCAAGCAGTGCCAACGCTTCTTCCCAGTCCCGCGCCTCGACCTCGTCGTCGGCGCGGTAGAGCAACGTGAAGACGTGATATCCCGACCCTTCGAACTCGGTGTCGATCGTCGTCAACTGATCCGCCGTCGACTCCGCCTCGTTACGCGCGGCGACGAAGGCAGCAAAGACATCCGACGCCGCGTCCGCCTGATCCTGTGCGTAACCCTGGTACCACCGCCAACCCAGGACAGCGGCCACCGCCAGTACGACGCCGATGACGAGCGAGGTTCCGTTCTGCTCCCACCAGCGTTTCAGCCGTTCGGCCTGTTCTTCGTCGGTCAGGTAGTCGGACATCACCCGGCGCCTTTCAATGTCGTAATCAACTCGTCCACGGGAAGCATCTTCTGCTCGCCTCGGCCCGGCTGCGCGTCGACGCGCAGCCATTTCAACGAGACGCGATTTTGGGCCACTTCGTCGTCGCCGACAATGACCGCCCACCGTGCACCGCTGCGATCGGCGTGGCGGAACTGGCTAACGAGACCGCCCTCGCCCGCGTGCTGCAGCACCCGCAGCGTCGTGCCGTCGCGGAGACTCTCGGCCACCATCGCGGCCCGGGCGGTATGCGCCGGGCTAGCGATCACGTAGACATCGGCCCGGCTGTAGTCGCGCCCGTTGCATGTCTCGTGCAGCAGTACCACCCGTTCAAGGCCCATACCGAAGCCTGCACCCGGCACCGGCCGGTGACCAAGACGCTCGACCAGTCCGTCGTAGCGACCGCCGGAACAGACGGCACCCTGGGCGCCGAGGGCCTCGGTCACCCATTCGAAGACGGTGTCGGTGTAGTAGTCGAGTCCACGTACCAGATGCGGGTTCACGCGGTAGTCCACGCCGGCCTGGTCGAGCAGCCGGCGGAGGCCGTCGAAGTGCTGCTGCGACGCAGGGCCCAGGTAGTCGACCGGCGCCGGCGCGTCCGCAACGATGGCGCGCGTCGCCGCAACCTTGCTGTCGAGTATCCGCAACGGGTTGGTGCCGAGCCGACGGCGGCTGTCGCCATCCAATGCGTCCCGGTGCGGGGCCAGGTAGTCCACCAGGGCTTCCCGATAGCGGTCGCGCGAGGTGCCCGAACCGAGGCTGTTGAGCTCGAGCGTCACCTCTCTAGACAGGCCGAGTTCCCGGAAAACGCGACACAGCATGGTCAGTATCTCGGCGTCGACCTCGGGGGACGAAACGCCGAAGACCTCGCCGCCGATCTGCGTGTGTTGCCGCGTCCGGCCCTTCTGCGGACGTTCGTAACGGAACATGGGACCGTGATACCACAGCCTCGGAACCTGGTTGTGCAACAGGCCGTTCTCTATGCAAGCCCGGACACAACCCGCCGTCCCCTCCGGACGCAGAGACAGCGACTTGCCCTTGCGATCATCGAACGTGTACATCTCCTTTTCGACCAAGTCGGTGGCTTCGCCCACGCCCCGGGTAAACAGATCCGTCACTTCGACGAGCGGAAGTCGCATCTCCCGGAAGCCGTAGCGGCCGAGCACGTCGATGACCACGCCCTCGACCTCCCGCCAGCGTTCCGATTCGCCCGGCAGGACGTCGCGCATGCCGCGGACACGCTGGTACCTAGTCCCCATTGCCCACCACGTCGCTTGTCTGCCTAGCCGTCATCGTCAGCTCCCACCTCGAGTCTTGCGACTTCCCCCGGACGCCCCCGATCCAGGGCGACGCGCCCGCCATTGAAGGCGACCTCGACAACGGTGGGGTCGCCGAGGAGTACCGAGAACGGCGCACGTCCACTCACCGTAACCGTCTCGCCGTCCCGGCCAAGGTCGTTGTGTACGAGGTCGCCGCCCCGTTCACGGACCTCCACCCAGCATTCCCCGGTGAAAGCGAATGTGATCAGGTCGGGTTGGGCCAACCCATCGGCCTCGGTTGCCGTCTGGACGGCGTCCGTATCGGCGACGCTCGGCTCGACCGGGGCAACTTCCGGTGGAGGTGAATCGAGCGCGACCGGCTCGGATGGTTCCGGCGCCGCCGGGGTCGAGTCCGATGCCTGGCCGGGTTCGTCTCGCACCGTTGAAACCACCTCCGTCGCGACTTCGGGCGTCGCGGGACTGGCGGCTGGAGTACGTATCCGATCCCACCCGGCGGTATTCGGCCGTGTTTCGGGGACGGCCGGTTCGGTGTTTCCGCCAGGCCACGCCCACCAAAGGGCACCGCCGATCAGGACGACGAAGACCAATACGATGCTGCCGTACACCAGACCCCAGCTCTCCCGGGCGAAAGCCTTGAACGACGCCCGCCGGGACCGCGGCACGACCGCGGGCAAGACCGGCGCCGGTTCAACGGTGTCGGAAGCGACCCTCACCGTTGCGGCGTCCAGACCGACGAGGCGCGCGTAGCGCCGAACATAGCCGCGGATGTACGGTCTCGGCGGCAATTCCTCGTAGAGTTCGGCCTCGAGAGCATCGACCGTGCGTTCCGCAACCTTGAGCGCATTGGCGATTTCGGCAACCGAGAGACCGGCTTTCTGCCGTGCCTCGCGGAGCGCCGATCCGAAGTCTTCGGCACGCGCGTCCTGCGCACGGTCGTCTTGGCCGGCCTCGTTGTCGACCGTCAGCTGGACGTCCTGGGCGTCGCCGGGGTCGCTCATGGCACGGTTCGCGTCTGCAACATTGCGGCCTCCCCGGCCAAGTACCGCATGCGTCGTCGAGTGCGGTCGTGGACCGTTCCCGTCAACTGACCGCACGCCGCGCCGATCTCATCCCCCCGCGTCGTCCGCAGCATGGTGGCGACGCCGGCGTTCAACAGGCTGCTCTGGAAATCGGCGATCCGCTTGGGATCCGGCCGGCGATAGCCGTTTCGATCCTCCGGGAACGGATTGAAGGGGATCAGGTTCACCTTCGCACGCAGACCGGCGAGCAGGCGCGCCAGATCCAGCGCGTCGGCCACGCTGTCGTTCACGCCCTCGATCAGCGTGTATTCCATCGTGATGCTCCGGCGGTCCCCCAATCCACGCAGATAGTGCCGACAGGCGTCGAGCAGTTCCGCTAGCGGATACCTCCGGTTAAGCGGCACCAGAATGTTGCGAAGTTCGTCCCGCGGCGCATGGAGAGACACGGCAAGGGAGACATCCGTGTGCGACGATAGATCGCGGATGCGGGGCACCACACCCGCCGTGCTGATGGTCACCCGGCGCTTGGAAATGCCAAAGGCGAGGTCATCCATCAGGACGTCGGTGGCGTCGAGCACGGGTTGGAAGTTGAGCAGTGGCTCGCCCATGCCCATGAACACCACGTTGGTGATGCCTCGTTCATCGCCGCCCTCGGCGAGTTCGCGACTGGCCTGCCACACCTGGCCGACGATCTCGGCCCGGGTCAGGTTCCCATTGAATCCCTGCTTGCCGGTGGCGCAGAAACTGCAATCCAAGGAGCAACCCACCTGCGACGAAATGCACAGCGTGTTGCGCCGGTTCGTCGTGCCGCCCGGGTTGGCTTCCTCCCATCCCACGCTGGCGTCGGGGATCAACACGGTCTCCACCGCCTGCCCTTGTTCGGTATGTGCCAACCACTTCACGACCCCGTCGGAGGATCGGCGCCCGGCACCGAATACGGGTACGCGGACCTCGGCAATCTCCTTGAGATGGCCGCGGAGCGACCTGGAGATATTCGTCATGGCGTCGATGTCGGTGACCTTGGCACGGTAGATCCACCGCATCACCTGGTCCGCCCGGTAGGGCTTCTCGCCAACTCCCGCGAAAAACGACTCGAGTTCCGCCCGCGGCATCCCGAGCAGATTGGTCTTTGCCTCGGCCATGCTACGAGCGTGCTAACGACCTGGCGAAGGCGCGGTCCTCGCGCAGATTTCCTCGGCGGAGAAGAAGTAGGCGATCTCGCGCTCAGCCGAGGCCTCGGAGTCGGATCCGTGCACGGCGTTCGCGTCGATGGATTGGGCGAAATCGGCACGGATGGTTCCCGGTGCGGCTTGCTTCGGGTCCGTTGCGCCCATCAACCGGCGGTTGACCGCGATTGCGTTCCGACCTTCTAGGACCTGCACCACGATGGGACCGGAGCACATGTAGTCGATCAGGGGCTCGTAGAACGGCTTGCCGCGATGCTCGGCGTAGAAGCCGCCCGCGGCATCGGGCGTCAGCCGAACCATCTTGACGGCTACGATGACCAATCCGCCCTTTTCGAAACGGGAGTAGATCTCGCCGATGAGGTTTTTAGCGACGGCGTCGGGTTTGACGATCGAGAGCGTGCGTTCCACACTCTTGCCGCCGGTCTGGGTGCCGGCCTCGGTCTCGTTCGGGGAGGCGTCAACCCCACCACCGCCGCCGCTGGCAGATTGTTCCATTGCCTGGTCTCCGGTAGAGCCCCGCGCGTTGGTCAAGGCTCAAGGGCGATGCGCGTTGCTCGAAGCCCCTATTATACGCCCGCGTGACGTCGCCTTGACGTGTCGCCTAGGGTGACGTGCGGTGCTGCAGGGCTCCCACTACTTCGGCGAGGCGCCGTCCGGCGAAGTCCACATCCGACGGGGTGGTGAAGCGGCCGACCGTCAGTCGCAGTGAGCTGGCCGCCAGGTCGTCGGCAATGTTCATCGCGCGCAGCACGTAGGACGGTTCCACCGTGGCGGACGTGCACGCCGAGCCCGACGACACGGCAATGTCATCCAAGGACATCAGCAGGGTCTCCCCGTCCACGCCGTCGAACGCAACACTGAGCGTACCCGGCAGGCGCAGCTCGGACGAACCGTTCAAGCGCGTTCCCGGTATCTGCTGGATGTGCGACCACAAGCGGCGCCGCAGTTCCATGACCCGACGACTCTCCGCGTCCGCGCCAAGCGCCGCCAGTCTGCACGCCTCGCCCATGCCGACGATCTGGTGGGTTGCCAGGGTTCCCGACCGCATGCCCCGCTCGTGGCCTCCGCCGTGTATCTGCTCGGCGATGGGCACCGGCGGCTCGCGACGGACGTACAGCACGCCGATGCCTTTGGGGCCGTAGATCTTGTGGGCCGAGATACTCACCAAGTCCAGGCAGTCGCGCTCGACGTCGAGGGACAGTTTGCCCGCGCTCTGCGCGGCATCGGTGTGGAACGGCACGCCCCGTTCGCGACAACGACGGCCGATTGTGGCGATGTCGTTGACCGTGCCCACCTCGTTGTTGGCGTGCATCACCGAGACCAGGAAGGTGTTGTCCTGGATTGCCGCGACGACGTGCGCGGGATCAACGATGCCATCGTGACCCGGATCCACGTAGGTTACCTGCACGCCTTCGCCTTCCAGGTACTTGGCGGTGTCGAGTACGGCCTTGTGTTCGTAGCTGGTGGTGACAAGGTGGCCGCCACCCGCCGCCTCGGCGACGCCCTTGAGGGCAAGGTTGTCGGACTCGGTCGCTCCCGAGGTCCAGACGATGGCGCGCGGGTCGGCATTGACAAGGGCGGCAACGTGAACGCGGGCTTCCTCGACCAGTTCGGCGGCATCCCAGCCGTAGGCATGGGTCGTGGAGGCGGGATTGCCGAATTCGCCGTCCATCGACAGGCATCCGTTCATTTTCTCCGCCACGCGCGGATCGACCGGCGTGGTGGCCGAGTAGTCGAGATAGACGGCTCGCCCGCGGCCCGCGCCCAGGACTGCGGCTTCAGACATGCCGGGCGGCAATCAGGTTGCCGATGTCCTGTCGTCTCGCTACCGAAAGCACATCGCCGCGGCAAACCAGGCTCCCCAACGTGATGCGCGAGAGGAACAGGTGGATCTGCATCGACAAGTCTGCCCACAATTCGTGGGTCAGGCAGATCTCGCCGTCCTGGCAGTCGCCGGAGCCGCCGCAGCGCGTCGCGTCCACGCCTTCCCCGACGGCGCTGATCACATCGGCAACGCTCAAGTTCTCGGGATCGGTGCTCAAGCGGTAGCCGCCGCCGGGTCCGCGCGAACTCTCGACTAGCCCGGCACGCTTCAAGCGTCCGAATATCTGCTCGAGATAGGGCCGCGAAATGCCTTGCCTATCCGCGATCTCGGCAAGCGAGATCGGCCTGTCAGCCGCGTGCAGGGCGACATCCAGCATCGCAGTCACCGCGTATCGACCCTTGGTGGTAAGGCGCATAAACCTCGACCGTCGATTCCTCGACCCTATTTTGGAACGAGGCGGGTCCAGCCGCAAGGCAGTCCGAACCGGGAACGCACCCGACATGAGCACGCGCCTTCAACCCCCGCGATGAACGCGGATCATCCTGTTGGCGCCCGGGTCAGGTGGGGTGAATTTCCTACAGGGTTTTCAGCCGTCGTCCATATCGGACGGCCGACCCGAAGAATGACAATTCACACATGGCCGCTCCCAACAGCCCTAACGACTGGAGTGGAGCGTGAGCGAGCGCGACCGGCGCGTGGATTTCTCAAAAGGAGGAGGCGGTGAGGCGTTGGATTTCGGTGTGCGCGGCGGCGGGCCTCTGCGCGGGCTGCGCGACGGTGAAGGAGCCGATCGGACCCGCGGACGGGACGGGACCGGGGGTCGAGGTCGGAGCCGACAGCGCGCCGGTCCCGGCGGCGGGAGTAGATGCCGCGCTGTCCGTCGGGGTGGTCGCGGAACCGCCGTCCGGAACCCGGGCCGGTGCCGAGACGGTGGCCGGGGCGGTCCCAGTGCCGAGCGGCGCGGAATGGCTCAGCGAGGCTCTCGAGGCTGAATACGCGGGCGTATCGGCGTCGGTCGCGCTTCGCCAAGTGACGCGGGGGCGTCCGTTGAACCTCGACGTGGGCGGCCGGGATCCGCAGGTCGGCTCGCTGCCGGGTGCCGTGACGGTCCAGGACCACGTGACGTCGATCTGTGCGCAGGCCGACTGGGCGTGCAACGCGGTCGGCGGTGTGCTGGTCGTCTCCGATATGGAGACGAAGACGCTGCAGGTGGCCGTGCAGCCAGGGTCGTCGTCCGCCTCGCTGAAGCTACGGGCACTGGCGACCGGCGAAGAGGAAGGGAGCGCCGGCGACGGAGAGGACGAAACGGGGGTCGAAGTCAAGCTGACGCCGTTCGGCGAGGAGGTCGCGGCGCTGGTGGAGACCGTCCTCGGCATCGGCGGCGAGGAGGACACGGTCAAAGACGCGGACGAAGGCAAGCCGCTGGTCGATCCGCGCACCGGCGTCGTCGTCCTGCCGAGCGCCAACGCCGTCTTGGTGACGGCGCGACCGCACATGATGCGCACGGTGGAACGCGAGCTGGAACGGTTCAACGCGGGCGCGACGAGGACGGTGCGCCTGCACGTGACGGTCTACGAGGTGTCGTCCCGCGACGCCTCGGAGCGGGGCGTCGACTTGCTCGCGCTGCGCGACGCGGCGGTGGGTTTCGGGCTGCGCGTCAGCGGCGGCACGACGATGGGAGGCGGCGCGGTGGCGGAAGTCGACTTTCTGGAGGGTAACCGGGCGCACGGCAGCCGCGCGGTGCTGCGCTGGCTCGAAAGCGCGGGGACGGCCCGCCTGTCGCTGAACGAAGTGCTGGAGGTGCGCAACAACCAAGTGGCGTCGGTGGACGCGACGGAGACCCGGCAATTCGTGGCGAAGGTGTCGCAAGGGCCGAGGGCATTGGGCGGAAGCTTCGAGATCGGTCCACCGGAAATCACCTTCGACGAGCTGAGGCTCGGCTGGGCGGTGGCGCTCCAGCCGACGATCATCGACGACCAGGTGACGGTGCGGGTGGCGTTGTCGAGACGGTCGCTCATCGAGGAGCGACCGTACCGGTTCGGCGGCGGGGCGATCGAAGGCATGAACTTCGTCACCGACGACCTGAACCGGCTGATGTCGGTGACGCTGCGCTCGGGGGAGACGAAGCTGCTGACCAGCTGGGCAAACGCGACGAGCCGGCGAATGGAGGAGCGGGTGCCGTTTCTCGGCTGGTTCGGGCGCGGCGGGACGCGCGAGGAGCGCGAGCACGACGTCGTGCTACTGATGGGCGCGGAGGTCCTGTAGGGCGGTGGAACGGGTGGTTGATTCGATCAACGGCAAGACGGTGGCCGTGGTGTACGGCGCCGAGCAGATCGAGTTGTCGACGGCGGCGGGACGGTTGTCGCGGAGCGGGCAGCTGCGTCGTCTGGCCAAGCGCGACGGGGCGACGCACCTGCTGCGGGCGGTAGGCGCCGACAGCGGCCACGAGACGTGGTGGCTCGGCCAAGCGGGCGTGTCCTTCGCTGCGGCGATCGAAGCCTGGGCGATGACGGAGCCCGACGTCGACGACGTCGTCGTCCTGGTGCCGCTCGACGACCGCATGTACGTCGCGGAGCTGGATGGCGGCGAGGTCGGTGTGGAGATGGTGATCGGGGAGAAGCTGCTTCCGGAGCAGTTCCAAGCGTGGCGCGGGCGCACCGTGCGGGCGTTCGAGGGCGGCAGCCTCGGCTACGTGCTCGAGGGCATGGTCGCGCGCGAGCCGCTCCCGTTCGGGCTACGGTCGATGGTGTATCGGCCGGCAGTGTTCGCGCTCTGCGCGGCCGGACTGTTCGCGCCGGCGCAAGCCGTCGCCGTGACGGTCGTCGTGGTCGCCGGAGCGAGCTGGCAGTTCTATGCCGGTTGGCGGGAGGACGCCGTGGGCGAGGCCGTGCAGGCAGCGCAGGCGGCAAGGGAGCACGCCGCTGCGTTGCAGGGGGACTTCTCGGCGGCGGCGGTGCTACGCGGGTTCGCCCGCCTGGTCTGGGACAAGAGCTGTCTGGTACTGCATCGCGGAGGGCTTCGGCAGGCGAGTTTCTCGGGGGGATTCGAAATCGTCCTAGACGGCGTTGCCGAAGGCTATCCGAAGGGCGCGGAGCAGTACGCGGACGCGCACGGCGGGAGCGTGGTCGTGTCGGGCGAGGCGTGGCAGGTGACACGAGTGGTCGGCTGGGGCCCGCAGCTCGGTTCGGTTGTCGGGATCGGGGGGCGGCGGCTTGCGGCGAACCTGTACGAGATCGCGGACTTTCCCCGCGCCCAGATCGCGGGGACGATGCCGGTGCCGGCCGGGCCGGCGGAGGAGCGTTCGTTCTCGGTCCGGGTGGAGGCGCCGACGCGGCGGGATTTCGAACTGCTGGCGACCGGCGTCGAGGATCTGCCGTACCGCGTCGCGGCCGTGAGCTGCACCTTCGAAGACTATCTGGCCGTGGCGTGCGACGTGTCGATCGTGGCGAAGGGAGAGCTGCAATGAACAGTCGGAGGGTGATGGCGGCGACGGCGCTGGCTGCGAGCTGGGGCTGGGGCGAGGAAGGGCCGAACGAGCAAGCACGGGAACCCGCTGAGCCGGAGAAGATCGACGTCGTGTACGAACGCCTGGGCGTTCAGAAGCGGACGCC
>JAPPAV010000112.1 GCA_026705345.1 Gammaproteobacteria bacterium
GGGCGCACCCACGGTGTCCCTGGCGCTGAGTTCGTCGTCGATCGACGAGGACGGCTCGACCACGGTGAGCGCGACCCTGAGCGCGGTCTCCAGCGAGGCGGTGACCCTGACCGTTTCGGCGGCGGCCGTATCGCCGGCCACTTCCTCGGACTTCAGCCTCAGCACAAACAAGACCCTCTCCATCGCCGCCGGCTCGACCAGCAGCACCGGCACCGTGACGATCGCCGCCGTCGACAACTCCGTCGACGGACCGGACAAGGAAGTCACCGTCTCGGCGACGGTCACAGGCGGCAACGGTGTGGCCGCACCGTCGGACAAGACGCTCACGATCACGGACGACGACACGCGGGAGGTCTCTCTCGTGCTCGGCTCGCCGTCAATCGGCGAAAGCGCTGGTTCAACCACGGTGACCGCGACGCTGGATGCGGCCTCCAACGAGGTGATCACGCTGACCGTCTCCTCTTCTCCCGTGTCTCCCACAGTGTCCGGGGACTTCACGCAGACCGGGACGACGCTGACCATCGCGGCAGGGGCCACCACCAGCACCGGGACCGTGACGATCACGGCGGTCGACAACGACGTAGACGCTCCCGACAAGAAAGTCACCGTTTCGGCGACGGCCACGGGCGGCCACGGCGTGGAGGCGCCGTCGGATCAGACGCTGACCATCACGGACGACGAGGGCGCACCCACCGTCTCCCTGGCACTGAGCTCGTCGTCGATCGACGAGGACGGCTCCACCACGGTCACTGCGACCCTGAGCGCGGTCTCCAGCGAGGCGGTCACTCTCACGGTCTCCTCCGCCGCGGTGTCGCCGACCGTGTCGGGAGACTTCACCCAGACCGGGACGACTCTGACCATCGCGGCAGGCTCGACCAGCAGTACCGGCACCGTGACCATCGCCGCCGTCGACAACTCCGTCGACGGACCGGAGAAGGAAGTCACCGTCTCGGCAACAGTGGCCGGCGGCAACGGCGTCGCCGCGCCGTCCGATCAGACCCTGACGATCACCGACGACGACACGCGGACGGTCTCCCTGGTCCTGGGCTCGTCGTCGATCTCCGAGAACAGCGCGTCGACGGCGGTCACCGCGACCCTGAACGCGGCGTCCACCGAAGCCGTGACCCTGACCGTCTCGACGGCAGCGGTGTCGCCGACGGTGTCGGCCGACTTCACGCAGGCCGGGACCACCCTGACGATCGCGAAAGGCGCCACCACGAGCACCGGCACCGTGACGATCACGGCGGTCGACAACGATGTCGATGCCCCGGACAAGAAAGTGACCGTCTCGGCCACCGCCACAGGCGGCCATGGTGTGGGGGCGCCGTCGAACCAGACCCTGACGATCACCGACGACGAGGGAGCACCCACCGTCTCCCTGGGGCTGAGCTCGTCATCCATCGACGAGGACGGCTCGACCACGGTGAGCGCGACCCTGAGCGCGGTCTCCAGCGAGGCGGTGACCCTGACCGTTTCGGCGGCGGCTGTGTCGCCGGCGACGTCCTCGGACTTCACGCTCAGCACCAACAAGACCCTCACCATCGCAGCGGGCTCGACCAGCAGCACCGGCACCGTGACCATCGCCGCCGTCGACAACTCCGTCGACGGGCCGGACAAAGAGGTCACTGTTTCGGCGACGGTGGCTGGCGGCAACGGAGTCGCCGCGCCGTCGGACAAGACCCTGACCATCACCGACGACGACACGCGGACGGTGTCGCTGGTGCTGGGTTCCTCCTCGATCTCCGAGAACGGTGGTTCGACGGCGGTCACCGCGACGCTGAACGCGGTCTCCACCGAAGCCGTGACACTGACCGTCTCCTCTTCTCCGGTCTCGCCGACGGTGTCGAGCGACTTCACGCAGGCGGGAACGACGCTGACGATCGCGAAGGGCGCCACGACCAGCACCGGCACCGTGACGATCACGGCCGTCGACAACGACGTCGACGCTCCGGACAGGGATGTGACGGTGTCCGCCACCGCCACCGGCGGCCACGGCGTGGCGGCGCCGTCCGATCAGACGCTGACGATCACCGACGACGAGGGCGCACCCACCGTCTCCCTGGCACTGAGCTCCTCGTCGATCGACGAGGACGGAGGCTCGACGACCGTCACTGCGACACTGAGCGCAGAGTCCAGCGAGGCGGTCACTCTCACGGTCTCCTCTGCTGCGGTGTCGCCGACTGTCTCGGGGGACTTCACCCAGACCGGGACGACCCTGACCATCGCGGCGGGCTCGACCAGCAGCACGGGCACGGTGACGATCGCCGCCGTCGACAACGCCGTCGACGGACCGGACAAAGAGGTCACTGTTTCGGCGACGGTAGCCGGCGGCAACGGAGTCGCCGCGCCCTCCGACCAGACCCTGACGATCACGGACGACGACACGCGGACGGTGTCCCTGGTGCTGGGTTCCTCCTCGATCTCCGAGAGCGGCGGCTCGACCGCGGTCACCGCAACGCTGAACGCGGTCTCCACCGAGGCGGTGACGCTGACGGTCTCCTCCGCTGCGAAGTCGCCGGCAGTGTCGGGGGACTTCGCCCAGGCCGGCACGACGCTGACGATCGCGAAGGGCGCCACCACAAGCACCGGGACCGTGACGATCACCGCCGTCAACAACGACGTCGACGCTCCGGACAAGCAGGTAACCGTCTCGGCCAGCGTCGCCGGCGGCCAGGGGGTAGCCGCGCCCTCCGATCAGACGCTGACGATCACCGATGACGAGGGTGCCCCAACGGTCTCCCTGGCGCTGAGCTCGTCGTCGATCGACGAGGACGGCTCCACCTCGGTCACGGCAACGCTCAGCGCCGTGTCCAGCGCCGATGTGACGCTCACTGTGGCGGCAACAGCCGTGGCGCCGGCTACCTCCTCGGACTTCACGCTCAGCACTGCCAACACCCTGACGATCGCCGCGGGCTCGACCAGCAGCGCCGGCACGGTGACCATCACGGCGGTCGACAACTCGGTCGACGGACCGGAGAAGGAAGTGACAGTCTCGGCAACGGTGGCGGGCGGCAACGGCGTGGCAGCGCCAGCCAGTCAGACGCTCACGATCACCGACGACGACACGCGGACGGTGTCCCTGGTCTTCGGCTCGTCCCCGATCTCCGAGAACGGCGGCTCGACGGCGGTCACCGCGACCTTGAACGCGGCGTCCACCGAGGCCGTGACGCTGACCGTCTCCTCCGCTCCGGTCTCGCCCACGGTATCGGGCGACTTCGCCCAGGCCGGAACGACGCTGACGATCGCCAAAGGTGCCACGACCAGCACCGGCGCGGTGACGATCACCGCCGTCGACAACGACGTCGATGCGCCTGACAAGAAGGTGGCCGTCTCCGCCACCGCCACGGGCGGCCACGGCGTAGCCAACCCGGCCGACAAGACGTTGACGATCACCGACGACGAAGGCGCGCCAACGGTCTCCCTGGCGCTGAGCTCCTCGTCGATCGACGAGGATGGCGGCTCGAGCACGGTCACTGCGACCTTGAGCGCGGAGTCCAGCGAGGCGGTGACGCTCACCGTTTCGGCGGCGGCAGTCTCGCCGACGACGGCGTCCGACTTCAGCTTGAGCACCAGCAAGACCCTCACTATCGCCGCGGGCACCACCTCCAGCACAGGCACGGTGACGATCGCCGCCGTCGACAACGCAGTCGACGGGCCGGAGAAGAGAGTGACGGTCAGCGCCACCGTCGCCGGCGGCAACGGTGTCGCCGCGCCGTCGGACAAGACGCTGACGATCACCGACGACGACACGCGGACGGTGTCCCTGGTCCTCGGCTCGTCCCCGATCTCCGAGAACGGCGGCTCGACGACGGTGACCGCGACCCTGAACGCGGCGTCCACCGAGGCGGTGACGCTGACGGTCTCCTCCGCTGCGAAGTCGCCGGCGGTGTCGGGGGACTTCGCCCAGGCCGGCACGACCCTGACCATCGCGAAAGGGGCCACGACCAGCACCGGGACTGTGACGATCACGGCCATCGACAACGACGTGGACGCTCCGGACAAGGAGGTAACCGTCTCGGCCAGCGTCGCCGGCGGCCACGGGGTAGCGGCGCCCTCCGATCAGACGCTGACGATCACCGACGACGAGGGCGCGCCAACAGTCTCCCTGACACTGAGCTCCTCGTCCATCGACGAGGACGGTGGATCGACCACCGTCACGGCGACCTTGAGCGCCGAATCCAGCGAGGCGGTCACCCTCACGGTCTCCTCTGCCGCGGTGTCGCCGACCGTGTCGGGGGATTTCACCCAGACCGGGACGACCCTGACCATCGCCGTTGGTTCGACCAGCAGCACCGGCACGGTGACCATCACCGCCGTCGACAACGACGTCGACGGGCCGGACAAGGAGGTCACCGTGTCCGCGACCGTCGCCGGCGGCAACGGCGTGGCCGCGCCGTCCGATCAGACGCTGACGATCACCGACGACGACACGCGAACGGTCTCCCTGGTCCTGGGCTCGTCGTCGATCTCCGAGAACGCCGGCTCCACGGCGGTCACCGCAACGCTGACCGCGGGGTCCACTGAAGCCGTGACATTGACCGTCTCCTCTTCTCCGGTCTCGCCCACGGTGTCCGGCGACTTCACGCAGGCCGGCACGACCCTGACCATCGCGAAAGGGGCCACGACCAGCACCGGGACTGTGACGATCACGGCCATCGACAACGACGTGGACGCTCCGGACAAGGAGGTAACCGTCTCGGCCAGCGTCGCCGGCGGCCACGGGGTAGCGGCGCCCTCCGATCAGACGCTGACGATCACCGACGACGAGGGCGCGCCAACAGTCTCCCTGACACTGAGCTCCTCGTCCATCGACGAGGACGGTGGATCGACCACCGTCACGGCGACCTTGAGCGCCGAATCCAGCGAGGCGGTCACCCTCACGGTCTCCTCTGCCGCGGTGTCGCCGACCGTGTCGGGGGATTTCACCCAGACCGGGACGACCCTGACCATCGCCGTTGGTTCGACCAGCAGCACCGGCACGGTGACCATCACCGCCGTCGACAACGACGTCGACGGGCCGGACAAGGAGGTCACCGTGTCCGCGACCGTCGCCGGCGGCAACGGCGTGGCCGCGCCGTCCGATCAGACGCTGACGATCACAGACGACGACACGCGGACAGTCTCACTGGTCCTGGCCTCGTCCTCGATCTCCGAGAACGGCGGCTCGACGGCGGTGACGGCCACGCTGAACGCGACATCCACCCAGGCGGTCACGCTCACGGTCTCCTCTGCTGCGGTCTCGCCGACCGTATCGGGTGACTTCACGCAGACCGGGACAACCCTGACGATCGCGGCAGGCGCCACCACCAGCACTGGCACCGTGACCATTGCCGCCGTGAACAACTCCGATGACGGGCCCGACAAGAAGGTGACGGTGTCCGCCACCGCCTCGGGCGGCAACGACGTAGCCGACCCGTCCGATCAGACGCTGACGATCACCGACGACGAGAGCGCGCCGACGGTCTCCCTGGCCCTTGGTTCCTCGTCGATCTCCGAGAACGGCGGCTCGACCGCCGTCACCGCCACGCTCAGCGCGGTCTCCACCGAGGCCGTGACGCTGACCGTCTCGGCGACGGCCGTATCGCCGGCAACATCCTCCGACTTCAGCCTGAGCACCAACCAGACCCTGACGATCACGGCGGGCACCACCACCAGCACCGGCACCGTGACGATCACCGCCGTGAACAACTCGGTCGAAGGGTCGGACAAGGAAGTCACGGTCAGCGCGACCGTCTCAGGCGGCAACGGCGTAGCGGCGCCCTCTGGCAAGACGCTGACGATCACGGACGACGACACGCGGACGGTCTCCCTGGCCCTTGGCTCGTCGTCGATCGAGGAGGGTACCGGTTCGACGACGGTGACGGCCACCCTCAACGCGGCGTCCAGCCAAGCCGTGACGCTCACGGTCTCCTCTTCTCCGGTGTCGCCGGCGGTAGCGGGTGACTTCGCGCAGAGCGGGACGACACTGACGATCGCGGCCGGCGCCACCACCAGCACCGGCACCGTGACGATCACCGCCGGCGACAACGGCACAGTGGCGGCCGACAAGAAAGTGACCGTATCGGCCACGGCCTCGGGCGGCAACGGCGTGGCCGCGCCCTCCGACCAGACGCTGACGATCACCGAAGACGACACAGCGGCGCTCGGGTTCGGGTCGAGCGCAGTGAGGGTGAGGGAAGGCGCCAAGGTGAGCTTCATTGTGGAGCTCAGCACGGCCGTCGCTGGCGACGTCACGTTCTCCTGGCAGACCGCTGACGGCACGGCCACCGCCGGCAGCGACTACACGGCACAGGCCGCGACCTCCGCAACTCTGGCCGCAGGCAGCGGCTCAGCCATCCTCGAGGTTCAAACCCTGAGCGACAGCGTGCGCGAGGGTGACGAGACCTTCACGGTCACGATCAGCGCGAGCAACCTCCCCACCGGCGTGAGCCTGGGCACGGCGACTGCGACCGCGACCATTCAGGGCACCGCCAGAGGACCCCGTACTGACCTGCCTTCCGTGTCGCTGGTGCTCAGTTCGCCGTCCATCTCCGAGAACGGCGGCTCCAGCACGGTGACCGCAACGCTCAGCGAGGCATCGAGTGAAGCGGTGACCGTGATCGTGTCCGCGACGCCCAAGTCGCCGGCGGTCGCCGGCGACTTCACCCTGACCGGCTCGACGCTGACGATCGCGGCCGGCTCGACCACCAGCACCGGCACGGTAACAATCACCGCGGTCGACAACGACGTGGAAGCCGCGGACAAGCGCGTCACCGTCTCCGCATCGGTCTCCGGCGGCAACGGGGTCGAGCCGCCGTCGTCCCGGATACTGACAATCACCGACGACGATGGCGCACCCACCGTGTCGCTCGCGCTGAGCTCATCCTCCATCAGCGAGAACGGCGGCTCCAGCACGGTGACCGCAGCGCTCAGCGCCGAGTCAACTCAAGCGGTGACCGTGACCGTGTCCGCGGCGCCCGTGTCGCCTGCGGTCGCCGAGGACTTCACTCTGACCGGCTCGACCTTGACCATCGCGGCCGGTGCCACCACCAGCACCGGAACGGTCACGATCACCGCGGTCGACAACGAAGTGGACGCGCCGGACAAGGAGGTCACGGTGTCCGGCACCGTGTCGGGCGCCAGCGGGATCGCCGCACCGGCCAACCAGACCCTGACGATCACCGACGACGAACAAGCGCAGCAAGATCCTCCATCGACTGCGACGCTGTCCATCGGCCCGGCGTCCCAGACGGTCGCGGAAGGCGCCTCCGCATCCTTCACCGTCTCCCTTTCGCAGGCAGTGACCAGCGACGTCAGCTTCCAATGCACGACCAGCAACGGATCGGCGATCGGGGGCGTCGACTACGTCGCCGTTGCGGCGCAGGTGGACACGATCGCGGCAGGTAGAACGGAGTTCTTCCTGACCGTTCCGACTTCCAGCGACACGGATGCGGAGGAGGACGAGACCTTCTCGATGACGCTGACGGCCGACGACCTGCCCGCCGGCGTGACTCTCGGCACCACCACCGTTACGGTCACGATCACGGACGAGCCGCCCCTTGATCCGATTCTGGGCCTGTCCATCGATCCACCACACCAGGTCGTGGCCGAAGGCGCACGCGCCACCGTCACAGTCTCACTCCCCTGGCCGCGAACCAGCGATCTCTCGTTCTCGTGGACCACCGAGGGCGGCACGGCGAGCGCTGGCGCCGACTACCGGGTCACAGAACTGACCGGCAGCGCCGTCATCCCGGCGGGCGCAACCTTCACGACATTCGCGGTCTCGACCGTCAACGACACCGAAATGGAGAAAGATGAGAACTTCGCGATCGTGCTGCTACCTGACGGTCTGCCCGACGATCTCGCCCTTGGCGTGGACCGCGCCAGGGTCACGATCGCAGACTCTGACGATGCGGTTCTGTCAATCGGGCCCGTGTCGCAAGCCGTCGCCGAGGGAGAAGTCGCCGCCGTCACCGTATCCCTGTCCGCCGCGATGTCGAGCGACGTGGCTTTCTCCTGGCAAGCTGTCGACGGCTCGGCTACGACAGGAGCCGACTTCACGGTCCCCGCCGATGTATCCGCAACGATCGTTGCCGGCCAGACGTCGACCACCCTGACGATCCCGACTATCGACGACGTCGATGTCGAGGGCGACGAGAAGTTCACCGTGGAGCTGGGCGCACCCTCCCTCCCCTACCGATTGGTGCTCGGCGCCAGCAGGGCCACCATCACGATCGAGGACGGCGACAGGGTACTCCTGTCGGTAGCCGACATCTCGGTCGACGAGGGTGACACCGCGGCGTTCACGGTCTCGCTTTCCGGCGACCTTCCCCGTGAACTCGCCTTCGGCTGGCACACGGCCGACGGCACCGCCGGCGGCGGCACCGACTACGAGTCGACTTCCTACGGTGAAGCCGTCTTCGCGCCGGGCGAAACCACGAAGACCCTGTCGGTTTCCACGACCGACGACGCCCTGGTCGAGGACGACGAGACTTTCCTCGTCATGATCGATCCGATCGAGCTTCCGACCGGAGTGGACATCGGCGCAACCACGGCGACCGCGACCGTCCACGACGACGACCAGGCGGTCCTGTCGATCGGGCCCTCGCCCCAGAGGGTTACCGAAGGAGGGGCCGTCCACTTCACGATTGCGCTATCCGCAGCCGTGGACCGTGATCTGGCCGTGTCCTGGTCCACCGCCGAAGGAAGCGCCTCAGCCGGGACGGACTACATCGCCGCATCGGGCACCGTGACGTTTGCCGCCGGCGATACACGAAGCAGGCAGATTTCCGTCCAGACCGCCTCCGACCGGACGATCGAAGGGGATGAGGCCTTCACCGTCGTGCTCGAGGCGATCGACGCGCTGCCAGCCAGCGTGACGGTCGATCCGCCGGCCGAAGTGACGATCGGCGACCTGAACACGCGGCCGGTTGCCGACGCCGGCGAGGACCTCACGGTCGACCCCGGAGAATCCGTGACCCTGGACGGATCGGGCAGCTCCGACCGTGAAAACGGAACGCTGACCTGGCTCTGGAGTCAGACCGGCGGAGAACCCGTCGCACTGTCCGGCTCTGCCTCGGTGAATCCCAGCTTCACGGCGCCCGACCAGCCCGGCCCCTTGGCCTTCTCTCTGGTCGTCGACGACGGCATCGCGGCCAGCGAGCCGGACCATGTGACCGTCACGGTTCGAGACACGCAGCCACGCTTCCTGGAGACCGTCGACGGAATGAGCTACGAAGCCGGCAGGCGGATCGACCCGGTGACGCTGCCGGAAGCAGCCGGCGGCAATGGCACCCTCGTCTACACCCTTGAATCCGAGCCGACCGGCCTCGGCGGCCTCGACTTCGACCCCGTCACGCGAGTGCTCTCCGGAACGCCGCAGCACGCCGGGCGCTTCACCTTCACCTACCGGGCAGACGACGCCGACGCCGACCGATCTCTGGCCGACGCCGCGTTGCAGAGCTTCACGGTGCTGGTGGACGCGGCGGCGGAGAAGGCGGTGCTCGAGAAGGCGCTGGCCGCGTTCGGGCGCGGCACGCTGTTCGGCGCGATTGACAGCATCGGCTACAGGTTCTCCGGCGCGCCGAGCGCCGGAGTGTTCTCGGTGGCCGGACAGCAGGTGCCGTTGGACGACTCGGGTTCGACCGCCACCGCGACGGGAAGCGGCTTCTCTTCGGGCTTCGGCCAGTCCCTCTTCGGCGGCGGCGGTGGCCTGGGATCAGGCCTCGGCGGCGGTCAGCACTCGGGCTTCGGGTTCGGTCCGGGCGCGTTCGGGGGCGGCTTCGGCGGCTGGAGCTACGGCCCGGGCATGGGCACGCCGCCGTTCGGAGGCAACTTCGGCCTCGGCAGCGTCGAGATCTCGAGTTCGCCGCCGGCCGCGCCGGAGATCCTCGACCGTCGCGAGCGGACGGCCCGTCTGCTCGGCGGCACGTCCTTCGTGCTGCCGCTGCTGCAGCAGACGGCGAATGGCGAGGAAGCCCAGCCCGACAACGACCGGAAGAGACAGCTCACCCTCTGGGGCCGCGGCCACGTCTACCGCTTCCGCGGCGAACCCGGCGACTCCAGCTTCGACGGCGAACTCCAGACTGCCTGGATCGGCCTCGACGCCCGTGGACCGCGCTGGCTGGCCGGCGCGGCCGTGTCCTTCGCGGTCGACGCCGCGGCGGACTACGCCTTCGGCGACGAGGACGCGATGCAAGGACGCCTCGAAATGAGCATGGCCGCCATCTACCCGTACGCGCGGGTCACGACGGCCAGGGGCGCCGAGTTCTGGGCGCTGCTCGGCGCCGGTAGCGGCGAAGCGACGACTCACCGCCAGGACGGGGAGCGCGAAGCCAGCGACGCCAGTCTCGCCCTCGGCGCCGCCGGCATGCGCAAGCCGCTCAATCTGGGGGGCGCGCGAACCGAGATCGCGCTGCGCGCCGAAGCCGGCTTCGCCCGCATCGAGACCGCAGGCGGCGACCAGGCGCTCGACGACCTCAGCGCCGACACCGGCTTCGCGAGGCTCGGACTCGAAGCCTCGCGTGAGTTCAGTCTCGGGGCCTCCAGCTCGCTGGCTCCCTTCGCCCAGCTCTCCGGCCGGTTCGACCAGGGCGACGACGTGACAGGCGCCGGACTCGAGGTGGCAGGCGGCCTGCGGCTCGCCACTTCCCGGTTCCAGGTCGAACTCCAGGGAAGAACGCTGGCGCTGCACGAGGAGTCGGGCTACCGGGAGCAGGGCGCCAGCATCACCGCCCGCATGGACCCGGCGTCCGACGGCAGCGGACTCTCGCTCTCCCTCGGACCCACCTGGGGCACAGCCAACGGCGGTGACAGTCTCTGGCGCCAAGAGATGCCGCAGAGCAACCTCGGAGGCTTCAACGGCGCCGGTGTCCAGGCCGGCATTGGCTACGGCTTCGCCTTCGACCGCATCCGCGCGGTTCTCACTCCGCTGCTTGAAGTCCGCATCGCCCAGGACACGAACCTTCGCCTCGGCGCCCGCTTCGTGCCGTCGAGCGGGCTCAACCCGTTCGCGGGCGGCGGGACCAGTGGAAGCGCCCGGACCTTCGAGTTGCAGCTCGGACTCGAACGGCGCGAGAGTGACACGGCGAAGCCCGAGCACCGCGTGTCCGCCGAATACAGGATGCGCTTCTAGTGGGTGTGAGCGTCGTGACGCCGACCTATCGGGAGGCGGACAACATCCGGCCCCTGGCCGAACGAATCCGGACGACGATGGAAGCCGCCGGCGTCGACTGGGAGCTGATCCTCGCGGACGACGACTCGCGCGACGGCAGCGAGGAAGTCGCCCTCGAACTGGGCCGGAGCCTGCCCGTGCGGCTTCATGTCCGGCGGGCGCGCCCTCGCGACCTCTCCCAATCGGTCCTGGACGGCATCCGGCTGGCCCGCTTCGACCGGCTGGTCGTCATGGATGCCGATCTCTCCCACCCGCCGGAGCAGATACCCGAACTGCTCGCGGCCCTCGACGGCGACGCCGGGATGGCGCTTGGCAGTCGCTATGCCCCGGGCGGCCGGATCGTCGGTGCATGGAGCCGCTATCGCACCCTGAACTCCCGCATCGCCACCTGGCTGACGCGGCCGCTGACCCGTTGCGCGGATCCGATGTCCGGGTTCTTCGCCGTCGACCGGCGCCATCTGCCCGGGCCGGACGAACTCGCTCCGATCGGCTACAAGATCGCCCTCGAACTCATCGTGCGCGGCCGGCTGCGGGTTCGCGAGGTTGCGATCCGTTTCCGCGACCGGCAGCGCGGCGCAAGCAAGCTGAACTGGCGCCAGCAGGTCGCCTTCCTGCGCCACCTTCACCGGCTGTACACCTTCCGCTTCGGCCTCCCCGTCCGGATGTTGTCCTTCGGCGCGGTCGGCCTGTCCGGACTCGTCGTCGACACCGCGGTCTACCTTGGCCTGCAACTGACCGGCGTCGGTCACCTGCTGGCGCGCTTTCTTTCCTTCTGGCCGGCCGTGACCTGGAATTGGCGCCTCAACCGCTTGCTCACCTTCAACGACCGGCCAGCCGACCGGCCAGTGCCTCAATGGGCGAAGTTCGCCGTCGCCAGCGGCGTCGGTCTCCTGACGAACGTCGGCAGCTACGCCGTACTGACGAGCTTCGTCGCGCCGTTCACGGAACGGACGCTGCTCGCGCTCTTCGCGGGAGTGGTCATCGGCAGCGCTGTCAACTTCGCCACCTCGACTCGTTTCGTCTACCCGCAACGCCGGACGGAAGAATGACCGCGGCGACGAAGACGCTGGGGGCCGTGGCGCTCGCGGTCATCGTCGTTGCCGCCTTCTCGCCCGCCTTCCAGGCCGGCTTCGTCTGGGACGACATCGCGTTCAGCGAAGAACCCCTCGTGCGGAGTCCATCGGGCCTGAAGAACATCTGGTTATCGCCGGCCGACATCCGCAACGAGGCGCACTACTGGCCGCTCACCTACACGACGTTCTGGCTGGAGTTCAGGCTCTGGGGCGACAATCCGCTCGGCTACCACATCGTCAACTTGCTGCTCTACCTGGGCAACGTCCTGCTGCTGTGGCGGCTCATCCGGAGGCTGGCCGTTCCAGGCGCCTGGACCGTGGCCGCCATCTGGGCTGTGCATCCCCTGCACGTCGAGTCGGTAGCGTGGATCATCGAGAGAAAGGACGTGCTGTCCGGTCTCTTCTATCTCGGCGCGGCCCTGGCCTACGTGCGCTTCTCCGAGACGGACCGATGGCCCCGCTACTGGCTCGGCGTGGGCCTCTACGCTCTCGGTCTTCTCGCCAAGTCGGCCGTCGTCACGCTTCCCGCCGCCATGCTGATCTGGCACTGGTGGCAGCGAGGCCGGTTGACGGCGAGGGACCTGCTGCGGACGGCTCCGTTCTTTCTCGTCGGGCTGCTCATCTCGCTCGGCGACCTGGCGTTCTACCGGTTCAGGGAGGCCCTGTCCCTGGACTACTCGCTGCTGGAACGGACGCTGATCGCCGCCCGGGCGCTCTGGTTCTACGCTGTCAAGCTGGTCTGGCCAACCGAACTGGCGGTCATCTATCCGCACTGGGAGGTCCGGGCGACGGATGCCCTGGCGTGGACGTGTCTCGCGGCCGCGCTGGCCCTGGCGACGGCTCTCTGGTTGGGGCGCCGCCGTTTCGGCCGCGGGCCGCTCGCCGGCGCGCTGTTCTTCGCCGTCACGCTGTCGCCCGCCCTGGGCTTCGTGGACTACGGCTACATGCAGTTCTCCTTCGTCGCGGATCGCTTCCAGTACCTCGCCTCACTCGGTCTGATCGCCGTTCTCGTCGGCGCGGCGCTCCATGCCCGCCGATACGTCCCCGGAGCCGCGAACCGGGCCGGGCCGGCCATCCTCCTGGCGCTACTGCTCTCCCTCGGCACGGTCACCTGGCGCCAGGCGACGGTCTGGCGCGACGGCGTGACGCTGTACGGCCACATCGTCTCGCTGAACCCGGCGGCGCGCAACGCCCACCTGAACTGGAGCGTGGTGCTGAACGAGGCGGGGCGCCTCGAGGAGAGCCTGAACGCCGCCCGCATCGCCGCCGACCAACGCCCCGAGCACCCGGAGGCTCACTCGAACCTCGCCCGGGCACTCCTTGACGCCAACGACTTCGAGGGCGCGGAGGCCAGCAGCGCGCGCGCCCTGGCGATCGATCCGCAGCACCGCAACGCGCTGCAGAACCGGGCCGAAGCCCTGAGGAAACAGGGCCGTCTCGACGAAGCGATTACCGCGTTCCGCTCCCTCCTGGAGGAGCACGGCGATACCGCCCTGGCGTGGACCGGCTTGAGCGCCGCCCTGTTCGACACCCGGCAGTACGAGGAGGCCATCGACGCGGCGGAGCGGGCGCTTGGGATCGACCCGGACCTTCCGCTCGCCGGGACCCTGCGCCTGATTCAGGGCATGGCGGCGAGCGAACTCGGCCGCCTGGACGAGGCGGCCGAGCGATTCGCACGGGCCCTCGAACTCGACCCCGGGAACCTGGAAGCCCTCGACCGGCTGGCCTTTGTCCGCTCCCACCAGGGGCGCCACGAAGACGCGCTCCGCCTGTACCGGACTCTGCTCGAAACAAACGCGAACAACGCTGCGATCCATGCCAACATCGGCATCACGTTGCTGAACCTGGAGCGGCCACGGGAAGCGATCGAGAACCTGGAACGTGCGCTCGAACTCGACGCCGGCCACGAGGTGGCCCGCCTCACTCTCCAGGAGGCCCGGGCCGCGGCCCGGAACGAAGACTCGGGGTGACGACGAAAAAGCAGGCCAGGGACGCGCGCCGCGCCCGTCTGGCCGCCGCCCGGGCGGCCGCGGTTCAAGACGCCGACCCGGCCGACGGACGGACGGCCCAGGAACCGGGCCCGGCCATCTCGCCTCGCGAGAAGCTCGGCGCCGCGGCGCTCGTGCTGATGGTCGGGATCAGCTTCGTCCCCGCCTACCAGGCCGGCTTCGTGTGGGACGACACGATCTTCGTCGATTCACCAGTCATCCGCGAGGCCTCCGGCCTGAAGAGCATCTGGTTCTCACCCAGCGACATCGAACAGGAAGGGCACTACTGGCCGGTCACCTACACGAGCTTCTGGCTGGAGCACAAGCTCTGGGGCTTCGAGCCGCTCGGCTATCACGTCGTCAACGTGCTCCTCCACGCGCTCAACGTGCTGCTCGTGTGGCGCCTGCTCCGGCGGTTCGCCGCGCCGGGCGCCTGGGTCGTTGCCGCCGTGTTCGCCGTCCACCCGCTGCACGTAGAGTCGGTGGCCTGGGTGATCGAGCGGAAGGACGTGCTTTCCGGCCTGTTCTACCTGACCTCGTTCCTCGCCTACGTCCGCTTTATCGACCACGGAAAACCGGCGCGCTACCTGCTCGCACTGGGCCTGTTCGCGGCCGGTTTGCTGTCCAAGACGGTCGTCGTCACGCTTCCCGCCGCGCTCCTGATCTGGCACTGGTGGCAACGCGGTCGCATCGCCCGCGCCGACCTCCTGCGCACCGCGCCGTTCTTCACCCTCGGCCTCGCGATCGCGGCCGCCGATACGGCGTTCTACCGGACGCGGGAGGCCCTGGCACTCGACTACTCCTTCGTGGAACGGATCCTCATCGCGGGCCGCGCCCTCTGGTTCTACGCCGGCAAGCTCGTCTGGCCCGTCGACCTGGCGGTCATCTACCCGCTCTGGGACATACGGAGCAGCGACGTCGTGGGTTGGCTCTACGTCGCCGGGGCCGTCGCGGTGCCGGTCGTCCTGTGGCTCGGCCGCGAAAGGTGGGGCCGCGGTCCGTTGGCCTGCGCCGCCTTCTACGCCGCGACGCTGTCTCCAGCGCTCGGCCTGATCGACTACGGCTACATGCAGTTCGCGCTAGTCGCCGACCGCTTCCAGTACCTGGCCGGGATCGGCCTGCTCACCTTGGCCGGCGCCGCCCTGGTCCGTGCCGCCGGGAGGCTTCCGCCCGCCGGTCTCACGGCCGGGAAGGTTCTGCTGGCGGCGGTCATGGCCCTGCTTGGGGGGCTGAGCTGGAGGCACGCCGCAAACTTCCGGGACGATGCGACCCTGTTCAGCCACATCGTGTCGCTCAATCCGGAGGCCCGCGACGCGCACCTCAACCTTTCCCAGGCGCTGATCGAAACCGACCGGTTCGACGAAGCTCTCGAGGCGACCCGTACCGCGGTCGCGCAGCGCCCCGACTCCGCCGACGCCCACTCGAACCTGGGGCTCGCGCTGATGGCCCTCGATCGCTTCGAGGAGGCGGAGGAGACCTTCGCTCGAGTTCTTGGGATCGATCCCCGGTACCGAAACGGCCATCAGAACCTCGGGGAGCTCAGGAAGAAGCAGGGCAGGTACGACGAAGCGGTCGAACGGTACCGGCGCGCCCTCGAGATCGATCCGGACTTCGCCCTGGGCTGGGCTGGCCTGGCCGACGCTCACTTTCTGGCCGGTCGGCACGTAGAAGCCGCGGAAGCGGCAAGGAAGTCCCTTTCGATCGACCCCGACTCACCGAACACCGCCACGCTCCATTCGTTGCTGGACCGGTCATCCACCGCGGCGATCCACTCCCGGGCGGAGACCCTGAGAGGGCAACAGCGCCATGCCGAGGCGCTCGCTCGGTACCGGGAAGCCCTGGAAGCTGACTCCGAGTTCGCACCGGCCATCGCCGGTATGGGTATCGCCCTCTTCGAGCTCGAACGGTACGAGGAGGCCGTCGAGTCGATGCAACGAGCCCTGCTTCTCGCCCCCGAGCTGCCGGAGGCCTCCTCGCTGCACCGCGTGACGGGGCGGGCGCTGCAGGAACTCGGCCGGTCGGACGAAGCGGCCGCGCAGTTCGCGCGGACATTGGAACTCGACCCGCGCGACGCCGAGGCACTCGACCGCCTCGCCTTCCTTCGCTTCAACGCGGGCCGCTACGAAGAGGCGCTCGAGTACTACCGGACGCTTCTCGACATCGACCCCACCGATGCAACGGCCCACTCGAACCTGGGCGTCGCCCTGCTCAACCTTGAGCGGTACGACGAAGCAGCGCGGAGCCTGGAGCGCTCGCTGGAGCTCGACCCGGAACAGGCCATCGCGCGCGCCGCCCTGCCCGAGGTGCGCCGGAGGAGTCGGGGCGGCGACCCCTAGCTAGGAGTTCGCCCCGCCCTCGCTCATCGCCCGCAGCCGCACCACCAGGCTCGACGTGTCCCAGCGCAGGCCGCCGAGCGCGGTGACCTCGCTGTAGAACTGGTCGACCAGCGCAGCCAGGGGCAGGTGAGCACCGTTGCTGCGCGCCTCCTCCAGCGCGATGCCGAGGTCCTTGCGCATCCACTGGACCGCGAAGCCGTAGTCGAACTTGCCCTCGACCATCGTCTCGGCGCGGTTGTCCATCTGCCACGAACCCGCGGCGCCCGTCGAGATCGCGCCGATCACCGCCAACGGGTCGAGGCCGGCCTTCTCCGCGAAGTGAATGCCCTCGGAAAGGCCCTGGACGATGCCGGCGATGCAGAGCTGGTTGACCGCCTTCGTCAACTGGCCGCTGCCGGCGGGGCCGAGCAGGGTGACCGCACGGCTGTAGCAGTCGATGACCGCGTTCACCCGCTCGAAGACGTCCGGTTCGCCGCCACACATGACAGTGAGCGCTCCGTTCTCGGCGCCGGCCTGACCGCCCGAGACCGGCGCGTCGAGGAAGCCGCAGCCTCTCTCCGCCCATGCCCCGGCGAGTTCGCGGGCAAGGCGGGCGGACGCCGTCGTGTGGTCGACGAGGATGCTGCCGGCGGCCATGCCCTCGAGGGCGCCGCCCGAGCCCAACGTCACGGCCCGCACGTCGTCGTCGTTGCCGACGCAGCAGAAGACGAACTCGGCGCCCGTCGCGGCCTCAGCCGGCGTCGAGGCGCTCTTGCCGCCGTGCTCCTCCACCCACTGCTCCGCCTTCTCCACCGTGCGGTTGTACACCGTCACGCGGTGCCCCGCCGCCGCCAGGTGGCCAGCCATCGGATAGCCCATGACTCCAAGTCCGACGAACGCAACGTCTGCCATAGAACCCACCTCCCCAGGCGACGAGTCGCGCCGCCTGAACTGATCGATGAGGCGCGATCCTAGCTGTCCCGAAACGAAAAGGG
>JAPPAV010000125.1 GCA_026705345.1 Gammaproteobacteria bacterium
GCCACATCGTCACCAATGAGCATGTGGTCCGGGATGCCGGGACGGTGCATGTGGTGGGTATCGGCCTCGGGGTGGGTGCCGGAATCGGACTCGGGGTGGTCGCCGAAGTCGGCTTCCCCTGGCTCGAGGACCTACTCGGCACGCCGCTGATGGGCGAGTACCTCATAAACGCGTTGCCGGTGGAGTACGCTGTGGCGGATGTGGCCCGGGTGGCGGGAATCGCATTCGTGCTGGGTCTCGCGGCGACGCTCTTTCCCGCCTGGCGGGCGGCCCGGCTGAACCCGGCGGACCTTTTGCAGCATGAATAGCGGCGCGGCCGCCCTCGTCGCCAGCGGCGTAACCAAGACATTCGCACAGGGCGGCCAGCGCTTGATCGTTCTGCGTGGCATCGACCTGTCGGTTTCGCCGGCCGAGTGGGTGGGAGTCGTGGGTCGCTCGGGGGCCGGCAAGAGCACGTTGCTGCACATCCTTGCCGGATTGACTGATCCGGATGAAGGATCGGTTGAAGTCATGGGCGAGAGGCTCTCGGGGGCAAGCCCGGCCCAACGGGCGCGGATCCGCAATACGCGCATGGGATTCGTCTACCAACTGCATCATCTGCTGCCGGAGTTTTCCGCGCTGGAGAACGTCGCAATGCCCTTGTTGCTGGGCGGCACGCGCTTCGCGCAGGCCGCGGACAGGGCAAGAGAATTGCTCGCGGAGGTTGGCCTGGCCGAGCGCTTCGAGCATCGACCGCACCAGCTATCCGGCGGCGAACGTCAACGCGTTGCGGTGGCGCGTGCGCTGGCGACGGAACCGGCCATCGTCCTCGCCGACGAGCCGACGGGCAACCTGGATCGGGAGAGCGCCGAAGGCGTGGTGGCCGTGATGTCGGATCTCGTCAGGACCACGGGTACGTCGTTCATCGTGGTCACACACGACGGGGATTTGGCCGGTCGCGGCGACAAGACGTTTGCCTTGCTGGATGGCGTGCTAGGCGCCACCCACGAAGAGTCCGGGTAGTATCCTCGATGGCCGAGATTCGAACGGCCCTGTGGATCGCCGGTCGCTACCTGCTGGCGCGGAGCCACGGCTACGCGACGTTCATCAACTGGGTATCGTTCGTCGGTCTCGTTCTGGGCGTCCTGATCCTAACCGTGGTGTTGAGCATCATGAACGGTTTCGATCGCGAGATGACGGGCCGCATTCTGAGCGCGGTCCCCCACGGTTTCTTTCAATACGACGGCGATCCGCCGCTTGCGGAACTTCAAGCCATCGAGGGCGTGAGCAGCGTGATGCGGCTGTTTCAGGGCGAGGCGATGGCGACACGCTACGGGGGGGTGGCGTTCATCGGCTTGGCGGCCGTCGACGTGGCGGATGCGCACCGATTGCCGCGTGTCCTGTCGGGGCAGGCGCTGGACAACCTGGTCTCGACCCCGGACAGCCTTGTCCTCGGCGCGGCGCTGGCACGGGATCTGCAACTGGAAGGGAAAGTCGGCGATACCGTGCGCTTGATGATCCCTGTGGCGTCAGCGGCCGGTGTGCGAGCCCGGATCGAACGATTCACGCTGGCGGGCACCTTCGAGCTACGCGCGCAGCCGGACGCGGCACTGGCAATCGCCCGGCGCGAGGACATCGTCCAACGCGGACTCGCCGACGCCGGGTTGGACGGTTGGCGACTGCAGTTGGACGACCCTCTGGACGCGGTTCGGCTGGCGGAGCAGATCGGTGGCGTTTTGGGGTCCGGCGTCGCGGTGCGTTTCTGGACCGACGAATACGGCGAGTTGTTCCGCGCTGTCGCGATCGAGAAGGCGATCATGTTCGCCTTGCTGGCGTTGATCGTCGCGATCGCTTCTCTGAATATCGTCTCGGGACAGGCAATGCTCGTCAACGACAAGCGCGGCGATATCGCCATGCTGGCAACCATGGGAGCCTCCCGCCGCCTCCTCGTGGGCGTGTTCTTCCTGCAGGGGTTCAGCGTCGCCGCTCTTGGCGTGGCGGTGGGTCTCGCGTTCGGGATCGCCGTGGCCGCCAACGCCAATGCGGTCGTCTCCTTCTTCGAAGGGCTTCTCGGTGCGAGTGTGATCGAGGGAACCTATTTCGATCGGATCCACTCGCACCTCGTGTGGCCCGACATACTGGCGATTGTCGGCGTTGCCCTAGGACTCAGCTTGGTGGCCGTTCTGCGGCCCGCGTTCAAGGCGGCGGCGGAGAACCCCGCGGAGGCCCTGCACGCGTCGTAGGGGACGGGCTTGTCCCGTCCCGTTGCCCAAAGGGCTTGTCGCGTCGCAGTGTCCGTCGGGCACGCCGCTGGCGCCACCGGCGGATGACATGAAAACGCCAAAGCAGGCGCGACACCACGGTGCCGGTCAAGCCGCTAACCCAGCCGCAGACGAGGCACCCGAGCGTGAGGGGCCACCAGATGGCCGCGAACTGGGATCCGAACCACTGCCAGGAGAGTTCCCAAGGTCCGTTGACCAATTCGACGTCGAGCAGCCACGCACCGAGCTTGTACGCGAAATAGAACATCGGGCCGATAGTCAGCGGATTGCTGATCCACACCAACGCCACGGCAATGGGCAGGTTGCATCGGGCGGCAAATGCCAGGAGTGCAGCCAGCACCATCTGCGAGGGTACGGGCATGAAGGCGCAGAAAAGGCCAATGAAGAACGCCCCTCCCACCGAGCGTCGATGCAAATGCCACAACTCCGGGTGCTGAAGCAAATGTCGCACAGGCCAAAGGGCTTTTTGCGCACGAATGGACTCCCGCGTCGGCAGATACTTGGTGATCCAGTGGTTTCGCATGAAGGCGGGGAGTGGTGGCGAGAGGCTCCATTATGCCGGGTACCGGTGGATCGATGGTCGTCCGAAACGCGGCGCTTGCCTTTTCGTTCGGCGCGGTGGCTGCGCATTGGCTGCCGGCGGCTGCGTCGCTGTGGGCATGCTGGATGTGCGCCGGCGTCGCCATCGCCCTCGCGCCCCGGGTTCGCGTCCTCGGGGCGGCCTTGGTGGGGCTTGGTTGGGGGGCCGTCCACGGACTTGACGCCTTGGAGCGCCGGATCGATCCGGTATGCGCGCAAGCCACGCTGACCGGGCGCATTGCCGGTTTGCCCTCGGAGGAACATGGCCGCGGCACGATTGCCCGGCGTTTCGTATTCGTACCCGAGACCGCGAGTTGCGAGCTTCGTGGCCCGCTCCGGTTGATGTGGCTCGACGGACCGTCGTTACGCAGCGACGAACGCTGGTCACTCGGCGTCCGCCTGAAATCTCCCCGGGCCAGCGCGAACGTCCATGGATTCGATGCCGAAGCCTGGTTCGTGCGGGACAGGCTGGCAGCAACCGGCTACGTTGTACATGGCCGACGACTCGAACCTTCCCAAGGCGAGGGCGGCGTTCATTCCCTTGGCGGGATTAGGCAGGCGCTGCGGGATGACCTAGCCCGGTTGCCCTTGGTGCACGGTGGTGTTCTCGCGGCATTGACGCTCGGGGACAAGGGCGCGATTCCGAGGGACAAGGTCGATCTCTATCGGCGCACCGGAACCATGCATCTGCTGGTCATTTCCGGACTGCATGTCGGTGTCGTCACGGCGTTGGGCTTCCTGGCGGGGCGGGTCCTCGGTTTGTTCACGATGTTGCCGCCACGGGCCGCGGGAGTCGTCTCGGCCTTGGTGATGACGTGCGCGTACGTGGTGATAGCCGGTGGCGGATTGTCGCTCGTGCGGGCTTTCGCCATGTCCCTCGCGGGCATGGTGGCACTGCTGGCAGGACGATCCTCGGCCCCGTCGGCGGTGTTTGCCTATGCCCTTTCGGCGGTTCTCGTGATCGATCCCATGGCGCCACTTGGTTCGGGTTTCTGGTTGTCCTTCGGTGCCGTGGCCGTGTTGCTTGGCTTCTTCGTCCCCCGACCCCGGCAGCGTTCCTGGCTGATCTCGGCGGTGGTCGCGCAGCTCGCCATCGCCACCGTTTTTGTGCCGGCAACGACCGGCATAACCGGGTTGGTCCACCCGCTGGGCATCGGCGTGAATCTCGTCGCCGTTCCCACGGTGACCTTGCTCCTCGTGCCGCTGGCCCTGGCGGGCGTCGCGTTGATCGCCACACCGGTTGGACCGTGGCTTCTCACCGCCGCGGACTTCGTCGTCGGGTTGCTCGAAACGGTCCTCGCGTACGCCGACCGGGTCGCACCGATCTACGTAGCTTCCCACGACGGTTGGCTGGCGTGGATCGTCGTGGCCGCGGCGGTGGGCTTGTTGCCGACGTCGAGATTGGCGCGGGCACTGCTAGTGGCCACCGCGACGATGATCCTGCTGCTGCCCCGTCCGGCGTTGCCGTGGGGCGAGGTGGATGTCACCGTGCTCGATGTCGGGCAAGGAACGGCGGTTCTGGTGGAAACGGCCAGTCACACCTTGGTCTACGACACGGGACCTGTTTTCCCCTCCGGGCGCGACACGGGTGCCGGCGTTGTATTGCCGGCGGTCCGGGGGCGAGGCTGGCCTCGAATCGACCTTTTGGTTCTCAGCCATGGGGACGTCGACCATGTCGGCGGCGCAACGTCGGTGTTGGCCGGAATGACCGTCGGCGGGGTCGTCGCGGGAGAAAGCGTCCCGGGGATTGAGGCGCAACCCTGCGACGCGGGCTTGGGCTGGCAATGGGACGGCGTGGCGTTCTCCGTATTGAGCCCCGCCGCCGGCCACCGGTTCGCGGGAAACAACGCGTCATGCGTCGTGTTGATCGAGACCGGGTCGCATCGGGTCCTGCTGACAGGTGACATCGAGGCAAAAGTCGAGCAGCGGCTCGAGGTGCCGACCGTGGACGTGCTGCTAGTGCCGCACCACGGCAGCGCAACCTCGTCCACGCCGGCATTGGTGGCCGCAACAAGGCCGAAATTCGCGATCGTGGCCGCCGGGTTAGGCAACCACTTCGGGCACCCGCATCCCCGTGTCGTCGCCCGATACCGGAACGGCGGCAGCCATATCGTCTCCACCGGCGCCGCGGGTGCCGTGCGCTGGCGTAGCACGGACCCGATGTCTGTGACCGTACAACGGTGTGCGGAGTCGCCCTATTGGCGCTCTGCTTCGGCGAATCCGCGCAGCAGCGCCGTGCGGTGCGAGTGGCGAGCCATGGACCATTGAACTTCGGCGGTATGGCCGCACTTAGCAGGTAACCACTGCAAGAACGCTAGGATGCGAAACGACCGAATCACCACGCGCCTGCAGTCGGCACTCGGCGAAGCACAGTCACTGGCCGTAGGGCGCGATCACGCCGCGGTGGAACCGCTCCACCTGCTTGCCGCACTGCTGGAAGAGGGTGGCAACGCCACACTGCTCGGTGTGGCCGGTGTCGACGCCGAAGCCTTGGCGGCAGACGTCCGGCGTCGGGTCGACGATCTGCCGCGGATCGGTCAACCGACCGGCGACGTGAGCGTCTCCCAGGAGCTTGCAAAGATCCTGAACCTGGCCGATCGGGAGGCGCAGCAGCGGGGGGACGAGTTTCTCTCGGCCGAAGTCGTCTTGGCGGCGCTTGGCGCCAATGCCGGAAGTGCCGGAGATGCCCTGCGGGATGCTGGCTTCGACGCGGCTCGGTTTGCCGCAGCAATCGACGCCGCGCGGGGCGGGGAATCGGTTCGTCATGCGAATGCCGAGGAAACCCGGGAGGCACTCGACCGGTATACCGTCGACCTCACCGCCCGTGCGGAGTCGGGCAAGCTCGATCCCGTAATCGGCCGTGACGACGAGATTCGCCGGACCATCCAGGTTCTGCAACGGCGGACCAAGAACAACCCGGTGCTAATCGGCGAACCCGGCGTGGGGAAGACCGCCATCGTCGAGGGGCTCGCTCAGCGCATTTTGGACGGCGAGATACCGGAGGGGCTCAGGAACAAGCGCATCCTGTCGCTCGACATGGGCGCATTGATCGCGGGGGCGAAGTTCCGGGGCGAATTCGAGGAACGCTTGAAAGCCGTGCTGACCGAACTCGGCAAGCAGGAAGGCAACGTCATTCTGTTCATCGACGAACTACACACGGTCGTCGGGGCCGGCAAGGCGGAGGGTTCCATGGATGCCGGCAACATGCTGAAGCCCGCGTTGGCGCGAGGTGAACTGCACTGCGTCGGTGCCACGACCCTCGACGAGTACCGCCTCCACATCGAGAAGGACGCGGCCTTGGAGCGACGTTTCCAGCAAGTCCAGGTCGACGAGCCCAGCGTCGAGGACACGGTGGCGATCCTGCGCGGGTTGAAGGCGCGCTACGAACTGCACCATGGCGTCGACATCACCGATCCGGCGATCGTGGCGGCCGCCCGCCTCTCGCATCGCTATATCAGCGGACGCCAACTGCCGGACAAGGCGATCGATCTGGTCGACGAAGCGGCGAGCCGAATTCGCGTCGAGATGGACTCGAAGCCCGAGCCGATGGATCGTCTCGAACGCCGGCTGATCCAGCACAAGATCGAGCTGGAGGCCTTGAAGGACGAGACCGACGACGCGTCCGGCCAGCGCCGCCAGGGGCTCCAGGAGACCATTGCCGAACTCGAGCGGGAATACGCGGACCTCGACGAAGTCTGGACCGCCGAGAAGGCCAGTGTCAGCGATGCGCAGCAGGTGAAGGAGTCGCTGGATGCGGCCCGATTGGAGTTCGAGACGGCCCGCCGAGCGGGCGACCTTGCCAAGATGGCGGAACTTCAGAACGGACGCATCCCCGCCTTGGAGAAGCGACTGGCCGATGCAGCCGCGAGCGATGGTCGCGATAACGCGTTGCTCCGCAACCGGGTGACCGACGCGGAGGTCGCGGAGATCGTGTCCAAGTGGACGGGCGTGCCGGTCACCAGGTTACTTGGCGGCGAACGCGACAAGCTTCTCAAGCTCGAGGGTGCGCTGCATTCCCGCGTGGTTGGCCAGGACGAGGCCGTCACGGCCGTGGCGAACGCCGTTCGCCGAGCCCGGGCGGGGCTCGCGGATCCGAATCGGCCCAACGGAAGCTTCCTGTTCCTAGGACCCACCGGGGTAGGCAAGACGGAACTCTGTCGTGCGCTCTCGGCGGTCCTCTTCGATAGCGAAGACGCCATGGTCCGCGTCGATATGTCCGAATACATGGAGAAGCACACGGTCGCCCGGTTGATCGGTGCTCCGCCGGGGTACGTTGGGTACGAGGAAGGCGGACAGCTGACGGAACGCATCCGACGTCGTCCCTACTCGCTAATCCTCCTCGACGAGATCGAGAAGGCGCATCCCGACGTCTTCAACGTTCTCCTTCAAGTCCTAGACGATGGTCGCCTTACCGATGGGCACGGGCGAACGGTGGACTTTCGCAACGCTGTGCTTGTGATGACCTCCAATCTAGGGTCTTCGCGGGTGCAATCGCTCAGCAGCAGCGGGCGTGAATCGGAAATCCGGGGGGCCGTGATGGAAGAGGTGGAGCGGCAGTTCCGTCCGGAGTTCATCAACCGGATCGATGATGTCGTGGTGTTCGCTTCGCTCAGGAAGGAGGACATGGCGGCGATTGCCGAGATTCAACTCGAACGCCTGCGCTCGCGCCTGGCGGAACAGGATCTGCGTCTCGAGATCGACCCGGACGCGATGGCGGCGTTGGTCGAGCAGGGGTACGACCCGGTGTTCGGCGCACGGCCCTTGAAGCGTGCGATCCAGCGCGCACTGGAAAACCCCCTGTCGGCGGCATTGCTGGCGGGCCGATTCGGGCCGGGTGACTGCATCGTTGTGAGTCACGATGGCGAGGCCATGCGCTTCGCCGCCGTTGATGGAGCACCGGCATGACGAGTATGATCGCGGCGCACTCGCGGGGTATGGCGCAGTCTGGTAGCGCACCTGCTTTGGGAGCAGGATGTCGGGAGTTCGAATCTCTCTACCCCGACCAGGTTTTCCGAATGGGTTTATGTCCTGTCGAAGCGCCCGTAGCTCAACTGGACAGAGCATCGGCCTTCTAAGCCGGCGGTTGAAGGTTCGAGTCCTTCCGGGCGCGCCAGCGCGACCGCTATGCGGTCGCGTTTCGGAATTTCGCTCACGCGAAAATCCCCCCGTTTGACGCGTCGCTGCGTCGAATAACCTCGCTGGGTCGAGAGTTGATGTCTTGGCGTTTGGGCAGGTGGAAGCGGTAGAATGCGCGCCCTTGACGCCGTCCAATGGTGGATGTAGCTCAGTGGTAGAGCCCCGGATTGTGGATCCGGTGGTCGCGGGTTCAAGCCCCGTCATCCACCCCAATCGGCACCGTGAGAATCCACTTTTCCTAGATCGACCATGCAGGTATCCGTAGAGACGACGGGTTCACTCACCCGCAAGATGACCATTGCGGTCCCCTCGACCGAATTCGAGGAACGCATCGCGGACCGGGTCAGGAGCACGGCCAAGAAGGTCTCCTTGCCCGGTTTCCGACGCGGGCGGGTGCCACTCGGTGAATTGGAGCGCCGGTTCGGCGCTTCGTTGCGCAATGAGGTGGCCTCCGAGCTCGTTCAATCCAGTCTCGAAGATGCGGTGCGACAGGAAGACATTCCTCTGGTCGGTGCCCCATCCGTGGAATTGGTGAACCTGGACCCCGGGTCGGATCTCGAGTTCACGGCCACGTTCGAAGTACTGCCCGAGGTCGACCTGGTCGACCTGGCTACATTGCGCGTGAGGAAGCCCGTCGCCGAGATCAGCGAGGCGGACATCGACGAGATGGTCGAGTCGCTACGTAAGCAACGCACGGAGTGGAACCCCGTCGACCGCCACGTCGCGGCCGATGACCGGGTTGTCGTCGACTACTCGATCAAGGTCGATGGCCAAGTGCAGGGGGAACCCCAGGTCGACTTTACCTTCGTCGTCGGCAGTTCACAGGTGGTGGCTGAGCTCGATACCGCCGTGGTCGGTATGTCGGTCGGTGAGACGAGAGCGTTCCCTCTTACAATACAACGGGATAGCGGTGAAACCTCGGGTGAGGACGCGGTAGGCGAGGTCGCGTTGAAGTCGGTCGAGGCACCCTCGCTGCCGGAACTCGATGAGGCATTCTTCGAGGCGTTTGGTGTCGTCAACGACGCTCGGTCGTCGGAGGACGACGGAGGTTCTCCCGAGATCGGGATCTCCGCAGGAGGTGGCGAAGAAAGCAATGAGGCGGCGGTTCAAGAGGAGGGCGTCCCGCAGGACGCAAGCCAGGGGGCCATGGTGAAGTTCCGCGCCAACGTTCGCGAGCGAATGGAGGCCGAACTCGAAGTGGCGGCGCGGAACGAAACCCGGCGTCAGGTCATGGCCTCCCTCGCGATGGCCCACCGCTTCGAGTTGCCCCGCGTGCTCGTGGACGAGGAACTCGAACAGGAACGCCAACGCGCGGCGCAGTTGATGGGCGTGTCCCTGGAGCACTCCGATCTCGGGGATGTCGTCGCGCGTCGAGTGAGGGAACGGGTGAGAACCCGCTTGGTGGTTCGTGAAATCGTGCAGCGGGATGGACTGCAGGCGGACGACGAACGGATTCGGGGGAGGATCGAGGAGATCGTCGCGCCGTACGAACAGCCGGACGAGGTACGCAATTGGATCTACGGCGATGAGGAGCAGCTGCAAAGGGTGGAACTCGGTGTCCTGGAGGATCAGCTTGTAGAACACGTCCTGTCCCGCGCCACCGTGGAGTCTGTTCCCGCCTCCTACCGGGATGTCGTGACCGGCAACTCGATCCCCGAACTGCCGGCCGAGCAAGCGATCTCCGGGGATGCGGACTCGTCGCCATTCGAGCGCGGGGATACCGACGACCGGCGGGAGGCGTCAGACCCGGACACGACGGCAGGCAAGCACGAAGGGAAGGCGACGCGAAAGGGCCGGCTGCGTCGATGGTTGGGCGGCGGCCGCTCATAGCGGGAAAGACGAGACAGGATTTTTTTGACGAGGGAAACCATGTACAGCAATCAGCCAATGTCCACCACGAATCTCAACCTAGTGCCCATGGTGTTGGACCAGAATGCCCGGGGTGAGCGTGCCTACGACATCTACTCGCGGCTACTGAAGGATCGCATCATATTCGTCGTGGGACCGGTGGAGGATACGGTGGCCAGCGTGGTCATCGCGCAACTCCTCTACCTGAAGCAGGAGAACGCCGAAAAGGACATTCATATGTACATCAACTCGCCGGGCGGCGCCGTGACGTCGGGGCTGTCGATCTACGACACCATGCAGTACGTGAGTTGCGACGTCGCGACCTACTGTATTGGCCAGGCCGCCAGCATGGGTGCGTTTCTGCTGGCGGCAGGCACCAAGGGCAAGCGGATCTGCCTGCCTAACTCGCGCATCATGCTCCATCAGCCTTCAGGCGGTTCACAGGGTGTTGCCGCTGACATCGAGATTCAAGCCCGCGAGATACTAGCCATGCGCAAACGCCTGAACGAAATACTGGCCCAGCACACCGGACAAGCGGTTGAGCGGATCGCGACCGACACCGATCGAGACTTCTGGATGAGCCCGGAAGACGCGGTGGAATACGGCTTGGTCGACACGATCAACCACCCGGAGACTTCGGACAGCGGTTGATTCCGGGGTACGAAAAGGCCTAGATGATGGGGCTCGCCGACGTCGGCCGGGGACACCGACGACGTACAGTCACGAGCGACGTTCCGGGGTGCCGGGGTTGCAAAATGACCCCTGAGCCCTCATGGTTCGGGCTGCGCGGAGCCGACACGAAGGGGCGCCATGGCGAACAATTCGGGCAGTGACGACTCAGACAGACGCTGTTCGTTCTGCAGCAAGAGCCAGCACGAGGTTCGGAAATTCATCGCGGGCACCGGCGTGTACATCTGCGACGAGTGCGTTGAACTGTGCAACGAGATTATTCGCGAGGGCGTGCCATCCGGAACGAACGGTTCCGAGAAGGCCAAGCTGCCGGTGCCGGCGGAGATCAAGAGCACCCTCGATGAGTACGTCATTCACCAGGAGCACGCCAAGAAGGTGCTTTCGGTTGCCGTCTACAACCACTACAAGCGATTGAACTACAAGGGCAAGAAGGACGACGTCGAACTGTCCAAGTCGAATATCCTGCTGATCGGCCCCACCGGCTGCGGCAAGACGCTGCTCGCCGAAACACTGGCCCGGTTGCTTGACGTGCCGTTCACCATCGCCGACGCGACGACGCTGACGGAAGCCGGCTATGTCGGGGAGGACGTCGAGAACATCATTCAGAAGCTGCTCCAGAAGTGCGACTACGACGTGGAACGCGCTCAGGTGGGCATCGTGTACATCGACGAGATCGACAAGATCTCGCGCAAGTCGGACAATCCTTCGATCACGCGCGACGTATCGGGAGAAGGTGTCCAACAGGCATTGTTGAAGCTGATCGAGGGGACGGTTGCATCGGTTCCGCCGCAAGGGGGCCGGAAGCACCCGCAGCAGGAGTTCCTGCAAGTCGACACGTCGAACATCCTGTTCATCTGCGGCGGGGCGTTCTCGGGCTTGGACAAGGTGATCATGGACCGGTCGGACCGGGTGGGAATCGGCTTCATGGCCGAGCCAGGCGTGTCCGGCAAGGATCCCAAGACCGTCGGCGAGACCCTCCGCCAGGTCGAACCTGAAGATCTGATCAAGTACGGACTGATACCGGAGTTCGTGGGCCGTCTGCCGGTCGTGGCAACGCTAGAGGAACTCGACACCGAAGCCTTGATGCGGATCCTGACAGAGCCCAAGAATTCCCTGACGCGCCAGTACGCCAAGCTCTTCGAGATGGAGGAAGTCGAGGTGGACTTTCGGGAGGATGCCCTGCGGGCGGTGGCCAAGAAAGCCATGGAACGCAAGACCGGTGCCCGTGGCCTTCGCTCGATCCTCGAGTCCGTGCTGCTCGACACGATGTACGACCTGCCCTCGTCCGAGGGAGTGGCCAAGGTCGTGGTCGACGAAAGCGTGATAGAGGACGAGAACGAACCGATGCTCGTCTACCAAAGCGTTCCGCCGGGTGAAGAGGAGGCTGGGCCCGCCTCAAACCCTGCGAGCTAGAATCCTTGAGCAAAGCTGATGTTGACGGACAGGTCGGATTTCGCACAACGCCTGAAGCTGCTCGTGGTCGCCTCGTGTACTCGCGAGGCGCGGTCGCCACGCTGACCCGCTCCCACGGGGAATCGAATCCATGCCGTTGACCGCCATGCTGACCGGTCTCGCAGTCGTGCCGCTGCGCAAAATGGTGATCTACCCGCACGGGATCCACCCGTTGTTCGTCGGTACCAAGCGATCCATACACGCGCTTGAGACGAGCATGGCCGGAGACCAACAGATTCTCCTGGTCACGAAGCGGGACGCGACCGTTGACGACCCGGCAGCCGAGGATCTCTACGATGTCGGTACCGTCGCGACGATTCTGCAGTTGCTGCCTTTGCCGGACGGCAAGGTCAAGGTTCTGGTAGAGGGCGGCCAACGGGCCAAGGTCGATCGATTCCAGGTCGAGGGTCCGGTAATCCTTGCCGACGTGACTCCATTTGAGGAGGCGACATTGGCCGCAGCGTCAGCGGAAGCCGTGCTGCGGTCGCTCATGGGACGGTTCGAGGCCCTGGCGAAGACCTCCAAGGACATTCGACAGGACGTGGTTGCGTCGTTGTCGAGCATCGACGACCCGGCGCGCCTGGTCGATACCATTGCCGCCCAGGCACCGCTTAAGCTTGATGCGAAGCAGTCGATCCTTGCGACTTTCGATCTCAAGCGACGCGTGCAGCGGATCGAGGCGTATCTGGACGCGGAGATCGAAGCGCGGCGGATGGACAAGCGCATCCGCGGGCGCGTGAAGAAGCAGTTGGAGAAGAGCCAGCGCGAGTTCTACCTGAACGAGCAGATCAAGGCCATCAACAAGGAACTCGGGGACTTGTCCGACGTCCCGAACGAACTCGACAGCCTAAAGGAGCGGATCGACTCGGCGGGAATGCCGAAGGAAGCCCGTAAAAAAGCTTCCAACGAACTCGCCAAGCTGCGCCTGATGGCGCCGATGTCCGCGGAAGCCACCGTCGTACGCAGCTACCTCGATTGGATGCTCTCGATTCCCTGGAGGAAGCGTCGGCGCGTGCGACGCGATCTCCGGGCGGCGCAGGCGATCCTCGACGACGACCACTACGGCCTCGAAGAGGTTAAGGAGCGGGTACTGGAGTACCTGGCTGTCCAGGGGAGGGTGCGGAAGCTCAAGGGTCCGGTGTTGTGCTTGGTGGGCGCACCGGGCGTCGGCAAGACGTCCCTAGGCGAGTCCATCGCCCGGGCAACCAACCGCCGGTACGTCCGTATGGCCTTGGGCGGTGTCCGTGACGAGGCCGAGATCCGTGGTCACCGGCGTACGTATATCGGCTCGATGCCCGGCAAGATCCTGCAACGCATGGCCAAGGCGGGTGTGCGCAACCCGCTGTTCCTCTTGGACGAGATCGACAAGATGGGTATGGACGTTCGTGGCGACCCGGCATCCGCGTTGCTCGAAGTTCTGGACCCGGAGCAAAACCACGCCTTCAACGACCACTACCTCGAAGTAGACTACGACCTGTCGGATGTGTTCTTCGTCTGCACATCCAATTCGATGAACATCCCCCCGGCGCTTCTCGACCGGATGGAGGTGATTCGACTCGCCGGCTACACGGAGGACGAGAAGCGCAATATCGCCTCGCGCTTTCTCATTCCCAAGCAGAAGCGTTTGAACGGCTTGGGCGAGGACGACTTCACGGTTGGCGACGAAGCACTCACGCACATGATCCGCTACTACACCAAGGAGGCTGGCGTGCGCGGCCTCGAGCGCGAGATCGCCAAGCTGTGCCGCAAGGTCGTTACCGAACAGTCGCTGGCGGACGACGGCGAGGACCGCAAGGAAGGCGGGAAAGGTGGGAGAGTCGCGCCGAAGGAGATCGAGGCCGACGACGTCGAAGCCTACAACGGCGTTAGGAAGTACACCTACGGCAGGGCCGAGAAGAAAAACCAGATTGGCGTCGTCACGGGGCTGGCCTGGACCCAGGCGGGCGGCGAGCTACTCAATATCGAGGCCCTGGCCGTTGCGGGCAAGGGCCAGCAGATCAGAACCGGGTCATTGGGCGACGTCATGCAGGAGTCCATACAGGCGGCGATGACGTTCGTGCGCAGCCGGGCGGGAGCGCTTGGTATCCCGGCGGACTTCCACGAAAGCCATGACCTGCACATTCACGTGCCGGAGGGAGCGACCCCCAAGGACGGTCCGAGCGCCGGAATCGGGATGTGCACCGCGCTTGTCAGCGTCCTTACCGGTATCGCCGTCTCGGCGGACCTCGCCATGACCGGCGAGATCACGCTCCGAGGCCAGGTGTTGCCAATCGGCGGACTCAAGGAGAAGCTCTTGGCCGCACATCGCGGCGGCATATCCCGGGTCGTGATTCCGGAGGAGAACGTCCGCGATCTCAAGGACGTCCCGGACAATGTGAAGGACGATCTCGAGATCCTTCCCGCCGAGTGGATGGACGACGTGATCGACGCGGCACTCGAGCGTCGCCCCGAACCTCGCCCTACCGAATCCGAAGAAGCCACGGTTCCGGTGGGTTCGGCACAGGCGAAGGACGAGTTGCCGATCAGTACCCACTGAATGGTCCGCTTACGGGACGGGCGTTCCCGTCCCGTATCGAGCCGGCGGCCAATCCCCATGCGTGGCGACAAACACCCCTTTATTGCCCATGGCGTCCGAAAAAAGCACACCTGTGTGCTGTATCCAATTGACAGCTTTTTCGGTCGGCTGATATAAACGCCGTGATCTCGACCGGCGCTGCTTGGGGGCCGATAGGCGAGAGGCACGCTGGTAGAACGCCACCATCTTAAGGACCACTCCCAATGAACAAATCAGAACTCACCGATGCGATCGCCGACGAGGCGGACATTTCCAGGGCTTCTGCGGCGCGCGCGTTGGATGCCGCACTCACCGCGATCCAGGAGTCGCTGCAGAACGGCGAACCGGTTGCCCTCGTGGGATTCGGGACATTATCCGTCCGGGAACGGGCGGCTCGGACCGGGCGCAATCCTCGCACCGGGGAGCAGATCGAGATTGCGGCTGCAAAGCTGCCGGCGTTCAAACCCGGTAAGGCTCTGAAGGACGCGTTGAACTAGCGAGGCGAAGGCCAGCGCAAAAAGACCCGCCGGGGAAGGGAACTAGGCGGGGAACAAACCCATGGTACTGCAGAAGATGCGCGCCGGCGCGCAGGGAGTCTTCGCGAAGGTTCTCGTCGGCCTGATCGTCTTCGTGTTGGCCGTGACCGGGTTCGGCGCGATCCAGCTCTTTTCGGGCGGCGAACCGATTGCGGCGACCGTAAACGGCGACGACATCACCCAACGCGAACTCGAGGTGGAGACACAGCGTGAGCGGGCCGTGCAGCGCAGCCGTCTCGGAGACGAGGTCTCCGATGAACTGCTTGATCGCCTGATCGACCGTCGCGGGGTGCTCGAGTCCCTGATCGTCAACACGCTCGTTCAGCAATTCGCACAAGACCTCGATCTTTCCGTTAGCGAGCGCACCGTTCAGCGGCACATCCGATCGTCCTTCGCCGGCGTCGACGGTTTCGACGATGCGACCTACCGCAATTGGCTCCTTGGGTTCGGCCACACGCCGAGTTCCTACCAGGCTGAACAAGCCAAGCGCCTACTGCAGAACCAAGTCAGCGCCAGCTTGGGTGAGACGACCTTCGTCACCCAGCGGGAGTTGAGGCGCTACGCCCGCCTACTGGGCCAACGCCGCGACATCGCCTACCTGCTCTTCGACGTCGGTACCTTCGCCGCCCAGGTCGAGGTCACCGAGGAAGAGATCGAGGCGCACTACGGCAATTTCCTGGACGACTACATGACGGCGGAGAAGTTCGACTTCGACTACGTACGTCTGTTGCGTGCGCCTTTCGAGGCGGATGTCGTCGTCGATGAGGCCACGATCGAGCTTGCCTATCAGGACGAGATCGCCGCCATGCCGGAGCCCGGGCGCCGGGCGGCGCACATTCTGCTGGGTGTCGACGAAAAACGCAGCGTCGAGGACGCAGTAGCGGTTTTGTCGGAAATCCGTCGCGCGATCATCGAGGAGGGCGCAAGTTTCGAGGAACGCGCTCGGGAGATCTCCGAGGATTCGGCGGAGGAGGGAGGGGACCTAGGGGTCATCCGTCAAGACATATTGCCTGCGCCTCTCGAGGACGCCTTGTGGGCGCTGGCTCCGGGGGAGATATCGATGCCGGTCGAGACCGAATTCGGTGTCCACCTGATCAGGTTCGTCGAGACCGAAGAGGTCGATGTTCCGTCGTTCGCGGAACGCGCTGGAGACATCGAGGCCGAACTGCGTCGGCAGGAAGCAGACGAGCTTTTCGAGGAACGGCGACGCGAAGTTGACGAACTGGCATTCGAAGAGGGCGATTCGCTGGATGGGCTCAAGGAGCGCTACGGCTTGGAAATCGAGACGTTGGAGGATGCCACTCGATCATCTCGCTCTGGAGTCTTCGCGGATCTGGCTGTTCGCCAGGCGGCGTTCGGGGACGAGGTTCTCCTCGAGGGCTACAACAGTTCGGCGGTGGCGACCGCCGACGGCGCGGTGGTAGTCCGCCTGCGACAACGTCACCCGTCAACCGAACGTCCCCTCGACGAAGTTCGCGAGGAGATCCGCGAAAGGCTGGCCCAGGAACGGGCTCGCCGCCTGACGGAGGATGCCGCGTTCGATGCCCTCGGGACGCTTGCCGACGGCGCCAGCCCCGCGGAGCTTTCGGACGCCACGGGGATCGCGTGGCAGCGCGCGGACGGTCTGGAACGTTCGGATCAGTCGGTACCCGCGGAGATCCGTGCCACGGCATTCGAAATGGTGGCCCCGGAGAAAGGGCAGCGGGCCTCGGACGTTGCGGCACTTGGCGACGGATCCCGCGCCTTGGTAGTCCTTTCGAACGTGGTTCTCCGCGACTACGGCGCGATGAGCGAAGCCGACCGCAACGCGCTCGCAAGATCGCTTGAACAGTTGGTGGCCAGCCAGGGTCTCGAGGCATTGGTTCGTACACTGCGAGGCGACGCGTCCATCAGCGCAATCGACTTCGCTCCCTAGGGGACGGGCTTGCCCCCATAAGCGTTAACTTGTTTTGACGGGACCCGCAAGCGGGGTCTATGCTGACG
>JAPPAV010000045.1 GCA_026705345.1 Gammaproteobacteria bacterium
GGCTGCTGGAGAAGGGCTGGCGGCGGATCGGGCTGGTGGATCCGGCGGAGGTGCCAGGTAGGTGGCGGCGGGGGCGCGCGACGGCAGCGGCCTAGCGCTGGGTCGGCACTGGTCACGGCGTTGACGGGGTTGTCCACGCTTCGTCCATGGCGCCGGTCCCCTAGAAAACCCCAAGCGCTTCGGGCGAAGGGTGGGCAACTCCGGCCGAGACGCCCAACCCGTCTGCCCGTTTACCCACCAGCGCCGCAACCCGCATGCAAATCACTCGGGCACCGCCTCCATCTGCAGATCTGGTTCCGTAGCCGCGTCTGGATGTCCACGATCATCCCCGGATGAGCCCCCACAACGCTTCACCCTCACTTCGCGTTGGAATCAGCCCTTTCCTTCAGGCTCGCACCTCGTTGGACAAGCCTCAGGTTTGCGCCGGAAGCCGTTATCACGCACAGTGTTCGGTTGCCATCGGATCGCCGACGATCCGCAGCCAGTAACGATCGAAAGAAGGAACACTCCATGAAAGTAGCCGCCGCCATCGCCGACGCGATGAAGCGGGAGGGGATCGACACGATCTTCACCTACCCAGTCAATCCCATCATCGAGGCCGCCGCCGTGGCCGACATTCGCACCATCGTCGTACGCCAGGAGCGCATCGGCCTGCACATGGCGGACGCCTATTCGCGGCTGTCGTCCGGGAACAAGATCGGCGTATTCACCATGCAGCACGGGCCGGGTTCAGAGAATGCCTTCGGCGGTGTTGCCCAAGCCTACTCCGAGTCGGCACCGGTCCTCGTGCTCCCCGCCGGCTACCCCCGCCGCTTGATGAACTACTACCCGAATTTCAACTCGACGCTCAACATGCGCCACGTCACCAAGTGGGCCGAGCCGCTCACGATGGGCCGGGCGGTCCCGGAAGTGCTGCGCCGGGCATTCTTCCAGTTGCGCAACGGTCGCCCGGGGCCTGTGCTGATCGAAGTGCCGGTGGACGTGTTCGGCGAGGATGTGCCCGAAGGCTGGGAGCACACGCCGAGCTACGCCACGCGGGTCGGCCCGGATCCGGCGGACGTCGACCGCGCCGCCGAGGTTCTAGCCAACGCCGAACGCCCGGTCATCTATGCCGGCCAAGGCGTGCACTACGCCGAGGCGTGGGACGAACTGAAGGCGTTTGCGGAGGAATGGCAGATTCCGGTCACCACGAGCCTCGAAGGCAAGAGCTCGTTCAACGAGACCCACCCGTTGGCGCTGGGCTCCGGCGGCCGGGCCAACCCCCGTACCGTGAAGACCTTCCTGAACGAAGCCGACGTGATCTTCGGCGTCGGCTGCAGCTTTGCGCTGACCGGCTTCGGGGTGCCCATGCCACGCGGCAAGACCATCGTCCACGCGACGCTGGACCCCATGGATCTGAACAAGGATGTGCCGGCGGAATACGCACTCATCGGCGACGCGAAATTAAGCCTCGCCGCCCTCACCGAGGCGATGGCAGACCGCGACCATGCACAGGCCGAGAACCGCCGCGGCCCGGTGGAGAAACGCATCGCCGACCTCAAGGCGGCCTGGCTGGGGGAGTGGCAAGCCAAGCGCACCAACAACGAGGCACCGATCAACCCCTACCGGGTGCTGAACGAGCTCAATCAAACCGTGGACATCGACGACACCGTGATCACCCACGACGCCGGCAGTCCCCGCGACCAACTCTCACCGTTCTGGACATCCACGACGCCCCTTTCCTACATCGGCTGGGGCAAGACGACCCAGCTCGGCTACGGCCTGGGTCTCGCCATGGGGGCCAAGGTGGCGGAACCCGAGAAGACCTGCATCAACGTCTGGGGAGACGCGGCGATCGGCTTCACGGGGATGGACTTCGAGACCGCCGTGCGCGAACGGATTCCGATCCTGTCGATTCTCATGAACAACTTCTCCATGGCCATCGAGATTCCCATCATGCGGGTCGCCCAGGAGAAGTACGGTTCGACGGACATCTCCGGCAACTACGCCGACATGGCCAAGGCGTTCGGAGGCTACGGTGAGCGGATCACGGATCCAGGCGACATCCGTGCCGCAATCGAGCGGGGAATTGCCGCCACCAAGGACGGCCAACCCGCATTGCTGGAGTTCATCACCGACAAGGAGATTACGATCTCGAACGAGTAGGCTGGACCGGGGCAAGGACGTGCACGGAGCACGGTCGTAGGGGACGGGCTTATCCCGTCCCGGCGCGCCCTTCGGGCGCGTTTCGAGAATGCTCCCGCATTCTCGTGTCAGTCAACTGACGCCTTGTGCCCCCCTGCACGGGGGACCACAAGGGTCGCCCCTACGATACCGATGTATGATGTCGATTCCCGCCCCGCCGACCGGTGCTTAACGCCACGCCAATGACCGAGTTCCCACTTCCAGGTGCCCCGCCTCGTCTGCTGGACGACGAAGCCATGCGGCGTTTCGTCCGCGAAGGATTTGTCGTGCTGCAGTCGGAACTTCCCAGGGAGTTCCACGACCGCATGCACGATGCCCTCGACTCGCTGGACGAACGCGGCCCGCGCGGTCACAACAACCTATTGCCCTGCGTCCCCGAACTTGCGCGCCTGCTCGACGAGCCAGTGGTTCGGGGGGCGTTGACCTCCATTCTCGGGCCGGACTACTACCTGCACTTTCACCGCCACGACCACTTCGCCCTCAACAACGCAGCGCAGGCACTGCACAAGGACGGCGACAACCATTCCCACAACGCCGTGGACGGACTGCGGCGGATCCACCGAACCCGCTTCGCGATGTTGTTCTACTACCCGCAGGACACCCCGCTCGAGAAGGGCCCGACGGGTATCGTGCCACGCAGCCAGTACGTGCCCAGGCGGGCGTTGGAGGCGGCTCGGTACCGGATGAACGAGTTGAACAATCGCCTGGGCAAGGAAATCGAGGCGGAGACCGGCGAGAGCGCGTTCAGCCCTCGCGGCAGGGAGCTTTGGCGGGAACGAAGGCAACGTTTCCACGACGAGAACCCGGAACCAATGGCCGAGTTGAAGGCATTGGATGCCCCATGGGAGTCGGCGAAGATACCGCTTCTCGGGGACGCAGGTACCGTCGTCATCGTCCACTTCGACATGGTGCACGGGCGTTACAGCGGCAACACCACGGATCTCAGCCGCCACATGGTGAAGTTCCTGTTCACCCGCGACCGGGAGCCCGCGCGTCCAAGCTGGTCCGGGAGCGGCACGCCGTGGCCTGCCGAAGACGACCCGCTGGAGCCCGTCTGGCGAGCCACGTGGGATTGGCATCGCCACACCGCGTCACAACGGTGCGGGTTCCACCTGCCGAGTGCGGTTGAGGCCTTGGACGGTTCCGACGACCACGCAGCCCTTGGGGCCGCCTACACCCTGGGTATGCAGGCCAAGCAGCGCCACGACGGACTCGAAGCGCTGTTCGACCGATTCCTCGGCGACGATGTCCATCGGCGAATCGTGGCGACCTACGGGATCGTCGCCGCCGGCGCAGCCGGCGTACCGCGTCTGGTCGAGGCGCTACGCGATGCGGGTACCGAGTTGACGGCGCGGGTCGTCGACGTATTGGGGGACATCGGGCCGCCAGCGGCATCGGCGCTAGCGGAACTGACCTCGGCGACCCGACACGAAGATGTCAATGTGCGGCGCTATGCCGCCGAAGCGGTGGGCACAGTGGCACAGGGTACCGCCCTCGATCCCAAGATCCTGGCCGTACCGCTGGCCGACGACGATGCCCTGGTGCGCCGCAACGCGGCCCTCGCCACCGCCCGTCTCTCACCCGAGATCGGTGCTCGCGACGACCTCGTTGCTGCGCTCGCCGAGAATCTCTACCACTGGCACCACCATGTTCGCGGCTGGTCCATCGAAGCGCTGCAGCGCCTGGATTCGTCCGCCGCGAGGGATGTCGCCCTGCGCTACCTGGCTGCGGCGCGCTGGGATCCCATGCCCAAATCGGGGGACACGCCTACCGGCGCCCCGGCGCCCAAGGGGGTGGTCAAGGCCGCCGCGATGCTGTGAGACTCGGTGTCAGCCACCAACGCCCCGAGGATCTCAACGCGGATCGGTTCACCTATCTCAAGACGATGGGCGTCGAGACGATGGAGGTCCGACTCCGAACCGAGGATGCGACGTTCGACACGTTGAGGACCATCCGCGACCGCGTGACGGATGCAGGCTTCCAATTGCACGAGATAATGCTCGACGACCTCTACACGTCGCCGGCGTTCACGCTCGGGCTCGCGGACAGGGACGCCGTTATCGACCGTTTCAACGAGTTCGTCACCGACCTCGGGCGGCTCGACATCGCCTACACGACCTACGCGTGGCATACCGGCGGTGCCTATCAGACCGGAACGACCACGTCCCGTGGGGCCGTCACACGCGAGTACCGAGACCCCGCCGCGCAGTCGTTGCCGAATGCCTATCCGCAAACCTATGACGACAACGCCATGTGGGCCAACTACGCCTACTTCGTCGAGCGCGTCCTGCCGGTTGCCAAGGCCGCCGGTGTCAACCTGCAACTCCACCCCAACGACCCGCCCGTCAACCACCAGGGCGTGGCCCGCATCTTCCGCAGCACCGGCGCGTTTCGGCATGCTATCGACATCGCCGGCGGCGACACCCATGCGGGCATCCTGTTCTGCGTCGGCACCTTCTCGGAGATGACCGGACCCGACGGCCGGGGCGAAGACCTTCCGGCCGCCATCCGCGAGTTCGGCGCCAGCGGCCATATCCACCAGGTGCACTTTCGCAACACGTCGAGCCCGCTGCCGAGTTTCCACGAGACCTTTCCGGACAACGGCTACGTCGACCTCGTGGAAGTCATGCGCGCGCTAGTCGAGGTCGGCTTCGACGGCATCGTGGTTCCGGACCATGTGCCCGGGGAAGGGCGTATCGAAGAGGCGTACACCTTTGGCTACATTCGGGCGCTGATCCAGGCCATCGGCGGATAGCCCGCCAACTCTTAGGGTCACCGAAGACATGGCCACCGCGGCACCACGCAGCGTCGAGGACTTCAAGAGCGCGTGGCGGCAGAGCATCGCCGTCGTTCCACGGGTGTTCGCGTTCCTCTGGGAGGTGTCGCCGGGGCTGTTCGTCACGCTGGCATCCATCCTGCTCTTCAATGCCTTCGCGCCGGCGGCCCTGGCCTGGCTCTCCATGAAGGTGATCGTCGACGGGGTCGTCGAGGCCGCGACAACGGGTTCCGGCTGGCTCGCGCTATCGGTCCCGCTCGGCGCGGTGTTCGCGATCTGGATGATCAATGCCGGTCTGTCCTCAGCCGACGTGATCGTCCGCCGACTGCTCCAACAGAAGACGGAGGTCCTCGAGTCCGTCAAACTGCTCGAGAAGTCCGCGACGCTCGATATCGCCTTCTTCGAGACGCCGCGGTTCTACGACGGGCTCCACCAGGCCGTGAACCACCGCTGGTACGTGCACCACGTTGCCAACCAGTCGTTGAGTCTGCTGCAACAGGGCATCTCCCTGGTGGCGATGCTCGGCCTGCTGTCCGTGCTGCACCCGGTTGCCATCGCCGTGCTTTTGTCGACCGCACTGCCGAGCCTGCTGATGCAGGGACACTTCGCCAGGCAGCGGAGCGAGTACTTCGATGATATGGCGCGCAACAGCCGGGTTCAGGAGTACCTACACGACCTGCTGACGAGTCGCCAATCCGCCGCCGAAGTACGCGTATTCGGGCTCGCCCGTCACCTTGTCGGCAAGTTCCACGACCTTGCCAAGACCCAGGTGAACACCTTCTGGAACCGGGAACGCCGGATCCTCGGCGTCGACGTGTGCTTAAGTGCGCTGTCGATGGTCGGCACCGCCGTCATCTGGGTGTTCGCGGTCATCCAGGCGGTTTGGTCTCGGATTTCCCTCGGCGACCTCACCCTCGTGTTCACCGCCTCCATGCAGTGCCGTGGCCAACTCGAGGGGCTGGTGAATTCGATCGGCCAGGTGTTCGAGGGCGTGCTCATGGCGTCTCGGTACTTCCAGTTCATCGACCTTGACCCGCAGTCCGTGGCGGGAACCCTTGCCACCGGGCAATCCGCTCGCCCCGTCCCCAGGCCGTTCGCCCGGGGACTGGAGCTTCGCGATGTGGGGTTCACCTATCCGGGGTCCGAGCGGGCCGTGCTCGACGGACTGTCCTTCACCATTCCCGTCGGGGCAAAGGTCGCCATCGTTGGCGAAAACGGCGCCGGAAAGACCACCATCGTCAAGCTGCTGTCGAGGCTCTACGACCCCACGGCGGGTGCGGTGCTGTTGGACGGAACGGACCTCGGCGACTACGACGTCGCCGAGGTGCGCGAGGCGGTCAGCGTTGTATTCCAGGACTTCGTCCGCTACGAGTTCTCGGTGGCGGACAACATCGGCTTCGGCGACATCCCCGCCGTCAACGACCGCAAACGGATCGAAGCCACCGCCCGCCGATCCGGGGCGCACGACACCGTCGCCGCCCTGCCCCAAGGCTATGACACGATGCTGGGCAAGACCTACGACGAGGGCGTGGACCTTTCCGGCGGCGAGTGGCAGTTCCTCGCCATCGCCAGAGCGCTGATGTCCAACGCCGAGATCCTGATCCTCGACGAACCGACGGCCGCGCTCGATGCACTGAAGGAGCAGGAGCTTTACGAACGCTTTGCCGCCCTGACCGAGAATCGAACCGTGGTGTTCATCTCGCACCGGTTCTCCACCGTGCGAATGGCGGACACCATCGTCGTGATCGAGGAGGGAAAGGTCTCCGAGAGCGGAACGCACAATGAACTGATGGCGATGGACGGCAAATACGCCCGTATGTACCGCACCCAGGCCGCGCGCTACGTGGGCTGACACTAGCGCTCCGCGCCAAACGCGGGATTCGCCGCCTGTCGCCAGTGTGTTCAATTGTCGCCATGAAGCATATAATCCGGCTAAATCTGATCTAACCGGAACTTCTGCATGGATTCCTCACAAGGCAAACCGGTCGTCTATCCAATGCCAAGTCCGGGCACAAGTACGCGCCGCGTCTGGGAAATCGCCGACGCCGTTACGGAAGAGACGGGAACACGGGCCGAACGCCGGGAGGTCGTCAGGCGGTTCGTTGCCGAGAACGGCAACGCCAACACCGCGAACACACAGTACCAGCGCTGGAAGCGTGCCTACGACGCGCATCGGCGGGGTGGTCAGCGTGAGCAGACGGCGAGGTCGACCCCCAACGGTCGAGCCGGCGATGTCGGCGCCCAACCGCTCAGGGTCGGCTCGGACGGCAGGGTCGTAATCCCCCATGACATGCGTGCCGCCATGTTGCTGAACGAGGATGGGCACGTCACCGCGCGCGTCGTGCGCGGCGAACTGCGGCTGATCTCGAGGCCCGCTGCCATCGAGCGCATGCAGACCGAGACGGCGGCCCTCAAGAAGCCCGGTGAAAGCGTCGTCGACGAATTCCTGTCGGAGCGGCGCGCGCTTTGGGGCGAGGAGCGGGGCGAGGAGTGACCACCGTTTTCGACAGTTCGGCGCTGCTCGCGATCGCCTTCGGCGAGAACGGTGCGGACGTGGCCGCTCAAGCGCTTGACGGTGCCGTGATATCCGCCGTCAACGCCGCCGAGGTCGTCACCCGCTACGTCGACCGGGGCTCGAGCCCCGATCAGGCTCGACGCTGGTTCGAGGACTTCGGTCTGGCCGTACGCCCGTTCGATGAAGTCCTCGCCATGCAGACGGGTTCGCTGCGCGAAAAGACCCGCGAGCATGGGCTTTCCCTCGGCGACCGTGCCTGCCTGTCGCTGGCGATGCGGGAGAACGCCTCCGTCGTCACCGCGGACCGGGCTTGGGCTTCGCTCGACCTCGGCCTCGACGTTCAGCTCATTCGCTGAGAGCGGCGCTAGGCGACTTCAAGGGCCGCGCGGACTCTCGCCGCGTGCTCGCTCAGTTCCGCCGCGTCGGCGATCGACCGGGCGTGCAGTGTCAGTCCTTCGCCGGGATACCGGGGAATGACATGGAAGTGGATGTGGAACACGGTCTGTCCGGCGTCCACGCCGTTGAGTTGAACAATCATCATTCCCGGGGGATCGAAGGCCGCTTTCACAGCCCGCGCAACTCGCTGGGTCGTTGAGATCAATTGCCCGAGCGCCTCGCTACTCAAATCGAAGATGTTCTCCGCGGGCTCCCGCGGAATGATCAGCGTGTGTCCCGGGCTTTGCGGCATCAGGTCCATGAAGCCGAGGCAGTGCTCATCGTCCAGCACCACGTGGGCATCCGCCTCGCCGCGCAGGATCTTCGCGAAGATGTTGTTGGGATCGTACGCCATGGCGGTTCCTCAGCTTGCCGTGACAGGCATCTCCAGGCCGCGGGGAACCCCCGGGTTCTCCAAGGCCTGCACCTGCCCCATGATGTCTCGAAAGCGTTCCTGCTGCTCAGGGGTGGACCTCGGCAGCCCCAGCCCCGTCCGTGTCGCGTACTCCCGGTGTTCAGCGAGGAACCCGGGCAGACCGTCGTAGGTGCACGTCTGCGCCAGAGCTAGGATGTCGTCGACGGACACCGTGTCGCGCATCTCGTCCCACCGCCCGCGTAGCGAGAGCGCATGGAGTTTCTGGCCCAACTCCTCGAGTCCGTGCAGCGCCAACACCTTGTGGTACGTCCGCGTCGAACCGTAGAACGACAACGCCCGCCGCATGCCGAGCGCCTTCTGTTCGATCTCGCTGTCGCTGTCGCCGAGGATGAGGTAGCCGCTCTCGGCGATTTCGAGGTCGGACCACGTACGGCCGCTTCGTTCCAGACCCGTCCTGATAGCCGGCAGCAGCACCTCGCGCATGTACTTGTCCGACATGATGCCGCCGTGGGGCATGATCACGTCGGCCACCTCCCCCGCCGTACGCGCCATGCCCGGCCCGACCATGGCGAGCCCGACCTTGGGCCGCGGATGTTCGATCGGACCCGGATTGAAGTTGGGTGTCATCAACGTGTAGGTGTACTGCTTGCCGAGAAACTGCGCCGGCTTGCCGTCCTGCCAGGTGTCCCAGACGGCGTGCATCATGCGGATGTACTCGCGCATTCGGGGTGCCGGCGGCGACCACGTGCCGCCGAAACGTCGTTCGTTGTGGCCCTTGACCTGGCTGCCCAGACCCAGGCAGAACCGTCCCCCGGAAAGGTGCTGCAGATCCCACGCTTCCATGGCGAGCACCATGGGGCTGCGCGGAAACGCGATCGTCACGGAGGTCTGCAGGCCGATGCGCTCGGTCGCCGTCGCGGCCACAGTCATGGTCAGCATGGAGTCGTGGGACAGTTCGCCGCAGGTGATGCAGTCGAATCCAGCGGCCTCCGCCGCGCGGGCTTGCGCCGGTACCGCCGCCGGCCAGCCGCCAACGCCCGTAATCACTTTCATCCAACATCCCCCAACACAAAGGCCGCAATCATAACCGCCAGAATGCCGAGCAGATGCTGCCCGGCGGGTGCATGGCTACCGATGCCTCTAAGGCTGCTCACGCTTGAACCCAGACCATCCCAGGCAGTGGTACGACCTGCTGCGGAACGTACTCGGCGTGTTCGGCGACGACATCCTCGAAGTGCGCGTAGATCAGCACATTGAGGTCGGGCAGTAGCATCGCGGCCGCTACCGTCCCAAGCCGAACCGGATCTCGTCGTCCTCGGCATCCACGGACCTTGGCCGGTCCAGGCCCACTTCCGGGCGGACGCGAACGCCAGGCGTGGTCACCAAGGTGAAGGCCGGCGGTTCCGACGGCGCGCGCCGCTTCAGCGCGTCGTCCAGGACTCCGGCGATGAACGCACTCATACTCAGCCCCTGCGCGGCCGCCGCACGGCGCAACTGATTCGAGAGATGCTCGTCTAGCGATATTGTCGTCCGCATGATGCAGAGCATAACTTGGAGTGATCAATGCACCAGCGACTACACCCGTTGCAACGCGGCATCGACCGGGCGACGCGATCCGGAGGCCAGGCGGCTCGGCATCTCCCGCACGACGACGTTTGGCGCTCACCGGGATTGGTCATGCATCCCCACGGATTCGATAGCCTCGACGACGTGTCTGCATGCCGCCGCTGACATCGTGGCAATGGAACCGATGACGCCTTCGTCTGCCGCACAGTAGAATCAAGAAGTTCCACTGGTGGAGGCGCGCATGGCAAACCGAGCACATCTCATCACGGGCGGCTACCCGATCGGATCGGCGGCCGGCCACGACATGGACTATGCACGCATCGAACTCCTGCGCCGGCTGTATGCAAACGGTTACCAGACCACCGTCGCCAACGACTTCACCGACATCGCCGCCCGCCTAGCCGGCGTCGACTTCCTGGTCACCTATGTCGCCGGTCCCTACCCCGACGACGAGCAGAGCCGGATCGTCGACCATTGGCTCGCCGAAGGCGGCAGGTGGTTCGCGCTGCACGGCACGAGCGGCGGTCGGGCCAAAAGGGTCGATGGCAGCCGACGCCGAAAGATGGTCCGGCTCGCCCACCACGACCTGCTCGGCGCGTTCTTCCTCAACCATCCTCCGGTGCGCCGTTTCGATGTCGCCGTCCAGGCCAACGACCATCCGCTTGTCGACGGCCTGCCCCGGACCTTCGCCGTCACCGACGAGCTATATCTGATCGAACCGGTGGGCGAGAGCCGGGTTCTGCTTACCACCGAACTGGCCGAAGACCCGTCTCCCGAAGGATTCGGTTTCGCCTACGACGAAGACACGTCCGTCGGCGCCGACGGGAAGACGCGGGTGCTCGGTCTAGAACGCACGGTCGGCGACGGCGCGGTGGCGTACGTTGCGCTCGGCCATTGCCATTCCCCGAGAACCAACGCCCAGCCATTCGTGGACCGGAACGTGGATGCCGAAGGAAAAACGCCGCTGCATTTCCGAGGCGCGTGGGAAACGCCGGAGTTCGGGCAGATCCTCGACAACGCAATGGGCTGGGGGCAAAGCGCAGCCGCCTAAGTGCCGAGACTCGTCCACGTCGGGGTTGTTGCTAGCCGACCCCACAGGAAGCGCCGCAACTACCGGCGTCGCATGCCCCCGCACCGCCGTCGCTGTCCGACGCGTCGGTGTCAGATCCGTCGGGTGCAACCGCCGGCATCATCAACAACGCCGAACTGTCGGAGCCGTCCCGGCGTTTTCTGCGCACTTCCTCGGCCATGTCATCGCCAAGGGTCGCCTCGTCAGCGGAGGCGCCGAACAGCGTCTGCAACCATTTCCACATGACCGAAACACTCCGCTGTCAATCGCAAGTAAGCATACCGCGAGGCAGATGCCCCGCGTCTTTGGACTACACAGGTACACCTTCACAGCTCGCGCGGCAACTCTCACCGAAACATGTTCATATTTCCGTTTAAAAGGCGGATAATAGGGCATGGTTCGTAGCCGAAGCGCGCTGTCCAGCTACATCGACCGGCTTCTCTCCGAAGGCCGCTCGGTGTTCACCGCTGCACAGGCCGAAGACGAACTTGGCATCACGCACCGGTCCTTTCTAGACGCCTCGGAGCGCCTGCAACGGTCCGGGAAGCTCATCAGACCGCGCCAAGGATTCTATGTCGTCGTCCCGCCGCAATACGCCAGCTGGGGCGCACCCCCGCCAACGTGGTTCATCGACGCCCTGATGCGTTGGGAGAACGAAGCCTACTACGTTGCCTTGCTGAAGGCTGCCGAGTTGCACGGCGCCACGCATCAGGCCGTCATGCAGTTTCAAGTCGTGTGCGGCAAACGCCTGCCGGAGATCCGGGCTGGGCGCAGTCTCATCGTGTTCTACTTCCGCAGGGCAATGGCACCCCCGGTCGCCGGAGTCGAGAACCGAAAAACGGATACAGGAACGATGAAGGTATCGTCGGCAGCCTTGACCGCCCTCGACCTCCTCCGGTACCCGCAGGCGTCCGGAGGGATTGACAACGTCTCCACCGTCCTAGCCGAACTGGCCCCCGCGATCGAACCCGACGAGCTTGCGTCGCTGTCGGCCCGGACGGAGCGGTCGGTCGTACAACGGCTGGGCTATCTGCTGGACTGGATCGGCGCAGACCGCCTGGCGCAACCCATGCTGGACGCCCTGCTGTCGAAGTCACCGCTGCGTTGGACCGAACTCGAGCGGGAAGCCCGCGACCCGGATTTCGCCTCCGACCTACCGCTGCAGGATCCCAAGTGGCGTATCGTGGCGCACCGTCCACCCGAACCTGACCTGTGATCCCGTCGCAGAACATTGTTGCCTGGGCCAATGTGGTCCCCTGGGTGGAACCCCGCCAAGTCGAACAGGACTTGATCATCAGCCGCTCTCTGGTCGAGATGTTCAGCGACTGCCACCTGCGCGACGCGCTTCGGTTCCGGGGCGGCACGGCTCTGAACAAACTGCACCTACCGAGCCCATTGCGCTATTCGGAGGACATCGACCTCGTGCGCACTTCGAAGGGACCAATCGGGCCCATCGTCGACCGCCTCAGGGCCACGCTCGAGCCATGGCTCGGGGCGGCGCAGATCGCCCAGAGTCCGGTGGCTCCGAAGCTGCGATTCCGTGCCGATCCGGAAGACGGAAGCGGCGTGCCGATCCGCCTGAAAGTCGAGATCAACACCCGTGAAGTCGAAGCCTTCGATCCGCCCGTCACACGACGCCTCGAAGTGGCGAACCCATGGTTCGCCGGCCAAGCCGACATTCCCACCTTCTCGTCCGAGGAGATGCTGGCAACGAAGTTCAGGGCGCTGCTGCAGAGGAACAAGGGTCGCGACCTGTACGACCTGGCGGAGGGTCTAGCCGTCCTCGAACCGTTGGACGTCGGTCGCGTGGTCGAGATATTCCGTTGCTACATGCACACGGCCGGCCTCGCCATCTCCCGCGCCCAGGCGCAGGAGCGCATGTTCGCGAAGCTGGCTCGCCCGCGACTCTGGCTCGACATCCACCCTTTACTGCCAGCCCACCGTGCCGATGCGCACACCGCGGCAACGCAGGCGGAGTCCTTTCGGCGGGTCTTCACGCACCTCATCGACCGACTCCCCGGTGACCCCTGGGCGCGCACAGAAGTGATGAAGACACGATTCGGCATCGAATGGTGAGCGAGCCGTGCTTCCCGCTCGAAAGCCCGCACCGGTCGCAACGCCGGTTGTCTCGCCGGGGGCCGGCGGGCGAAAAGCCTACCCGTAGGTCAGTAGCGCGGGCGGCAGGTGTCCGACGTCGTTGAGGCCCGTGACCTGCGTGCCCAGATAAGTCTTCGAGGACACGCGGCAGATGCCGCAGTTGTGGATGTCGAACCGGGCCCAGGCGTCGAGACGAACGGCGAGCACGCGGCATAGCAGGTAGCGGATGACGTTGCCGTGGCAGACCAAGAGCGTCGTGCCCTCGTTGTCGGACTCGAAGTAGCGCGAATAGGCCCGGTCGAGGTGCTCGCGGCACTCCGCGGTCTGCGAAGCCTTGACGCCCTCCGGATAGAACACCTCCTGGCCGGGCGGAACCGACGGCACGCATTCGCAGATGTCCGCGTCGGTCTCGATGGTGATCGACGGGTGGTGGCTGGCGACCGCGTCGGCGGTCTGGCGCGCGCGGCGATACTCGCTCGCCACGATGCGGTCGATGGACTCGTCCTTGAGCCGCTCCGCAGTGACCGACGCCTGTTTCTTGCCGAGTTCCGTGAGCCCGCCGAGTTGATTGGGCGCGGCGGAGTTGTGCTGGCCGTGCCGCAGCAGGATGACGCTGCGCAGGGGCCGGATCATCCCGTGTGCGGGCTGCGGTTGACTGGTACTCATTGGCTGGGCCCCCGACTGCAGAACACGGATTCGCCGCGCATTCTACGGTCGGTCGGTCCCGTCACACCACTACCAGCGCGCGCGGGAAAGCGACCAACCGCATCGCACGGACCTTGACGCGTCGCCGATCGCATGCCCGAGTCGACTGCCCGTACGACCGGGCACGACACAGCGGCCCGGCGCGAGTGGTCCGCCTACTTCCGCCGCTTCAGTTCGATTGTGGTCGTCTCCTCGGTGAGTTCGCCGCCTGACATGCTTCGCCATCGGGTCGTCAAACGATCATCGCCGTGGAAGACGTATACGGCCTCGCTCATGTACGTCGAGTCGGGCGTCGCTAGATTGGTAATGCTCTCGAAGCGCAACTCAAGGCGGTTCTCGTCGTCCGTGGTTTCGACCACAAGACGCGGCTGGTTGCCCGCCGCGCAATAGTGCGTCATCAACACCCGGTCGCCGTCGGCGTGGTACATGTTGACCATTTCGTGGCCGTCGGAACTGTTCGGAAACATGGTCTCCACAACCGCCGAACCCCCGGCGGTCAACCGGAAGCTGGATCCCACGACGTCCGTTTCGCGACCGTCTTCGTCCAGCAGCATCCAGTCGCCCTCGAGCGCCGCCAGCTTCTCCATCACGCCGGCCTTCTCCCCAGCGAAAACAGACAAGACCGGTGCGAGCAGAAACACGCCGGCGATCAGTAGTCCGTTCCTCATCGAATTCGTACTCCACATCATGATGGGGCGCGTAGTGTAGCGGCACGGGTCCCGATCCGACAGGCACGCGGACCGGACCGTGCTAACGTTTCCCGTATGAAGCAAACAGTCCCTCCCCTAACCCTCGTCATAGGCAACAAGAACTACTCGTCCTGGTCCGCGCGACCGTGGCTGACCATGACGGAACTCGGTATTCCGTTCGCCGAGCGAACGATCAAGTTCGACTCCGAGGATTGGGCAAGAAATATCGACGCGCTCTCCCCAACCGGGTTGGTGCCGGTGCTTTGGGAGGGTGAACCGGGATCTGGCTTCGACACCTTCGACACCGTGGCGATACTTGAACGTCTGCACGAGCTGTTTCCCGATGCCGGCGTATGGCCCCGCGATGCCCGGGCACGGGCACACGCCCGGTCCCTGGTCGCCGACTTCCACGCCGGCTATCCGCACCTGCGCGCAGCGATGCCCATGAACATCCGCAGTTCTCATCCGGGCAAGGGCATGTCGCGCGAAGTCGCCGACGAGATCGAGAAACTCTGTACGCACTGGCGCGACACGCGTGCTCGGTTCTGCACGAGCGGACCGTTCCTATTCGGGGATTTCTGCGCGGTCGACGCCTTCTACACCCCGGTCGCCTCGCGCTTCGTGACGTACGCGGTGACGCTCGACCACGAGGCCGGGAGCTACCGAGACGCCCTGTTGGGCACACGCGCCATGCGGGCTTGGACGGAAGCGGCCCTGCTCGAGACCGAATTCGTTCCCATGGACGAGCCCTACGCCACCGCGTAGGGGCGAAGCTATCTTGCCCGACGGCGCGCCCTCGCCCGTGTACGTGTCAGGTTCCTCGGCTTCCCCAACAACGGGACGGGACAAGCCCGTCCCCTACGGCGCGAGCCGCTGCCGTCGGGCTTCGAACAGTAAAACAGTCGCCGCCATCGCGGCGTTGATCGAATCCGCCCGACCCGACAGCGGTATGCGCACCGCTTCGTCGCCCGGCGCCGACCATCCGGCACCGAGGCCCCGGTGTTCGCTGCCTACCACAATCGCCGCTGCGCCCCGTAGGTCCGCCTCGGTGTACGCGACAGACGCATCCGGTCGTCCAGCGACGACGCGGATTCGCCGAGTCTGAAGCCACTGCCGGACCTCGCTCGCGCTTGCAGCCGCAACGGGCACGCTGAACAACGTACCCATGCTGGCCCGAACGACATTCGGGTTGAACATGTCAGTCATTGGATCGGCGACTACCATGCCGGCCACGCCGACGGCATCCGCCGTGCGCAGCATCGCGCCGAGGTTGCCAGGTTTCTCTATCCCGACGGCAACCAGCCATAGGGCGTCGTCCGTCTCGGGAAGCCGCTCGAGTTCGAGGTCGGGCATCGGGGCAACGCCGAGCACGCCGTCCGGCGTGTGTCGGTAGGACATCTTCTCGAAGACCGGGCGACTCGTCGGTTGGCAGTCGGCCTCCGTCGCAGCGACGCGTTCCACGACACTTCTTCCGGTGTCGGTGAGCAGCTCCTCGCAGTAGTAGAGCATCGCCAGCGGCAAGCCCGAATCCGTCGCACATGACAGTTCGCGTGCCCCCTCCACGACGAATCGCCGTTCGCGGTCGCGATGTCGGCGGTTGCGGAGCTTGGCGACGTCCTTGACACGTGGATTGCGTACGCTGGCAAGCATGTCGCTCTAACCAGGAAGCGGGCGCGGCGGGCGATCATTGAACCGTGCCCGTGCAAGGTGCTCGACGAAGGTCCTTAGCCAAGGCTCGGCGCGGCGACTCGCATGTCGTTCGAGGGCGGCGGCCGCGAGACCCCGCACGTAGCGGTCGTGGTCGGCCAAGCCGGCCGAAGCCAAAACCGCCAGATCGCTGTCGTCGAGCGCCATATTGCACAAGGCATAGGCCACGCTGACCCGAACGGTGGAACGGGACATGCCGCCGTTGCCGGTGTTGTCCGGCTCCACGGTGGGATCCAGCCTCGCAAGCAGACGCTTTGCCGAGACGTTTGCGCCAGGGACGCGGGCGATGTTCCCCAAGGCGTAGGCGGCATTGGAACGCACCAGGTCGTCGGCGTCGTCTACCAAGCGTCGGAATAGCGCCTCGATGGCGACCGCGCTGGCCAGCCGCGCTTCTCCGGCGGCGCTGGCGGCGACGCGCCTCATGCGCGGGTCGTCGCTGTCCATGGCACCGAGCACACCGGCTTCGACGGCCGATCCCGCAACGCCGGCGGCGTAGACCATCGATCGGCGCAACGCCTCGTCCTCGGCGTCCAGCAACCTCGCGAGTTCCTTGGCAACGCCGGCGTCGTCCCGCGCGAGCCAGCCGATTTCGTACGCCAGGCGGATGCGTTCGTCCTCCACGTCGACAGATGCGATGCGCTCGACCTGATTCGTGAGCTTGACGGCGGGTCGCCAGCCGGCATCGCCGCGCAGCCACTGCCAGATCCGCTCGACAACGCCGTTCAAGCATGCGTGGCCCGGGGTATGGGGCGGCTGCTCGGCTTGGTTGTGCCACGAAGGTTGGTCGGGATCCCGGCTTCGCAGGTAGTAGAACTTGTACATGAACCGACGCCCGTCGAACGTCGGCGCGGTCCGCGTTCCACGATGCATCAGATCGTAGTGCGCGAGGACCACGCCGCCGCGCGGCACCCGAATCCGTTGACGCTCAAGGCCGCTGATTCCCAAGGACTCCACGACCCCGTCGATGTAGGTGTCGCGTACACCGACGTCGCCGTTTCGGAGTACTTCCTGCCGGCCCTTCTTGTCCAATGCATCGCCGCGGTGCCACTTACCTTCGGGCATCTCGAAGTTCGTGGTCCAGTACTGGGTACCGGGCAGGACCTCGGTGGGGCCGTTGTCGTCGGTCACCCGCTGCGGGTAGTAGAAGAGCATGGCCCAGTTGGGCCGGTGGGTGCGGTAGTGTGCCCGGTCGTTCCACGGCAGGTTGCCGTCCTGGTGGAAGCCCTGGTCGTCGGCGCTCGACTCGTGGACGAAGTGGTGTGGATGCAGGATGTAGTCCTCGCCAAGCACGCTGGTCAGTGCGCCATGTAAAGTCGGGTCCACGAGCAAGCGGTCGAGGTCGGGAATTCGCGCCCGCAGGTTGTCGCCAATGGTCTGTAGATGGTTGGAATCGCCGCCGATGGCGCGGGCTTCGTCGTGAACCTGGCAGGCGGCGTCGTACATCGCCGCGTGAAAATCGTCGCCCAACCCGTCCGGTTCGAGCACCACGAAACCGTCGCGCAGGAAGTGCGCCATCTGGTTGTCGTCGAGCAAGAGCATGGGCGGATTATCGCCCGTGCGTCGCCGTGCGGCACAATCGCGGTCACCGAAACCAGAGGAGGGGCAACCATGAGCGTCATAGGACTCGAGGAGATTTTTCTAGACGTCGCGGACTTGGACAAGGCAGTTGGCTTCTACCACGAGCTAATCGGGCTCCCGGTCGTGATGCGAAACGACGAACGGGCCTACCTGCAATGCGACCGCAGCCACGTCGTTCTACAGACAAAGGACCACGGCGGCCGTCACCGCGGTGGCGGGCCGATGCACTTCTCGTTCACCGTGACCGAGGACACCTTCGACGAGGTCGCCGACCGTGCCGCCAAAGCGAACATCTTCACCCGTGGACCGATGGGTAGCCGCGGCAAGGGCCGGGCGTTGTTCATGCTCGACCCCGACGGCAACGAAACCGAGGTGAATACGCGGTATTTGTATGGCGTACCGAAACGTTGACAAGCACCGCCGTTTGTTTGACCAGCGCCGGCTATTGCGCGAAAGTTAGGAGTCGTCACCTGACGTCGCTGAACCTGCAGCGGCCGTCCGGTGAGCCAAATGGAGGGGAATCAAATGGCAGCGATATCGGCGGATTCACACGTCGTCGAGGCGGAGGACGTATTCATTGGCCTACCCGAGCGCTTCGGCGACGACGCGCCCCGGGTCGTAGGGGCGGGGACCCATGAGGACTCGATCATCATTCCCAGCAAGGGACCACGCGGCGTGCGTCGCCGCATGGGCTTCGCCGGCATGCGCAAGCGTGACGGCCTCGAACTGCAGCGTCGTCCGGGGCACAAACCGGAAGTGGACGACATGCGCGATGCGGAGGCGAAGCGCATCCTGGCGATGGGCTACGACGGCTTGAGAGCGGGGATCCGCGACGGCGCCTATCGCCACGAGGACCAGGACGAGGACGGCATCGAGGCCGAGTTTCTCTACCCCGGCTTCTTCGGACTGTTCAGTTTCGAGAACACGGAACTGCTTGTCGCCTGCCAGAAGAACTACAACGACTGGCTGCACGACTACGCGAGTGCATCGAACGGGCGGCTGTTCGGGTTGGCGGCGATTCCCATCCAGGATCCGCAAGCCGCGGTTCTGGAACTCGACCGGGTCGTCAAGAAAGGCTTCAAGGGAGGTTGCATCCCCTGCACGGCGCCGCCGGAGGTGCCGTACAGGGACGAGTGCTACGAACCGGTGTGGGCGGCGGCGGAGGAAGCGAATTTCCCCCTCTCGATGCACGTCGGCACCAATGCCTACGTTCCCGCGCAATACCGCCAGAAAAGTGCCCTGCCCCGGGACGAGACCTTCGACTACGCCTCCACGCCGAACACGGTCCAGCGCACATTGGTCGACCTGATGTGCCGGGGCGTTGCCGAGAGGCATCCGAAGCTCAAGTTCGTCGTCGGCGAGTTCAACGCGGGCTGGGTCGCCCATTGGCTGGACCGGGTCGATCAGGGTTTGCTGCGCGAGCACCGCTTCAAGAGCCGCGATTTCACCGGCGAACGACCCCACGAGGTCTGGCGGCGGCAGTTCTACGCAACCATCGAGGACGACCGTCCCGCGGTATTGACCCGGGAGATCATCGGTCTCGACAACCTGATGTGGGGATCCGACTATCCGCACGTCGACTCCACCTGGCCGTGTTCGATGCAGGTGCTCGACGAGATCTTCGAAGGTGTCGACGATGCCGACCGGCGGAAGATCACGCGCGACAACGTCAAGGCCTTGTACGGGATATAGGCATGGACGCACTAACCGTCGAACAGCGCCGTCAGTGGCAGACGGACGGCTACCTGCATCTCAAAGGCGTGCTCGACGAAGACCAGGTGTCGTTCTTCTCGGATGAAATCGACCGGATCCGCGCAGTGCCCGGTTGGGAACCGAAGCACGACCCGGAACTGCCCATCGGCCACTACGCGTGGCTGGATCACGCCACGGACCTCGACCCCGGTGGATTCATGGACCGGCGCGACCTGCTGCCCTACCACCAGGCCTTCATCGACCTGGTCGACGCCTCACCGGTGTTCGACTACATCGTCGACGTCATGGGTCCGAATATCCTGCTCAGCATGACGCAGGCGGTTGTCCGACCGGCGGATCCCAAGTTCCCGGGCTATACGCACACCGATGGCGGGGAGTCGCTCCGCTTGACAAGGGTGTCCGAGTCAAGCCCGCCCATCGCGCTGAAGGCGATGTACCTCTTGACCGACGTCCCCACCGGGAACTGCGGCAATCTCACCGTATTCCCCGGCAGCCACATGCGCCAGATCCCCTACCAGGGCGACCGCACGATGACGCCCTACTCGCCCGGCGCCGCCCAGCTCACGGGAAAGGCGGGGGACGTCTACCTGTTTCCACACGCGCTCTGGCACGGGCCCTGCCGGAACGAATCGGGCAACGCGCGCAAGGTCCTGCTCTACAACTATTGCCAGCTTTGGGTGCGTTGCTACGACTTCGGGGCGATTCCGGATGTCGCTCAGCGGGCGACGCCCCGCCAGCGCCGTTTGCTCGGGGATCTAGGCTACGACTTCCGCCCGGGATCGTATTTCTACGTTCCGCGCGACCAGGAAGCGGTGATCCGATCGTAGGGGCGACCCTTCTGGTCGCCCGCACCGGTATCGGCGGCAATCCGGGACGGGACAAGCCCGTCCCCTACGGACTGCCCGTCACGTGGCGGAAACCCCGTAGGGGCGACCCTTGTGGTCGCCCGCACCGGTAATGGCGGCAATCCGGGACGGGACAAGCCCGTCCCCTACGGACTGCCCGTCGCGTGGCGGAAACCCCGTAGGGGCGGGGCTTGTCCCCGCCCGCGCCGGACATTGTCGTTGCCATGGGACCCGGACGGGAACAGCCCGTCCCCGACACGACTCAATCGAACGCGGAGAAGATCTCCTCGTTCAATTCCGCGTAGACGTCGGGTTTCTGCTGAATCGACTGCAGGCAGAACTCGTCGACGCCCGCCTCGATGAACGCCGCGCAGCGGTCGATCACGTACTGGGGCGAGCCGACCATCGTCCAGGTATTTCCCCGGCGGATGCGTTCGGCCTCCGCGTCATCGCGAACGATCCGCATGGGAACGTGCACCGAGCGCTTGATCTCCGAGGGATCGCGGCCGACGGCTTCGCAGTGGGATTCGAGGATGCCCCAATGGCGTTTCAGATCCTCCGGCCCGCAGATGGCGTTCATGATGTCACCGTACATGGCCAGCGTCCTGAGCGTACGCTTGGGACCGGTTCCGCCGACCATGACGGGAATCTTCCGCTTGACACCTTTGGGGGCGAACGGCGCCTGTTTCAGGGTGTAGTACTTGCCCTGGAAGTCGACGAATCGCTCGGCGGTCAAGAGTTTGTGGATTAGCTCGCAGGCTTCTTCCAACCGGTCCTGGCGCTCCTTCATCGAGGGGAAATCCCAGCCGTAGGCCTGGTGTTCGCGAATGTTCCAGCCGGCGCCGATCCCGAGAATCACCCGACCACCGGATATCTCGTCGATGGTGGCGGCCATCTTCGCCATCAGCGCAGGGTTGCGGTAGGTATTGCCCGACACCAGAACGCCCAGTTCCAGGCGACTGGTAACCGCGGCCATGCCCGCGAGCAGTGACCAACCTTCCATCGTGGGATGGAGATCGCTTTCCGCCACGTCCGCCGTTCGCGTCCAGGGCGGCACGAAGTGGTCATAGGTGTAGACGCTACTCCAGCGTCCCGCCTCCATCACATCGAGGACGCTCTTGATTTCCTCCCACGAAGTCAGTTGGTTGTAGAACTGCGATCCGAACATGTTTCCCTCTCTCTTTGGCGCTTGATTCGTTGTCTCAGGCCGGGCCGAGGCTGGCGTTCCACCGGCGAACATGGTCCGCCTGGGCGGCGAGGAGGTCGTCGACGTTGCCCGTCACCTCGATTCGTTCAATTCGGTCGCCCTGTTCGATGGCATCGACCACGGCCTGGTCCTCGTCGCCACCGACCTCGCCGAATATCGAGTGCGCATCGTCCAACCAGGGCGTCGGCACATGGGTAATGAAAAACTGAGACCCGTTGGTTCCCGGACCGGAGTTCGCCATCGACAACCGTCCGGGCCGGTCGTGCCTGAGCGATGGATCGAACTCGTCGTCGAAGCGATAGCCGGGGCCGCCACGCCCCGAGCCCTCCGGACAGCCGCCCTGAATCATGAAGTTCGCGATCACGCGGTGAAACGTCAGACCGTCGTAGTAGCCCCTGCCCGCGAGATTCACAAAGCTGGCAACCGTAACCGGCGTTTTGTCCGCGAACAGGGATACGTTGATCGAACCCCTGGAGGTGTCGATTCTCGCTCGAATGTCGATGTCGCAACTCCCTATTCGGGTTTGTCGGGTTTCGGGCCCTTGCGCTTGTACCAGTCGTTGTCCCGGAACAGCCCGTCGCGCCAGCGTACGGCATCGCGCATGCCGACTTCGCGCATCTTGTCCTGCCAGTCGTAGGAGAAGCCCGTGAACTGGCCCGCGGCGTCCATGTCCGTGCTGCTGCGCACCGACGAGTAGATTCCCATGTTCTCGTAGAACCGGTTCATGTTGAGCTTCAGGATCGCAAGATGGTCGGCGCTCATGACCGCGATGCGGTCGGCGAAGGCGATCGTCCGGTCGTCCAGCTCGTCCTTGGGCCAGGAGTAGTTGATCATGCCGATCTCCTCCGCCTCTTCGCCGGTGACGTTCTCGCCGGTGTAGTAGAGCTCCTTGGCCTTGCGCATGCCGATGACCAACGGCCAGATGACGCCCGTGCGGGATGTGCCAAGGCCGCGCAAGCCCGGATGGCCGAGTTGCGCGTCGTCCGCCGCGACCACGAGGTCGGCCATCATGGCGAGTTCGCAACCGCCAGCGACGGCGTAGCCGTGAACCTGGGCGATGGTGATCTTCGCCATGTTCCAGAAATACAGATGGATGTCGGTGATCTGCTGCATGCCGGTGCGGATCCCCATGAGCAGGCGGCGGCCCTTTTCGTCGTGCTGCTTGTGGCGACGTACGACGGCATCCGCGCCGCGGCCGCCAGAGGGCGTCAGGTCGTAGCCGGCGCTGAACGCACGGCCTTCGCCGCGTACGATGATCGAGCGGATGGAGTCGTCCGCTTCCATGGCGTGCAGGGCGTCGTTCAGTTCGTAGAGGAGTTCCTGGGACAAGGCGTTCAGCTTCTCCGGCCGGTTTAGGCCGATGCGCCCAACGCGCCCGTCGGTCCCCACCCGGTCGATGACCAGGTTCTCGTAGTCAGACATGGTTTCCCCCTTGGCAACTAGCTCGAATCCGCGCACGGTCGCGAACGCAAGCGCGCCAACTTACCAAGAGCCGGCGGGAATTGAAACCGAGACTCCAAGTGCGATTCCAGGATTCCAGGCGCAAAGCGAGCCTCTACGCGACGTTGCGATGCCAACGGCGACCGGGCGTTGCCATAATGCGCCGATGAGACACTTCGATCCGCCAGCCGGCCTCGCCTCGCCTCATGTTCAGACAATCCTCGCTCGAATCCCCGCCAAGAGGGGCGATGCGCCTGCACTCCCCTTGGAGAACGTCACGCTGGAGTGCCGCGACAGCGTGCGGCTCGAGGCGAGGGTCTCGTCGGAACCGACGGGTGCGCCGCTGGTCACCATCATTCACGGCTGGCTCGGCGACAGTGGCTCCTGGTACGTCCAGCGCACGGCCCGTGCTCTCACAGCCAGCGGCTTTCGCGTGGCGTGCCTGCTGCTGCGGGACCACGGCGGTACCGCCTACCGCAACCGCGAGATGTTCAACTCGGCCCGTCTGGGCGAGGTTCTCGATGCCTGCAACGCACTCGTCGAGCAATGCAGCCCAACTTCGGCGGGCATCATGGGCTTCAGTCTCGGCGGCAACTTCGCCCTGCGCCTCGCCAGCCACGCCGACCTCGACCGCCGCTTGGCCGCTTGCCTGGCTATTTCGCCCGTCATCGACCCGGCGGCGACGGTTCGCGCCATCGACACGGGCTGGCTGGTCTACCGGAAATGGTTCGTGGACAAGTGGCGGCTCGCGCTCAAGGAGAAACAGGCCGCGTTTCCGGACGAATACCGCGGCCTGGCGGGAGCGATGCGCCTGTCCACGGTCGCCGGCATCACCGACTACCTCGTCGGCCGCTATCTGCCCTACCGCGATTCCAACCACTACTACTCGCACTACGACCTCCGCGGCGACGGACTCGCGAACGTGCGCATCGGGACGCACATCATCGCAGCCGAGGACGACATGGTGATTCCCGGCGCGTCCTACGCCGAGGTCACACCCAACGACCACGTCGAACTTGAGATGTTCCGCCACGGAGGGCACTGCGGCTTCCTCGAGGATTGGCGGCTCAATTGCTACCTCGATCGGGCAAGTGTCGATTTCTTTCGAGCGCGAGTGGGCGCAGACGCCTAGTGCCGTGTCCCTAGCCATGCTCGGGTACATACCGTGGCGATAGAACACGGACGGGCGTAAACTGGCCCATAGCCCATAGAGAGGGGGGTTCCCACATGTCCACCGAGACGAATCGTCCCAACGGCCTCTCGGCCAACCGCCGAGACGTCCTACGCTGGGGTGCTGCCGCATCCGCCCTACCCTTCGCCACGCCGGCAATCGGCAGCGATGTGGTGAGTCCCGGCGAAGTGAAGCGCTACAACAAGCTGGGCCGCACCGGCTACGAGATCTCGGACATCTCGTTCGGCACGTCCAATCTGCGGCCCGGCCAGGAAGGGCTGGTCCACCTAGCCATGGACCGGGGAATCAACTACTTCGACACGGCCGAGAGCTACGCCCGCAGCCAATCGGAGGTCGCGCTGGGACGTGCCCTCAAGGGCAAGCGGGACCAAGCGGTCATTACCTCCAAGGTCATGACCAAGCCCAATACCGGTGCGGACGAGTTGATGTCCCGACTGGAAGCGTCCTTGAAACGACTGCAGATGGACCACGTGGACATCTTCATGAACCACGCGGTCAACGACGTCGACGTGGTGAAGAACCCGGCGTGGCACGAGTTCATCGCCAAGGCGAAGGAACAGGGCAAGATTCTCTTCTCCGGCATGTCCGGGCACGGCGGCCACCTGATCGACTGCCTCGACTACGTGCTCGACAACGACCTGGTCGATGCGCTCCTCGTTGCCCACAACTTCGGCCAGGATCCCAAGTTCTACGAACGGGTCACCCGGTCCCTCGACTGGATCGCCACCCAGGAGGATCTGCCCCGCGCGCTCGCCAAGGCCAAGCAGAAGGATGTCGGCGTGACCGTGATGAAGACCCAGCACGGGGCCCGCCTCAACGACATGCGGCCGTTCGAGACCGGCGGCGCCACCTACTCCCAGGCGGCGTTGCGCTGGGTTCTCACCAATCCGCACGTCGATGCCGCGGTCATCACCATGAACAGCGCCGAGAAGATCGACGAATACCTTGGCGCGTCCGGCTACGACGAACTCGCCGCCGGCGACATGGACCTCCTGCAGCGCTACGCGCAGGTCACGGGTTCCAGCTACTGCGTCAACGTCTGCAACGACTGCGAAGGCTCGTGTCCCTACGGCGTACCCATCGCCGAGGTATTGCGGACCCGCATGTACGCGGTGGACTACGGCGACACGGTGATGGCGCGGGACGAGTACGCGCTCCTCGAGACCAATGCCTCGGCGTGCCTGTCATGCAGTGGCGAGCCCTGCGCGAAGGCCTGCACCCACGGCATCCCCATCGACAAGCTGTGCGGACCAACCCACCGGCTGCTCGCCTGACGGACCGCCACCGACATCGCCGGGATTGACCCGTGACCCAACGGGCGTTGTTCTACGAGTGCTTCGCCGGCATAGCCGGCGACATGCATCTGGGCGGCCTCGTCGACGTCGGGGTTCCTGCCGAGCATCTTGTCCGCGAACTGAACCGCCTCGAACTCGCTGACGAGTTCGACCTCGTCATCGAACCGGGCAAGAAGATGGGCATCACCGGCACGCGGGCAACTGTCCGACTCGCCGAAGGCATCGACAGACCCCACCGGCACCTGTCGACGATCAAGGGCATCCTCAACCGCGCCGGCTACCCGCCGCGGGTCGAAAAACTCGCGGAATCGATGTTCACGACGATCGCAAAAGCGGAGGCGAAGATCCACGGCACCACGGTCGAGGCCATTCACTTCCACGAGGTCGGCGCCACGGACTCCATCGTCGACGTGGCCGGGGCCGCCATCGGGATCGACTACCTCGACATCGACGTCGCCTACTGTTCGCCGGTCGAGGTAGGCAGCGGGATGGTGCGCTGCGAGCACGGTTTGATGCCGGTACCTGCGCCTGCCACGGCCGAGATCCTCAAAAACGCGCCGCTGCGCTACGGCGGCGTAGATGGCGAGGCCACCACACCAACCGGTGCGGCGATTCTCAGCGCGGTGGTCAACCGCTTCGAAGCGCCCCGGTTCCTCACCGCGTCAGCGATCGGCTACGGCATCGGACAAAAGGACTTCGCCGTACCCAATGCCGTTCGACTGACCCTAGGCGAACTCGGGAACGCGGCGGAACTCGGCCTCGAAACCGAAACCAATCTCGAGGTGGAGTGCAATATCGACGACATGACGCCCGAGGCGTTCGGCCCGCTCACCGAAAACCTGTTCGCCAAGGGAGCGAAGGATGTCTTCCTGACCCCGATCGTGATGAAGAAGTCCCGGCCGGGCACCAAGCTGTCGCTGCTCGTCGACGAAGCGCGGCTCGATGCGGTGCTCGGGGAACTGTTCGCCGGTTCCACCACGATCGGCGCCCGACTGAGCCGGGTGACCAAGCGCATGCTGCCCCGGGAAGAACGCACGGTGACGACCTCCCTTGGCGATGTTCGCGTCAAGATCGTCACGCTGCCGGACGGCTCGCAGCGCTGGAAACCGGAGCACGACGATGTCGTCGCCTTGGCGGAGCGGCACGGTACGGACTACCTTACGACTAGGGAAGCGGTGTCGCGGGACGTCGACTCCGCCATCAGATGACCGCCATCGACGACATCCTCGACCGCTTCGCCGCCGGCGACCTCGATCGCAGACAGGCTACGGCGGCATTGGATAGCGCCTATTTCGAGAACCTGGGCCATAGCACCATCGACCACGACCGTGCCCGGCGCACCGGTGCGCCGGAGGTCATCTACGGCGAACGCAAGACCCCGGCCCAGGTCGCTGCCAACTTCAGAGCGGTTGCGGACCGCGGTCACAACGCCCTCGCTACGCGGGTGAGCGAGGACGCCGCGGCCGCCACTCGCGAAGCCGTTCCGGGTGCGGTGCATCACGCCGAGGCACGGCTCGTGACATTCAAGCAACAGACCCCGAATCCGGTGGACACCCGGGTCGCAGTGGTCACCGCGGGGACATCCGACCTTGCCGTTGCCGAAGAGGCGGCGCTCACCGCCGAGTTCTACGACAGTCCCGTCCTCAGGGTCAGCGATGTGGGCGTCGCCGGCGTCCACCGGCTTTTGGCGCGGGTCGACGAGATCCGAAGCGCGAAGGTCGTCGTGGTCGTTGCGGGCATGGAAGGCGCTTTGCCGAGCGTCGTCGGCGGCTTGATCGACAAGCCGGTCATCGCGGTTCCCACCAGTGTCGGCTACGGTGCTTCGTTCAATGGCGTCGCCGCGCTCCTTGGAATGCTGAACAGTTGCGCCTCGGGTGTCTCGGTAGTCAACATCGACAACGGCTTCGGCGCGGGCTATCTTGCCAACATGATCAACCGGCTGTAATTCCATGGACGCCGAAATCGCCTCCAAGTACGAGACACTGAAGTCGACTATCGAGCATCTCGGTCGCGTCATCGTCGCGTTCTCAGGCGGAGTCGACAGTTCGCTGGTCGCCTATGTCGCAGCCGAGGCCCTGGGCGACAACGCGCTCGCGGTCACCTCCGGCTCCAAGAGTCTGAAGCGCAGCGACTTGGCGCTTGCCGGTGAACTCGCCGGGAAGTGGGGGATGCGCCACCGAATCATCGTCACCGACGAGATACTCAAACCCCAATACCGGGCAAACCCCGTAAACCGCTGTTTTCACTGCAAAACTTCACTTTACGAAGCACTTGAGCAGATCGCTGCCGACGAGGGCTTTGACCATGTCCTCAACGGCACCAATACCGACGATTTGGGCGACCACCGCCCCGGACTGATCGCGGCGCGCAACTACGCTGTAGTCTCGCCCCTGGTGGATGCCGGCTTCGCCAAGCGGGATGTCCGGGCATTGGCCGGCTCGCTCGGCCTGGAGAATGCCCAAAAGCCGCAGGCAGCCTGCCTGTCGAGTCGTTTTCCCTACGGCTCGCACATCACGGAGGCACGCCTCGCGCAGGTCGAAGCAGCGGAAGACGCGCTGGCCGACCTGGGATTCTCGCAGTTCCGCGTTCGCCACCACGAAGAGGTCGCCCGGATCGAGCTGGTCGCCGACGAGCTGCCACGCGCCCTCGAATTGCGCGAGGCCATCCAGGAACGAGTCAAGGCAACAGGCTACCGGTTCGTCGCCATCGACCTCGGCGGCTTTCGAAGTGGATCGTTGAATGAGGGGCTGATCGAAGCGGTACAGCTCTCACCGTAGGAACTCGAGTGGACACCAATCGGAGTCGTTCCCGCAAGTACGGCCTGATGCTCCTTGCCTGGTCCACCGCGGTTTCCTTGCTCGGCCACGCGGATGTTGGCGCGCTGGACGGCATCGACAACGATTTGATGGCGCGTCTCACAATGCGAGCGGCCGACCTCGATACGCCGTCCGCGAGACCGACGGACGACCCCGGGTTCGCCGCAGACCTGCAACACAAGCTCGAGCTTGGCGAGTTCGCCGAAGTGGCGGACGAGGCCCAACGGCACCTCGCCGAGTTGGAAGTCGAGCGGGGTCGCTACGACATCGCCCTGGCGCATCCCCTGACACTGCTCGGCGATGCGCGCATGAGGATGGACGATCCCGACGGGGCGCTCGAAGCGTACGACCGAGCCCGCTACATCACGCGGCTGCAAGAGGGGATCCAAAGTGTCCGGCAGTCGGCGATTCTCTACCGCGAAGCCCGCGCCCTCGCCGCGATCGGCGACTACCCATCAGCCAACGACCGACACGAGTTCGCCTACGACCTGAGTCTACGCGCCTACGGCCGGGATGATCCGCGGCATATGGTGGCCACCTACCGGCTCATCCGGTGGTACCGCCATCACTACAAGTTCCTGCCGACGCACCTCCTCTTCGAACAATTGACCGAAGCCGCGAAGACCCATCTGCCAGAAGGAGACCCACTGACAATAGCCATCATGCGCGCTCACGCACGGCTGTTTCACGACAAGGTCTTCGGTCGCCGGACGCTCGGGCGGGGTTTGTTCCACGCCTGGCCGCCCGGCATCAGCCGGCCCCCGCCCTGGCGCACGATTTCGTCCTTCGACGAGGGGAGAGCCATACTCGGTGAGATCGTCGAAACGCTCGACGCGGCACCGGGAACCATTAGCGGCGAGCGTGCCACGGCCCTCTTGAACCTCGCGGACTGGAACCTTCTGTTCGCCGAATACCCGCGTGCCATCCGTCACTATCGGGAGGTCTGGAACCTGCTGCAATCGGACCCGGGCCGGCAGCAGGTCGTTTTCAGCGAACCCACACCGCTGTTCCTACCGATGCCCCGCAAGTCGCGGGGAACCTACCGCGGATGGGAGGATGGCGAAGATCCGACCGTTGGCCTTGCCTTGACGGTGAACCGACGCGGCAAGGTGACCGGCCGGAAGACCGTACACACGAACTCGGATCGCCTCATGGAGCACCGCGTGCGCATGGCGGCCAAGCGGGCACGGTATCGACCGGCCTTCCGCGATGGCGACCCGGTCACCGTCAGGGGATTTCCTCTGGCGTACGATCCCGCTGACTAGGGGGCGCCTGGCTGCCCTAGCCTGCTGGTCTTGTCCGCGCGGGATGGGACAAGCCCATCCCCTACGGCCGTTGCCCCTTGCACGTTCTGGGCCCGGTCCAGGTGGAACCCGTAGGGGCGACCCTTGCGGTCGCCCGCGCCGGACCCGCCGAGCGGTTGGGGGGACGGGACAGCCCGTTCCCTACGGGGCGGCTTTCAGGGGCAGGTTGAACTGACTGCCATTGTGGTTCGTGATGCCGATCGTGAAGTTGTCGCCATCGCGCGTGTAGCGAAGTTTGGCGAACATGGCACCCTCCTCGCCGCGGAAAGCCACCGTGTTTTCGCCCATCTCCTCGAGGGTCATCACCGACGGTCCCGGCGTTCGCGGCTTCAGCCCGGGATCCCACTGCTGAAGGCGCAGGCGCAACGTCCCCTCCTCCTCCTCGATGACGATCAACTCCACCATGCCGGTGCCGTTGGGCCCGGTCTGGCGCACCAGCGACTGAATCGAGCCGGCTTTCGGCACGGTTCAGTTCTCCTCAAGCTCGTTGCCCCCGCCCACCGGGCCCGACCAGGTTCCGGTCATCCAGGCCAAGTCGGCCACGGCAGTCGCCTTTTTGGCGTCGGACGCCCTCCCCTCGCCCGCGTCGCGACCAGCAGATCCGCAAAGCGCAGTTCCTGCTACTCGTCGTTAGGATCATTGGATCCCTCCTTGGCGCACGCCGAACCGCATGGCGAGTTTGCGCCCTCGCCACAACCACGGATCCTAGGCCGCGATCACCACCTGATTCGATCCTAAGGGCGTAGTGCCTCGGCAACTCCGGCAGTTACGACGACGCTGCCGAACAGCTTCGGGAAATTGGCTCGGAAGTTACCTATAGCACGCAATCGTGCTGACCGTCCTAACGAAATCGGCGCTTTGTGCGTCCTCCTGCGCGACGGTGCGCGGCTTGGCACAACCTAACTGCTAGCAAGCGCAATCGCCTTGGGGAGGAATCCATGCCCGACAAACTCACCGGGACGTTCTGCCGAAGCGTCGCGCCGCCCGGCGAAGACAAGAACCTACGGCGCGGAAACAGGGCGGCTGTGGCCTCACCCGGTAGTCAAGTCGAACGACGCGAAGTCGTGGTACCAGCGACTCAACATCGGCGTCAGCCCCGTCAACCCGGGCCTCCGCGGCTATACCGCCGCCGCGCGCTAGGACGGGCGTTTCGTCTGGTTCGTGCGTCGAAAACCGATCTAAGGCGCGGTCCCACTCACGTACGCCTTTCGATAGAGCTTAATCGATGCCAGCGTCGCGAAGATCATGGCCGCGCCCGTTAGCGCAAATTCGAACAGCAGACTCCTAGGAAGGAACAAGTGCCATAGAAACACAATCGGTACCGTTGTGAAACAGACGATTCCGGGCCAAACAACCGCACCAATCCCCAACGCAGTCAGTACCATCCTGATGTTGATGGGCATCTTATCCTCTCCCTCACGTCACATGCTGGGGGGTTCGCATCCAACCCCGACACTAAACCATAGTACTGACAACGAGAATTGGCAATCCGGGTAATACTCGGGACATGGGTTGAGATTGAATAGCTTGAAGTCCGTGCCAGCTGAAATGGTGAACGAGAAATTCTCGTCGCCCAAAGTGATGGTGGCCCCATCCTTTGCCGAACACCAAGCCTCTCGGCAAGCGTCCCATCCAATGCCCGTCATGGCGTTCAGAGCGCCACAGAACAGGTAGGCATTGCTGAAGAAGTCGGCTCTGGCAACAGTCCCGCCCAACACCATCCAGCCAAAGAACAACGCGCAAACCAATTGCCGCCGCCCTCGACTCGCCAAATACCCGCGCGCCATCCGTCATTATCGGGAGGTCTGGGACCTCCTGCAGTCGGACCCGGGCCAGCAGCAGGTCGTGTTCAGCGAACCCACGCCGCTGTTTCTACCGGTACCCCGCAAATCGCGGGGAACCTACTACGGCTCGCAGGATGGCGAAGATCCGACCGTTGGCCTTGCCTTGACGGTAAACCGGCACGGCAAGGTGACGGGTCGAAGGACCGTGTTCGCGAGCTCGGATCGCCTCATGAACACCGCGTGCGCATGGCGGCAAAGCGAGCCCGGTACCGGCCGGCCTTCCGCGATGGCGACCCGGTCACGGTCAGGGGATTTCCTCTGGCGTACGATCCCGCTGACTAGGGGCGCCTGGCTGCCCGAGCCTGCTGGTCTTGTCCGCGCGCGATGGGACAAGCCCATCCCCTACGGCCGTTGCCCCTTGCACGTTCTGGGCCCGGCCCAGGTGGAACCCGTAGGGGCGACCCTTGCGGTCGCCCGCGCCGGACCCGCCGAGCGGTTGGGGGGACGGGACAGCCCGTTCCCTACGGGGCGGCTTTCAGGGGCAGGTTGAACTGACTGCCATTGTGGTTCGTGATGCCGATCGTGAAGTTGTCGCCATCGCGCGTGTAGCGAAGTTTGGCGAACATGGCACCCTCCTCGCCGCGGAAAGCCACCGTGTTTTCGCCCATCTCCTCGAGGGTCATGACGGACGGTTCCGGCGTTCGCGGCTTCATGCCGGGATCCCATTGCTGGAGGCGAAGGCGGAGGGTGCCCTCCTCCTCCTCGATGACGATTAGTTCCACCATGCTGGTCCCATTGGCACCCGTCATGCGCACCAGCGATTGAATCGAACCGGCTTTCGGCACGGTCCAGTTCTCCTCGAGCGCGTTGCCCCCGCCCACCGCGCCCGACCACGTTCCGGTCATCCAGGCCAAATCGGCCACGGAACCCGCCGCCCCTTTCGCGTCGGACGCCGCTTCCTCGCCGGCACCGGCGGTCGCAAACAGCAGACTGGCTGCAATCGCAGAGCCTGCAACTCCTCGTAGCATCATTGGATTCCCTCCTCGGCAAACGCCGATCAGCATGGCGGATTTGCCCTCCGCCCACAACCAGGGTCCAGACCCGAGGCCGCGACGATCACGTCACCACCTGTACCGGATGCCGAGGGCGTAGTGTCTGGGCAGCTCCGGCAGCACCACAACGCTGCCGAAGAGGTTCGGGAAGTTCGACCGGAAGTACCGCTCGTCGGTGACGTTCTTCAGGTTCGCCGCAAGCCGCCAGTTGTTCCGCCCGAACACGACGCCGACATTCACCAGCGTATAAGCCGGAAGCGTCACGGTCCCGGAGAAGCCAGACGTCGTGGACGCGACGTCCACCACACTGGCACTCGCCGCGATGGCGCCGTCGAAGTCGTAGGTGACGGTCGCGGACCAGATCCGTTCCGGGATTCCCGCCCGGCGAGCACCGCCCACCCCCTCGCGCAACACGATACCGGCCAGGGCGCCGCCATAGAGGCTGGCGGGTTCGATCCCCGGGACATCCGCCGCACCGATAAAGCTGAATCGGCCACCCGAGTGCAAGGTGTTCAGGTTGACCGCCTCGATCGTCGAGTAGGCGAGCGTCGCCAGCAGCGCCTCGCTCGCCAGCCAGCGCAACTCGGCCTCGAGCCCCTCGGTCCGCGTGGCCTGGTTGGTGACGATGTGCTGCGCCGAGTAGTCCGTGCGTTCCTGCTCGTAGGCGGCCAAGGCGAAGTAGAGTGCGCCGTCGAACAGGCTGGCCTTCAGTCCGACCTCCCTCAAGCTCGACTCGTCGAACGCGCGCCCGGCAAGGATGTTGGCGACCGTGATCTCCGCGCCCTGTCCGGCAATCACCGTCGACTGGCGCGACACGGTGACATAGGGGACGAATCCAAGACGTGTGGCGTAGTTCAGACTGAGCGTCCAGGACAGACCACCCACCTCGTCCTCGGCCACCTCCTCGACGCAGGAGGCGTCGTTGCAGAAGTGTCTCGCGCTCGGCAACAGGAGCTTGTCCACCGGCTGGCGGCTGCGAAGCTCGATTCGGTCGTAGCGCACCCCTGCCAGGACACCGAAACGGCCCCAGTCGATGTCGGCCAGTACCGCGAGGCCCACGTCGACGTATCGCCCGATGTAGTACTCCGTGTAGTCGTCGTCGATTCGCGTCGCCAGCAACCGTCGGTCGAAGGAGCTTCCGGGACCGGTCAGATCGCGGCGATCGAAGTACTCGTTGGTGTAGTCGTTGCCGTGATGGAAGTCGGTGCGCCGAATGGAGGGTGATAGCTGCAGCCCAACCGTGGCGGTCCGCGGTCGGAACTCCTTGGTCAGTACCAGCTTGTCTTCGAAGGCCGAGGCGTCGTGGAAGTCGGAAAAACCGTACGCGACTTCGCTGACATGATCGTACGCCTCGTAGAACACCTGATTGCGCAACTCCCAATCGCCCGGCGTGACGAGGGTTGCGTCGAAGTAGAGGGTGGTCATCTCGTGGTTGATGAGGTCCTCGTCATCCACCAACACCTGGTCGCCCCGAAGGTGTGTCGTGCCCGGCGCGACCAGCCCAAGCAGTTCCGGACGGCAACCGAACACGGTCGTCGTTCCGATCCTGCACGTGCCGGCGAACGGCCCCGAGACGTCGAGTCCAGCCGACGTTCCCGGGACGAGACCCGCGGCGAAAGGGTTCAAGTCCGTGAAACCGTCGCCATCGACATCGAACTCCTGGTGCGAGATGTAGCCGTCCCCGTCCACGTCGAGCGGCGCCGGCGATCCCGTCACGTAGATGCCGTGATCGATCAAGTCCTGGGTGAGTCGGTTCCAGCCACCGATCTCGTTGCCGTCGTAGTCGTGGACCATGCCGCCGAACTGCAGTTGAGCGCGCCCGGCGTTGAGATCGAAGGATGCCTGCAGGATCGTCTGCTCGGTCGGACTGTTGCGGTAGTAGCTTCCCGAGTCTTCAACTTCCGCGTAGAGCCAGTAGCCGAAGTCTTGACCCGCGAACTCGCCGGGCCCACCCACCTCGGCCGTGGCCACCCGGCGGTCCCAGGATCCCAGGTCGACGCCCACGGACCCCGTGCGCGCGGCGATGAACTCGCCACTGTCCTCGATGCGCGCCGATTTCGGGTTGAAGTTCAGGTAGCCGCCCACCTTGGCGGGACCGTGAATCGGCGAAGCCGGCCCGCGTACGATGTCGACTCGGCTCGACGCGGCGATGGGTGTCGGGTAGTTGCCGGCGTTCTCCAAGCGACGCATGCCGCGGAAGTAGGACTCGCCCGTCGTGCCCCTGAGATCGAGGGTGCCGGCCACCCCGAAGAAGGACTGGGTAAAGCTGCCGGGCGCCAACGCGATCAGTTCGTCGATGTCGCGGACGATGAAGCGTTCCATCATCTCGTCGCTAACGGTCGAGACCGACCTCGGAGTCTCAAGAAGCGACTTGCCGAACCCGAACACGGAGCGGATGTCCTCGCCGGGAAGGCTGTCGAGGTCGCCGGTGACGACGATCTCCTCGATGTTCTCCTGCTCATCGTCAGACTCGGCGTATCCCGTGTTAACGGCCAGAACAACGAGCGATAGGGCGAGCTTCGCGCGTGGCATGGTTGATAGCTTGCGGTGGGGTGGTGCGGGAAGTCTAACGAACGAGACGTCGATTACCGTGGGAAAGAAGTGCGATCGAGGGGTCTGCCGACTTCAGCTTGGTCCCGGTTGCAGGGTGATATGCTTGCCCGTCACGCTTTGGGGGTGCCGCCTTCGCCCGCCACCGCGAAGGCCCATGAATTCGACCCTCGCCCGCATCGATCACGTTATCCGCCCCCGTGGCCATGTCTTCCACGGCTGGTGGATCGCCTCGGGTGCGGCCGGCATCCAGTTCCTGTCGGGCGTCCTGTGGATGCAGTCTTTCGGCGCCTACAACGCCCTGCTACAGGCCGATTTCGGCTGGAGCAGTGCGGTAATCGGCGGCGCGTTCGCCTTGACGCGGATGGAGAGCGGCCTGCTCGGACCCTTGCAGGGCTGGCTTGTCGATCGTTTCGGACCGCGCTTGATCCTACGCATCGGGCTGGTGGTTTTCGCCGCCGGGTTCGTGCTGTTCGGGTTCATCAACACGATCCTCATGTTCTACGTGGCATTCGCCCTAATCGCCCTCGGGTCGAGCCTAGGCGGCTTCGCGACGCTGATGGTGCCCATCGTGAACTGGTTCAACCGCCACCGCTCCAAGGCGGTTGCCGTGTCCCAACTGGGTTACTCCCTAGGCGGCCTGTGCGTTCCCATCGTCGTGCTGTGCCTGGAGTTGTTCGGTTGGCGTGCCACGGCCATCGGGTCGGGTTTCGCGATCCTCGTCGTCGGTCTGCCCTTGGTCGAACTGGTGCATCACCGTCCCGGCTCAAAGGGAGAAATTCCCGACGGCGGCGTCGAACCTGCCCACGCGGCCACACCCCAAGGCCATGCCGGTCCCGACTTCACCCCGATCGAGGCGATGCGGACCCGGGCATTCTGGTTCATGTCCGTCGGTCACGCGCTGGCACTCCTGACCGTTTCGACGGTGATGGTGCACATGGTGCCCCACCTCACCGCCACAGACGGCCTTGACTTCAGTCTCCGGGAGGCGGGTTCGATCGTGGCGCTGATGACGGCCTGCCAGATGGGTGGCCAACTGATCGGCGGTTGGCTGGGGGATCACATGGAAAAGCGCCTAGTCTGCGTCGGCTGCATGATCGCCCACGGCACGGGTTTCCTGTTCCTCGCCTTCGCCTCGAACGTCGGGATGGTGGTCGCCTTCGCGGTCCTGCACGGCCTCGGCTGGGGTATCCGCGGCCCCTTGATGGTCGCCCTGCGAGCCGACTACTACGGTGCCACGTCGTTCGGCACGATCATGGGACTCTCGTCCCTGATCGTCATGTTCGGCATGATGGTGGGACCGGTGGTCGCCGGCTTCATGGCCGACTACACGGGCAACCACGTCAGCGGATTCGCCATGCTCGCCTGCGGCTCGCTGCTCGGGGCTTTTCTGTTCGCCGCGGCGACGCGACCGCCGCCCCCGTCGCGACATCGCCACGGGTAACGAAACGAGAGGAGCCAACTATGAAGCGCCCTGCCCCACCCGGAACGCGCCGCATTGTCAGTTGGAACGTGAACGGCCTACGCGCCTGCATCAAGAAGGGCTTCCTCGAGTTCCTGGAGTCCAGCGGCGCCGACGTCGTGGGTATCCAGGAACTGCGCGCCATGCCCGATCAACTGCCCGTCGAAGCGCGTGAGCCACCCGGTTGGCATGCCTTTTTCTCGCCGGCCGTCCGCAAGGGCTATAGCGGAGTCGCACTGTACACCCGCCAAACACCAACAGGCATCGAAACGTCCTTGGGGGTCGACGACTACGACATCGAGGGCCGGTTGATCATCGCGCATTTCGGACGCCTGGCCATCGCCAACGCCTACTTTCCCAAGGGCAGCGGCACCGACCGCGACAACAGCCGGGTCCCCTACAAGCTCGGGTTCTACGCGGCGGTCTTCGAGCGACTGCAGCAACTGCGACGGCGGGGGCCGGTGCTGGCGATGGGCGACTACAACACCGCGCACACCGAATTGGACCTGGCGCGTCCGAAGACGAACGCCAAGACCAGCGGCTTCCTGCCGGAGGAACGCGACGAGATGACCCGCTGGATCGACGCCGGTTGGACCGACACGTTTCGGCGGCAGCACCCCGGCGAAGCCGGCCACTACACGTGGTGGCGGCAATGGGGCAATGCCCGGGCCGACAACGTGGGTTGGCGCATCGACTACGTGCTGGCATCCCCTTCCGCTAGGCGGCGTGTCGAGGACGCCTTTATCTGGCCGCAGGTGATCGGTTCCGATCATTGCCCGGTGGGCGTGGACGCGCGTCTCTAGGTCAACTACGCGGTTCTGCCGCCCGAAGTCCAAACACGCGTTGTAAAACGTCCGAATTCGTAGCAGTCTATGCGGTTGACGCCCGCATGAGGAGACAGCCCGTGGCGCAACTGCAAACCAACCGCCGTTCGTTCATCGAATATCTGACCATGGTGGGTGTCGGCAGCCAAGTCCTGCTGCAGACTCGGAACGTCCAGGCCGCGACCGCGGCCGCGCAGGAGTCCGGCGACTCCGAACCCTGGCCGGGCATGACCTACCGCAAGCTGGGACGGACCGGTTTCCGCGCCAGCCGCCTTGTCTACGGTTGCGGCGCAGCGCTTTCCGGCCGGCCCAACGATCGCCTGCTCAACGTCGCGTTCGAAGCCGGCGTCAATGTCTACGACGTAGGCTATAGCGGCTACTACCGCAACGCGGAGAAGAACCTGGCGAGTTTCGCCAAGGCGCACGGCGATGAGATCTTCCTAATCTCGAAAGCGCCGGTGCCCGTCGGTGCCGACGACGACGTGGACACGGCGACGGCCCAGCGTGCCGCAAAGGCCTGGACCATGCTGCTCGACAAGAGCTTGAGCGAACTCGACACCGAACACGTCGACGCCTACTACCAGATGGCCGCCAACAACCCGGACATGGTCCGCGCCGAGGAGATGTACCGCGCCTTCGAAGATGCCAAGGCCGCCGGCAAGGTGACCTACCTAGGGCTCTCCACCCATGAGAACGCTCAGGAGTGTCTGGAAGCGGCCATCGAGACCGGCTGGTACGACCTCGCCATGATCGCCATCACGCCAGCCGGTTGGTACGACTGGAACAAGCGACAGATACTCGAGGGCAGCCACGACATGACGCACCTGTCGCCGCTGCTCCAGCGCGCCCGAGAGGCGGGCATCGGGCTCGTCGCGATGAAGACCGGCCGGCTACTGGCCGGACGCCGCTGGGGCGGCGGCGCCAACGGCAAGGTCTTCGACCGCTTCTACGACCAATCGGTGCTGGAACAGGACCTGACCGACTTCCAGCGCAGCTACGCCTTCGTGCTGGCTCACGGCATGGACGTGGTCAACGCCGATATCCAGAACTACGGCATTCTCAAGGAGAACTTCATCGCCGCGGCGACCGCGGACAAGGTGTTCGCGTCGACCGCATAAGGGTTTCGTAGGGCCGGGGCCGCTTCGCGCGGGGCGGCTCCCTTAATGGGGGAAGGCGACGCGGGCGATAGCGATTCCGCTCTCGCCCGCGACCGCGTACAGCAGGTAGACGTCGTCTCCTTCTTCGAATAACGCCGGATCCCGCAGTTGATTGACCATGCCGTAGGCAACGCTGCGAACCGACGGCTCCAACGGCGCATCGGCTCCTTCCCACGATCTCTCGGGGCGGAGCACCTCCACCGGCTCCGACTCCGTCCAATCCATCCAATCGCCCCGGAGATCGATGGTAGACAACAGGATTCGCTCCGGCGTGTCGCCCACCTGGGTCCAGAAGACGTAGAGGGTGTCGCCGCGCAGCATAACGGCGGCGTGACGCATGTCGGGATCGAATAGGCGCGGCCCTTCCTCGAAACCACCCAACGGGTCTCTAGACCGGTAGAACTGGCCCGGCATGGCCAACGCATGGGTCATGCCCCGGTATCGGAACACGCGCATGTAGGTGCGACCTAGAATCTCCGTGCCTGACTCGAACGCCACCCCGTCACCGGAGACTGCGACCCGCGATACCTGTCGCCCTGCCCCTTCCAGGCCGTGGTAGTACATGACGAACCGGTGGTTGGTCGCGTCGACATGCACGTCCGGCGACGCGATGTGCGGCGTCGACAACTCGTAGGCCGCACTGTGCAGAATCGCCCGCCCGGACACCTGTCGGAGTCTCTCCGCCGTGCGGACCTCATCGTTCGAGAGCTCGGGGGGCTCGTGGGGGAACGGGGTATCCTCCAGATGCAGGGCGCCCGGGGCATGTACCGTCCAGGGTCCGTTCAGCCGGTCCGCGTACGCCAGCCGGATGTAGCGCCCTTTGTGATCGGCGAAATACAGGTAGTAGCGACCGAGCGGCGACTCGACCCAATCCGGGACATGCACCAGCGACGGGCCCTGAATATTGGTGCCAATGCTCGGGTGCGACGCCGGGGATACGATGGGACCATCGACCAGACGTTCGACGATCGGCCTGTTCGGGGGTACGAGCGCCATCCTGTCCCTAGCTCATCCGCGTCGCGATGTCCGAGCGCCTGACACCGTAGCCCTCGAGGAAGTCCGCCACCGGCACATCGCGCTCACCGCAAAGCGCCCATAGCGCATCGACGGCGTTGGCTTGGAAGCGTTCGCAGGAGCGGGCCCTGGCAGCCGTCACCTGCATGACGCGGTTGAATGTGCGCGTGGGTTCGGGACCACCCAGCTCTGCGTCGCGGGGTGTCGCCGTCTCGACGAACGTCGCCAGATCGAGCTCCAGACCACGGGCATCCACGTCAAGCGACCGGAGAGCGTCCGAAGCCCGGTCACTCCGTAGGACGTCCAGCAACAGGTGTTCGATGGTGAGGTATTCGTGGCGCAACGTCCGCGCCGAAACGAACGCCTCGTGCACGGCCCTCTCCAGGTCAGGTGCCAACACCGAGGCTTGCGATTGGGGATACGCTACCAACTCCGTCGCAATGCCGTGCGTGACGTAGTTCACGAGGTCGCGCTCGGCGACGCCCTGTTCGTTCACGAGCTTCGCCGCATCGCCCCTCTCGCCCATGATCCCCGCCAACAGGTTGCCTGCGCTGGTTCCCTCGCGCCCCAACGTGTTCACGAAGTTCGCCCGGTAGACGGCCCCGTAAGCCGACTTCGACACCTGCACATCCCCCGCAAGCGGTTCCAGCGGCGACGCCGTAAGCAGCGCGTCGATTTTCGGGCGCAGCGAATCGACCTTGCATCCCGCTGAACGAAGCACGTGGTCGGCGACCGGGTTGTCCAACAGCGCCATCAACAGGTGCTCTGGAGAGAGCGATTGGTGTCCCCGGGATCTGGCATTCGAAAAGGCTTCCTTCAACGACTCGATCACATCGTCGTTGAAGTTCTCCGTGAACTCGACGAACTGCTCGAAAGAAAAAGACTCGGCGTATCGCTCGCTCGCCCGGGCAAAGTAGATGTCAACACCCCGCGTTCCATCCCTCGGCAACCAAACCGGTGTCCACGCCACATGCGCCTTGAGCGTTTTCCAATCGTTGAGTCCGTATTCTCGCGCCGTCACGCTACGTGCCATCTCCCGGCTGATACTCCTGGTCTCGACATCGTGCCGCGCGAGACGTTCGTGCGCCGGTGCGTTTCCATCCCTTGCGCTCTGGAACAGTTGCTCAGCATGCCGGTTCAAGTGTTCGAATCCCGCGTTGCCCGGCAGGCCAAGGATCGGCACTTCGGAATCGAGGGTGTCGTACTGCACCGTCAGTTTCGCCGATGCCCCGTGGTCGTGATCGAAATTGGTGACGTTGAGCGTCCAGTACCGGTGTCGAACAGCCCGGTTGGACGCCGCGCTGATGTTGGCGGTGATGGTCAGCGTCCTGCCATCCTCGGTGTCGACTCGTTGACCGTGAAGGCGTCTCTTGCCCCCGGCGAACAGGAGCATCATCGCGTTGGATCCCGTGTGCTCAAGGGTCGCGGTGAACACCGTGGGATGATCAAAGCGGAAGTGGAAGAGGCGAAAAAACCCGTCAGTGCCATGGGTGATCGGTTCCAGGTCGAACCGCACGGCACCCGGCGGATGGATCTGCCGCTCCACGACGAGGGGCACGAGATCGACGATGGGACGTTCGGCGAGCGTCAGCGCCACCCGTCGCACAAGGGCGCGATACTCCCCAGACCACTCCCCCGGATGTGCCCAGACGCCCGCGTAGACGAAGTTGGCCTGACGCATGACCACCGCACACTTCTGGGAATGCTCCGCCACCAGGATGTAGTCCACGCTTGGCCGGTACTCGTCGATGTCGCCCGTGCCAAAGTAGACGACGGGGGTCCGTGCCGTCGGATTCTCCGTTCGCTGCTGCGGTTTCGCGAACGGCTTGATCGGCTCGTTGGTAGATCGTTCGCCGAGGAGGTCGCTATCGACGAGGAGCATCGGCAGGTTTGCCTGGGCAATCATCCCGCCGTGGACTTCCAGTTCATCGAGTTGGTCGCATAGCCAGTCGACTCCCGGTGCCATGCCGACGACCCGGCGCCTTGCGAGGGTCGCGATCCGCTCGGGGGATAGCTTTTCGTCATCCCGCCGACCCAGGTTGAGGATCAGCACGTCCGAGTCGCCGTCGATGGCGGAGTCCAGGCTGTCTGCGATGTCGACTTCAACCGCCGTTCCATCGCGAAGCAACGCCGCGAAACCCTCGGCCCAGCCCGGGCTGTTCGCATCGGCGAAGATGGTGAACGACGTTTCAGCCATTTTCGTTGATGGCCACGGTGACGCTAACGGGGAGCGTACCAGCCTGGGTAGTGTTATCACGACTTCGCTGAGAACCCTGCCGGCGGGAGACGGAGCCGTGGTGTCGATGCTCTGGCGTCCCGGAAGGCACATTGCGGGCCGCCCGTCCATCGGCTACCGTCCCGCTTGTCCGGGAAGCAGCTAGTCTTTGCGCTCGTTCCCCGCAAGCCTTGGAGGTCCCGTGTGAAAAAACTCCTCGTTGTCGGTTGTTCCGTCCTGGTCGCATCGTGTTCGACGATTCAGCAGAACAACGACTCGGCGATCGCCGCCGTCGCCAGCGGTGGCGAGGTCCAAAAATCCATCACCTGCAACCGCTGTATCGACTTCCGCCGATTGGTCATCGTCCAACGCTCGGGAGGTCGCTGCGAGGTCTACTACGCGAAGGGCGGCGATGCCGAAAAAGTGGCGGAAGGCGGCGACGTCGATGCGTGCGAGTCCGTCTACGACCGTATGAGTATGGACCTCGCCTCCTCCGGATTCGACTGCCGATAACCGTGGGCAAGAACATCAAGGAGGCGGTGCGGGAAGTCTGCCTCGGGCTTCCCGAGGCCGAGGAACGAGCCGGCCACGGCATGCCGGACTACCGCGTGGGCGGCAAGGTATTCGCGATGCTCGCCGTCAACCATCATGGCGATGGACGCATCGCGTTGTGGGTCCATGCCCCGCCGGGTGCCCAGCACCTCCACGTCGAAGGCGAACCCGCCTACTACTTCGTGCCCCCCTACGTGGGTCCAAGGGGCTGGCTAGGCGTGCATCTCGACCAAGGCAACGACTGGTACGCCATCGCGGCGCGCGTTCGGGAGGCGTACGTGAACGTCGCCCCTGGGGGTTTGATCGAGCAGTTGGGCGAGCCCCTCGACATCGAGCCGCCGACGGAGACGGTGGATCCCGAGGAATTCGATCCGCTGCAGGCACCCCACGCCCGGCAAAAGCTCGACGATCTGCGCACCTTCGTCGCCACGCTACCCGAGACCTCCGAAGGCAAGCAGTTCGGGACGCCCGCATTCAAGGCCGGCAAGAAGACATTCCTCACCGTGTTTCGCCATGGTGGCCGAATGCGCCTCGAGTTCTGGGTTGGTCCGGAGCTTCAAGCCACGCTCACGGACGATCCGCGTTTCGTCATCCCCCGCTACATCGGACACCGGGGTTGGATCGACCTCGACGTGGAAGACTCCATCGACTGGGACGAAGTACGCGAGCTCGCCCTTGGGAGCTATCGGCACTTCGCCTTGAAGAGGATGCTGAAAGCGCTCCCGTAGGGGACGGGCTTGTCCCGTCCCGGCGCGCCCTTCGGGCGCGTTTCGAGAATGCTGGCGCATTCTCGTGGCAACCGACTGGCACATTGCACGCCTCGGACGGGCGACGACAAGCGTCGCCCCTACGGCTTCGTGGCGACCGCCCAACGATCGTCGGGGTCGACTCCCCAAGAAGAAACCGGCGAGCCCTCGCGGACGGCGGTCGCCATTCGGCAACGGAGCGTTGCCGCTGGCACCGGTGCGAAGTAGAGTCATCGTCGAAGCTCATCACCGGTAGAACGAATGGGACACAAACTCAACGTCAACGGAGACGCCGTCGAGGTCGACGTTTCCGGCGATACACCGCTCCTTTGGGTGCTGCGGGATCATCTCGGGCTGACTGGCACGAAGTACGGCTGCGGAGGCGGCTACTGCGGCGCCTGCACCGTCCACGTGGACGGCACCGCCACCCGGTCCTGTCAACTGCCCGTGTCCACGCTGCCTGGCAGGACCATCCGCACGATCGAAACCTTGGAAGAGCGCCACCCGGTGCTTGTCAAGACCTGGATCGACAACAACGTCCCTCAGTGCGGCTACTGCCAGTCCGGCCAGCTCATGTCGGCGTCCGCCCTGCTCGACGGCAATCCGAAGCCAACCGACGCGGACATCGATGCGGCCATGGCCGGCAACATCTGCCGCTGCGGAACGTACGTTCGCGTTCGGGCTGCCATCCACCAGGCGGCAGGCAAAAGCCCGACGGGAGGAACTGAATGATGAACGCCATCGCCAATCTTTCGCCGGCGTTCTCCCGCCGCCGCTTCCTCGGCGTGTCCGGCGTACTCGTGCTGGGCGCGTCTCTACCCGTGCAACGCGCCCTCGGAAAGACAAGTGCCCCGACCACCTTCGAACCCAATCTCTGGCTTGCCATGGACGGCGACGGCACGGTCCGCGCGACCGTGCATCGATCGGAAATGGGTCAGGGAATTCGCACTGCGCTGGCCCAGGTGATCGCCGACGAGTTGGAGGCCGACTGGTCCCGCGTCGAGGTGGTTCAAGCCCAGGGCGATGTGAAGTACGGAGATCAGAACACCGACGGCTCCAGGAGCATCACGCAGAACTACGACCGCTTGCGCGCCGCCGGCGCTACGGCACGCCTCATGCTGCGCCAGGCGGCTGCGAAGCATTGGGGTGTCGGCGTGGACACCGTGAGCGCCGAAAACCACGAGGTCGTGCACGCCGCGAGCGGCCGTCGTCTCGGCTACGGCGAAGTCGTCGCCGAAGCGGCACGGCTGCCGGTGCCCGGGAACGCGCCGTTGAAAAAGGAAACCGAGCATCGCTACATCGGCAAACCCGTGACCCACGTCGACGCCGGCGATATCGCCCGGGGCAAGGGGACGTTTGGAGCCGACTTCTCCTTGCCGAACATGGCCACCGCGGTCGTGGTCCGCTGTCCCTGGCTCGGCGGCGGCGTGAAGTCCATCACCAACAGGCCCACGGACGAACCTGGCCTCGTCGCGATCGAGACCCTCGATGCCGCACCGAGCGCCGGCCCCCTGTTCACCCCGCTAGGCGGGGTCGCGGTCGTCGCGGAAGACACCTGGACGGCGGTTCGCATCGCCCGTGGCCTCGACATCGAATGGACGGGGAGTCCGAACCAGACCTTCGACAGCGACGAACTCCAGCAATCCCTGCGCGACGCCGTGGCGAAGCCCGGCACGGCGGTACCCGGTTCCGAGAAGGGCGACGTGGACGCGGTGTTCGCCGCCGGTGGAACCGAGCTGTCGGCAACCTACGAAACGCCTTTCCTCTCGCATGCGCCGATGGAGCCGCCGGTTGCGGTGGCGGACGTATCGGATGGTGGCTGCGTCGTGCATGCGCCGTTGCAGGATCCGCAGTCCGCACGGCCGCTGATCGCTGCGCAGGCCGGCACGACCCCCGACCAGGTGGAAGTCACCCCCACGCTGCTCGGCGGCGCGTTCGGACGCAAGTCGAAACCGGACTTCGCACTGGAAGCCGTGGAACTGTCGAAGCGTCTGAAGCGGCCCGTCCGCGTGCAGTGGCTGCGCGAGGACGACATCCGACACGACTACCTCCATGCGTCGAGCGCACAGCACCACCGCGCGGTGATCGACGGCGAGGGCAAGCCCAAAGCCTGGCTGCAACGCACGGCATTCCCCTCGATCACGACCGTATTCGCCGCCCAAGCCGAGGCGCCGGCCCCGTGGGAGCTGGAGATGGGCTTCTCCAATCTGCCCTACACGGTGGAGAACCAGCGCATGGAATCTGCCGGCATCCGCCCCGGCGTCCGGGTCGGCTGGCTGCGTTCGGTTTGCAACATCTTCCACGCCTTCTCCGCCAACGTGTTCGCCGACGAGATGGCTACCGCCGTAGGGCGGGATCCCATCGAACATCGCCTGGCGCTCATTCCCGAGAGCGGCAAGCTGAAGCAACCCGGGCAGCCCGCGCCGCCCGGCCACGAACTCGATTTCGCCAGGCTGCGGCATGTCATCCAACGGGTTCGCGAGCTTTCCGAGTGGGACAAGCCGCGACCGGATGGCGTGGGGCTCGGATTCGCCGTCCATCACAGTTTCCGGTCGTACGTGGCGACGGTCCTGGAAGCGACCATGGACAACGGCCGGCCAAGCGTGTCGAACGCCTACGTGGTCCTGGACTGCGGCACCTACGTCAACCCCGATACCTGCGTGGCGCAGATGGAAGGTGCGGTGGTGTTCGGCCTGTCGCTATCGCTCTACGGCGACATCGCGATGAGGGAAGGCGCGGTGGTGCAAAGCAATTTCCACGACTACCCGATGCTGCGCATCGCCGAAGCGCCGGCCACGAAGGTCGAACTCGTACCGGCCCAAGGTCGTCTGCCTGCCGGCGTCGGCGAACCCGGCGTACCACCCGTGGCACCGGCCTTGTCCAATGCGTTGTTCGCCGCATCCGGGACACGACACCGCGTGTTGCCGATCCGCGCCTGATGGGATCGATGAGGGGAGACTGACACCCGCAGTGTCCATGCGCATCACCCGAGCAGTGTGCCTGCTCCTCGCGTTATTGCCGGCGGGTTGCGAGGAACGTGCGCCCCGGTTCGATGCGCCGTTGGCTTCCGGGGTCATTACGCTGCCCATGCCGGACACCCAGCAGTTCGACGCCATGATGTCGACCGGCGGGCTCGTCGCCGCCCTCCAGGGCAGCGGTACCGCCGTCGCCGTCGACACGCCGACGACGGGCAGCACGCTCATCGTGGCCCACGTGCTCCACGCCTCGTTCGAGCCGGTGATCCTCGGCGTCGAAACGACCGCTTTGGACGCCCTGATCGATGGCGGCTACACCCTGGTCGTGGGCAGCGGGTTCGTTTCCGTCTTCGACCCCGTCTCCCCGCTCGGGCTTTTGCAGTTGAATGGTGAAGTGCGAAGCGAACTCACCCCCCACGGCTATACGCGGATTCTCGGCGTCCGCGACGGCGAACTCAGCATTATCGGTCGCCGGGACTACCACCGCGGACTCTTCGAATCCGCCATTCAGGTCGGCCCCGGGGTCGTCGAAAACGGCAAACTCGACATTCGGCCCGGCGAGCGCGACTTGCCTGCCTACATCCGGGCTTTCGTTGTCACCTGCTCGGACCGATGGTTGGCGGGAGTCGCCCAGACCCCCATGCACCTCTACGATGTCGGCGAGTCGCTCGTCAAGTATTTCGAGAGCAACTCCCTCGTCTGCGACGAGGTGGTCAACCTATCCGGCGACCGGGAAGCCCTGCTCGCACTCATCAGCGACGACCGGGGAAGCATTGCCTATTTCGGCAACCCCACGCTGCCAAAAGCGTCCGTCATCGCGTTCCGGACGCGTCAGGACACCAAACCGAACACCTAGAAACGTTCCAGCAAGAGGGCTGTGATGGACATCGGCGTCTGCGTCGCTTCCCATATCAACGACATCGACTACGTGGTGCGAGCCGAAGAGCTGGGCTACTCGCACGCCTGGCTTGCGGACAGCCAGATGCTGTGGTCGGACTGCTATGCCGCACTCGCCGTCGCGGCGACGAGAACTAACCGCATCAACCTCGGCACGGGCGTCGCCATCACCGGCACGCGCCCGGCACCCAACAACGCGTCGGGCATTGCCACCATCAACGCGCTGGCACCTGGCCGCACCTTCTTCGGCGTGGGTTCCGGCAATACCGCCATGCGGGTCATGGGTCTGCCGCCGCAACGAATCGCCGGTTTCGACCGGTATCTCGACACCATCGGTCCCCTGCTGCGTGGCGACGAAGCGATCTATCACCACGGGCAGAAGGCGCTCCCCATCCGCCACATCATGCCGGACGACGGCTTCGTGAACTTCCAGGATCGAATACCCATGTACGTGTCGGGATTCGGTCCCAAGTCGTTGGGACTCGCCGGCAAGCACGGCGACGGCGCGGTCCTCGCCCTCCCCGCCAACCCCGCGGTGATGGCCAATATCTGGCGCATGATCGAAACCGGCGCAGAACAGGCGGGTCGTGAAATCGACCGCGACGCCTACTACACCACGGCGCTTACCACCATGGTCGTACTCGATCCGGGCGAACCGGTCGATTCGCCCCGCGTGAAGGCGGAATGCGGCGCCATGGCCATGGCCGCCGTGCACTTCGCCTACGACCAGTTCCGCAACTTCGGACGTCGCCCATCGGGCTATCTGCTCGGCATCTGGGACGACTACCGCGCGATGATCGAGTCGTACCCCGCCGAGCGCCGCCACCAACGCATACATGGCGGGCACAACTGCTGGGTGCTGCCGGAAGAGGTGCAGTTCCTGACACCGGAGATACTTGAGGCAACGGCGATGATCGGTGAACGCGATGCGCTCCTCGAGCGCCTGTCGGCCCTTGCCGGCGCGGGCCTGGACCAGGTCATGATCCTACCCAACTTCGACACCCGGTTCGATGTTCTGGAGCGGGTCGCGAGGGACATCGTCCCCAACGTGTGACGAGAGTGCTGACCGGAAGCTGCCTCTGCGGCGACATCGCCTTCGAGATCGACGATCCCATCGACCTAGTCGGCCACTGCCACTGCTCCATGTGCCGCAAGTTCCACGGGGGGGCCTTCGCCACCTTCGCGGTCACGGCTCCGGATCGATTCCGCTGGCGCCAGGGCCAGGACAAGGTCGTGCACTACCGGTCATCGCAGAACGGCTGGCGGAATTTCTGCCCGCGATGCGGTGCCGCCGTCCCGGCCAGTCCGGAGGGTGGGCCGTTCGCCTCCGTGCCGCTGGGCAATGTCGCCGAGGATCCGGGGGTGCGCCCAAGCCTGCACTTCTTCGTCGGATCCAAGGCAACCTGGCACGACATCCCCGACGACCTGCCGCAACACGACGTCTATCCGGCGGAGTTCGGGCCCGATGCCGTCTCGGTCGAACGTCCCCACCGCACCGCGGCCACAGCGGGCGCAACCGGCGGAAGCTGCCTGTGCGGGGCCGTGACATTCGAGTTCGACGGCGAACCGGAACGCATGGTCAACTGCCACTGCTCGCGCTGCCGGCGAGCCATGAGCGCCGCCTACGCGACCATGACGATGGTGCCGGCCGGTGCCTTCCGCTGGCTGTCCGGCGAAGACCACCTTGTCAACTACAAGATGCCCGAGGCCAAGGTGAAAGGCACCGCCTTCTGTCGAGTCTGCGGGTCGCAGATGCCACGGCTGCGGACCGAGGATCAGATGCAGATTCCGACGGGCTGCCTGGACGACGACCCCGGCCTGCGACCTGCGGCCAACATCTTCACCGCATCGAAGGCGGCCTGGTCGGTCGTCGACGAGCGCCTGCCGGGGTTTCCCGACGCGCCTTCTTGACTCCCGGGCCTATCGCAGACAATGAGCTGAGGCACTGGCTTACAGACATTGCAGAGATCGCAGCGCCGAACTTCATACTTCCGCCATTACGACGATAGCCGGATGTGCCACATGATCCGTCTCCGGAAAACACCATCGGAGCACGTGCTTCGTGGCCGGCAGTCCCGCTACGAACGGCTGGCAATCAGCGGTAGCCACCGTCACCGGTTGGGGGACTCGCCGCGCGTGTGCTAAGTTCGCGCCGCTTGAGGAGAACGCCAATGGCCGAACCCGCGCTCGCGTACCTGCCCGATCCGGCACCGTGCCCCGCGCTCGACGCCATACTCGCCGAGGACGAGCACACCCTGCCGGAAACGGACGGTCTTCCGTTGGCTGACGGTCGGGTCCAACAGGGGCCGCTCACCTATTCCCGGGACGCGCTGCGCTATCACCTGCGCCACCTCAACGACCGCGTCGCCGTGGAAGGCGACATGTTCATCTACTACGTGGGCCGGGACACCAACGGCGGACCCACCTTGGCGTCCGTATCTCCGGACATTTTCGTCGTCTACGGCGTTGCCGACCGACCCGATCGAAACTCGTACGTGCTGTGGAACGAACCGGACGCCGACATCCGATTCGTGCTTGAGATCGCCTCGCCGAGCACGCGTCGACGCGACCACACCGTGAAACGGGAGGTGTACGCGTCGCTAGGCGTTGCCGAGTACTTCCTATACGACCCGCCGACGCGCACAAGAGATGCACGGATCCTCGGTCTCCGTCTCCGCGTCGGCGAATACGAGGACATCCCCGACGAAGAACTGCCGAACGGAAACTCGGGCGTAAGAAGCGACTCGACCGGCCTCGTCGCCTACGTCGATGTCGAGGGGCAACTGAAGTGGTTCGACCCCGCGTCCGGTCAGGATCTGCGGAGTTACGACGAGGTCCAGAACGAAGTCAGGGCGGCTAAGACACAGATCGCCGAGCTTGAAGCCCGAATCCGAAGCCTGAGTGGCGAGGTTTGACCTCCTCGGGCCTAGTACGAACGCCATCGTAGGCGCCGATTGGCATGACCAAGCAACCCAAGCACGACGTCGTGATCATCGGCGGCGGCCACAACGGCCTGATCTGCGGTGCCTACCTGGCCCGAGCCGGCCTCAGGGTGGTCGTCGTCGAACAGCACGATGTCGTCGGTGGTGCCGCCGTGACACAGGAGTTCCACCCGGGGTTCCGAGCCTCCACCTTCTCGTACCTGATGAGCCTCTTGCACCCGAAGATCATGGCGGACCTGCAACTGCGGCAACACGGCCTCGAGGTGCTGCCATGCTCGGACATGTTCTCCCCACTCGACGGGGACGACTACATCGTCTATTCCGACGACGTCGAGCGAACCCAGGCCTCCTTCGCGAGATTCAGCCCACGGGACGCCGCCGTGTATCCCGAGTTCAGCCGGTACCTGTACGAAGCGGCCGACGTCATCCGCAGCCTGTTGTTCGAGACGCCACCGGATCCCAGCAGGCGGGATTGGGAGACATTCAAGCAGATGGGCTCGATTCTTTGGAAACATCGCAAGATCGGCGGACAGTTCTTCCAGGTCTACGACATCCTCACGATGAGCGCGGACGACTACCTAAATCGCTGGTTCGAGGACGCACGGATACGCGCCGTGCTCGCCTACTACGCGTCCATCGGCACCTTCGCGGGACCGAAGACGCCCGGTTCCGCCTACGTGATCATGCATCACATCATGGGGGAGCACGAGGGCGCGGGGGGCTGGGGCTTCATCCGCGGCGGCATGGGCAAGATCACCGAGGCAATCGCGGCCAACGGAAAAGCCAATGGGCTCGAAATCGTCACGGGCGCCTGGGTCGACCAGGTGAAGGTGGCCGACGACCGGGTCACGGGAGTCGCCACCCGGGGCGGTCGCGAGTTCGACGCCGACATCGTAGTAAGCAACGCCAGCGCCAAGGCGCTCTATCTCGACATGATCGGTGCCGAGCATCTTCCGGACGAGTTGCTCCGGGACATCCGCAACATGCGCACCTTCTCCACTGCGTTCAAGATCAACATCGCCTGCGAGCGTCCCCCGCAGTACAAGGGCCTCGGGAAGGCCATCGACGACGGTGCCCTCGGCGACTTCAACTATCCGACGTACGTGCACTGCGCGCCGGATATCGACTACCTGGAGAAGGCCTACGACGACGCCAAGCATGGCGGGTACTCGGAGCGGCCGTTCATGACGCCCGTGGTGCCAACCGTCGTGGACGACTCGCTGGCGCCGTCCGGCAAACACGTCGTGAACCTGTTCGGCGGCCACGCGCCTTACGAACTGAGAGAGGCCAGTTGGGCCGACGAGAAGGACAACTTCACCAACACCGTGTTCGACACGCTCAACGGATTCGCACCCGGCTTCACCGACGACATCATCGCAACCGAGGTGCTGCTAGCCCCCGATATCGAGGCCCGGGTCAATCTCCCACAAGGCCACATCTTCCACGGCGAACTGGCCCTGGATCAGCTCTTCTTCAAACGTCCCGCACCCCACTACGCCGACTACCGGGGTCCTTTGAAGGGCCTTTACATGTGCGGATCGAGTTGCCATCCCGGGGGCGGCGTTTCCGGCATCCCCGGGCACAACGCCGCGAGGGAGATCTTGCAGGATGTCGGCAAACGGCGGCGCGCACCATGAGTGCATACCCATGCACCCGAAGCGGGTCCTAGTCGTCGGCGGCGGGTCGGCCGGATGGACCGCGGCCGCCTACCTGAACGCCACGCTCAACGACGCGGGCAATCGGTTCGCCCAGGTGAGCCTCGTCGAGTCGCCGGACATTCCGCGAATCGGCGTCGGCGAGGCGACGATTCCCAACATCCGCGGAACGCTCGCCGCCATTGGCATCGACGAGACGGACTTCCTCAAGGCCGTGGATGGCACCTTCAAGCAGTCCATCCGGTTCGTCAATTGGCTGGATACCCGCCGACGGTTCTACCACCACCCGTTCAGCCGCTACAGTTCCGGGCAAACCGATGCCGGTCGTCGCTGGCTGATGAGCGATCGATCGGTCCCTTTCATCAATACCGTCTCCGCACAGCCGATATTCTGCGAAATGGGTTTGGCGGCCAAGACGCTCGCCAACCAGGACGCCGGCCTGTCCCTGGACTACGCCTTCCACATGGACGCGCAGAAGTTCGCCCACCTGCTGACCGCCTTCTCGACCGCACGGGGCGTACAACACCATCTTGATCGGGTCGTCGGTGTCGACATGCACGAGAACGGCCATATCGCCGCCGTCAAGACGGCCTCCGGCAAGCGACTCGAAGCCGACCTCTTCGTGGACTCCACGGGATTCTCCGCCCAACTGATCGGGAAACAACTCGGCGTGGGCTACACCGACTGTTCCCGATGGCTGCTCTGCGACCGGGCCGTCACGATGAACGTGCCCTACGAACACCACTATCCGGGCTACGTTCGGCCCTACACGACGGCTACGGCGTTATCGGCTGGTTGGGTCTGGGAGATTCCCCTGCAGACCCGCCGGTCCCTCGGCTACGTCTACTCCAGCGATTTCATCGGCGACGACGCGGCGGAACGGGAATTGAGAGCCTTCGAGGGCGACCATTGCGAGCAGATGCCTTCCCGCATCGTCCGGTTCCGAGTGGGGCGGCGCGAGGCGCAATGGGCCGCGAACTGCGTGGCGGTCGGGCTCGCCGGCGGATTCATCGAGCCGCTGGAATCGACGGGCCTTTACCTCAGCCAGATTGCCAGTTCCGTACTGGCTGAGCACTTCCCCCTCGGCGACGACATGGCGCCGCTGGCGTTCCGGTTCAACCGGATACTCGCGAACCGGTTCTACGAGATTCTCGATTTCATCAACATGCACTACTGCACGACCCGGCGCCGCGACACGCCCTTCTGGCGCGAAGTCGCGCGCCCGGAGCGGATCAACGACCGGCTCAAGGCCAAGCTCGAGTACTGGCGCATCAAGCCGCCGTCGGTCTCGGACTTCGAAGACCAGTTCTTTCCGGGGCATCCCGACGCACGCCTGGAATCCGGCGGCATCAACGGCGACAACCGGTATCCCGTCGACACCGGCCGCCTGTGGAACCACTACAGCTACGAAACCGTGCTCTACGGCATGGACTGTCTGCGCGACGAGTGCAACGGGTGGTTCGGCGAAGCACGGTCACGACCGGCGGTGCTGCAGAAGGTATTGGACGCGATCAAGACAGGTCCCAGTACGCTGCCCCCGCACGGTGAATGGCTGAAACGGGTGGTGGGAATGGACGATTTTCCCAGCACGCGCGACGCCGCGCTCTGATGGGCGCGTTAGGGTCGAGCGGGCGACCGCAAGGGTCGAGCGGGCGACCACAAGGGTCGCCCCTACGAAGTGGAGCCATGGGCTTTGGCGAGGCGCTGCGCTCGAAGGACTTCGTCGTCACGGCACACGTGAACCTTTCGCGCGCGCCCGACACCGACGCGCTGTTGCAGCAAGGGGAAGACCTGCGGGAATTCGTCGACGCCGTCCAGGTAACCGACAATCCCGGCGCCGAGGTGCACATGTCGGGTGTCGCTGCGGCAGCCCTGCTCGCGCGCCAGGGCGTCGATCCCGTGCTGCACATGACCTGCCGCGACCGAAACCGCATCGCGTTGCAGAGCGACCTGATCGGCGCCGTTGCACTCGGCGTCGGCAGCATCCTCGTGATGCGGGGAGACCGGATCCCGGAGCGCATGAAGCCCAAGGTGCGCAGCGTCTTCGACACCGACGCCAAGGAGCTCATGGCGTTCGCCCGGGGACTGAAGGACTCCCAGGATGTGTCGCTCGTCGCCGACCTCCTGATCGGGGCGACGGCCACCGTGTTCGATCCCGAGTCCGGCTGGGCCCCGGTGAATCTCGCCGCGAAATGCGACGCCGGCGCGAACTTCATCCAGACCCAGCTATGCTTCGATATGGACGTCGTTCGAAACTACATGGCGCAACTGGTGGCAGCGAAACTGACGCACCGGGCTAGCTTCCTCATGGCATTGACGCCGCTCCCATCCGCCGAGGCCGCGCGTTGGATCAAGGACAACGTCAAGGCCGCCCTCGTGCCGCCGCCGGTCATCGCGCGGATGGAACAGGCGGCGGATCCCGAGCGCGAGGGCATCGAGATATGCGCCGAGATGCTTGCCGAGTTGGCGACCATACCCGGCGTCTCGGGAGCGAGCCTCCTGCCGCTCGGCCGCCTCGACGCGATTCCCGCCGCCATAGGAGCCTCTGGGGTGCGCTCTCCCGGCGGCGCTACGTAGCGTGAGAGAGTCCACTCCCAGTCAACAGCAACAACGGCAACTGTTCGCGCGGGCGCAGCGCTTGCTGCAGACCGGCGAGGCCGAACCGGCGCAGGCCATTTGCGCCGACGTGCTAGCACGGTATCCCGAGGACGCCAACTTCCTCTGTCTCTCGGCGCAGACGCTCATCAGACTTCGGCGTTTCGACGAAGCCGAGGTGCAGATCGAGGCAGCGCTAGGGATCTTCCCGAGATTCGAGCGTGCGCACGAAACCCGGGGCGATCTGCTGGTCGCGCGAGGTGACCTGTCGGACGCGGTCGAGGCGCTGGAGGACGCCCTGCGACTCGATCCCACCCGGCAACAGACGCGTCTCAAGCTTGGCCGGCTTTTCCTGCGCATGGGCTACGTGGACAAGGCGCGGCGACTTCGCGGCGAGTTCCTGAAAGGCGGCGCCGAAAACCCGGAAATCATCCGGGCCACCAACTTGGAGAAGGAGGAGAAGCTCGCCGAAGCCGAGCAGGTCTACCGGCGGATTCTCACCCGCCATCCCGACAACGTCACGGCCATGCGGTTGTGGGCCCGGCTCGGCATCCGGCAAAACCGCCATGCGGAAGCGGAGACCCTGCTGGCCCGGGCCGTCGAGGTGGCCCCCGACTTCAAACAGGCATGGGCGGACCTCGTCACCGTGCAGTACGAGCAACAGAAACTCGACGAAGCTGCCGAGAGCGCAAGACGGCTCATCAAGCTGGACCCGCGCCTTCCGAACGGATACCTGCTGTTGGCGTCCGCCCGTGCGTCGGCGGGACACCACGACGAGGCTCTCAATGCCTTCGACGATGCCCTCGCCATCGCGCCGCAGCACGTCGGTGCCTTGTGCGGCAGGGGCAACGTCTGTCGCACGGTCGGCGATCAAGCCGGGGCAATCACGGCGTTTCGACGCAGCATCGAGGCGAACCCGCTGCACGCCGAGGCGTACTGGAACCTTGCGAATCTGAAGACGTTCAGTTTCGACGACACCGAACTCGACGACATGCTCCACCTTCTCGGCGACGAGCGGATCCCACCCGAGGGACAGGTCCAGTTGAACAACGCCCTCGGTCTCGGGTTCGAGGCCCGGGGCGACTACGACCGGGCGTTCCAGTACATCGACCGAGGCAACAGCCTGCGGCGGGAGCAGGAGTTCTACGACCGCGTCGAGAACGAAGAGACGGTGGACATGTCCATCGACGTCTTTGACGTGGCATTCCTCCATGCCGACGCGGGTCGTGGCGAGCCCGATCCCGCGCCCATTTTCATCGTCGGCTTGCCGCGATCCGGTTCCACCCTGATCGAGCAGATCCTATCCAGCCATTCGATGGTGGACGGCACCCACGAGTTGCGCGACCTCGGCATGGTTGTCAAGGCCGATCCCCGACTCGGCCGTTTCAATCCCCGCTACCCCAAGAGTCTTGTCGACATCGACCCCGAGGCATTCCGCCACCTCGGTGCCGAGTACGTTCGGCGGACGCGCCGATATCGTGGCGATCGACCGTTCTTCACCGACAAGAACCCGAACAACTTCGTGCACGTGGGTTTGCTCCACCTGATTCTCCCCAACGCGAAAATCATCGACGCCAGGCGCCACCCGCTGGACAGCTGCCTCGGTAGCTACAAGCAGCTGTTCGCCCAGGGGCAGCCGTTTTCCTACGACCTCGTGGAACTCGGCGAGTACTACCTGGAGTACCACCGCCTGATGAGGCACTGGCACGACGTCCTACCGGGGAAGGTACTCGACGTCCGATACGAACAGGTCGTCGCCGATCTCGAAGGGCAAGTGACCCGGATTCTGGACTACTGCGGTCTCCCTTGGGAGGATGCCTGCCTGCGCTTCCATGAAACCGAACGCGCGGTGAAGTCGGCAAGCTCGGAGCAGGTGAGACAGCCGATCTATTCCACGTCGGTCAACACCTGGCGCCACTATGAACGGCATCTTGGACCTTTGATCGAAGTCCTGGAGCCCATCTTGATGGAACTGCCGGCCAGCGAACGACCGGCCAATCTCGGCGGTTCGTCCTGACTTGACGTCCGCTATACATTGTACACCGCCCCTCATTCGGAGGAGTCCAACCGAAGCAAACGACGAGTGCGTTAGGGGCGACGCCTGTCGTCGCCCGCAACGAGTGGGCAGAAATGCCGTGTCGTATGGGAAACTATGGCTTGGCAATCGGCGACCCTACGCGCACAGGTGGACGCCACAAGGGCGTCCTCTACGCCGATCCGGCATCGCCGCCGTACGGCCACGAGATCGTTCTATATTGTTGAACAGGCACCCTTTCGCATTTGTAATGGCACAGGCCCTGTGCCTATAATCGGATCGGGGTTTGGCGACCGATCGCACTGCATCCGCGCCGGCGCTAGAACTCATCAAGACCAGAGGGGATTGATTGATGAGCGATAAGAAACAGTTCGCGCTCCACCCACTCGCCGCCGCCGTCTCCGCCGCCTTGGTCCCGCCAACGACAGCCTTGGCGCAGGAAGGTGACGATGGGGAGGCCAAGGAAGCCATCGAGGAAGTCATCGTCACCGCCCGCAAGCGGGACGAGAACATCCAGGACATCCCCGCGAGCGTGCAGGCGATCCGGGAGGACATGCTCGACCAACTCGGTGCGCTGAACACCGAGGACTACGCCCGCATGATCCCGAGCATGACCTGGCTCAACTTCTCCACCGCGGGCAGCAACTACATCACCTTCCGCGGCATCACGACGGGGACCGACAATTTCATCGCCCAGGCCAGCGCATCGGTCTATCTCGACGAAGTCTCGGTCACCCAAACCGGCTCGCAGCCGAATGTCCGCATGATGGACATCAACCGCGTGGAAGCCCTGCAAGGTCCGCAGGGCACGCTCTATGGCGCGGCCGCCCAAGCCGGGACCCTGCGCATCTACACCAACCAGCCGGACCTCTCGAATGCCGAGTCGCACGTCGACACCAGCATCCGCGCCGGCGGCGAGAGCGCGATGAGCCACAGCATCACCGGCGTCCTCAACATGCCCATCGTCGAGGACGTTTTCGCCATCCGCATCGCCGCGCAGACCGCGAAGGACGGCGGCTACATCGACAACGTGCTGGGCCATACCCCCGACGGTTGGTACGGCTACTCGGTGAGCAGTTCCGAACGCGCCGACTGGGGGAGACTGGACAACTCCCACGTGGTCGAGGACGACTGGAACTCGGTGGAGTACCTCGCCACCCGAATCCAGGCTCGCTGGCAGGTCAACGACAACTGGGCGGTGACGGCCAGCCACAACTACGCGAAGAACGAGGCCCAAGGCGCCAACGACTACAACCCGTTCGTCGGCGACCTTGAAACCGTCGCGTTCAACAAGAACTACCGGCAGGACGAATGGGATCTGTTCTCCCTGACCGTTGAAGCCGATCTCGGCTTCGCCCAGTTCGTCTCGGCGACCAGTTTCTTCGACCGCCAGTACGACTACTCGCTGGACGGCACCGTCTACTTCAAGTACTACCACGCCTGGGGCTGCGAATCCCGATCCGACGCGGCGTACTACTACTGGCTGTGGGTCAACCCGAACACGGGGCTGGCGGTGTACTACCCGCAGTACTGCATCATGCCCACCGCCGTCGGTGGCAATCCCTACCAGCAGGGCGATTATCTCGGCGTTCTCGAAGGGCCGTCTTGGAATGACAAGTTCGCACAGGAACTCCGCCTTTCCAGCCAAGGCGAGACGTTCGACTGGCTGCTCGGCTTCTACTACGAGGAGAGCAGCGACAACTGGGACTCCGTGTGGATGAAGTCCACCTCCCATGACTACCAGGACTCGCTCTCACTGCGGTATTTCGAAGATCGCTACGGCCAGTCGTTCCCCAACGCCGAATACGCCTTCCTGTCCACCGACCGGACCAACTGGCAGCAGACGGCGTTGTTCGGCGAGGTCATCTGGCATTTGAGCGACGAACTGCATCTGACCGTCGGCGGTCGTTACTTCTCGACGGAGAACGACAAGCAGTACCTCAAGTACCACGCGGGCCACACCGGGTCGGGCGGACGACAGGTCGGCGGCGCTCTGCAGCCGATTTCCCAACCGGGCACGGGGGGCTTCGCGGTCGCCCATTCCGAGATCAGCGAATTCGTGCCGAAGTTCACGCTTAGCTACGCCTTCGACGACGACAAGATGGTCTACGCGACCTACACCGAGGGGTTCCGGACGGGCGGCACGAACCGCAACAACGGCCGGGCCGACTGGTCGCGCACCTTCTTCCCGCAGACCTTCGAGCCCGATGTCGTCGCCAGACAACGAAGTGGGTGTCCGCACCCAGTTCGCGGACGGCACGATGCAGTTGAACGCCAGCTATTTCTACATGGACTGGGATGACTTCCAGATCGAGGTGGTCGACCCCAGCGGCCAATCCTGCACGGCGGAAGTCCCCGTCATCTGCGGCAACCCGTGGCTCAAGGTCGTCGGAAACGTCGGCGATGCCCACACCGCCGGTTTCCTCGTGGAAGCCGAGTGGGTTCCCGCCGACGGCTGGGATCTCGGTGCCAACGCCCAGTGGCTGGAGGCGCAGTCCGACGAAGAGATCATCTTGAACGCCCGGCTGAACTCGGCAGGCGAGCCGAGGGCGGTGGTTACCGAGGGTCTCGAACTGCCCAATACGCCGGACCTGCAGGTCTCGGCCTGGGGCAGCTACACCTGGTCGACGTCGATGGTGCCGGGCGGGCAGTTCACGCTCTCCGGGAGCTATTCGTACCGCGGCGAATCCCGAAACCGGTTCATCCCGCAGCCGGAGTCCTCCGCGAACCCCTCGTTCACCAACGAGGCGTATCACTGGCTCGGTGCAAGACTGGCCCTCTGGGCCGGCGAGGCTGACTGGCAAGTGGACGTATTCGTCAACAACCTGACGGACGAGCGGGCCGACTACTGGCACGGCACCGGAAACTTCGAGTGGCAGTTTTCGCACTCGACGGACTACGAACACTACCACCGGGTCTGGACCAACCGCCCGCGGGAGTTCGGCATTCGCTTTGCGAAGTGGTGGCGGTGACCTCGTAGGGGCGACCCTATCGCGCCCGCCAGGGCGCGCGGTCGCCCGCGACCTCGTGTTGAAACGCAATCTGGACGGGACGCCACAAGGGCGTCCCCTACGAGCACACCCCGACGCCAGTCGGGTCTACCGAACGGCCGCGTTCAGCCGGCGCGAAGTGATGTGCGGATTGGTCGCCGGGGGCATCGCTGCGAGCCCTTTCGTTTCGAAAATGGCTCTGGCCGCGCGGGACACTGGCGACACCCGAATGCAGGCTCGCATGTTCTTCGAGCCGCATATCCCAAGCGCGTTGCGGCGGGCGCTTCAATACGCCGGCGAGGACGGCTTCGTGGCGTCCATGCCCCAGTTGCTGCACGCCCGAACCAACGCCAACTACGACAACATCATCTGGAACACCTGGTTCACCGCGAACTCCGAGGAGAACATCGTCACCACGCCTCAGGGAAACCATGTGGTCGTCGCGGTCCACGGCGGCGGAATCCTGGCATCGCCCGAACGGATGGAACGCAGCCTGCACGCAGATCTCAGCCGCGACAACCCGGCGGGTCTGACCGGCCAGACCGCCATCAAGATCTCCCCAAAAGAAGCCCGAGATATCCTGCAGGGACGGCTACCAGACAGTTCGGAGATCCCCGTCTACCCGTTCGCCGAGTTCAAGCGCGGCGTCGCGAACCTACCGAGACGCTACGGCGTAGTTCTGGATTTCGAATTGGCCCGCCAGGCCAAGCGGGGCTACGAGCGTTTCGACGTGCTGAAGGACGAACCGAATATGATTGCCCGGGCCGGCGGCGTCGAACCGTTGGCCGCCTATCTCGACAAGTTCCAAGCCCGCAACAACACCGAGTTGATGGGCAACTGGCACCCCTACAACCGAATCGATCCCGATCAACCCCAGGTGCGCATCCCGTTCCTCGCCGGCAACCGGGGCGGCACCGGCAGCGAAGGCAAGGACCAGGGTTTGGGCTGGGGATACGACGCGGAGTACGGCATGGGCGGGGACGCCAGCACCGTCGGTATGGCCCGATACGTTGCCCTCGCGCCGAGGAACGTCGCTGCCAGCCTGCGCGACCTGGACTTTGAGCTTTGACCAGGCCGCCGACGGGACGCCGGGTGGAAGGGGTCCTTAACCGTCGTCACCTCCTGCAAACGCTTGCGGTGGCCGGGCTGGGTGCGGGTCCACTGCTCCTCCTTCGAACCCTGGCTGACGAACACGCGACCAGCGGCACGCGTATGGTCGCGGCCATCTTCTTCGACTCCTACGCCACGGCGGCGCTTAGGAGCGCACTGCGCTATGCCGGCGACGACGGCTTCGTGGCATCTCTACCGCAGTTGCTGCACGCACGGGTGAACGCCAGCTACGACAACGTCATCTGGAACACTTGGTTCACGGCCAATTCCGAGGAGAGCATCGTCACAACACCGCAAGGGCGCCACGTCGTCGTCGTAGTCCATGGCGGCGGCATCTTCGCGACGCCCGACCGCCTGGAACGAAGCTACCGGGCGAACCTCGATCGTCTGAATCCCGATGGCCTGACCGGCCAATATGCCGCCAAGATCACCCCTCGGGAAGCCCGCGATCTACTCGACCGGGGGAAGTTGCCGGATGGCAGCACCATTCCGATGTATGCCTACAACGAGATCAGCCAAGGCATCACCGAGGCGCCAATGCAGCATGGCATTGTCCTCGACTACCAACTCGCGAAGAAGTCAACCAGCGGGTACGAACTGTTCAGGAACCTACGGCGTGACCCCCTGATGATCGCCCGTGCCGGTGGTCCAGAAGCGGCCGAGGCCTATCTCGACAAGGCAGCAGCCCGCCACGGCACCCGGCGGATGGGGAGCTTCCATCCCTTCAATCGAATCGATCCCGATCAACCCCAGACCCGGCTTCTCAACCTGGGTGGCAACCAAGGGGGTCTCAACAGCGAGGGCAACGACCAGGGCCTCGGCTTGGGTTACGACCTGGATTGGGGTATCAGCGGCAACAACGGTTTGGTCGATATGGCCCGCTACGTTGCGGTCGCGCCCCGGGACCCCGCCAAGAGCCTGCAACACCTCGATTTCGAGTTGTGAGGGATCGCGCCGTTGTCGGGTCCCGGTGACCGGCACGCCTGTGCAATTCAATGCGTCGTGGACTTGCTACTCCATCAACGCCAAAGCCGCCCGAAAGGCAGCGCATGCGTGCGGTCCCAGGTCTGGGGCATCCAGCGACACGTACCGATGGTCCGGGTACATGTGCCGCAACAACGTGGTCTTGCCGGATTGGCGTGGTCCGGTGACAACCACAACCGGGAACTCGCGGCAGGCGCGGCGGATGACCGGCCCCAGCGAGCGCGCGACAAATGTACGCGGCGGCTCATTCATCGTGCAATTGTGCATTTGGAATGCAAAATTGCAAGCTTCCCGTGCCTAGAGCTGCCTCCCCGCGTACCGCGCCGTCCTGGCACGGCATCGGCGGCGACTTCCTCCCCCGGGCTACTTCGTCCCGATGGAACGGGGCGTCGCCGACTTCGGCCACCTCGACTGGCGCCTAAACGACATCGAGCCGCCGGCCGCCCACGCGGAGCCGACACCGTGAACGTGGTCGGGACGGTTGCGTCTCACGTTTCCCCCGGACGGAGCGGGTGCTGCCACCGAAGTCCTGCAAACCGGTTGAAGTCTGAGTCCGTCGAGACCATCGTGCAGCCGTGCTCTACGGCAATCGCCGCGTGCTGCGCGTCGGCAACCAGTTTTCCCGTCGCATTCGCCTCACGGCACAGCGTCTCGAAGATAGACAAGTGATCGGGACCCGGGCCCACGACCCGCGCCGTGGGTCTGTCCACCAGCGACGACACGAAGTCGAAAGCCGTCGCGAGGGTTGCCGGCGGATCGAATATCCGCGAATTCGTCGCGACCCGGACGAAGCCCGACAGCACGAGAACGGAAAGAGCAAACGGTTCCGGCCCGGTCGCCAATCGTGTAAGCCAACGTGCGTATTCGCGATGTTCAGCGACGATGCCCTCGAAATGGGCGTAGATCAGGACATTGACGTCGGGGAGCAGCATCGCAGCCGCTACCCTCTCAGGCCGAACCGCGTCTCGTCATCTTCGGCATCCACGGACCTTGGCCGGTCCAGGTCGACACCCGGACGGACGCGAACGCCCTGCGTGGTGACCAAGGTGAATGACGGGGGTTGCGGTGGCACCCGCTGCTTTAGCGCATCGTTCAGGACCTTGGATATGAACGCGCTCACACTCAGCTCCTGGGCGGCCGCCGCGCGACGCACCTGATTCGCGAGATGCTCGCTTAACGAAATTGTCGTCCTCATGATGCAAAGCATAACTTGAAGTCATCAGTGCATCAACGGCATTCGCATGGCTTTGTCCAGAGATCGCCCCGCGCGCGCCAATGACGGACACTCAGAACTCCTTCGAGAACTCTAGGTTCTCCTTCACCAGTTTCTCGTCGCTCCCGAGCGCGTAGTGCTTCGACATATCGGGCGAATAACGGCTTGCAGGCGGGTTCTTCCCCAACGCCTCGGCCATCGCCCGGATGTGGTGCGGTCCGGCGCCGCAGCAGACGCCCTGGTAGTTCACTCCCAAGGCCCATGCCTGCTTCGCGAACTCCGCGATCTCGTAGCGGTTGCATGTGAGGTTGTCCAAGGCCGTTGGAAACGCCAAGTCCGGGATGCAGTCACAACCAGGGTCCGTCAACGCCTGGAAGTTCACCGCTTCGGGGGTTGTTCGGTACGGGACGGGGAGCGCCGCCAGCGGACTCTCCACCACCGCCGCGATCTCCTGGAGGACAGGCAACATCGTCCAAGGACCTCGGATGCAGTTCAGTCCGACCACGTCCGCGCCGGCGTCGCGTAGCCTGCGACAGGCCTCCGCCACCGTGTAGTCGTCCCGCAGTCCCTCCCGGTGCACGGCCAAGGTGATGACCGACGTTGCGCCGGCTTCTTGTATAGCCTCTAGGGCGAGCAGCGCTTCCTCGTAGAACGAGAACGTCTCGCCGATGATGAAATCGACGCCCGCCTCCACCGCCCAGCCGATCTGCTCCTCGAACATGGCGCGGGAGACCTTCCTGCTCTTCTCGTCATCCGGCAGAAACACGTTCGTGTTGCAGATGTTGCCCGCCACCAGGGCATCGCCTTCCGCCGCCACCTCCTTGGCGAGTCGCAGGGCGGTCCGGTTGATCTCCTCCAGTTCGCCTTCGCGTCCGACGATCTTCAGCTTGTCCCGATGCGCGTAATAGGTGAGCGCCTCGATCACGTCCGACCCGGCATACATGAACTCCCGGTGCAACTCCGTCACGGCGTGCGGGTGGTCCAGCACGACCTCCGGGACGTAGGCCCCCGCCTGGACATAGCCGCGCCGTTCCATTTCGAAGACATAGCCTTCGGCGCAGATCACCGGGCCCTGGTCGAGCCGTTCGAGCAGATTTCCCGAGGCCATCGCTTCCTCTCCTTCAAATGATGCTGTTGGTATCCCGCGTCCCCATGCGCCGCAGCCACTCGGCGATGCCGATCAGGACGATCGAGCCGAGGAAGATGCACGAGCCGAGGGCCAGAACCGTCGGCAAGGTCTGTGGAAACCGCACCTGTGTCCACATGAACACCGGCAGCGTGACTTGATTGCCGCCCAGGAACAGGGCAAACAGGAACTCGTCGAAGGACGTCGTGAACGACAGCAAAAGCGAGGCACCGACGCCCGGCAGGATGAGCGGAAACGTCACCCGCCAAAACGTCATCCAGCCGTTCTCGCCGAGATCCTGCGCCGATTCCTCGAGGTTCTTGGCGAGACCTTCCATCCGCGCCCGAATGACCAGCGTGGAGAACGGCAGTGTCGCCACGACATGGGCGATGCCGATGGTCCACAACGACAGTGGGATACCGAGCGCCAGCAGGAGAACCAGGATACCAACGGCCAAGATGATGCCGGGCATCACCATCGGCAGCATGATGAAACCCAACGCCGCGCCCTGCCCCGGCAGCCGGTACCGCGTGAGCGCCTTCGCACCGAGCGTCGCCAGCGTCGTGGTCACGACCGACACCGAAAGGGCAACCTTGAGACTGTTCCCAAGCGCTTCCATGAGGCCCGGTGTATCCGGTATCCCCTGGTACCACTTGAGGGTGAACTCCTTGAGCGGCAGCACCATCTGGATGCTGTCGTTGAACGAGAAGATCGGCAGCATCAGCGACGGGATGTAGAGGAATACCAGATAGAAGCCCATGTAGACGTGCAGCGGGCCGATCCGTCGGCGCCCCCCTGCGGATGGCTCGCTCTGGACGACGACGGACTCCATTTCGCGCCGGCGCACCGTTCCCGATTGCGCGAGCCAGACAAACGCCAACACGATGAGCGTGATCGTCACCATCATCATGATCGTCAGCGCAGCCCCTAGCGGCCAGTTGTAGGCCGCACCGAACTGCGCGGCGATGATCTGGCCGAACATGATCCCCCTCGGCCCCCCGACCATCATCGGCGTGATGTAATCACCGACCGTGGGTATGAACTGGATCACCGCGGCGACGATGACGCCCGGCATCGACAGCGGCAGGGTGACCCGGAAGAACGTCCTGACCGGACTCTCACCGAGATCCGCCGCCGCTTCGAGCAGCGAGCGGTCGATCTTTGACAGCGAAACGTAGATCGGCAGGATCGCGAAGGCCGCCCAGCCGTGGGCGAGGGTCAGGACCACGGCGAAACGGCTGTAGAGCAGGAACTCGAGCGGACCCTCCAAGAACCCCAACTCCATGAGCGTGGAGTTGATGATGCCGCTGTTCCCCAGCATGATCTTCCACGCCAGCACGCGCAGCAGGTAGCTGGTCCAGAACGGCAGGCTCAGGAGGATGAGCCAGGTGATCGGGTTTTTGCGGACCTTGAACGCCAGGAAGTAGGCGACCGGGTACGCCAACGTCACAGTGATCAGGGTCACGGTGGCCGACATGCGAATCGACCGCCATAGAAGCTTGCCGTAGACCCACTTGTCGAAGAACGCCTCGTAGTTCTTGAGCGTGAACGACTTGTCGATGTTGACGTAGTCCTGGGAGTAGAAGCTGTAGACCACCAGGGTGAAGATCGGCAGCGCCAGCGCGCAGATCATGATCGTGAGCGTCGGCGTCAACTGCCCGTAGCCGCGCAGCCACTCGTGCCGTAAGAACAAACCGCGGACGGTCATCGGTCGCTACCGGCTTTCCGGGCCACCCGACGTGGCGACGCCACCCAACGCCTCGGTGATCGCCCTCGCCGCCGCGACCACTTCCCCGGCGAGGTTCTCCATCGCATCCTTCGTCAGCCGGTTCGACGGCCCCGCAACGCTGATTGCCGCCGCCACCTCCCCCAGGCCGTCGGTTATCGGGGTCGCGATGCCATTCACACCCAAGTCGTTTTCTTCGAGGTCGAGTGCGTATCCCTGAACGCGAAAGCCCTCGAGCTGCGCTTCCAGCGCGTCGACATTCGTGATCGTATGGGGCGTCTTCCGTGGCAAGCCACTTGCGCCGTACACCGTACGTCGCATGGGTGCGTCCCATTGGAACATGAACGCCTTGCCGAGCGCGGTGCAGTGATACGGCGAACGCCAACCCGCGTAGGTGGTGGCATGCAGTATCCGGGAACCCTGGAAGCTGTCCACGACCACGAGGTCGTAGAGATCGGGCAGGCCCAGGTTCACGGTCTCGTTCACCTTGCGGCAGAGATCGGCGAGGATCGGTCGGGCCAAGTGCGAAATGCGCAGCCGCTGCTGAACGATTCGTCCGAGCTCGAGGTTGCGCAGACCAAGCCGATACCGGCGCGACTGCTCGTCCTGCTCGACGAAACCCAGCACGACGAGCGTTCCGATCAGGTTGAATGCCGTCGTTTTGTTGAGCGAGGTCGCGCCGCTAATCTCGCTCAACCCCACACCCGTTTCATCGCCCGACGCGATCACGTCCATGATCGCACTGGCACGGGCCAAAGACTGGATGCGGGGCGGTTTGAGAGCCACTTCCTAGACCTGCGGTTCGATAATGTACGACGCTCTGGAACTGCCCTCGACACTGCCACAGTTTGTTGACAGGACGCAAACCGATCAAGCAATCTTGCGGCGCTATCCGCATTGTCGAGGCCTGCCCCAAGTCGCCGTCCTCCTCACCCAAAATCGACGGCGATATACATTGTACAGCCCACCAGAAGGACCCAATCAGCATGGCTGACATCAGAATGGAAGCGGAGATCATCTTCGAGCCCCATGTGCCAAGGGCGCTCTATCGGGCATTGGAATACGCCGGCCAAGATGGGTTCGTGGCGTCCCTCCCACAGCTTTTGCACGCCAGGGCGAACGCGGCCTACGACAACATCATCTGGAACACCTGGTTCACGTCGTACTCCGAGGAGAGCGTGGTCAAGACGCCGCAGGGAAACCGCATCGTCGTCGTCGTGCACGGCGGCGGGATCTTCGCCTCCCCGGAGCGTTTCGAACGCGTGTACCGGGCGAGCGTCGACCGTGCCAGCCCGGAAGGGTTCACCGGGCAGTACGCAGGCAAAATCACCGAGCAGGAGGCCCGGGACGTGCAGCGCGGCGTACTGCCCGACGGCACCGAGATTCCGGTCTACCCGTTCGAGGAGTTCAAAGGCGGCATCGCCGATCTCCCCATCCGCTACGGCGTGATCCTCGACTTCGAGATGGCGCGCGCGTCGCTGCGCGGCTACGAGACATTCGAGGCGTTGCAGGACGAACCGAATATGATCGCCCGAGCGGGCGGCGTCGAAGCCAACCTGGCCTACCTCGGCAAGTTCAGGGACCGTCACGACACCGCGCTGATGGGGAACTGGCATCCCTACAACCGGATCGACCCGGACCAGCCTCAGACGCGGATCATCTTCCTCGCCGGCAACCAAGGCGGCATCTACTCCCAAGGAGACGACCCCGAGGAATGGGGCTACGACTGCGAATACGGCATCGGTGGCGATGCCTGCATCCACAACATGGCCCGCTACATCGCGGTCGCGCCGCGGGATGTGTCGAGAAGTCTGCGGAACCTGGATTTCGAACTCTAGGAAGGCGCGCACATGGCGCACGACGAAACCACCAGGCTTCTTGAGGGCGGCGCCCTGTCACGGCGCCAGATGCTCACAGCCCTGGCGTCGGTGGGTGTGGTGGCGCTACCCATCACGGTGTTTCGGTCGGCAAACGCCAAACCGGCGGGGAACACGGTTGACTTGTCCCTCCTGGAATGGAACGGCTACGAGAACCCCTTGTTCCATCCGGAATACACGGCTAGGTACGGCGGCGAGCCCAAGGTGGCGTTCTTTGCCGAGGAAGAAGACGCCCTGCAGCGCATCCGGACCGGCTACCCGGTCGATCTGGTGCATTTCTGTGCCGGCATCACCGCCATGGCCCGGGATGCGGAGGTAATCGTCCCCCTGGATACGGACCGCATTCCACGCTGGGGCGAGATCATCCCCTCCCTGCTCGAAGTGGAGGGCATCTATGCCAACGGTAGCTACTGGCTTGCGCCCTGGGACTGGGGCTATTCGACGGTGGCCTACAACCCCGAGACCATCGATGTCGAGAATCCCACCTACGACATCTTCGTGGATCCACGATTCAAGGGAAAGACCGCCCTCACCTCCTCCCTCGGCGTCAACTTCTTCATCGCCGGCGTCATCGGCGGTTGGGAGGATCCGCTCGACCCCACCGAAGACGAGCTCGAGTCGGCAACCGAGATCTTCGTCAAGATGCTGGAGAACGCCCGTTTCATCTGGTCCGACAGCACGCAACTGGAGCAGGCGTGGGCGTCGGGGGATGTCGGCATCTCCTATGTCTACGGCAGCGCAACGCGCCGGATGCGCCAAGAGGGGATGCCCAACGTGGTCGTGGAACCCCTCATGATGTGGATCTGCGGGCTCTCGCTCGCCGCCGACAGATCCGGTTCTCTCGACCAAGCCTACGACTATATCAACGCCATGCTGGACCCGGTGGGCGGAGCAGCGTTGTTCGACGTCTACGGCTATGGCCACGCCAACCGCCATACCAACGCGCTGATCGGAGCCGAACGGCTCGCCGGCACGGGTCTCGACGACCCAGTGGGCTTGTTCTCCCGGGGCATATTCATGGCCGCCACACCACCGGGCAAGCGCGCCAAGCTGTTCCAGCTTTGGTTTGAAGCCCAAGCCGGACTCGACTAGACCGCTCGCCATGTCCGACCCGGCAACCGACTTCTACGACGCTTTAAGCCCCTTCTACCGCGACAACATGGGGTGGGACTGGGACGCCGAGATGCGTGACGAGGGCACGCTCCTCGGCGAATTCCTCGGCCTGCGGATGTCGAACAGCGGACCCTACACCGTACTCGATTGCGCGTGTGGAATCGGTACGCAGGCGATCGGCCTCGCACTCCACGGGCATCGTGTACACGGCACCGACCTAAGTCCCGTGTCGGTCGACTGCGCGCGGTCCGAGGCCGAACGTCTAGGCGTCGACATGACCTTCGACATCGCCGATTTTCGGAAGCTCGGTGAGACGGTGACGGGTCGCTTCGACGTGGTCATGGCCTGCGACAACTCCATCGCGCACTGCCTAGGAGACGACGACCTCTTGGCGGCGCTGGTCAGCATGAAGTCCAGGCTACTCGCCGACGGGCTCCTGATACTGAGCGTCCGGGACTACGACGCCCTCGTCGAGGACAAGCCCCAGTTCAACAACGAGCACGTCCAGGACAGACACGATGGGCGTCGCGTCGTCTTCCAGGTATGGGACTGGGCAGAAGACGCCGGATCGTATCTCATGCATCAGTTCCTGATTCGGGAAACCGATGCCGGCTTCGAGACGAACCATTTTCGAACCAAGCTCCGGGCGCTGCGGCGCGATCAGTTGATCGCGGCGCTCGAGCGTGCCGAATACCACGACATCCGCTGGCATCGCCCCGATGACACCGGCTACTACCAGCCGATCGTTACCGCCTGCCCCTGACCCAAAGGAACCCACGAACATGCCGGACAACCGAATGGAAGCGGCGATCATCTACGAATCCCATCTGCCCGACGCCCTTCGCCGGGCGATCGTCTACGCCGGCAATGACGGCTTCGTCGCCTCCTTGCCCCAACTGCTTCATGCGCGCCTGGGTGCATCCTTCGACAACATCATCTGGAACACCTGGTTCACGGCCAATTCCGAGGAATGCGTCGCCCGGACACCGCAGGGAAACTGGGTCCTGGTGGCCGTGCACGGCGGCGGCATATTCGCCACCCCCGAACGGATCCGTAACCTCTACCACGCCAGCGTCGACCGCAAGAGCAAACTCGGATTCACGGGGCTCTTCGCCGGAAAGATCTCGGAACGAGAGAACCGCGACATCGTCGATGGAAGACTGCCGGACGGCCGGCAGATTCCCGTCTACGCATTCAGCGACGTCGAACGCGGGATCGCTGATCCCCCACGGACGTACGCGGTCGTCATGGACCTGGAGATCGCGCAAAACGCGCATACGGGCTACGTGGACTTCGACGACCTCCGGGACGATCCGTTGATGACCGTGCGCGCGGGCGGCGGCGAGCAGGCGGCGGCCTACCTCGACAAGGCGAAATCCCGCGGCAATACGGACGCCATCGGCTGTTGGCACTCTCTGAACGAGATCGAGCCCGATCAGCCCCAGTCCTGCATCTGCACGATGTACGGCAGTCCGGGCGGGGAACGTGCACGCATCTACGCCCCCGAAGGCATCGACCACCTGCGCGGCGTGCACACGGACTTCGGCATCCGCGGCGACACCGGGATGATCAACATGGGTCGGTACGTCGCCGTCGCACCTCGGAGTGCCGCGACGGGTGTGCGGGACCTGTCGTTCGGGGCCTAGTCCTCTGGGTAAGGCACTGGCGCTACTGTGCCGATTGGGTCAGCGCACGCTCGTTGACGGACGGCATCGCCAAAGCATGATGCGCAGGCCATCCACGGGATCGTCCGGAGACCGAAAGTCGAGGTTCCCGTTTCGACCACACTGCTGGACGCAGTCGCCACCACCGCATGGCGCGACTGCTCCTCGGTGGGGACTGGCAGCGTACAACGACGGGTGCCGTCGAAGGCTATGCACTCCTGTTCCCCATGAACGATCTCTTCGAAGAGTTCGTCGGTTTGACCTTGAGGGCTGCCGTAAGCCCACAGCCAGTATACCTACAGCACACGGGTCGCTATGCCCTGGAGGGACAGCAACGACGCCTGTTCGCCCTACGCCCGGATATCGTCGTGAAGGGCGACTTGGTCATCGACACGAAGTGGAAGGAACTGAAACCCGACGAGCCGCGGCTGGGTGTGGAACAGACGGATGTCTACCAGATGCTCGCGTACGCCCGCGCGTACGAAGCCAAACGGCTAGTGTTGCTGTATCCGTGGCATGAGGGATTGGCTCATCCGGGCGTTATTCGGCGGTGGCGCATCGCCGGGACTTCTACGGCTTTTGACATCGGCACCGTCAATGTCGGTGACCCCCACTCCGTTCGGCTGACGCTGCGAGAGATCGCGGGAAAGGGCCACGAAACGACGTCCACCAATGGAAGCGTCCCCGAATCTGCAACGGCCATTGGAGCCTTCTAGCCCTAGCGCTTCAAGCGGGCCTCGAGTTCGGCGATCCTCGCCAGCGCGGCTTCGTGGGCCTTGCGCTCTTCACGCCGTTGCCGCAAGGCGTCGTCGCGTTGGCGCAAGACGTCGTGGAGCGGAGGAATCCGTTCGCCGGTGCGCAGGTCGACGATAGCCATCTCGATGCGGTCGTAGGAGATCTCGGCGTCGAGCACATCGCTCCGGTATACGCCCGGGCGCGCCGGGGCGACCCGCTCGTAGACGCCGCGGCGGAGCCGGTAGCCGGTAAGCGGATCCCGGAGCCGGCCTAGCGGGTCGACCTGCCAGTACTCGTGCACGCCGAGGTCGCGGTAAAGCGCCGGCTTGATGTCAACATCCCGGCGCCAGGTCTTCTCCGACAGTCCCTCCACGACGAGGTCCGGTGGCTGGCCTTCGACCCAGAGCTTGTAGGAGTTCCTGGGGTGCCGGCCCGCGCCAAGCGCGATGGTGACGTCCGGTTCGACCGCCGCAGCCCGGTTGCCCTCTTCGAAGAGGATCAGGAGGTTCTGCTGGACCATGGCGTCGGGGCGGTCGGCGAGCAGGGCGAACGCCGCATTCCTGAAGTAGTTCAGGACGTCGTCGTGTGCGGTGCTCTCCGACAACGTTTGATCCTCGAACGGGTAGCCGTCGTCGTCATAGCCGACCGGCGGCCGGGGCCGCCAAAGGGCCTCGGCGTGGATCTTGGACAGCGGCACCGGACGGGGCCGTCGGCGCGCCTCTGCCGCGCGTGCGGGGATGTCTTGCATGGCTGGAATCTACCATAGCGGGTTCCGGTACGGTGATGGCCGGCAACCATGAGGCACACGGAACCAGCAGCGTTAGCGATATCCCCCCGACCGCCTGTGCGAAATTCGCCCGACATCAGTCTAGGAGCCCTCTACGCCGGTCTATGGCACCGCGACATGGACAACGGAGGCGGGCTACACTCTCCGGGAACGAAAGGAGTCGACATGGAGACGCTCTCCGAGCAGTCCGGGAGCTTGATGGAAGCGTCGATCATCTTCGAGTCGTACCTGCCGGACGCGCTCCGTCGCGCGCTCGACTACGCGGGCGACGAGGGATTCGTGGCCTCGCTGCCGCAGTTGCTCCACGCCCGGGCGAACGCACCCTACGACAACGTCATCTGGAACACCTGGTTCTCCGCGAACACGGAGGAGACGGTCTGCAAGACACCGGCGGGAAACAACGTCATGGTGACGGTCCACGGGGGTGGAGTCTTCGCTTCGCCGGAGCGTTTCGAGTCTGTCTACCGGTCCAACGTCAATCGTTCCAATCCCGAAGGCTACACGGGCGAATATGCCGCCAAGATCTCAGTGCGGGAAGCCCGCGACGTGCTCCGGGGCACACTGTCTGGCGAGGAGATTCCCGTCTACCCGTTCGACGAATTCAAGCGTGGAATGCGAGATCAGCCAAGACGGTACGCCGTGGTCATGGATTTCGAGACCGCACGGAACTCGACCAGCGGCTACGTTCCATTTGACGACCTCCGGGACGAGCCGTTGATGATCGTCCGCGCCGGCGGCGTCGAAGCCGCGGTCGCCTACCTCGACAAGGCGCGCGACCGCCACAACACGACAGTGATGGGCAACTGGCATCCGTACAAGCGGATCAATCCCGACCTGCCCCAGACCCGGGTGCTGTTCCTCACCGGCAATCGCGACGGAGTGGGCACCGAAGACGACGATGACGAGATCTACGGGTACGATGCCGATTCGGGCCTCGGCGGCGAGGCCTGCATCCACAACACCAGCATGATCAACGTCGCCCGCTACGTCGCGGTCGCGCCGAGAGACGCATCAACGAGTGTGCGCGACCTGCCCTTCTCCGTTGCGTGAGTGCGCCGCCACCGTCGGAATCACTCCGTTTCCGGCCCCTCGTCGATGTACCAGGTCGCCGGGTGGTAGGCGAGGGTCCAGCGGTTGTCCGCACCCCAGATCCCCATCGGCGTTACGTTCTTGAGACGCGCCGATACGACCACCGGATGCGGCGCGTTGCCCACCGTGCCGATCGCCCATAGGTTCTTCGCCGCGGCGGCGAGCAGCGCCTTGGCGGCCTTCGTGCGATGCGCCTCGGTCGTGGCAGTCCGCAACTCGTCTCCCCAGTATTGGATACCGCGGATGATCTCCGGCGGCCTCTCGCCGAGCTCGCCCCCGGTCTGGTAGTAGCGGGCCCAGTGGTTCCACATGGTCATGTCCCACCCCGAGCGGTGGGGATAGAACCAGTCGGGCCAAAGCGGGAACAGGATGTCGGTGACTTTGTCCGCATGCCACGCCGTCATTTGCATCTTGTTGGCCTGGGCGCGCTCGGCTTGAAGCCCTCGCTCGATTGACTTAAGGCGCAGGTCGATGCCGACCTCCCGCCAATAGTTCCGCACCAGCTCCAGGCTGATGCCCTTGGGTGTCTCGAAGTCGAGGAACTCCAGGGTGATGGTCAGCCGGGATCCGTCCGGATACTCGCGGAGCCCGTCGCCATCCATGTCGTGAAGACCCAGTTCGTCCAGGAGCTGGCGTGCGTAGTCCGGGTCGTAGCGGATGTGGGTCTGGGCGAAGCGCTTCTCGTACCACCGGCTCGATGGGTGCGCAGTCACCTGGCTCGGCGTGCCTCGGGCGAAGTAGATCACCGTGTTCATCTGGTCGCGGTCGATGGCGTGGGAGAGCGCTCGCACGAACCGCCGCTCGGACGTACCCCACACGAGTTCGCGGTACTTGGCATCTGGATGGTTGTAGTTCGGCTGGATGGCCACGTCGGCCACGTGCAGACGGCGCCAGATGTGGACCCTGTTGAGACCCTTCGACTCGCCGAGCTTGAGCAGCGGGATGTTCTGGGTCTCCATCGCGAAGGCCGCGAAATCGAGTTGGCCGGTGGCCGCCTGGAAGGTGATCATCTGCGAGTTCTCGAGCTGGATGGCCGCGTCGATCTCGTCGATGTACGGCAACTGCTGTCCTGCCGGGTCGACCTTGAAGTAGTACGGATTTCGCTCCAGCCGCATCTTGGTCGGCGTGCGCTGCACCACCTTGTAGGCACGCAGAGTCGGCACTTGGGGGGCGTCCTCGTTGCCCCACCCACGCAGCGCGTCGTACATGGCCATCCACGTTCCGAAACCCTTCTCCTTCAACACCTCGTCGAGTTCCTCCCGGTCGCGGTACGCGGGGTGGTACTGCTTGAAGAAGTGCATGGGGTCCACGAAGTGGCTGCCGTAGAAGGCGATGTAGTTGGCGAACAGGGGGTTGGGTTCCGGAAAGACGTACTGGAAGGTCAGATCGTCGATCACCACGAACTCCGCCCCCCGCACGGACCGGTTCGTCTGGGGAGACTTCTCGGGATCCAGCCAGATGTGGTTGAGTCGAAACATGAAGTCGTAGGAGGTCAGCGGTGCGCCGTCGGACCACTTGATGCCCGGCCGCAGCCGGATAGTCGTGACCCGCCCGTCTTCGCTCAACTCCCAGGACTCGGCGAGATTCGGCAGGACGTTGCGCAGGTCCGCGGAGATCGTCAGCGCGTGTTCCCAGTTGAAGAACTGCCAGCTATCCCAATGGGTGATACGCGCCCTGCCGCCGTACTTCCCGATGTTCTTGTAGGGGTGACTGACCACCGGATCGTCCGGGAGTCGCTCCTCCACCGGTGGCAGCTCCCGATCGTCCAGGAACGGACTCTGGGTGAAGCGTGCAATAGCGAGTTCGCTCGCGGTCTTCGGCGGCGCGAACCACTCGGGTGGCATCGGTGCGACATCCTCTTCGGCAATGCCGACCGCCGCGACCAATGCAGCGCACCCACCGACCCGTCTCAGCTTCATTCCGGCATCATGGAGACTGGGTCGCAAGGGCGTCAACAACCGCGACGTGGACTGTCAAGACAGGCCGACGACCCCTTCGGTAGCGCGTGTCGAGGAACGGTTCCGCCCGCGGACCCGTCAGCCCGACCTTAGCAACACCACCGCCTGATCCTTGAAGCTGAGCCAGACCGGTTGGTCGGTCGGCACCTGATGCACCGCCGTCGTTTCCTGGTTCTGCAGCGCGACAGCAACCGGTTGTTCGCGTCCCGATACGCGAACGTGAAAGTGGCTACGATCCCCCAGGTAGACAGCAGGTCCCATGCGCCCCTCCACCACGTTTGCGCTGTTGCCGGGCGCCTGCGCATGGAACATCAGCTTCTCCGGCCGAATGGCTACGACGACCTCCGTCCCCGGTTCGGGGCCGTCTGGGACGGCGTGTGCGCGAACCATCCCCAAGGGCCCCGCATCGACGAGCGTCCGACCGCCCTCCAACCCACGAACACGACCGTCGAAGAGGTTCGTGGTACCAATGAACCCCGCAACGAAACGGGACTTTGGATGTTCGTAGAGACCTGTCGGCGAATCGACTTGCAGCAACCGACCGTCGGCCATCACGGCGATCCTGTCCGACAGCGTCAACGCCTCCTCCTGGTCGTGGGTGACGAACACGAACGTGATGCCCACCGAGCGTTGCAGGGCCCGGAGTTCGATCTGCATCTGTTCGCGCAGGTTCTTGTCCAGCGCCCCCAACGGCTCGTCGAGCAGCAGCACCTTGGGTTGCATGACGAGCGCCCGCGCCAAGGCGACCCGCTGACGCTCGCCGCCCGAGAGTTCCGTTGCGGTGCGGTTGGCGTAGCCCGGTAGCTTGATCAGTGCCAGCATGTCCTCCACCCGACCCTGCATATCCGACTTCGAAAGACCGGACTTGCGCAACCCGAACGCGATGTTCCGGCCAACGGTCAGGTGCGGGAAGATCGCGTAGTTCTGAAAGACCATGTTGGTGGGACGGCGGTGGGCGGGAATCTCGGACATGCGCTGGCCGTCGATGACGATCTCGCCGCTTGTCGGCGCCTCAAACCCGGCAAGCATGCGTAGCAGCGTGGTCTTGCCGCAGCCCGACGGTCCAAGTACCGAGAAGAACTCGCCCCGTCGGATTGTGAGGTCGACGTCGTCGACTGCGACGACGGAGCCGAAGTGCTTCGACACCCCCCCGATTGAAATGATGTCTTGCTCGCTCACGCCCAATCACCATCCCTCGACATCGGGAATGGTTGCACAATCGGCCTATCGCCGCGAACCCGCGCCATCCCGGTGATATTCTCGGTGGGCCGATACGGCTGGCAAAAGAGCAACCACATGGCCTTGGTTCAATTGGGCGACGTGACGGTGCAACGCATCGTCGAACACGAGATACCCGTCTACCGTCCGTCCGAGTTCTTCGACGAGGCCACACCCGAGGCGGTCGAACCCTACCGTTCGTGGCTCACGCCCAAGGCGCTTTGTCCGCATACCGGCCGCATGGTCATGCCGGTGCAATCCTACCTAGTCCGGACTCGGCATCATTGCATCCTCATCGATACCTGTGTCGGCTGCCACAAGACGTACGCGGAGCCCTCCGAATGGCACCAGCGCACGAACGAGGTGTGGCTCGCCAATCTCATGTCCTCCGGCGTGCATCCCGAAGATGTCGACTACGTGTTCTGTACGCATCTGCACTCCGACCATTGCGGCTGGAACACCCGTCGGGTCGACGGTATCTGGGTGCCGACCTTTCCGAATGCCAAGTACATCTTTGCCCGGGACGAGTACGTCGCCATGGAGGAGGAGTACAGCGAGATCTTCGTCGACAATGTCCAGCCCATCGCGGAGGCCAAGCAAGCGGTGTTGGTCGATCTGGACTACGCCCTCGACGACGAGATCTGGCTGGAACCGACGGTAGGCCACTCCGTGGGCCACGTTGCCATCCACGTGAAGTCCAAAGAGCGTCATGCCGCGATGTGCGGAGACCTCATCCACAGCCCGCTGCAGCTTGCCGAACCGGGCTGGACGTGCAACTCCGACTACGACCTGGCGGCGTCGGCCAGCACCCGGAGGAAGTTCCTGGCAACGCACTGCGACACCGACACGCTCGTGCTGACCGCCCACTTTCCGTCGCCCTCCATGGGCCACATCGTCTCCGCAGGAGACGCTGTCGCCCGGCGAAACGCATACGACTTCAGGTATCTCTAGTCCGCCTGCGGTGCCGGTTTAGGGTCTACCACGCGTCCCTTGAGTTCCAAAGACGACAACGCCGAGATTGCCTCCCTCGCCTACATGGCGTCGCATCACTACCGCAGCGGTCGACTGCAGCAGGCCAAGGAGGCGTGTCGCCGCATCCTCGACAAACACCAAAATGCCGAGGCCATCCTGCTGCTGGGCATGATCGCCCACGAGCAGCGGGATCTCGAAGCGGCTGTCCGCCACTACGAACGATTCCTTGACCTCAAACCGAATCACGCACGCACCCACTACCATCTGGGTCTGGCGTTGAACCAGCTGGGCCAGACGGAGGCCGCAGTCAGGCACCTGCGCCGATCGATCTCGGTTTCGGACGAGAATCGCAACGCCCATCTTCAACTCGGCGACGCCTGCACGAAGCTCGGATGCTGGGACGAAGCGGCCAAGGCCTACGGTCGGGCATTGGATCTCGATCCGGACGACGTCGCCACCACGATCAAACTCGGCAACACGCTGCTCGCGACCCAACGGTTTGCCGACGCGGTCGAGGTGTACGAGCGAGCCGTCGTCGCGTCTCCCGGAAACGCCCAGTTCCACCGGCACCTTGGCGCAGTGCTCCACCGGATGGGGCGCACCCAGCGGTCGATCGACGGCTTCGAAGAGGCGCTTCGACTACGTCCCGACTACGCCAAGGCACGCATCGACTATGCATTGGTCCTGCGCCAACTGGGTAGGACGAAAGACGCACGGCTTCAGATCCAAGAAGCCATCCGCGCGAACCCCGAAGAGATCGACGGTCACCTCAGCCTAGCACTGACCCTGAGGCAGGAAGGCAAGGCCGACCTCGCCATTGACCGACTCGAGCAACTGCTGGCAGCCAAGCCCGCCTGCGGTGCCGCGTACCATCACATCGCGCTCATCGAACCCACCGCCCGCCTCCGCCCCCGGGTGGAGAAGCTGCTGGCGGATCCCGAGCTACCCAAGGACGACGCCACACACTGCCACTTCGCCCTCGGCAATGTCGCCGACGCCAATGGCGCATTCGATCGGGCATTCCACCACTTCCAAACGGCCAACTCGCTCCATCGGCAATCCGTCAGGTACGACCCCGAGGGAAACAGCGAGCTCTTCGACAGGCTGAAAACGACCTACTCGAAGAGCTTCATCGAACACAGACGAACGCTCGGCAATCCCTCGACGCTGCCGGTGTTCATCGTCGGCCTGCCCCGATCCGGGACGACCCTGGTCGAGCAGATCCTCGCAAGCCACGCCTCGATCCACGGTGCCGGCGAGCTCGAGTCCCTGGCCGGCGTCAATCATTCGCTAACGCGAAGGTTCGCCGCATCGAAACCCGCTCCGGAGTGCATGTCGCTGATCGATTCCCGCTCGGTGGGCGAGTCGTCGGCGCTCTACCTCGCCGAACTGCGGCTTCGCTCAACCTCGGCAGAACGCGTTGTCGACAAGCTGCCGGGCAATTTCGTCCGCATCGGATTGATCAAGACGCTGTTCCCCAACGCCTTTGTCGTCCACTGCACCCGTCACCCGCTGGACACTTGCCTATCGCTGTATTGCCACTATTTCCAAGCGTTGGCCTGCTCCTTCGACCTCCGCGAGCTCGGTCGGTACTTCATCGACTACCGTCGGCTGATGGCGCATTGGGACGATGTATTCCCCGGTGGGATCTTCGCGGTGCGATACGAGGAACTCGTTGCCGAACCGGAGCGGATCGGCAGGGGGCTGGTCGAGTATCTCGACCTCGAATGGGACGACCGGTGTCTCAAGTTCCACGAGAACGAAAGGAGCGTCATGAGTCCCAGCAACCTCCAGGTCAGACGGCCCCTCTACAGCACGTCGATTGGCCGCTGGCGGCACTACGAGAAACACCTGGGACCGCTGATGGAGATCCTAGACGACTCCTGATCACAGCGGGTGGTTCGCCGGCGCCTGCGTCCTGCCCGGTTGAGGCGGATATGCCAAGGGTCCCGGCGGAATGTAGTCGAAGATGAACGTGATCCGTTCTTCCGTGCCCTTGTTCGCGACGCTGTGCTGCTTCTGGTTGTTGACCTCGTAGGCTTGCCCGACGTCCAACTGGTACGGGCGACCGTCGATGGTGAACCAGACCCGGTGATTCGTCGTGATCGGCACGTGGATACGGTGCCCGCATCGAAAAGACGCGTGCACATCTGCGTGCGTCTTGATCTTGCCTCCAGGGAGCAGCTTGGCCGCCATGGCACGGATGACCTCACCGCCCTGGGGATAGTGTGTCTTGATGACCTCCTGCATCAACGGCACGGCAACGTCCGACAGACGATCCCATCCGGGCCCCTGATGTATAGCGGGTTTGGGCCAGTTCGAACCGTCCGTGAACACCAGAACGATGGATCGGGTCTGGTCGTGGTGATGGTAGGTCTGCTGACGGTATCGGGACTCGAGCCAAGCCGCTTCCTCCTGCGCGAGCACGGCTTCGCACAAGGCCCGCGAGTCGACTTCGCCGAGTTCCCGAAGTGGTACGTCGATGTCCATGTTGGCCAATATGAAACGACCGGTTGGGACTCTACCCAACGGCGTGTTGATTGTCATTCAGGCGACAACTAAGGTTCCGGTTGGTTCGTTTCACAAACGCCGGACCGATGCCAACACCAGGGTTATACATTATTGGACATTTCTAGACCCTCAAAGGACCTCCCGGTCGCCAAATGAAGAGTCACACGCGCGTCGTCGTCATCGGCGGCGGCATCGTCGGTACCGCCGTGCTCTACCACCTGACGAAGTTGGGTTGGTCTGACGTGGTTCTCGTCGAACGCAAGCAGCTCACCGCCGGGTCGACATGGCATGCCGCCGGCGGGTTCCATGCAATGAACAGCGACCCGAACGTCGCGCGGCTGCAAGCCTACGGAATCTCCGTCTACAAGGAAGTCGAGGAAATCAGCGGTCAGGACGTGGGCATGCACCTGACCGGCGGCATCCAGATCGCGGCGACGCCCGAGCGCTGGGAGGTGATCCGCTACGAACACGCGCGACACCGGGTGCTCGGCATCGCCAGCGAACTCATCGGCCCGGCCCAGATCAAGCGGCTGTGCCCGATCGTCGATACCGCAGACGTCGTCGGCGGCCTGTTCGACGCCAACGAAGGGAATATCGACCCGTACGGTTCGACACAGGCGCTGGCCCTCTCTGCGCGCAAGGCCGGTGCCGAGGTCTACGTCAATACCAAGGTCGAGGATCTGGTTCGACGGCCCGACGCCACCTGGACAGTCGTCACCGACCAAGGGGACATCCACTGCGAACACGTCGTGAACGCGGCGGGCCTCTGGGCGCGCGAGGTCGGCGCCATGGCCGGCGTGCACGTGCCCATCGTGCCCATGGAGCACCACTACATCCTCACCGAGGGCATCGACGAGATCCGCGACGTCGACGGGGAATTGCCGTTGGTGCTGGACCTCGACGGCGAGATGTACCTCCGCCAGGAGCAGGACGGCGTCCTGCTCGGCGTCTACGAGAAGAACTCGACGCCCTGGTCGGTGGACGGAACGCCCTGGGACTTCGGGGAGACGGATCTCCTGGTTCCGCGACTGAACGATCTCGAGGACGCCCTGATCAAGGGTTTCAGACGGTTTCCACCGGTCGCCCAGGCCGGTATCCGCCGGATCGTGAACGGTCCGTTCACCTTCGCACCCGATGGCAATCCTCTGGTCGGCCCGGTACGCGGTGTGCCGAACTACTGGTCGTGCTGCGGCGTCATGGCGGGATTCAGCCAAGGCTGCGGCGTTGCCCTGGCGCTTTCCCAATGGATGATCGATGGCGAGCCGGAGGGCGACATCTTCGCGATGGATTTGAGCCGCTTCGGCTCTTTCGCCACCAAGACGTTTTCGATCGCCAAGGCCAAGGAGTTCTACGAGAACCGGTTCACGCTCCTCTGCCCGAACGACGAATGGCCCGCAGGACGACCGAGCAAAGTATCCGCACTCCACGATCGGATGGCGCAGGCCAATGCCGTGTTCGGGTCATCGTACGGTCTCGAAGTTCCGCTCTGGTTCGCGCCACTCGGCGCGGACGCCGTCGAGACGCCGAGTTTTCGGCGCTCGAACTCGCACGACCCCGTCGGCGAGGAATGCCGCGCCGTCCGGGCCGGGGTTGGAATACTCGACGGCTCGTCGTTCGCCAAGTACGAGATCACCGGGCCGGATGCCGTGGCTTTCATGGACCATGTGTTCGCAAGCCGCCTGCCGCGCGTCGGCCGCATCCGCATGGGCCCGATGCTACTGCCGTCAGGGCATATGAAGGGCGACCTCACGGTCATGCGACTGGCCGAGGACCATTTCCTAGTCGTGGGCTCGGGCTACCTGCAGGCGTTCCACATGTTGTGGTTTCAACAACATGCGGGCAATCGTGATGTCAGAATCTCCAATCGATCGGACGAACTGACGAGCATCGCGATCGCCGGGCCGCGGTCCCGGGAACTCATGCGGATCGTCGCTTCCGGCGACGTGGAGAAGGCAGCCATGCCTTTCATGTCGGTACGCCGGATGGATGTTGGCATCGCTCCCTCCCGGATCGCACGGTTGTCCTTCACCGGCGAACTCGGCTTTGAGATCTATGTCGCTCCGGGCTACGCCGGCGGCGTCTACGACCTGCTCATGGACGAAGGTGCGCAGCTTGGAATTAGGCCGTTCGGTACGCGGGCGTTGGTCTCCCTCGGCATGGAGAAGAGTTTCGGGATCTGGTCGCGGGAGTTCACGCCCGACTACACCCCGGCGATGTGCGGCATGGACCGGTTCGTGGACTACGACAAGACGGGCTTCATTGGCCGGGAAGCCGCCCTCGCCGACCGCCAAGCTGAACACGAGCACAAGCTGGTTGCGCTGGAGATCGATTCCGCGGATGCCGACGCCTGGGGCTACGAGCCGATCTGGTGCCGAGGCGAATTCGCGGGCTACGTGACGTCGGGCGCCTATGGCCATACCGTCGAAAAAAGCCTCGCCCTAGCCTATGTAAAGACGCCGTTCCTCTCGTCCGCGAACGGGGATTTTGAGGTGCATATTCTCGATCAGCGACGACCGGCACGAATCCTTCCTGAACCGCCTTACGATCCGGACGCGGCCCACATGCGAAGTTGACCGAAGTCAGTCCGGCCTCGGGTTGCTTACAGAGCCGGCCACATCAACCGCCCCCGGGACAGTCTCGAAGTTCGGGCACCCAAGCGCGCAGGTGCCGGTACATGCCGCATTCGTCCATGAAGTTGCACCTAAGCGACCGCATGTACGTGCCGGTGCGATGGCTTCTGTCGCAGGCCACGCGGTTCGCCCTAGACCCGTACAGGGAGTCAAATCGGTCGATGATGCGCTGCAAGGGTGGTTTGAGTTCCGCAGGTATTTGCTTCCAGACATGCTTGTAGCGATTTAGGATTTGCGGGTGCGTCGGAGGTTTCGCAGCGACGCCCAAGAAGCCTATTGCGGCCCGTACATCTCGATTGGTGCCGATGCCACTCGCATAAAGGTAGGCGACCCGTACTTGGGCCAACTTGAAGCCGCGCTTGGCAGCCTGCAGCAACAGGGGAAATGCCTCCTCGTACCGACCATCCCGGTACAGCTTCATGCCCTCCCTTCGGCTGTCGTAGACATGCATGAGGAATTCAAACTCGGGAGGCTTGCCGCGCTCCACCGGTTCGCCAATGACGACGACCTCCTCGACTTTGTCGTCGGCGCTATCCACGCGATGGGTCGGGGGAGCCTCGGCACCGAGCACCTCGCCCGTGACAAGAACAAGAACGACGATCAAAGCGTTGCGCATCTGAGGGGTTCGATAAGACCTGTCAGGAGAATAACACCCAACTCCAAGAACCAATGGCGTCAGGCCCGACCGAGGCCGGCGTCGGTCCCTAGATGCTTGCCCGTTCCCAAGCCACGGGGCGGTGTGCGCCGTCTTCAATTGTCCGTGCGCACTCGTGCCCCGCGTGGACGGCGTGAACGATTGCACCGGGCGCCCGGCAATCACCGATGCCGTGCACAGACACGATGCCGGCGTTCGTCGTCCGGTTCACATCCGCAGTCAGTTCCCGAAGGAGTTGATCGTTCGGATGTCTCGCACCGGTCACCACGAGCGATCCGCATTCCCTCGTGGCGGCATCGCCGCCTCGGTAGATCGACGTCAATTGCAGGCCACCATTGACGAGATCGGTCACAAGACACTCTAGCTCCACCTCGATCCCGAGCTCGATCATGCGCTCCCGGATGTAGGTGCGTTCGTTGTTCATGAACGTCCAGGCCGACACCGCGTTGGCGGGCGTGACGATCACGACCTCGTGGCCTTGTCGACGGAGCAGCTCGGCGAGGCAGCTCCCCATGTAGTAGTGGTCGAAGTCGTAGATCACCACCGGCGAGTCGACCACGGTGCCGTTCAGGATGTCGTCCGGCGTGTAGACCGCATCCCCCTCCAGTTCGTCCGTGGGGAAGCCGCGCGTGCCGAGTACCTTGCGACTCCACGAAGCTCCCGTCGCAATCACTGCATGGTCGCAGCCGAGGTCCAGCACGTCCTGTGCCGTCAGCATGCTCTCGCGGTAGACGTCGACGTTCGCCATGGTTTGAATGGCGTGGGTCCGGTAGTCCCGTACCCGCGCCCAAGTGGCGAGGCCCGGCAACGCGGACTCGAGGGTCACGCGTCCGCCGAGTTCGTCCCGGGCTTCGGCAAGCGTCACCTTGAAACCGCGCTGACCCAACGCCCGGGCACATTCGAGACCGGCGGGTCCGGCACCGACGACCAACACGCGTTTCGCGGGATCGCCAGCCGGGATGCGCTCCGGGTGCCAACCCCGGCGCCACTCCTCGCCCATGGTGGGGTTCTGGGTGCAGCGAACGGGAACGCCGTCGTGATACGCCGATACGCAGATGTTGCACCCGATACACTCCCGGATCTCATCCTCGCGACCCTCGTCGATCTTCTTCGGCAGAAACGGGTCCGCGATGGACGGGCGTGCGGCACCGATGAAGTCCAGGATGCCGCTGCGCACTTGCCGCACCATCTCGTCCGGCGACGTGAAACGGCCGACGCCGACCACGGGCTTTGACGTCAACGGCTTGACGAAGCTGTTCAGGGGTTCCTGGGCAGCCTGTTCGCTGAACCGCGCCGACGCAGTCTCCACCGTCCAATCCGACGATTTCACGTCCCAGAGGTCCGGAATCTCGGCCAAGAGCGCAACGATCTCGTGGGCTTGTGACGGATGGTCGCGACCGGGCACTTCGAGAAGCTCGTCGGAACTGAACCGTACGGCTACGGCACAGGTGCGCCCAATGGCGTCCTTCGCTGCTTCGAGAGTCTCGCGCAGCAGACGGACGCGGTTTTCAAGACTGCCGCCGTACTCGTCGGTGCGTTTGTTAAGCCAAGGCAGGAGGAACTCGTAGGGTCCGTAGCCCATACCGGCGTAGATATAGACGACGTCGAAGCCAGCGGACTGGGCGCGTCGCGCAGCTTCGACGTACCAGTGCCGCAACTCACGGATGTCTTTGCTGTCCATGGAGCGCGGGTTCTGGAGGCTCATCCACCCGGGATAGGTGCTGTGACGGGCCACGCCCGAGGCGGACAACGGCGCTTCACGGGTCATGTGGTTGCCCACGCCGCTGCCGCCGTGCCATAGCTCGACACCGGCCAGCGCGCCGTGTTTGTGCACGGCATCCACCATGAGGGCGTGAACCTTGACGTCCTTGTCGTCCCACAACCGGCAATAGGGCAACGGCGTGTCGTCGGAGCTCGGATGAATGGAGCAGTAGCCCGTGTTGACGACACCCCAGCCCCCCTCCGCCCGGACTTCCCGCATCGCGGCACGGGTATGCGGCATGGCGTTGCCGGTGCCCAAGGCGTGGGGCGTCTGGTAGAACCGGTTCGGTGCCTCAACCGGACCGATCCGCACCGGTTCGAACAGGATGTCGTAGCGCGGATTCCGATTCACGCGAGCGCGAGCTCGAGATCCGAGATCAGGTCGTCAACGGACTCGATGCCAATTGACAGGCGGATGAGGTCTGCCGGTATCGGACTGCCGGCCCCCTCGATGGAGTAGCGATGCTCGATCAGGCTCTCGACGCCACCCAACGACGTGGCGCGCGTGAACACTTGGCATCGCTTCACGATCTCCAGTGCGCGTTCCGCACCCCCCTTGACCCGTAGCGACAGCATGCCGCCGAATCCCCCGTCCATTTGGCGTTTGGCGATCTCGTGGCCGGGATGGCTGGGAAGGCCCGGGTAGAGCACCGTCTTGAGGGCTGGATGTCCATCGAAGCGGCGCGCAATCGCCAGGGCCGACTCGGACGCCTTTCGAACGCGTAGGAAGAGTGTGCGCAAACCCCGCTGCAGCAGCCACGCTTCGAACGACCCCAGGACCGCACCGCCCTGTAGCCGGACTCGGCTGATGCGTTCCCAGAGTTCGTCTTCTCGTGCCGTGACCACCGCACCGGCAACGACATCGCAATGGCCGTTCAGATACTTCGTCGCCGAATGCACAACGAGGTCAGCACCGTGCCTGATCGGTTGGGTCAGTACCGGCGTCGGAATTGTGGAGTCAACGACCAGGGTCGCACCGACGCCCCGCGCCACGTCTGCAGCCGCGCTGATGTCGATGACGTCCCAAGTGGGATTGCAGGGCGACTCCATCCACACCAGCCGCGTCTCGCCCTGTTCGACGGTTCGCACCAAGGCATCCGGCTCCGACGGATCGAACAGATCGAGTTCGAGACCCCATTGCTCGCAGAAAACGACCAACCACTTGCGCAACCCCCAGTACATGATCTTGGGCGCAACGATCCGGTCGCCGGGCTTCAAGGTCTGGACAATCGCCATCGCCGCCGACATGCCGGAACTGAACAGGAGGCCCGCCGCGCCTGCCTCGAGTTCCGCGAGCACCTTCTCCGCAACGACGAACCCCGGGTTCTCGTCTCGACCGTAGCTGTGGTCGGGGTTGATCAGTTCGTAGTCCCTGTCGCGAACATAGGTCGTCGACGGGAAGATGCCGGGAGTCAATCCACCGGTTTGCGCATCGATCTGGCGGAGAGCCTGCGCATTCAGCGTTTCCGGTGCTAGTTTCCCGCTGTTGCCCATATGAAGTTGTCTCCGGCGCGCCCCAAAGTCGAGTGACCCGCAGGCTAAGGCAAGGCATCGGACATTGCCACCGAACGGCCGCCTCCCGTAACTGTGGTACAACGGTGTCGACGCATGACAATCCATCTACCCAAGCTCATCGCAACGTCTGTCGTGCGAGGCACCCAGCAGGGCGAGAGCCACGGCGGGGTGTATACGGTCGATTTCGACGAACGCGAAGTCGTCCAGCACGTCGACTGGAATACGAGCGGAATCGACTTCGAAGGCCGCGGCGCAGACCGCGGTCTGCGCGGCATCGAATTCCACCAGGACGCCATCTACATCGCGGCGAGCGACGAACTCTTCCGGTACGGCCGCGACTTCAAGATCCAGGCGTCGTACCGCAACCGGTACTTGAAGCACTGCCACGAAATCTGCCGCAGGGATCAGACGATCCTGCTCACCTCGACCGGCTTCGACAGCCTGCTCGCCTTCGATCTGGCACGGGGCGAGTACGTTTGGGGATTCCACCTGCTGCGCCCCTACGACGAGTGGGGCGGCCACACCTTCGATCCGCGTTCGAACAAAGGTCCGCGCCCCGTCAACGCGTTCCACATCAACATGGTGCATGTCGACCGCTCGGGCATCTTCTTCAGTGGCCTTCATACCCAGGCTCTGCTGCATCTCGACAGCAGGATGCACGTGACCGAAGTCTGCTCGCTGCCGGCGGGTGTCCACAACGCCCGTCCCTACCGGCACGGCGTTCTGTTCAACGACACCCAAACCGATTGCGTGCGCTACGCCGGCCACAACGGCGAGAGCGTAGCGTTCAAGACCGTCACCTACGACGACAGCGAGATCGAGTTCGCCGGCATCGACGACTCCAAGGTCGCCCGGCAGGGCTTCGGCCGGGGTCTTTGCCCCATCGGCGAGCGCTTCGTGGCCTCGGGTTCGTCGCCGTCCACGATCAGCCTGTACGATTTCGAAGCCAACCAAAGGGTCGGCTCCGTCAATCTGACCATGGACATCCGCAACGCGATCCATGGCCTCGAAGTCTGGCCCTTCGGCTGATCGTCGGCGCAAGCATGGAGGCTCAATATCCTGGCGCGGAAGCTTGTTTGCGGCACCGCTTTGCACACCAGCGCGGAGTCGCTACGGCTCGTTGCATTGAGGCCGAATGAAGAAGACTTTAGCAAGGCACTCCGTTGCTAAAAGTTCACGGCCTAGTCTCTATAGCGGTCATCGCAACTAAGGAACCTCGCGCTATGCCAACTGCAATCCTCAGGTCCTCGGCGCGACTCTCCCGCAAGGCTTTGACCAATGCACCGAAGTTCAACCGGCACCTATAGATCAAGCACCGGAGAGCGGCGCGAATGAGCACCGGAGCCTGTACTTCAAGCAGCACCGCACCGAGCACTACCGCCAACTGAACGAAGTGCGCCGCACCGGCGACTGGGAGTCTTGGCTTGCGTTCTTCCTCGAGGGCGTCGAGGAGACCGCCACAGGTGCCGTGGACACCTGCCATCGGCTCGTCGAACTGCTCGCCGTCGACCGTGGACGCCTCGAAGCAGCAGGCCGTCGCGCCAACTCGATGTTGCGCGTACACGATGTCCTGAGCTCGCGGGTCATAATTTCCCTAGCCGATGTGCATACGACCACCGGCATGTCGCTGCCTACCGCCGCCAGCGCCATGCAGACCCTGGTCGGACAGGGCATCGCCCGGGAAATCACGGGACGCCGGCGCAACCGCCTGTTCGCCTACGACGCCTATCTCGCCATCCTGAGCGAGGGCACCGAACCGCTGCCCTCCCGCTGAGCGTCGCCAGGGTCAGCCTGCGCTGTTTTTTGCCCGATCCGGTATCCTCTCCCCATGCCGCAAGTCGACATCGACAAGCTCCTGGCCGCGATGAACGAGGGCAGCTACCAGTCCCGTTGCGCCGCCATCCGATCCCTGTGCCCATGCCGGAGCAACCGCGTTCGGGACGTTGAGGTCTGGGCCGAGATCTTCCGCAAGGCGCGCCAAGGCGGTGTTCGGGAACGCGACCAGGCGGCGCACGCCATCGGCACGCTTACCGAGAAGGCCGCGAAGAACGACGAGTGGCGCGAGGTGCTCTACGCCTTCCGCCACGAACTCGATGCGCTCATGCGCGATACGCGCTCGGCCCGCGTGGTCCTGGGCCAGATGAAGAAACACGGCCATGCGCATCGCGGCGCCGCGCGCCAAGGCTATCGCCGACGCCGCACGGTCCTCGATCTCAAGACGCCCAAGGAGCTTGCCGACTGGGTCAACGGCCACCTCGGCCTCGCCGGCCGGGCTCGAGTCGCCGCGAACGACCCGGGCCTGCTGCGGCTGTGGCGCTGGCTTGCCAACCGTGTGCGATGCCAACCCAGCCGTCGCACCGCCGAGCCAGAGCTGGTTTCGCGGGGCCAACGCTATCTGCCGGCGCTGTTCCAAGTGCCAGCCAACGGGGCCCGGAGCGTTGCCCGGGCGTCGGGATTCTGACCACAATGACAATCGCGCGCTTCTGGCGGGGACCGGTCCCGTCCGCGCCTGAGGGGACACGGAGATGACCGCAGCGACCGCTTGGCAGTCCGACTACGGCGAACACGAGGCGGCGATGGTGGCCTATCGCGAAGCCGGCACGGTCCGGGCGCAGACCCTCGACAACCGCGGCCCGATCCGCTACGACGCGGACGGTGCGCTTCACGACGACATCGTCGAGTCCTACTGGCGGCATGGCTTCTACGTGTTCGAAGGCGTCATCGGCGAAGAGGAACTGGCCGACATCGAGCGCGACGTGCTGGCGATCCTCGACCGGGCGCCGACCGTGCCGCGCGGCAAGCTCGACCGGCTTGGCCGCCCTGCTCTCGGCGCCGACGGCAAGGGCGGCAGCATCGCCATGGTGCGGCCGCTGTCAGACCCCATCGGCGGTACTGCGGGCAACAACGGTCGCCATCCGGCCAAGATGCTCGAACCCGCCGTGCCGGAAGGCGCACCGGAGTGGGTACCGCAAGTGGTCGGCGGTTCCCTGCAATTCTCCGACGCCGCGCTGCGGCTCTATGCGCATCCCGACCTGCTACGCGTGGCGGAAGCCGTCAACGGCCTGGATTTCTCGCCCTTCAACGAGGTGATCTGGATCAAGCACCCGCGCCTCGGCGGCAGCGTTGCCTGGCATCAGGACGGCACCACCCACTGGGAAACACCGAAGTTCCACCAGGGCAGCCATGGCTTCAACTTCATGGCGCAGCTCTACGGCTGCGACGCGGCCAACGGGTTGTGGGTGGTGCCCGGCTCGCATCTGGCGAAGGCGGACATCAAGGGCTGGTGCACGACGACCGGTTCGGACCGATTGCCGGATGCCGTGCCGCTCCTGTGCGCACCGGGGGACGTCGCCATCACCAACCGGCAAGCGGTTCACGGCTCGTTCGCCAACACCAGCGACGCCTGCCGCGTGACGTTGAATTTCGGCTTCCATCCGCGCGCGAGCGTGGTCGGCGCCCGTGGCAACGGCATTCACGCCCCTGGAAGCGACAAGATCATCTACGACGAGGATCGCGTCCGCCGCCGCACCCGCGTGCTCGGCCTCGCGATCGAGGCGCGCCGGCAACGCTTCCCGAACGAGACGCCCTACGATTACCGGCCGTTCGCCGGGCAGTCGTTCGAGTGGAACGACGCGGCAAGGGAGAGCCTTCGGGGCTACAACAAGCTGGATCTCGGTATCTGAGCTAGCCCGCCGGCGCCTCAGACCGATGTCTGCGGGCGTATACGAGTCCCGTCCGAGAATCGACCGAGGCGGAACGCGCTGACGTCCAAGCCAACCTCGTGGCCCGTCAGGAGTCCCGCGATCGCCTTGCCCGCGCCCGGGCCGATACCGAAGCCGTGGCCGCTGAATCCGGTGGCGATGTGGAAGCCTGGCAACTTCGGGGCCTCGTCGATCACGGGCACCACATCCGGCGTGGTCTCGATCATGCCCGCCCAACTCTCGACGATTGGCGTACCGGCGAGTTCAGGGAACGTCGCGTCGAACTTCGCTCGGATATGGCGAAGGATCCTAGGGTTGGGTTCCGGATTCAGTACGCGGCACTTCTCGAACGGCGACTCCCGGTCGAGAGACCACCTTGTTGGCGTCGTCAGTTCGTCTAGGAATTCCCGACCCAGCGACAGCCGCATGCTCCGCGCGTCCATCATCAACGCCCGGACGAACTGGGTCCCGAAGCGAAACGTCGACGGCGTCAGCGGGTGGTCGATGGTCGAGCCGTGGGCCAGGGTGTAGCCGCCGTCCAACCGGCGGCGCAACGCCAGGTTGCGGTCGGACATGGCGCCGTCACACACCACCTTGGCCGGCGCCGTCCGGCAGACGGTGCCGCGCACGCGTAGTTGGGGCACGCGGATGCCCAGCGCGCGGCAGAACATCGAGGTCCAGGCGCCGGCGGCGCAGAGCACCGTCGAAGTGCGGATGGCACCGTGCTCGGTGACCACCGCCGATACCCGTCCAGCATTGGTTTCAATGCCGCGAACAGCGCAGCCGGTGAGGATCGTGCCGCCGTGGCGCGCTACGGCACGCGCCAGCGCAGGCGCCGCACGGTGCGGCTCCGCCCGACCGTCGGTCGGGGTATAGAGCGCACCGCGCCATTCGACGGCATTGCCGCGTACGAACCGGGGCAATTCGTTGCGATCGACCAGGCGCGTGCCCGTCTCGTAGTCCTCGGCGAATTTGGCCCACGCGGCGTAGCGTTCGAGCTGCTTGTCGTCGTTGATCAGATAGAGGATTCCATGTTGACGGTATCCCAGGTCCTCACCGATCTCGGTGCCGAGTTCGCGCCAGATACGCAGCGACTCGACGATCATCGGCATCTCGCGCGGATCCCTACCCTGCTGGCGCACCCAGCCCCAGTTGCGACCGGATTGCTCGCCGGCGATGTGGCCTTTCTCGCACACCACGACGTCGATGCCGCGTTTGGACAGGAACCAGGCGGTGGAGACGCCGATGATGCCACCGCCGATGATCACCACGTCGGCGGAGGCTGGAACCGCGGCGGGCGGTTCGAGGTCGCGGGCCCAGGTTTGCGAAACCAAGTCGGCTGCTACGGAGTCCGACACCCTTTAGCGTCCCGGCCAACGCCACGCGGGCGAATCGAAGGGTCCGAAGCCGAGGGCCGAGGTCTCGCCGAGCTCCTTGCCGAGTTCGAGGTGGTTGCAGCCATCGGTTTCGGTGAGCGTTCGGATCAGGCTTTCTGCGTGTGTGGTCACCCAAAGCTGCGTGTTCTCCGCACAGCGTTTCATCAACCGCCCAAGCGCCGGCAGGAGATCCGGGTGCAGGCTGGTCTCCGGTTCGTTCAGCACCATGAGACTCGGTGGACGCGGCGTCAGCAGGGCGGCGATCCACAGCAAATAGCGCAGCGTGCCGTCGGACAGTTCGGCCTGGGCAAGCGGTCTCAGCAGTCCGTGCTGACTGAACTGCAGGCTGAACCGGCCACCGGAATCCACGACGTCCACGGTGGCCCCCGGGAAGGCGTCGGCGACTGCGTCGTGCAGGGCATCGACATCGCCGGTCTCCACGATCGTCTGCCAGGCAGCGGCAAGATCGCGCCCGTCGTTGGCGAGTACCGGCGTCCGGGTACCGACCTGGGCCATTCGCGCCGGCGAGGAGGCGTCGCTCCGGAAGTGATCGTAGAACCGCCAGGAACGGATCCGCTCGCGAAGCATCAGCACCTCCGGCGCCCGCTCCGGGTCCGCCAGTCTCGACAGCATGCTGTCGAAGGTCGGCAGGTGCTTCTCGATCACCTGCCAGTGCCCGTCGGCATCCCGGGCACGGACCAACGGGCCGCGCCGGTCCACGATGCCGCGGCGCTCGTGCCAAGGACCGCAGTGCCAGATCACCTCCCGCTTGATCACGGGATCCTTGCCGAACATCGTCCGCATGGGTTCCGGAAGCCCGTAGTCGATGGCGTAGCTGAAATCGTCGCCGGCAAAACCGAAGCGCAGGTTCACCGGCTTCCTGCGCGGTCCTCCCTGAACGGCGTAGTCGCCGCGCTTGACCCCCTTGGAGAACTGCTCGGGCCCGGCCCAGAGCACTGACTCGATTCCGCCCTCCACCGCCAGAGATTCGACTGCGGTGCCAAATGCGGTCTCAGATAGTAACCGCAACCCTTTGTATAAATTAGATTTGCCGCTCCCGTTAGGACCGGTGACCACGTTCAGGGACTCGAGCGGCAGCACGAGATCACGCAACGATCGGTAGTTGGCGACAGCTAAGGTGTGGAGCAACGGTCGTCGCTCGTGGGCTACAGGCCTAGATGCAATCGAAGCGCCGCATCAATCTCGGTCAAGCTCGTTCGTGGAACTCGACCCACACGGTCGTAGAGGCGTTCCACTGCCACGGCCCGAACCTGCTCGGCTTGAGCCTTCGAGTCACGCGGCAGACCGCTGGCTCGGGCGGTGAGCCTGACCTGAAATGGATGGACACGACGAACGTTGGCTGTCATGGGTATTACCGTAATCACCCCACGGCCCAGGGCCGCGGCACTCTCGTTTGCCGCGTTGTTGCTGACCACAACCGCCGGTCGTTGGTACGCCGCTTCCGAACCGACTGGATGGCTTAGGCCCACCATCCAAACGTCGCCTCGTCGAGGGGTCTGCCCCTCCCTCACGATGGAAGGCCGTCACTCGACGATCGATCCCAAACCCGATCTTCCTCTTCGTCGAAGTCCCGCCATGCGGACGCATAGCTATCGGAAAGCTCGGACGTACGCAGGTTCCGCAATGCAGCCTTGATCACGCCCGAACGCGACTTGATCCCCTGGGAACGGGCGTATCCGTCCATGAAGGCGATTTCCTCGGTTGGAAGACTTATGCTCAGCTTCATTGTCCGGTCTAGTGTCAAATTCAATCCTACTAGAGTACTACCGCCAAGGCGAAAGGGAAACACACTGAACGCGATCCGACAGGAATGCCGTTACGAATTCGTTCTCCACCGCCTCGAAGGAGTCCTCTGCAACGACCGGGCGGGCATCGGCCACCCACTTGTAGCTCTCCGCGACGACGAAAAACGGCGTTGCCGATTCCCGTGCGGCGCACGCCAGTGCACGCGTACCCACCTTGTTTGCGAAGGCGTCGCGGGCCACCGCATCTGCCCCTGCCACCACCGCGGCGACATCGGCGACGCGTGAGGGCGCATCTTCGTCCTCGACGCAGGTGATCCCAAGCTCCGCGGCCATTCGCCGTCCCTCCCCGCCCGGTTCCGATGCGGTCGCCAAGAGCCGAAACGGCAAGCCGTCGATGACCGAGCACACCGTGGAAGAAGCACTGTGGGTGAGCAATACACTACCGCGCGGGAACTCGCCAAGACGCTTGTGAGCAATGCGCACGGTCTCGGCCAATGCACGATCCGCCCTTGCAAGGATCGATTCGCAATGCGCAATCGCACGGTTCCGGAAGTCCTCCTGCGACCAAGCAAAGGTCTCCAGCCAAAGCTCCATCAGGTTCCCCACCGCTGCCATCGTCGGCCTGGCGTCCCGCATTCGTTGGGCGCAACGCCGGGTGGCCGCCGACAGGTCGTCATCATCCGCCGCGGCCACGAACGAGGAAAGCAGCGAGATCCCGCGGCGGGCCAACACGGCCGCCCCGTCGGTCGTGTTCTCGCGCAGTTCGCGGGCTGCGGATTCCGGGGTCACCATCGGGGCGATGCTACCATCCGCTTCACCCATGACCCCGAGGTTGGTGTACGACGGCGACTGCGGTTTTTGCCGCTACACCGTCGACTACGCCCGCGCCTTCACCGGGGATGCGGTCGAATACGTGCCGTACCAATCGGTTGCCGAGGAGTATGCCGACCTGTCCGAAGAGGACTTCGCGGCATCCATCTGGTTCTTCGAATCGGGTGCAACCGCGAGCGGTGCCGACGCGGCATTCCGAACGCTCGCCGCCGGTGGTCGGGGACGCTGGCTGTGGGTCTACCGTCGCATGCCGGGCTTTGCGTGGTTATCCGAGCGGCTCTACGGGTGGGTGTCCCGTCATCGGGAGTTGTGTCTGCGGATCGCCCGACCGTTATTCGGGCGCGAGCTGCGGCCTACACGTTTCGACGTCACGGCGGGTATCGTCTATCGCGGTATAGCCGCCGCCGCGCTAATGGCCTTCGGTTCGCTCTGGCTGCAGGCCGAGGCCCTGATCGGCGACAACGGCGTCCTGCCGGCCACCGAATTCCTGGAAGCCCTCCACGTCACCTTCGAGTCGGACAGGTACTGGACCGTCCCCACGGCGCTGTGGTTCGGGATGTCGTTCCATTGGGTGTTCGCTTTCGGCACGCTTTGCGCGTTGGTCGGACTGGCAGGGAAGTTGCGGACCAGCGCCGCGCTTGGTGCGTACGTCGCCTACCTGTCCATCGTCGGCGTCGGACAGACCTTCACGGCCTATCAATGGGACATGTTCCTCATCGAGTGCCTGTTCGCCGCAGCGATCCTGGGGCGGTCGCCGGCTATCGGAATCTGGGTGCTGAGACTGCTCGCGTTCCGCTTCATGTTCCTCTCGGGCGCCGTCAAACTGCTATCCGGGGATCCGGTGTGGGCGGACCTTACGGCCCTCGAATACCACTTCGAGACCCAGCCGTTGCCGACGTTGCTGGCACCGTTCGCACACCAGCTGCCCTCCTCCGCCTTGGCATTCGCCGTCGGGGCAACGTTCGCCATCGAACTCGTCCTGCCGTTCCTGATCTTCGGACCCCGCAAACTACGTGCGCTCGCTGCGCTCGCGTTCATCGGCTTCGAAGTCCTGATCCTCGTCACCGGCAACTACAATTTCTTCAATCTTCTGACCATCGTTGTTTGCCTGGCGCTCTTGGACGACCGCTTCCTTCGGGTCAAGCGAGCGCCGAAACCCCGAGTCCGCCGAGTCGGCGCCCAGTCCTTGGCGGCGGTGGTCATCGCTCTCGGCCTATGCCAGACGGCGGCTGCCTTCGCCAGGTTCCCGAACCCCGCGGAGTTGGTGCAACCCCTGCGGATCGTCAACCGCTACGGGCTGTTCGCGGTGATGACCACCGAGCGGCGGGAACTGGTTATCGAGGGTTCAATGGATGGCGACAACTGGTTTGAGTACGAGTTTCCGTTCAAACCCGGCGACCTCGACCGAGCACCGGGCTGGGCCACCCCGCATCAGCCACGCCTCGATTGGCAGATGTGGTTCGCGGCGCTCACCAGGCCCGAATACGCGCCCTGGATCTACAACCTGGTGTTCCGGCTGCTGGACGCCGAACCCGCGGTACTGGATTGGATCGACGATCCGTTCGACGGTGAACAACCACGGTTCGTGCGAATCGTCTCCTACCGCTACGAGTTCACCCGGTGGAACGGGATGGGGGCGGTTGGCGACGACCCGGCTCAGGCCGGACGATGGTGGACACGTTCGGATCGGCGGCTGTGGCTTGGGCGGATGGTGCGCCGTGTGCCGAAAGTAACCCACGAGCCGCTGGAGTCTCCGTAGGGGACGGGCTTGTCCCGTCCCGGTGCCCTCTAACGGCCAACATCGTATTTTTCTGGCGCCCGACCAAAGATCCAGATGTACCTTCCCGCCGACGGCGACCTTTCGAGAGCTCGCTTGCGTCCCGCGCCCGGCCTCGAGGCCATGCAGCAGCTAGCGACCGAGGCCAGCTTTGCCGAGTGGCGTCAGGCACGCCTTCGACCGCGTCGCCGACGCACTCGGTCGATGGGGTCGCCTGGCCGCAGACCTAGGCGTCACGGGCGAAACCCGTCGCCTGGTCGAACGTCGGCTGAGCGAAGTTCGGGCAAACAACAAGGCGCTGCTCGCGAACGCTGCCTCCGCGTAGAAAACACTCGCGCTGCACTTTGTTAAGCATCATGCTTAGATATGTACGTCTGCAACGACAGCAATCCAGTCGCCGCAACTGTCAGCACCGGTCGCTTGGTGGCCTTGGGTGTTCGCCGCCTATCTACACCCCCGTGGATCAACGTATTAAAACCCTCTGAACTCAACCCATCGGTCACCATGGAAACCAAATTACTCCCCCCAACCTTCGCCATGCTCTGCCTTCTCGTCGCTCGCCTAGCCGTGGCCGACGGCGTGGAGTTCCATGCCCTCACCTATGAAGAGGCCGCCGCCCGGGCAGCGGCCGATGAGAAGATCGTATTCATCGACTTCTTCACCACTTGGTGCCTCCCCTGCAAGGAGATGGACCGGACCACCTTCCAAGACCCGCAAGTGGCGGCGTGGCTGGCGGAACACACCGTCGCCCTCAAGGTGGACGCGGAGGAGAACGAAACCAACGAAGCGTTGGCAGAGCGTTTCGGCGTCAAGTCCTTCCCGAACTACGTCTACCTAACGCCCGAGGGCGAACTGCTCGACCGCATAACCGGCAAGAAGGACAGCGAGGAGTTCCTCGAGTTGAGCGCCAGCGTCATCGCCGGGGACAACGCCGTGATCCGCGCCCAACGAACCTTGGCGCAGGGGGACGAGAACGATCCGATGTTACGGATGCAACTCGCCGACGCCTATCGGGAAATGGGCCGATACGACGAGGCGCTGCGTGAGTACCTGTGGTGCTTCGACGAGGGTGCCGAACACGATCCCGCCTACTCGGGGGTCAGGTTGTCGTTTCTGCTCGGCGACATTGAGAGGCTGGGCACCTCCTATCCCCCGGCGCGGGAAGCCCTCGTCGAGCGCCGGGACGCGGCCAAACAGCGCATCCTCGACCGCGAGCCGGGCGACGAGGCCGCGCGGGTGTTCGCGAGAATCAACGATACGCTCGGCGAGAGCGCTGCGACGCTCGCCCTGTTCGACAGTCTGAATGACAACGATGTCCTCCACGCCGAGGCAGCGCGCACTCTGGTACGCGAAGTCTTCGATCTCCTCGTTGACGCAGCGCGATACGGCGAGATCATCTCGCACCTGGACGTCCCGGGACGTGCCGCATTCCATCTCAGGATATTCGACGACGAGGTACGACGGGAGGAGGAAACCAAGGCGAAATTCGGCGAAGTCATGATGAAGGCACTGCGCGACGTGCAAACCATGTTGACCCGCGAGGCGGTCGCTGCCTGCTACCAGGTTCTGGTTGGCGTGGGCGAGCACGTGCAGGCCGCGTCGATCGCAAGCAAGCTCATCGAGAGACTCCGCGACGCCGAGACCCTCAACGCCCTCGCGTGGGCCGGCTACCGCACCGGTTCACCAGTCGAGGAGAACCTAGCGATGGCTCGCGAGGCATATGCACAGACCAGCGGCGACAATCTACCCATCGTGGACACGTTCGCCCGGTTGCTCGCCGTCATGGGCCATCGCGACGAAGCGGTCTCGATTGCCGAGGCGGGTTTGGCCAAGGCAACCAGCGACGATGATCGAACGCTGATGGAACAGTGCCTCGAATACTGCCGCGGTCCGTAGGGGACGGGCTTGTCCCGTCCCGCAATCGACTCGGCGTATCCGTCGCGGGCGACCACAAGGGTCGCCCCTACACGTTCATGGGACGCCCAAGGACGACCGGCTAGCGCCCGGTGAAGTTCGGCTTGCGCCGCTCGAGAAACGCCTTGACGCCCTCGTGGAAGTCCTCGGAGGCGAACATCCCGTTCAAGTGCACCATCAGGTGGTCGACGGCGGTGTCGTAGGATTCCTCGAGCCCCATGCGCATCATCCGCTTGGTGGTCTGCACCGCCATCGGGGCGTTGTCGGCGATCTCCTGGGCCCACTGCATGGCCGTCGGCATCAGCTCGTCGCTGGGCACGACGGTGTTGACCAGACCGATGTCCAGGCACTCCGCAGCATCGATGGTCCGAGCCCGGTAGTACAACTCCGCGGCCTTGCCCCAGCCGATGAGGCGCGGCAGGAGCCACGTGCCGCCGCTCTCCGGGACGACGTTGCGCTTCGCGGTCACCGCGGCCATCTTCGCGGACTCCGACGCGATGCGCATGTCGGCGAGGAGGGTCAGGTCCATGCCGTAGCCCGCGGCGGCGCCGTTGACCGCGCAGATCACCGGGGTGTCGATGTTCCACATGACGTTGATCGGCGCGTCGCGCAGGTCGAACAGCTGGCGCGGGGGGCGGTTGTCTCCGCTGCGGCGTTCGCGGCTGCCGATGCCGCCTTGGCCGACGTCGACGAGATCGAGTCCGGCGCAGAACCCGCGCCCTGCCCCGGTCAGCACGATGCAACGCGTGTCCGGGTCTTTGTTTGCCTCCACCAGTTTCGCGGAGAGTTCGCCGAGCATGGCGCCGCTGATGGCGTTCAGGCGTTCCGGGCGGTTGAGGGTCAGGACGGCAACTCGGCCTTCCTGGCTAACGAGCAGGTCCTCGGTTGCTCGACGGCGAGATGGGCATGGCGACTCCTCTGGATTGGTCCTCGACCGGCTAGTCTAACGTGGCAGCGAGTTCGGCAAGCCCGGGCGCGAAGCGTTCGCCCATGCGCTGGTAGCCCGCGGGGTTGGGGTGCAGGTCGTCGGGCAGGTCGTGGGCGTCGTCGGCACCGAACAGGGTCAGCCCGTCGACGTATTGCAATGCCGTATCACCTGCCGCACGGCGCTTCTCCACCACATCGACGATGATCTCGCGGATGCGCACCAGGGACAGGCTGCCGTTCCGGAACTGTTCAAAGCCGTCGATCGTTACGAATTTTCCCCGCCCATCCGGGATAGTCGGTCCGGGACGGGTCTCCGCGCTTGGGCAGTAGATCGGCGAAATGACCACGATTGGCACGTCCGGCTTGGCCTCGCGGATCGTGTCCAGGAAACCGTGCAGCGCCGGCGTGAACACGCGTTCGCGCATGGAGTCCATGTTGACGATATTGATTCCGGTCTTAATGCTCACGATATCGACGTCCGGGAGATCTCGGATGGTCCGGGCGACGAATTGGTCTAGGTGGCACTGCCCGCCGAAGCCCAGGTTGCGAAGCGAAACCCCCGCCAATCGCGCAGCCACCGCCGGCCAGATCCCGGCTGGTTCCAACGCTTCCATGCAATGGCTGATGGAACTGCCGTAGTGCACCCACCGGCGACGGGTATCCGCAGGCGCAGCACTGATCGTGGCCCCATCCTCCACCTCGAGAGCGTGTAGTTCGATGAAGGCATTGTGTGGCAGCCAAAGCTCGCAAGTCTTATCTCCCGATGCCAGGCCGTCGAACACCAACGTGTCGGCCTCGCCGCGGACGAGATCGAAGCCGCCGGTCGTTTCGGGTTTGACGACGATGGCGTTCCCCAACGTGGACTCCAACCGCAAGAGGGTGCCGTCGGTTTCCAGGTTGAACACGACTCCTCGGCGCTCCCGACCGGGCATCACCATGTTGGTGGCGAGGAACGAGACGCCGACCTTTGTCGAGTCGGTGGCGAACCGCAGCCGGACACCCGACGGCATCCGAACCACCACGTCCATGGGCTGGGGCAACTGGGCACGGGTCCAGTCAGGCAACCGCCGTGGCGCCAACCCCGTGCCGCGGTCGTCGAAATCGAGCGCGCCGTGGTCGATTGCGGCTGCCGCGATCAAGTCATTGATGGCGAGCGAGTGCATGGGTTTCCTCCGGATCCGGCTGCGTTAAACGCCAATCGCTTTCCCATAGTAGCTCCACTTTCCGTCCACGATTGGCCGTTAGAGTTTGCCCACGACTTGCGGAGTGCTTGCATCGTCTCGATTAACCCCTCTCCCTCCACAAGTCGTGACATTTCGATCCCCTTTCGCCTATGACTTGGTGACCCCGACCTCCCCGGTCGGGGTTTTTTTCGGTCGACGTTCTCCCGCAGATTGGGGACATCCGCCCGCGTCGACTCCCGCTATTCGGTATGCTTCACGGGCTTCGCACGTTGGGACGAATGTCATGAAATACCTGCACACCATGGTTCGAGTCGCCGATCTCGATGCCTCGCTCGACTTCTACTGCAACAAGCTGGGACTCGAAGAACTGCGCCGCATCGACAACGAGGGCGGGAGGTTTAGCCTGGTCTTCCTCGCCGCGCCCGGAGATGGCGAAGCGCAAGTGGAACTCACCCACAACTGGGACCCCGAGACGCTCTCCGGGGGTCGAAACTTCGGGCATCTGGCCTACCACGTAGACGACATCTACGACCTCTGCCAGCGCCTGATGGATGGCGGCGTCACCATCAATCGTCCGCCCCGGGACGGCCACATGGCATTCGTGCGATCGCCGGACAACATTTCCGTGGAGCTTCTACAAGCAGGCAAACCACTGCCGCCCAAGGAGCCGTGGGCGTCGATGCCGAACACCGGCGAGTGGTAGGCCGGGCGCGCTCCTAAGTTTCCGTTGCGACGGGGACGGGCTTGTCCCGTCCCGTGCTGCGACCCCGCATCCCCATGCGGGCGACGACAAGCGCCGCCCCGCGCGGGTTCCATATCGCGCGCCAAGGCTTTGGTGTGCTACTTTCCCGCGCACGCAGTCTTCGGGGTGACGGCATGCGAAAGACGCACCTCACCGCGCTCCTGATCGTCCTTGCGACGGGTGTCTGGCTGGCGTCCGGTTACCTCGGCGGCGTCGACGCGGTCGCAGACCATCCATCCATCAGCGAGCAGAATGCACACAACACCGTAAACGGCGACGACCGTGAACCCACCATCGTACGCGCTAGGACGCTCACCGCGTCGGCGTATTCCGACGAGGTCAAGATTCGAGGCCACACCGAGAACAAGCGAACCGTCGAAGTTCGGGCCGAAACCCAAGGCCGCGTCATCGAACGGCCGGTCGAACGCGGCACCGCGGTCGCCGCTGGAGACTTACTGTGTCGGCTTGCCGTGGAGGATCGCCAAGCGCGGGTCAGCCAAGCCAAAGAGGCCGTCAACCAAGCGCAGATCGAACACGAGGGCAGCCTGCGACTGAAGGATGGCGGGTTCCAGTCCAAGACCGCGATCGCCCAGGCCAAGTCGCGGCTGGCCACCGCCGAAGCACAACTCGAAGCCGCCACCCTGGACTTCGAGAGGACGTTTATCCGGGCGCCATTCAGCGGGGTCGTTGAACAGACGCTGCTCGAGGTCGGCGACTACGCACAGCCAGCGACACCCTGTGCTCGAGTGGTCGACTTGGATCCGATGCTACTCGTCGGTCAGGTCTCCGAACGCGACGTCAGCCGACTCGCCATCGGAGGAACCGCGGTCGGTGTTCTCGCGTCCGGCGAAACCGCAACCGGCACCATCAGTTTCATCGGCCACCAGGCGGATCCGGCAACCCGCACGTATCGCGTGGAGGCAACCGTCGCCAACCCCGATCACCGCCTGCTGAGCGGCGCAACGGCCGAAATCGCCATCGTCGTAGGCGAGGTGGGCGCCCACCAGATCAGCTCCGCGGTGCTGGCGTTGGACGACGCCGGCCAAATGGGCGTGCGCACAGTGGACGCGGACAGTCGCGTGCGATTCCACCCGGTGGAGATCGTCGCCGATGCCGACCACGGCGTCTGGGTGACGGGACTCCCGTCGACCGTCACGTTGATTACCGTGGGCCACGAGCTTGTGGTCGACGGGGAGCGCGTCGAAGTGCGTCTCGAGGATCGCGACAACGCTGGCGTATCCGCCAAGGCCTTGGACGGGCAAGCCTCCCCCATCGCGGGTCGTTCTTGAAGAACTTCATCATCGAGGCGGCGGTCGACCGCCCCCACGCCACCCTGTCGGTGTTGGCGCTCCTCTTGCTTGCCGGAATCGGCGCGAGGATCGCCATTCCCATCGAATCCGAACCCAACATCGACGTTCCGTACTTCATGGTCTCGGTGACCCATGAGGGAATCTCGCCGGAAGACGCTGCCCGCCTGCTGCTCAAACCCTTGGAATCCGAACTGCGAATCATTGGCGGCGTCGATGAAGTGCGCGCACTGGCCTAAGAGGGGTCGGTGCGAGTCCTGGTCGAATTCGACGCCAGTCACGATCTGGAGGAAGCACTGGCCGACGTGCGTGAAGCCGTCGACCGCGCCAAGCCCAACTTCCCCGCGACGGCCGATGAGCCCGTTGTCCTGGAGCAGTCGGCCAGCGATTTTCCGATCATCCAGGTGAACCTCGTCGGCGGTTGGGAAGGCGGCGTCCCGGAACGCATCGTGTTCAACCTCGCGGAAGACCTGCAGGATGCCATCGAGGCATTGCCGACGATCCTGGCGGCGGAAATGCAGGGCCACCGGGAGGAACTGCTCGAGGTGGTCATCGATCCGGCCGCTCTCGAGTCCTACCAGGTATCCGCCGAGCAATTGATCACGACCGTGATCCGCAACAATCGGCTGATTCCCGCCGGTTCCCTCGATAGCGGCAGCGGACGCATTGCCGTCAAGGTGCCGGGTCTGATCAAGACAGCGGACGACCTCCGCGACCTGCCCGTCAAGGCGGATGGCGACTCCGTGGTCACCTTGTCGGACGTCGCCGAGATCCGACGCACGTTCAAGGACCGCCAACGCTACGCCCGGGTAAATGGAAGGCAGGCTATTTCGCTCAACGTCTACCGACGCCAGAACGCCAACGTCGTGGACACCGTCGATGCCGTGAAGGAGGTCGTGGAGGCGTTCCGGCCCAAGCTGCCCGCCCGGCTCGACCTGGTCTATACCCAGGACCAGGCGCCCTTCGCACGGTCGCAGGTCACCGAGTTGCAGGGCAACATCATCACCACGCTGACGCTGGTGATGGTGCTGGTGGTCGCCGCCATCGGCATTCGCAGCGGGATCATCGTGGGCACCGCCATTCCGGTGTCGTTCCTGGTCGCGCTGCTGTTCCTCTGGGCATTGGGATTCACGTTCAACTTCATGGTCATGTTCGGGATGCTGCTCGGGCTCGGCATGCTGATCGACGGAGCGATCGTCGTGGTGGAGTTCGCCGATCGCAAGATGGCCGAAGGCATGGTGCCAAGAGACGCCTACGTGATCGCCGCGAAGCGGATGTTCTGGCCGGTTGCCGCGTCCATCGGCACCACCCTCGCCGCGTTCCTCCCCCTCCTCTTCTGGCCAGGCCTTTCGGGCAAGTTCATGAGCTTCCTGCCCGTGACGGTTTTCTTCGTGCTCGCGGGGTCGCTCGTCTACGCCCTGTTGTTCGGCCCCACGATCGGCGCATTGGCCGGGCATGCCCGCTCCCGCGACAATCGTGCCCGTCGCGTGCTCGTTCAACTCGAAGACGGCGACCCGCGAACACTACCCGGCTTCACCGGCGCCTATGCCCGACTGTTGGGCAGGGTCTGCCGACATGCCGGGTTGACCGTGGTCATCGTGGCGATGGTATTGGGCGGGGTCTATTTCGCGTACGGTCAATTCGGTCGCGGGATGGTGTTTTTCTCCGACGGCGACCCGGAACGAGCACGGATCGCCGTTCGAGCCCGGGGCAACCTGTCCGCCGCCGAAGCCTACGACCTCGTGAGGGAGGCCGAATCTCCCATCCTCGACATTCCCGGCATCAAGGACGTGGTCCTGCAAACCCAGGTCGGCGGGGGCGGAGCCGGAAGCCCCGGCCTAGCCGACGCCAACGACACCATCGGGCGGATGTACATCCAAATGCACCACGAGGGCGAACGTTCGATGAGCGGTCGGGAAATCTTGGAGCGCGCCCGGGAGGCCACCGCTGACCTGGCCGGCGTTACGGTCGAGGTCCGGGAAGCCGAGCGAGGTCCGCCGGTTGGCAAACCCATCCAGATCCAGTTCTCCGCCGAGGAGAAAGCCCTCCTCGATCCGGTCGTGGCGGCGGTCCGCCACCACATGGACGCGGAAATGACCGGGCTGCGCGACATCGACGACACGCGTTCGCTGCCGGGCATCGAATGGGAGCTCGACGTCGACCGTGCCCAGGCTGCGTTCTACAACGCAGACGTCTCGCTCGTCGGTATCGCGGTGCAGCTCGTTACGAACGGGTTCAGGGTGGGCGAGTACCGTCCCGACACCGCCGACGAAGTCGTGGACATCCGCGTCCGCTACCCGCCGACGTCGCGCGGCGTCAGCGCCCTCGACGACCTGAAGATCACGACCCCGAACGGGCGCGTGCCGATCTCGAACTTCGTCAAACGCACCGCCGTGCCCAACGTCGACGTCATCGAGCGAATCGACGGCAAGGTCGTGGAGTTCATTAGAGCCGACGTGCAACCCGGTGTTCTGGCTGGCGACAAAGTGGCCGAGCTGCAAGCATGGTTCGACCAGGCGAGCCTCGACCCGAGGGTTGAGATTGCCTTCCGAGGCGCCGACGAGGAACAGACGCGTTCGTACGACTTCATGCTCCTCGCGTTGTCGGCCGCCCTGCTGCTGATGTTCGTGCTGCTCGTGATCCAGTTCAACAACACCTACCAGAGCGTGTTGATTCTCGCAGCCGTCGCCATGTCCACCGGCGGCGTTCTGCTCGGACTACTAATCACCAACTCCACATTCAGCGCCATCCTGACCGGGGTCGGGGTCGTGGCGCTGGCCGGAATCGTCGTCAACAACAACATCGTGCTCATCGACACGTTCAACCACCTCCGGAGCCAACACCCCGAATTGGACTACGTGTCACTCATCGTGCGCACCGGCGCGCAACGGCTGCGACCGGTCCTCCTAACGACGGCAACCACGATCCTGGGACTGCTGCCGCTGGCCAGTCACTTCTCCATCGACTTCATCAACCGTTCCATCGTCTATGGCGGTTTGCTGTCGAGTTTCTGGGTCCCGTTGGCCCAAGCCATCGTGTCGGGTTTGACGTTCGCCACGCTGCTCACGCTACTGGCAACCCCCGCGCTCTTGGCGATGCCGTACCGTGCAAGCGTTCGGAACCTGGCGGCATTGGCCAACCGAGTCAAATCGAATGTCCGGAAGACATGGGCCGGCGCACGCCGTCGCTGGTCACGTCTCGCTCCCGGAACGACCCTGGCGGCACCCGTGCAAACAAAGATCTCAGAAAAAAGAAAGCCCCGGCGATAAGAGGGGGATTTGGGGAGGGAGGGGGAGGTTATCGCCGGGGCGTTCAAACCAAATGGGGTTTAGTCCATCGATTTTCAAGTCGCCACGTTGGGCCAATCGGCTCTTGAGAGATGCTGTGTCATGACCGGCTCGCCGTGGCTCAGTTTCGCTTCCTGTGGTCTAGGACTATCCGTTCTTTGGAAAGTTCCTGCCGCCATCCCAGACATCCTTGCCGGTAAGCAAACGGCGCGACCACGAATACAAGACAGGCAGCGGCGGAAACTTCCTAGTGGTCGGTGCCGAAACACGCATGTATCGTAACTGCCCGTTTGCCCAGAAGGTTGCGCCATGACCGTCTCGCTCGGCGTGCACGTCGGCCAACAGAATCTCGACATGGACGACATGCGCACCCTGTGGCGACGCCTGGAGGACGGTGGCGCGGATTGGATCTCTGTCTGGGACCACTTCTACGAGGCGCCGTTTCAAGGCGGCGACCAACCCCACTTCGAGGCGTTGGCTACCCTCGGGGCACTGGCCGCGGAGACCGAACGCGTCCGGATCGGTTGCCTGGTGTTCTATGTGGGCTACCGCAACCCGGCACTATTGGCCAAGTCGGCAGCCACCCTGGATCACCTCTCTGGCGGTCGTTTCGAACTAGGCATCGGTGCCGGTTGGCACATCTGGGAGGCCTCGGCCTACGGCTACGCCTTCCCCGACATCGGTACGCGGCTCGACATGCTGGATGAGGCGGCACGAATCGTCCGAGGGCTGTTGGACAACGACCGCACGACGTTTTCCGGCCGGCATTTCCAGGTCGACGACGCAAAGTGCTACCCGAAGCCCGTCCAGGCGCACCTGCCCGTCTGGATCGGCGGACGAGGCGAACGACGCACGCTGGACATAGCGGCCCGCCACGCCGACGGGTGGAACGCGGCCTACACCAGTGCCGCCGAGTTCGCACGCCTGAACGGGGTCCTTGATCACTGGTGCGAAGAAGAAGACCGCGATCCGGCGGCCATCGCGCGCGGCGTGAACGTCGCCTTCGGAATGGCCAAGGACGATGCCGGCGTAGCCCGTGAGCGCGCAAGTCTAGAGCGGGAGTGGGGAACGCAGTCCGAGCGCATTGCGGCAGGTTCACTGTTGTGCACGCCGAGCGAAGCCGTCGACCGGGTCATGGCGTACGTGGAAAGTGGGGCCGACGCAATCAATATCGCGTTGCGTGCACCTTGGGACGAGGACGCGCTGGACGCGTACCTAGGCGACGTCATGCCGGCGGTGCGCAAGGCAGCTCCCTGACGAACGTCTCGCGACGTCCCTCGTGGTAGCCCGATCCTTGGGGGGCACTTCCACGAAACACCCCGTAGGGGCGACCCTTGTGGTCGCCCGGGTTGTGACTCCACACGGCTTCGGTTCCACGGTACGAGAATGCGATAGCATTCTCGATCGCGCCCGAAGGGCGCGCCGGGACGGGACAAGCCCCATAAGCGTTAACTTGTTTCCTCCGGGAAGTAGCGGTGCATCTGCGGT